>NZ_CAURJN010000009.1:0-63915 GCF_963525165.1 uncultured Gemella sp.
GATAATATGAAAACTACAATGGATAAAGCGCGAACTGTTAAGACATCTGGAGTAATTAATATAAAGTTTCAAGAATATACAAAGGAGATGGGATTTGAATTGAAACCATGTATAGCGTACAGACCACAAACAAAAGGTAAAGTAGAAAATATAGTAAAATTACTAGATGAAATATACGCTTATAATGGTAAGTTAGATTATACAGAATTAGTAGAATTGGTGAATAAAATAATGATGAGATGGAACCTACAAGTTCATCAAACAACAAGAGAGATTCCAATAATCAGTTTACAAAAAGAAAAAGATTCCTTACTACCATTACCACATGAGAAAATAAGGAATCGCTATAAAATAACAACCCTACAAGTAAAAGTAAATAAACAAGCAATGATTTCTTACAAGTCCAATCAATATTCAGTACCAATTAAATATATAGGTAAGAAACTAAATCTACAAGTAGAAGATAATTATTTATACCTATATGATAACATGAAATTGGTGGTAAGTCATTTAATAAGTGAGAAAAAATTAAATTATAAAGAAGCTCATTATGAACAATTTGTTAAACACACTTGGAATGATATAGATGAAAAAAGATTAAAAGAACAAACTAAAAGAAATCTAGCGATGATAGGAGAACGGTTCAATGATAACAAATAGATCTAATTATACTAGATTAAAAGAGAATTTAGAATATCTTAATTTAAAGCAATTCAATCACAGACTAGATGAAATAATAGAACTAACTCAAAATAGAACAATGTCGGTAATAGATATTCTATTAAAACTAACAGATTATGAAGTAGATGTAAAAAAACAAAATGTAAAGGAATCTATAATTAAAGTAGCTAATTTTCCTTATAATAGATCATTAGATGATTTTGATTTTTCATTCAATTCTGATATAAACGAATTAGAAATAAGGAACTTAGCTAGCTTAAATTTTATAGAAAACAATAAAAATTTAATATTTATAGGTAATAGTGATGTTGGTAAGACTCATTTAGCGACAGCAATTGGAAGATTGGCGGCTAGTTCTAGATATTCAACATACTTTATAAAATGTCATGATTTAATAGCGAATTTAAAAGCCGCTCTAGCTGAAAATAGGCTAGAGCAGCGATTAAAACACTATTCAAAGTATAGATTACTGATAATAGATGAAATTGGTTATTTACCTTTAGAAAAAGGTGATGAGCGGTTATTATTCCAACTAATAGACCGACGTTATGAAAAGAAGAGCATAATAGCCACATCTAATATTCCTTTTTCTGAATGGGCTACATTATTTAGTGATGACAAAGTAGCTTCAGCTATACTTGACAGGTTACTTCATCATGCCCATGTAGTACCTATTATAGGTAATTCTTATCGACTAAAAAATCATGTTAGTTTTGAATAATTGTACATTTTTATTTTGTCACTTTTGTACATTTTTATATTGACATTTACATCATAACAACTTTAATGCTAAGACAAGTAGTAGTAACTGGGAAATATTGGTTGTATACTAAAGCTGGGGCATGGAAAAAATTCCAGCTCCGGATTTCAATTTTTATATGCAACTTGACAAAGAGCCAATAAAAAAGGGGGCGTCTCAACAATATCATGATTCCTTTTGAAACAAGATTCTGTCGAGTCACCCCCGCAAAGTTTATTAGATATCTAAAAAGCTTTTATAAAATGAATTTAGATATCAATACCCCCCTGCGTCTATGAGTTATCATACACACTTTTTAAATTTAGGACTTTTAGGACAGCCCCTCTTCTATTTTAAAACTCACTATATACATATTCTTGGACATTTGAAAAATCCGTTAAAAAGCAGTATATTATTATTCCCATTATTACTATATAAAAGAATAATATCCATAGTATTAGTCTTTGTTTATAGCTTAATTTACTTTTTAAGTTTGTAAAGATCTCTTTCAAAATCAATCCATCCTCTCCAACCTACATGCATTGCATCGTACATATAATAGTCTTCATATTCTTTACTTGAATAATCCATTACTTCTATATTATTCTTTTTAGCAATTTCTTTTAATTTATTGTAAGCAACTTGTCTTTTTTCGCTACCAATTCCAGTATAGTCACTCCACTTCCCATGAGCAGGAAGAATAGCGAATTTAATATTCAAATTCAAATCTTTTACAATTGATAATAATATATCTAAATCCTCATATTCTTTAGAATCATCATATTTTGTGTTCTTAGAAATATTTTTTAACTGATCATACTTAGCTCTTATATATTTATCATAGTACGAATTATCAATCTGGTAATCGTTATTATTAGTTCTTTCTTTAGCTTCTTCGGTTACCTGTTTTTCTAATTCTCCCCAATTATAATTTGGAGTATTTTCACCACTAACCGGATAATTCTCTTTACCTTTATTTTTATAAAAGTTTAATTTATTTTTTAAAACATAAAAATAATTATCTAATTTCAAAAATTCTTCAGTAACTCCATTTCCCTTATCCTTCAAAAAATAACGTTTATAACTCTTATATTTTTTATTTAATTCTTTGTTAGAAGCTGAAAGTTCTATAACTCTATTTATAAACTTTTCTTTTGTTTGATAGCTTATTTTATCATTTCTCATAGTATTATAAACATGCTCACTAGATATTCTTGATAAAAATGCATCTTTCAAAATACCATTCTTATTATCAAACCATTGAATAGATTGAATCATTACTATCTCATTATTCCTCACATCATCCCCTATAGAACCAATAGTTGCTGCGTGAATAATATTTTGAGAGTTTCCTACTCCTACCTGCATAATATTAAAATCATTATAATTAAATATTTTCTTAGGATGATAATTTTCATTAATCGTTGTAGTTAACTCTGATGAGCCTAATAGTAACAGCGTTCTTGGTGTCATATTTTCTACTATTATATCTCTACTTTTGTACTTTTCAAAAGAGGTACTGTATCTAACGCTATTATCATTTGTTTTATAATAAGTTTCAATCTTCTTTAGAAAGGTCATGTTTAAAATTACAAGTGTAATTAATACCAATATTATTGATATTAAAAATGCTTTTAATCTTATCATGATTTTATTTCCTATTTTCTATATATGAAATTACTTTATTTGGCGTATCGATTTCTTCATATGTTACTTCTGTTGGAGCTATGCTTAGTCCAAAGATTTCTTCAATTTTCACTAACATTTCTACAAAAGCTAAAGAATCCATTAACCCTTCTTCTTTCATGTTTATGTCTAAGTCTTCTCTTACTACTTCATCTTCGCAGATTTCTTCTAACATTTCTAATACTTGCTCTTTTATCAT
This sequence comes from uncultured Gemella sp., assembly GCF_963525165.1. Lineage (GTDB taxonomy): Bacteria > Bacillota > Bacilli > Staphylococcales > Gemellaceae > Gemella. The sequence goes on from NZ_CAURJN010000009.1 coordinate 3,306, forward strand.
GCTTGTTCTCCTAACTCTTTATTATTTTTTTAATACATGGCTTATTAGTTTATATGGTTCTCCTGAGAAGATATATAAACCTATTATTACTAGGTTAATCGTTATGAACCAACTAAGTACTTTGTACCATGTTTCATTTTTATTCTTTTTGTAAAATTTACTTTTCTTCTGATAATACTCAAATCCTGCCATAAGTATTCCATGGTAAAATCCATATACTATATAGCTTATTGTTAAGCCGTGCCAAAATCCCATAAGAACCATGTTTACCATGTAGGCATACATCGCTGTTGTTAGTCGTTTTTTGAAGCGTTTTTTCTTTGTAGCTTCCATAAAGACTCTTGAGAATACGAAGTCTCTTAGCCATGTAGATAGTGTTATGTGCCATCTATTCCAGAAGTCTTTTATATCTATACTTAGGAATGGTTTATTGAAGTTCATCGGTGTTCTTACTCCTAAGATGTTACTACTCCCTACTGCCATTAAGCTGTATCCGGCAAAGTCGAAGAATAGATACAATGTATATAAATACATGTATTTTATAGAATAGACAAATGTGCCATGGTTTGTTAAACCTACTAAATAATGATAACTTAATGTTGAGAATACTATTTTGTATAGTAATCCTAATATTAGTCTGTAGACTCCTTCTCCTGCTAATTCTAAGTACTCTGTCCTCGGCATTCTTTCTTTCATTTCGCTCATGAATCTTCTACTTCTATCTATCGGACCTGCGCTTACTGTTGGAAAGAATAATAAGAATTGTACGTATTCTATGGCACTGATTTTTTCTTTTATTAGACCATCTGAGATTTCTATCATAATTTGTATTGTCTTAAATGACATATACGATATTCCTATAAAGGCTAATAAATGTAGGTGAGTAATTGCAAATACTTTGTTTATTACTAGTGGTAATATCGATAATACTACTAAGATTTTTAAGTATTTCTCGCTTTCTGTTTTTTGTGCTATTAATACTAATATGTACTCATAAAATATGAACCCTACTAGGTACGCTAACATTGTCGAACTTTTTCCATATACCGTTATGGCAAATATTACTGATAATGCCAATATATAATATTCTATTTTTTTACCTAGATAGTTTATTATAAATCCTATGGTTAGTGCTATAGCTAAGAAAAAGAAAAATTCATTTCCGTCAAAGTAGCTCATTCTATACTAACTCCTTTAACTTTTTCTTATCTATTTTACCGTTATTGTTTAGTGGCATTTCTTCTAGGAATACTATTTTTTTAGGTATCATATATTCTGGCACTAATTTTTTTAGTTCTTGTTTTATTTGTTTTGTTACTTCGAAGCGTTTTTCTATTTCTTCAGTGTACACTACAAATGATGTCAGGGCTTTTACTTTTCCGTCTTCATAGCTTGGTACTGTCGCTGCTTGTCGTATTTTTTTATTTTTTAATAGATTATTATCTATGTCTTCAAGTTCTATTCTGTGTCCATGTAGTTTTACCTGGAAGTCTATGCGTCCTTCACAAAACAGCATACCGTCTTTGAAGTACCCTAAGTCTCCTGTTAGGTAACTTCTTTCTTCTTTTCCATCTACTTCTCCTAGACCAAATTTTTCGTTTGTTATAGCGTCATTTTTGAAATATCCTTTTGCAACTGTGTTTCCTGTGATTACTATTTCACCTTTGTTTTCTTCATCTGGATTTGCCAGGTGTACTTCTGTTCCCCATTTTACTTCTCCTACTGGTAGGTTCTCATAGTATTTTTCATTTACTTCTTTTGTTATTTCTACCCATGTGACCATTACTGTTGATTCTGTTGGTCCATAAGTATTTATTACCTGTGCATCTTCAAAATTTTGGTGGATTTTTTCTACTGTTGTGCTGAATAGTTTTTCTCCACAAAAGACAAATTGTTTTACCTTCGGCATTAGGCTTTGATTGAAGTTTTTATCTATGAAACACATTTCTATAAATGATGGTGTTGAAATCCATATCGTTGCATTTGATTTATTTAACTCTTCAAACATTACTTTGAAGTTTTCTTGGTGCTTTTTATCTATCTGCACTAATGAAGCTCCTAGATAAATACTTGGCCATAATGACATTACCGATAAATCAAATGAGAATGGTGGATGTCCTAAAAATACTAGTTCTTCTTTCTCATCATAGTATCCTGTGTACCAGTGCAAGAAGTTATTTAGGTTATTGTATGTGATACATACTCCTTTTGGTTTTCCTGTACTTCCTGATGTGAAAATTATATAGAATATATCTTCGTCTTTCACACAGCTTTCTTTTGAAATAGCATTTTGAGTACTCAATATTATCTCTTTAGCAGACTTAACATCTAGCACCTCTCTAGTTAGCTCTATTTCTTCTGTGACTAGTACTATTTTAGAATCTGTTGTTTCTACTATTTCTTCTACTCTTTCTTTTGGTGTGTTTATATCTACTGGACAGAATGCTCTTCCTGATTTTACACATGCTAAGAAGTATACTAACATAAATGGATGTTTATGTCCGTACACTACTATAGGATTTTTATTTTCTCCTAATTTTTCTTCAAGATAAAACGCAAGTCTATCTGAATACTCTATTAAATTTTTATACGTTAAATTTTCATTCTGATATATATTATTAATATATACTTCTTTAGAACTATTTTTATACTGTTCTAGTTTTTCAAAAAAAGTTAATTTCATATTTATTTTATCCTTGCCTCTATATCTATTCGTTAGCATATTTCAACTCAAGTTAATCAATACAAATAACTTGATTTAAAAGCTGACATTATATTCCTTATACTATTATAATATAAAACTTGTCAAATGTGATTAAAAAATAGAAAAAATTATAAAAAAAAATTGATTTGTTGCTTTTTATTTTCAAAACAACAAATCAATTTTCATAAAATTTTTCTAAACCGGGATTATCTTAAGTCATTAAGTATCTTTTCTTTTAATTCTTTCGGCTTAAGTTCAACGATTTCCCTGTAGTTCAAACGCGTATCACTATTACTTGCAAAATTAAATAAAGTTTGTTTTTCTGTGCAATACTGATTATCAATTTCATAATTATCCAAAGAAAAATCAAATGCAATGATTTTCTCTAATAGTTTCATTATGTTATCTAGATTCTTATTAACTAATTTTTCAAGTTCAGGACTCGTGAACGCCTTATGACTATCCGCTCCGTGAATCTTTTTAGCTTTCGTTGTTCTAATATACATAATATCCGGTGCTTTTTCATAAAATTCATCATCTAATATTAGATCACTATTAGCTAACCCTCTTAATCTGTATGTCTTTAAATCTTTCCCTAATTTTGCTATTTCTCTATAAAATATTCCTAAGATATCTTCTGAATTTTTACCAAACATCATTTCACATGCCAATGCATAAGTCAAAATTTGAGAAATAAATCCTAATTCTAAACTGTCTAAAGAAAAATCGCTTTGACTACTCTTATAATCTATTATTGAAATATTTTTTCCATTTACATCAACCCTATCAATTACCCCTGTAAATTTAATTGGTGGTATATTATATTTCTGTTTCAGTTCTTTCTTATTAATTTCACCAGTCTCTTCATTTTCACATGTAATAACATTGTCTACAATTTCCAGACTAAATTGTCTTTCTAAGAACGTTGGCATAAATCTCGTTAAAGCAAAATATTTTATTTCTATTGCTACGGCTAGTTCAAGTCTTAGAATCATATTATTAAAAATATACTTATGAGTGTTTAATAATTCTATCAACTGCAAGGCTTCTAATATATCTTTGTTATCACTTGAATAAATAACATCATTCAAGATTTCTTTAATATTAAATCTCTTTATAATATCTTCATCTTTTAGCTTGTCTATATCAAATTTATTTCCACATTCAGCAATAAAACTAGTAATTTTCTTTTCTGACATTACTGCATGGAAGAATTTCCCGGTAACAAGACTGTCTATATCAATATCCCTTTCTTCAGCAATACCAAGTACTCGTTTAACAAAGAATTGATATGGATTTCTTTCAAAATCAGAAATTTTTGAAATACTAAACTTAGAAAAACTATCTTTCTTAACTTCTAAAAATTCATCAATGTGTCCACGATTAAGCTCAAACTTATAATCTCTAATTATTTTAGATAAATAATTTTTAATACTAGTATCATTAGAGAAAAATACCCTATCATTTAATTCATCAAGAACTTCATAATTTTCATAATTTTCATCTACTGATGTAAGTTGATACTGCTCTAAAAACTTAATCATAAGTTCAACTAAAACCTCAACTTCTTTTGTCTTACTATCTTTCACTTCCATAAATCTGCGATAAATTTTTGCGAATAAATAATTAAATTCCTTAGATGAAACTATTTCTGAAATATTTTCTAAATAGTAATTATAATCAGCAATAGAAAACTCTAAAATTTTTGAAGTTTGCTTTTCTTCTAATTCTGGGAATAGAGATTTCACTGTATTCAAGTATGGAGATGCAAAATTTTCTTTAAAACTTTTATCAAGTAAGCTGTAACTTATATATGTTTTTTCTTGAGCTCTTGTCATAGCAATATAAGCTACAAACTCTTCATCTATAAGCGCCGCTTCTTTTGTCGGTGATAAAAAGATAGCATCATTAATTAATCTCTCTTTATCTTTATCGTCTATTAACCCTGAACTCTTAGATACTGGCAATACATCTTTATTAAATCCTAAGATAAAAACAACTTTTTTATTTTCTACTTTTGCTAAATCCATAGTAGACATAATAATAGAATTATTTATTTCTGGTATTGAACGATACTTAATAGATGTTAATCCAGTATTAAATAGAGTTACAAATTTATTATACTCAAACTTTTCACTACCGAAGTTCTCATTTATATCATTAATATATTCAAGAACTTTTTTGTAAACTTGCCTATCTATACTGTCAATTTTTAGCTCTTCGATATTATCATACTCGCCATCTTCTTTATCAAGATACATTTTAATCTTACAATGCTCAAAAATATCCGCTAATTTTTTTATATATCTCTTAGCTTGAAGATTATTCTTAGCTGAAACTTCTGAAACCTTATTAATAAGTTCTAATAAAACTTGTCTACAAATTTCAAGCTGTTCAGTCGTATGTTTTGTCGTCTTTTCAATAAAGTAATCTTTTAAAATATCACTATGCATATTTACCAGTTTTTCATTTAGTATATGTTCAAGATCATCTATTGAAATTACCCTAACTTTTTCTAATAAATCGCTATATCCATATTTTCTTCCAAGATTTTTTACTAAATCACTAATTGCAAATTTATCCTTTATAACTGTTTCATCTAACTCTGCAATATCGTTTTCTAGTTGTTTTTCATCAATATTTGAATCTCCTAGTAAAACATGTGCAATAGCTTTTTGTCGATAAATGTTCTCAAAATTCGTTAACCTAGTTTTCAGTAAATTTAATAATCTAGTTTTAAAACTACCTTCATCAAAATATAGTGTTTCTTGTATAAACTTAACTAAACGATGATTGCTAGTTTCTATATTTTTATCTAAATGAACCTCTAAATTATAATCTTTAAAAATATTCAAATAATTTTCATATGTATTATCACGATAAAGAATTGCTATCTCATTTTGGTTAATATTATTATGATTTAGTTTCACAATCTCACGAGCAATTTGTTTAACCTCTAACTCCTTATTTTTTGCACATATAATCTCAATACTATCATCAATCTCATACTGCGCTATGAAGTTTTTATAATATTTATCAGTAAGAACATCATTAGAAATCCCATTGAAGCGACCTTTATGAGTTTCTAGAACTTCATATTCCTCTACATTATTATCTTTTATTTTAAATTTCAGAGTATTTATCTCTTCCTTTTTTACAAAGGCTACTACAGAAAAGTTCACATCATTATTACTTTTCACTATTTCATTCATACTAGCAACAATCTCATGAGATTTTCTAAAAATATCAAGCTTATATTTCTCTTCACTATATAAATCAGATAGATAAAAATCATTATATTTCATCTTTTCTAGTTCGTAACCTTGGAGTAATTGCGACAAATCAAAATTAAAATATCTATTTGCATCACTTATAACACTAATTATTAACTTTTTAGACTTCTGGGCAAGTTTTTCAATATAATAATATTCCTGTGCTGTGAAGTTATAGTAAGCATCTACATAAAAAATATAGTCACTTAAATCTATATATTCTAGATACAATAATAATTCAGTTATATAATCTACTTTATCAAAAATTCCCTGCTCCTTTAATAATCTCGAATATTCGACATATATTTCTAAAATAGCTTCTAATTTTTCTCTATGACTACTTTCAAGATTAGTATTTTTCTCTAAATACTCCTCTAATAAATTAATGCTTACCTTATACTCTTTTAATTCATTTATAATTTCTTCTACAACTTTTATAAAATTAACATCTTGTATAATTCTTTTAACTAAAAAATTTCCACTACTTTCTAAGTTCTTGGCAGCTTTATAAAAGTAAAATGGCTTAATATTATCTCCTAATCTACTAAGATTATCCATTCCCAATTGTTTTGATAGTCTTCTAGTTAGACTTGAGAAATTCATAACATCAATATTAAAAGTACCACCGAACTTATCACATAATATTTTTTCAAAGTTAAAACTGTTCTGTTCCGGAGTTAATACAATTATTTTATGGTTATCTCTATTTAACTCGATATCATTTAATATGTAGTTCGTTTTCCCTACACCACTTGAACCAATTAATAATTCTAAGTTCATGTTTTCTCCTTTCTTTTTATATCACCTTATATTCCAGTCATTTTAATCTTCGCATAATTATCTTTAGAATAGACTTCTACCTTTGGTCTAATTCTTTCTTTTAGCTCACTGACATGTGAAATAATACCGATATTTCTTCCGTACGATTGTAAATCTATTAGCGTTGTTAGTGCAATATCAAGTGTTTCAGCATCTAATGATCCAAATCCTTCATCGATAAAGATAGTCTCAAGTGATATTCCTCCGCTCTCATTTTGAATAACTTCGGCTAACCCTAAAGCGAGAGCTAAAGAAGCTAAGAATAATTCTCCTCCAGAAAGAGAGCTAATAATACGAGTGCTATTTAGATAAATATCATGTATTTCTATCTCTAATCCTTGAAGTCCTCCACCTTTTGATTTTTCATCACGTCTAATGAATCTATATCTGTCATTTGTCATCTGCAATAATCTTTTAGTTCCCGCAACTAGAATCAAGTCTAGATAATATCCTTGAACGTACGTTTCTAATGATTTTCTATTTTCAGTTTTTCCGCTGACAACATCACTAAATGCTATGATTTCTCTTATCTCTTTAGATGATTCTAAAAGTTCAATATACTCAATATGAATTTTTTTATATAATTTCTTATTATTTTCTAATCTTGTATTAAGAATTGCAACTTTTTCTATAAAATCATTAACTTGAGATTCAATATTTTGTAGTTTCTGTTGCTCTTCTTCTAAATCTGGTTGATTTAACTCTTTTAACTCTTCTTCAAATTTTTCTATTGAGTTTACTATAATTTTCTTAGTATCTTCAAATTTATTAATCTGAGATTCATAGTCTTCTAAATTATTCAATTTCTCGATATCTTCTTCTGCCATTTCTAAGGTTACGTAATACTTATTAAGCTTAGAATTAGTGAAACTATCAACAATATTTTCTATTCTTTTACTAACTTCTAGTAAATTCGTCTTATTATTTTTCTGTTCTGTTTCTAGTTTTGTTTTTCTCACCAATAGTTCATTACTATTATTTTGTAGAACGTTGTAGGTATTATCAAACTCTTCAACCTGAGATTGTATTTTCTCATAATAACCTGCAAACTCATCTAACTCTACTTTCACATTTTTTTCAAATTGTTCGATTTTATTTTTTGCTTCTAGATGTTTTTGTTTAATATCATCTTCATTTTTAAATAACTCTGAAAGTTCTTCTATTTCTTGAGAAAGTCCCTTAATTTTATCCTCTGATACTTTGATTTTTTTACTAACCTCAGTTAAATTGGGATTCTCAACCTTTAATTCATCTTCTAATTGTGATAGTTCTTCCTTAGATTTAAAGTTTATAATCTCTTCTTGATTTTTTAAAATCTTACTTAATTGTTCTATATCTTCTTCATTTTTTTCAATAAGAGTTTCTAGTTGAATTATATCCTTATTAATTTTTTGAAGTGAATTTTCTATATTATCATCAATCACAACTAAGTTAGGGATTTCTGGTAAGTGTTCAATTTTTTGTTTACATAAAGGACAATCATCCCCCTTATGCAATTTCAATAGAAAATCATTTAAAATTTCTTGTTCTTTATTTTTATTTAACAATAAGAACTCTTTCTCCAGTTTTTCCTTATCTATTCTCAAGTCTTCTAATTGTTTTTTATCTGAATCAAGTTTTGATTTTTTTTCGTTTAATTCCGATAACCTATTGTTGTATTCTTCGAACTTTTCAACCTCTTGTTCTTTCTTTAAAATTTCTAATTTTAACTTACCTATACCGCTTTCTAGTATATTCTTCTCCTCGTTAAGTTCTAAATGACCTTCTTTTTCATCTTTTATATTAGATTCTAATTCACTAAAAGTTTCTTTTTTCAAAACAAGCTCTTTTAATTTTTTGCTATATATTTCAATATTAGTTTTAGCAGAAGCTATTTCATCAAAATTATTATAGAAAAACTTATAATCAATAGTTTCCTTTCTAAGTTCTTCTATATCAGTTTTTTGTGCATTTAATTCTAATGCTAATTTCTTATTAGTATCTAAATCTAATTTGTATTTATCTTCCTCATTTAATAAAGCTTCTTCAAGTTTCTTCAACTGCATTTTCTTAGTTAATAAAGAAGCGTACTCTATAATCTTATCTTTACTCTTTTGTAACTCTTTTAACTTCTCTACTTCTAGTCTAAGTTTACCATAATAATCTTCTTTTTCACTTAATTTTTCTAGTTCAGACTTATTACTTCTAAGTTGAGTGAATTTATCATTGAGCTTACTTAATTCTATAAATTTCTCTTTTTCTTTAGAAAAACTGCGTTCTAATTTTAATAATTCTTTTTTCTCATTTTTTATAGTTTCTTCTTGCGAATGAATAATATTCTTTATTTCTTCAAAATTTTCGTCTTTTAAATATTCAAACTTTGTAAGTTCTTCCTCAATATCAAACTGTTCAAATCTAGTAATTAACTCTTTTTCTTTTTGCTTATGTGAACTATCTAATTTTTTGGCTTGTTCTTGTAATTGATCCACGAATTTTTGATAGAAGTAAGTATTAAATAATGATCTCAAAGTTTCTTTTTTCTCACTCGATTTCGACAATAAGAACTCTTTAAATTTCCCTTGAGGTAAGATAATTATTTGACAAAATTGCTTATCATCTAAACCTATCAATTCTTCTACCTTTTCTTTTACCTCTTGTTCTTTTGTAGCGATTACTTCTAATTTTTCATCATCATATTGCATTAAAGCAACTTTCCCCGAAGTTAAGTTTTTATTACCAGCCTTCAAATAAGCCAGAGTTCTCTCTATTCTATATTTTTTTCCACTTAATTCAAAATCAAAGTTAACCTGTGTTTTGTCCTTATCCAAGGCTGTCTTCGTTCTTAGTGAGGCTATGTCTTTTCCTCCGGTTGTCTTATTGTATAATGCATAAGTAATAGCATCAAATAATGTTGATTTCCCTGAACCAGTTTTCCCTGTAATTAGAAATATCGGTTCATTTATTATTTTATCCCATTCTATTATTTCGTTCTTATATGGACCAAATTCTTTTAATTCTAATCTAATTGGTTTCATCTTGATTCACCTTATCTATAATGTTTACCAGTACTTGTTTTTGACCTTCAGTTAATTCACTACCGGTTTGTTCATTATAGAATCCCTCTATTAACTGTAATGGACTCTTAGTTAGCATCTCTCTATCTAATTTTACTTCATTATCGATACTAGTATTTCTTTTTTGCTTTAGTATCAGAGTATTAGGATAATATTCTTTAATTCTAGGTAACGGATCTGTTATTCCCTCTAGATTGCTGAGCTCCATACTAAAATAATCATTTTTACAATCATAATTTTGTTGAAATTCTTTCGTTAAAACTTCTTCATAAGATGCACTAATATTATGTAGCTTTCTTTTTTGTTTTAATGGAATAAACTCTTCACTATAACTTTCTTTTGTTACCTCTACAAGCCTCATTCCTTTAGTTTGGGAAGCTTCAGAAAATGAGTACGCCATTGGACTTCCACTATATTTCAAACGTTCCTCTTTTATTGCATTTGGATTATGAAGATGACCTAGAGCTACATAATCAAACTTATCAAATACTTCCACAGCCACATTTTCAACAGTTCCTACAGATATTTCTCTTTCAGAATCGGTCTCTAATCCACCAGAAACAAAAGTATGAGCTACTAAAATATTAGTCTTATTCGTATCTAAATTTTTATAAATTTCATCAATTACTCTTTTAGTTGCTGCATTATGCGTTGTTAATGTAGCATCTTCAAAATATTCTCTCGCTTCAAAAGGTTCAAAATATGGTAATAAATATATATCAGCATCTTCATAAGAAAGCTTATCAAAAGCTTGCTCTAATCTTGTGTGAAGATAAAATTTATGTTTACTAAACCAAGCATCCCCAATCGCTAGTCTTTCCCTGCTATCATGATTTCCGCTAATAGCAAAAATTGGCACATTACACTCTATATTAATTTTAACTAAAAGTTCTTGTAGGAGTGCAGTAGCTTCTTTACTAGGGACACTTCTATCATATAAATCCCCTGCAATAATTAAAAAATCAGGATTGATTTTCTTCATTTCAGTTATTAGATTATCTAACACACCTTGCTGATCTTCTAATAAATCTTTTCCTTGTAATTTTCTTCCAATATGCCAATCAGCAGTATGTAAAAATTTAACCATATTATCACCTTTTTCTATATATTCTCTATTATATTATATATTAAAAACAATTAAATTAGTAGCAAATATTAAATCTTCCTATATTCAATCACTACTAAATAAAGATTACAGCAATGAATTAAATTTAAAACATCATATAAAAAATGGGAGTGACTCGAAAATCGTTATTTTGAAGTAATCTATTTTGCCGAGTCACCTATAGATTTCAATATACAATTACGTTTGTGAGTTCTCATATAGAATATTTTTAAAAGGGTATTCCCTATTAAATAAACTGAACTATAAATTACAAAATTTATACTTAAAATTTTTAAAATTAACTTTTCTTTTAGAGATATAAAAAACGAGAAGTAAAATTAACTTCTCGCTATAAATATTATCTATTTCCCAAATAATCTTTGGATATCATTCCATGTTACTGCTAACATCAACGCAACCATTAATAATCCAAACACCACAGTTAAGTAATATTGAGCTTTTTTATTAATTGGCTTTTTGAAAATTGCTTCATAAATTACAAATATGATACGACCACCATCAAGAACTGGAATAGGAATTAAGTTCATAAGACCTAAGTTAACACTTAAAATTCCTGTCCATTTTAATGTTGTAATTAAACCACTCTGTGCAGCTGCAGAAGACATTTCATAAATCGCTACAGGACCACCAAGTTGGTTTAGACTAAATCCACCACTAAATAATGAAGCAAACAGATTAATAATTCCCATGAAAATCGCTGTTCCGTAATATAGAGTTTGTTCAAAACCACTCTTAATAGAACCCGCTAAGTCTTTCTCATAAGCTGGGTCTATTCCAAGTTTATATGTTTTAACTTCTTTACCTTTTTTCACAGTTATTTCTTCTTTTGGTGTAACTTTAATTTCTTGTTGTGAACCGTCACGAGAAACTTTTAAAGTAAGCTCAGCTCCATTAGAATTTACTATCTCATTAGTCATTTCTTTCCATGTAGTAACACTCTTACCATTCACCTGCTCAACTACATCTCCTTGTTTTAATCCAGAAGAGTAAGCTGGGTAATTAGATGCTAATTCACCTAAGCGAGTAGTATTTGATGGAACTCCACTATAAATTGAAATACCTAAGAAAATTACTAGTGCTAATATAAAGTTCATTAATGGTCCTGCAAATAATGTCCAGAATTTTTTCCCCCATGAATGAGAAGAAAACATTCTTTCAACTGGTGCAATTTGCTCTTCCATTCCACCAAATGCAACGCATGCATCTTTTCTTACTTCATAGCGTTCAATTTTATCACCAACAAAACCTTCTACAAATAATTTTTCAGTTAAATCAAATTCATTTAATTCTAATGGAAGTAAATCCATGTCATTGCTTTTATCTAAAACTATTTTTTCGACCTTATCATTTTCATCTAATTTTAAACTAACTTTCATTCCTTTTTTTAGATCATATACCGACACGTCATTGTTAAAATCAAAAACATTGTCTGGCATTTTTACATATCCACCTACAGGAAGAAGTCTTATTGTAAAGTTAGTCTCTCCAATTTTTTTATGAAATATTTTAGGTCCCATTCCTATTGCAAATTCTTGGCACAATATTCCTGCTCTTTTCGCAACTATAAAATGACCAAATTCGTGAATAGTTACTACCACAAAAAATATTAATATAAATGCTATAATACCTTGCATCTAATACTCCTTTCTATCCTCTAAAATATATTTAGTAAAATTATTAAACATGGTGCTGATAATATTACAGAATCAAATCTGTCAAAAATACCACCATGCCCTGGTAATAAATTACTACTATCTTTTACTTGATATTCTCTCTTATATGCTGATTCAATTAAATCACCAAATTGACCGATGACACTTACTACTAAGGTTACAACAATCGCAACTGATAAACTTGAAAATACATCAGTTGTATAGAAAAACAATAATGCTATTACTATTGATGATAGACTACCTATTACTGAACCTTCAATGGATTTGTTAGGACTTATTTTTGGTGAAAGTTTATTCTTACCAAACTTCATTCCTCCAAAATAGGCAAAACTATCAGTAAACCAAATTGTAAGTAATAAGTAAGCTACATGCGATAAGCTCAAGTCTCTTATCATAAACAAACAATAAAATCCTATAAAAATATATGCAGTTATAAATATAATCGAACCAATTTCAACTAATTTAATTTTATGACCTGTTGCAACTACAGTCGCTAACATACCAACTAAAATTAAAAATAGTAAACCATATACTTGTAACTGTGAAATCTCTTCATGTAAAAATAACAATGCACCTGCTAAAGAAGATACCCCTAAAACTACTATATTTGTTTCTTTAAAAGTCATTCTTACTATTTCATACATAGCCATCACACCAAGTGCGAATGTTGTAAATTTGAAATAATCTCCACCTAAAAATAGTAATGGTAGGAAAACAATTAATGCCACTATGGCAGTTATTACCCTAGTCTTCATTTAATCCTCCAAACCTTCTATCTCTACTTTGATATTCTAATAAAGCTCGATAAAACTCTTCTTCTGTAAAGTCTGGCCATGCAACTTTAGTGAATAAAAATTCACTATAAGCAATTTGCCAAAGTAAAAAGTTTGAAATTCTTTGTTCTCCCGAAGTTCTAATTAGTAAATCTGGATCTGGAGTATTAGCCGTAAATAGATTTTCACTTACATGAACTTCAGAAATTTCATCTGCACTATATTTATTATCTTGAACATCTTTAGCAATTTGCTTAATAGCTCTTAACATCTCATCTTTAGAACCATAGTTCAATGCAAAAATTAACTTTAATCCAGTATTATTTTTTGTCTGTTCTATTGCATCATTTACTGCTTTTCTTGTGTTTTCTGGTAATTTTTCTACAACACCTATGACTTCAACTTTTACATTATTTTCCATAAGTTCTGGCATAAAACTACTGAACATCTTTTCAGGAAGATCCATTAAATAACTAACTTCTTCTTTAGGTCTCGCCCAATTTTCTGTAGAAAAAGCATATAATGTTAAATATTTAACTCCTAATTTAGAAGCATATTTTGTTATTTTTTTTACAGTTTGCATTCCTTCATAATGCCCCTTAACTCTAGGCATATTTCTTTTTTTAGCCCAACGTCCATTACCATCCATTATGATAGCAACGTGTGTCGGAATTTTTTTCAACTCTTGTTTGTCATTTTTTTCCACTAATTCATTTTTTCTAAAAAATTTAAACATAATTCCTCCTATGTAACACACTTCATTATATCATAAAAGGCTTAATGCAACAAACTTTTAATAAATTTTGTATTCCAATATATTAATAATTTTATAAGGTAACTAACCATATTAAGCATTTTAACTATTATAACAAAATCACAATTTTCTTAATTAAAGATGATTATTATCCCGAAAATTAACTTTTTTTATATGAAGTTTTGAATTTTTATATTGCATTGTCAGAAAATTTATGCTAGAATATAGTCATTAACAATTAATGCGTTGATGAGTAGAATCTTACTATCTACTTTTAGAGAGTTCTCGGTTGGTGAAAGAGAATAGTTAGGAGTAAGAGAAATGGACTTTGAGCATATAGTTTTTACTACGGTATTGCCCGTTATAGCAAAAGTTATGTTTGTAACTTACTAAGGTACAATAAGTGATTATTGTATAAATAAAGGTGGTAACACGTTAAGACGTCCTTTAGCAAAAGCTAGAGTGCGTCTTTTTATTATAAAGAAAGGAGAAATATATGATTAATCTTAATAACGTTAGTAAAACCTTCTATCAAAAAGGTAAAGAAATTCAAGCACTTAAACCTACTAATCTACATGTAAAAGCTGGTGAAATATTTGGAATTATCGGCTACTCTGGTGCTGGAAAAAGTACCTTACTACGATGCCTTAACTTACTAGAAACTCCTTCTGAAGGAGAAGTAATCGTTGATAATCAAGTTGTTAACAAACTTAATAGAAAGGATTTACGCTCTTATAGGCAAAAAATCGGAATGATTTTCCAACAGTTCAATCTACTAAGTTCAAAGACTGTAGGTGAAAATGTTGCATTCAATTTAAAAGCTGGTGATGTAGATTCAAAAGATATTCCGAAAAGAATTGATGAATTGTTAGAACTTGTAGGACTTTCTGATAAAAAAAATGTTTATCCAAGTCAACTTTCAGGTGGTCAAAAACAACGTGTTGGTATTGCTAAAGCTCTTGCGAATAATCCCAAATTATTACTTTGTGATGAAGCAACGAGTGCATTAGATCCTGTTACAACTAAGCAAATTTTGTCTTTATTGAAGGAAATTAATCGTAAGTTGGGAATTACAATTATTCTTGTTACTCATGAAATGGAAGTTATTAAACAGATCTGTGATAATGTAGCCGTAATGGAGAATGGTGAAATTATTGAATTAAATTCTGTTTATGAGATTTTCTCAAATCCTAAAACGAAATTAATGCAAGAATTTATAGCTAATTTACACAATGACGAAGATTTTGAAGAACATCTTGCTGAACATTATAAAAATGAAACTATCATAAGGGTTATTTTTAAAGGTGAAGCTACTAAAGAACCTTTAATTCAGACTTTAGCAAATAAATATAATGTTACTACTAACATACTTGCTGGTCGAATTGAATACATTCAAAATAAACAGTTAGGAAGTTTAACTTTTTCAGTAGTTGGAGAGTCTGATAATACAGAGAAATTTGTAAAGCACTTAATTGATCAAGTTAATGATGTGGAGGTGAATGTATATGGAAAATAATCTAAGTTTAATAGAACAATGGAAAAATTTACAACCAGAATTAATTAAATCATTTGCCGATTCGTTATATATGATAAGTGTTTCAATTATAATTACAGTAATAGTTGGATTATTTTTAGGAGTAGTCTTATTTTTAACTAGCAATAGACTGCTATTTAAAAATGTTATTATTTATAAAACGGTAGATTTTCTAGTTAATACAATTCGTTCTATTCCATTTATTATTCTTTTGGTATTCTTAATACCATTTACTCTATTTTTATTAGGAAAATCAACTGGACCTACTGGAGCAATAGTGCCACTTACAGTTGCAGCTATTCCTCTATTTACGAGACTAGTTGATACTTCTCTAAATGAAATAGACTACGGAGTTATCGAGTCAGCAGTTGCTTCTGGTGCTTCTCTAAAATTAATAGTTAAAGAAGTATTAATACCTGAGGCTATGTTCGGAATTATTCAATCAATTACACTGACATTAATCAACTTAATTGCTTTTTCTGCAATGGCTGGTGTTGTTGGTGGTGGTGGAATCGGAGACCTTGCCATCAGATATGGTTATTATCGTTTTGATAACTTTACAATGTGGATTACAGTAATTCTATTAATTATCTTAGTCCAAATTACACAATATATAGGAAATTCAATTTCAAAAAAATTCAAAAAAAATTAATTTAAAGGAGATTTATATTTATGAATAAACTAAAAAAAATATTAACAGTTGTTTTTACAGCGTTTTTAGCTATTACATTAGCTGCTTGTGGAGCTACAAGCTCAAACAATAATAACGGTGGAGAGAAAAAAGAAGTAAAAATTGGTGCAACATCTGGTCCTTATGCTGACATGGTTAACAAAGCACTTAAACCACTTCTTGAAAAAAAAGGATATACAGTTAAAGTTACTGAATTCTCAGATTACATCCAACCTAACAAAGCGTTAAACAGTGGTGAACTAGATGCAAACTTATTCCAACACAAAATTTACATGAAAAAATTTGCTGAACAAAATGGAATGGACTTAACAGCTCTTGCTCCTGTTCCAACTGCACCAATGGGATTATATTCTGATAAAGTTAAAGATCTTAAAGATTTACCAGAAGGTGCTGAAGTAACTCTTCCAAACGACCCTTCAAACGCTGCTCGTGCTTATGCATTATTAGCTGCTGCTGATTTAATCAAAATTAAACCTAATACTGATGTACTAAAAATCACTAAAAATGATGTAGTAGAAAATCCTAAAAAACTTAAATTTACAGAATTAGAAGCTGGTCAACTTGCTAGATCATTAAGCAGTACTACTCTTGCTGCAGTCCCTGGTAACTTCGCACTTGCTGCTAAATTTGATTTAACAAAAGCACTAATCTTAGAAAAAATGAACGAAAACAACCGTAACAATGTTGTTGTAACTACAGCAAACAAAGATAAACAATTTGCTAAAGATTTAGTAGAAATCGTTCAATCTAAAGAATTTGATGAAATCATTAACAAAGATTTCAAAGGATTTGACAAACCTGGAAAATAATTAACAAGGAAGTGATTAATTATGAAAATTGAATTATCAAATACAATTAAAAATATTCCTGAAAATGTATTCTATCCTATTTTCAAATTAATCTCTGAGGAAAGTTCAAGTGGTAATCCATTATTAAATGCGGGTATCGGAGTTCCAGACTCTGATACCCCTGAACTTTTACTTAAAGAATTAGAAATAGCTATAAGAAAACCTGAAAACATGAGATATGGAGCATTTGATGGAAAAGCAACATTACTTAATGAAATTTCACATTGGCTTAAAGAAAAATATAATATCGATGCAGATCCTAAAGAAGAAATTGCTTTAGTATTTGGGACTAAATCTGGATTATCTAGTATTCCTTCGGTACTTCTTAATCCAAATGATACTGTATTATTACCGGTACCAAGTTATCCTGATTATATTCAAGGAATTGCTTTAGCTCAAGCTAAATATGAAGAAATAGAATTAAAACAAGAAAATAATTATTTAGTCGATTACTCTGACATTCCTGAAAAATTAGTTAAAGATGCTAAACTTATATTTCTTAACTATCCTTCAAACCCTATTGGAGCTGTTGCTACAAAAGAATTTTATAAAGAAACTGTAACTTGGGCAAGAGAACACAATATAGTGGTACTTCAAGATCATGCATATTCGGACTTCTACTATAAAGACGGATATTCTCCTGCATTTATGCAAACTACTGGAGCTAAAGAAGTGGGAGTTGAATTTTTCTCGTTTTCTAAGAATTTTTCAATTTCAGGTCTAAGAATCGGTTTTGCAGTAGGTAATAAAGAAATAATTCGTGGTCTAAAAGAATATAATACAATATTCCATGCTAATATTTACGGGGCAATTCAAGATACAGTAGTAACTGCATTAAAAAATCATAACCTTTTAACAGGACATATAAAAGAAACTTATACAAAAAGAATAGATAAAATTACTGCAAAACTTGATGAACTAGGATATTCCTATTTTAAACCTGAAGGTGGAATTTTCATCTGGTTAGAAGTTAAAAATGGATATGATAGTCAAAGTTTCTTTGAATTATTATTAAAAAAATATAGAATTGTTACTATGCCTGGACATGTATTCGGTCACGGTGGTGAAAATTATATTAGGCTAAGCTTAAGTCTCTCAGATGAGCAAATTGATATTTTAATAGAAAAATTAGAATTGCTAAATAATGATTTAAATAATAGCTAATTTTATTGAAATCTTTATTATATATTCATAAAAATTCGACTAATCTATTGATTAGCCGAATTTTTAATGTTAACATATTACTTTACATAAATAAATTATTTCGAAAGGATGATTAAATGAATAAAAATACAAGATGGACTGTCTTAATCGCCTCAATGGCAATTTTACTATGTGCAGGTTCACTATATTCTTTTAGTGTTTTTGCAAAGCCTCTAAGTGTATCGAAAGGATGGAGTATGCCCGATGTAATGCTAGCATTTACTATTAACGCAGCTATTGCTCCTATCCCCACTATTCTTGGAGGATTTATTACTGATAAAGGAAGAGCGAATATCTCTATTATTTTAGGGGGAATCTTATTTGCTGTTGGATTCATACTTACTGGATTTGCAACTACGAAAGGAATGTTATATTTTAGTTATGGTGTATTATCTGGAGTTGGACAAGCATTTGCTTACTCTGGAATTATAAGTAATGCGCTTAGATTCTTTCCAGATAAAAGGGGATTAGCTGCTGGTTTAATAACGGGAGCAATGGGTGGTGCTAGTGTTATCGCTGCTCCAATAGCTCATAATCTTATAGCTAATTTTGGGGTTCATAATGCATTTATCTACTTAGGTAGTGCATACTTAGTAATTATTATAATAGCTCTATTCTTCATAAAAGTTGCTCCTGCAAATTATCAACCTGAAGGTTGGATACAACCTATTGCAGAAATTAAACAAGAGGCTGCTAATAAAAATTGGAAGCAAATGTTAATGAGTTTATCATTTTACTTTATTATTTCAATGTTTGCTATTGGAGCATTCTCTGGACTTATGGTAGCATCAAACGCATCAGTAATAAGCCAAACTATGTTCGGACTAACTGCTTCAGTTGCTGCAACTTTTGTTAGTATTTACGCTCTTTCAAATACCTTCGGACGTGTTGTATGGGGCGTTGTTTCAGATAAAATAGGACATGAGAAGACTCTTATTGCAATATATTCGGTAATTGCTATTTCATTATTAACTCTAGTTAACATTAGAACTACCGTTGGTCTGACAGTCGGTCTTGTTCTCCTTGGTCTATGTTTTGGTGGAATTATGGGAGTTTTCGCTCCATTAGTTATGAAAACATTTGGACCTATTAATCAGGGAGTTAACTATGGAATTGTCTTTATAGGATTTTCTACCGCTGCATTTTTTGCACCTAAATACGCTGCTGGAATAGCCGCTAAAAATAACGGTGATTTTACAGAGGCATTTTATGTAGCGATCTCAATAGTACTTGTTGGCTTAGTAATAAGTATTATTTACTCAATCTTTACAAAACGTAGAATTAAATAATATAAAAAGAAATCATCTCTAAAAAATGAGATGATTTCTTTTTATATTTTCGGTATTTGAATTTTTTGTCCAGCTGCAATATTATTGTTACTAATATTATTTGCCTCTTTAATTTTTTCTACACCACTTTGAGAATTAACTTCTCCATAAGCTTTTGAAGCAATAGTAAATAAAGTATCTCCAGATTTTATAATATAATCTTGACCTGCAACAGGGGTTGCACTAACTACTCCTGTTGATTCACTATTTTTTGATTCACTAGCTGACGTTTCTTTTTTATTAGTATTTTCTTCAGTTACTTTTGAATCATTAGCTTTTGGTATATCTTTATTAGTTTCTGCTTTTGTCTCTTCTGGAACCTTTGCAGTTTGTTCTGTTGTTTGAACTACCTTATCTTTTGATTTTCCTCCAAGAGAATTTCCTAATGCAGTAACTCCTACTAAAATAAGCGGCGCTAGTATTATAAATAATACAACTAGCACTGTATTCTTTATAGTATTTTTTTTCATTATTTTGCCCCTTGAATTACTTTACTTCTTCAAAATAATCGTGGTAGTATCCGCCAACTTTTCCACTGTTATCTACTACAAATATGTATTCTTCTGTTTCATTCACTACTTCATATTCTTTCCCCACAGTTAGCATATTACTAACAGTGAATTTCTCAGCATCTGTATGTTTAACTATAACTTTTTTTGACATTTTTATTCCTCCTTACTCTTTATTTTTTATTTTATTACAATATAACTATTTTTTCAATTGTTTTTTACTCATTAATAATGAAACTATTACAAAAGCTACTAAAGATATTGATAATGAAATCACTACTGGTTCTATAAATTTAATCACATATACAGTTTTTATAAGTATATAACTTACTAATCCTAAAACTATAGAACTAAGTGCTCCATATTTTTCAGCCTTTTTCCAATACAATCCTAATAAAATTGGCCATAGAAAAGTCGCTTCTAATCCTCCAAATGCAAATAGATTAACATTTACTATTAAACTAGGTGGTCTCATACTTAGTAACATTATCAATAGAATCACAAGAATATTAACACCATATACAAAGATAGGAACTTTCTTACCTGTAATTTTTTCTTTAATGGATTTATTATTAAATAGTAAATCCTTTATTAATGCAGATGAAATTAATAAGAATTGAGCATTTACTGTAGTTATGATTGCTGCCATTGGTGCTGCAAGAACTAGCGCTGCTAAATACCAAGGAAGTACTTTTAACGTTATTATCGGAATAACTGAATCATAATCCTTAATATCTGGGAATACTCCCCTTGCCATAACTCCTATTAAATGAACTCCAAACATTACTATAAAGATAACAATTGATCCAACAATTATAGACTGTTTTAAGCTACGTTTATTTTTATATAACATCGAGTTAATGGCAATTTGTGGAATACCAATAACCCCTACTCCGACTAATACCCAAAATGAACTAACATAGCTTGGTGTTAAACTACCATTTGCCCCAAACGGAGTTAGTATTTTTTCATTTATGTTGAACAAGTTGGCTGTAATTTGATCAATACCTCCACCATAATTAATTACTGCAATTAGTAAAATTATCGTAGAAAAAATCATTATTAATCCCTGAATCATATCTGTTATTAGTATATTTTTTAGTCCACCAAATACTACACAGAATATAATAATTACCGAGATAAGAACAATACCAGTCTTATACTCAATTCCCATGAAGGCTGCTAATAACTTAGCTCCACCTACCCATTGGGCGCTCATCGCAGCAATTAAAAATACAATCATAGCAAGTGTTGATATGAAAGCTACTACTTTAGATTCATATCTATTTTTTAAATAATCACTTATAGTTATTGCATTTATTTTTTGTGCGGCTGTTTTAAACTTTTTAGCTAAAACTAATAGTACGAAATAACCTGTTACCACTTGAATTACAGCAAGTAATACCCAACCATAACCAAGTTTATAAGCAACACCAGGTCCTCCTAAAAACGTAGAAGCAGATCCATAAGTAGACATTAATGTTATCGCTAAGACAATACCACTTACCTTTCTATCTGCTAAATAATATTTTTCAAAGAAACCACCATGTTGTTCTGTTTTACTAATACAATTCATAAATAATGGTAATAGTATTATTCCTAAAAATATAGTTACAAAGAGAATTAATATTCTATAATCTAAATTATTTGTCATTATTTTCCTCCTCTTTTATCTCATCATTTAGTAAAAGATTTGTTAAAATAATAACTAAAATGATTACCAAAACACTAACTACTATAGAACTATAGAAAAACCATTCGGGAAGTCCTAACACATACTTATATGATTTTACATTATTTACATCAAATTTAATATAAGCAAAGTAATACCATAGAGCAAAATGTACAATTGCTAAACAAAGTGCAACTATCCCCTCTTTATTTTTAAATTTATTCATTTGTCTTTCCTAATACCCTCATTAATATATTATAGATATTTTCATAATAAACTTTCATAAAATCAACTATGATACTTCCAAGTAATAATCCCGCTGTTACATCACTAATAAAATGTGCACCTAGAATCATTCTTGAAATTGGCACTGCAATAATTGCAAAGGTAGCAATTACAGTTAGTATTTCTTTTTTATTAATTACAAAAAGTAATGCTAAGAAAAATAATGCTACAAAAGTAGAGTGACCACTAGGGAAACTAAAACCATCATGAAGTTCTGGTAATGGTCTAACCCTTTGAATACTATATTTGAATGCTGCTAAGAAGAATCCTCCGAAACCTGCACTAAAGAATATAAATACAGCTTTCTTAAGCTCTTTTATCCAAACTAAAAATCCTGTTAATAAAATCATTATTAATAATAATAACTTATCATTAAAAACAAGTGATATTATTTTAGCTATTTGCGCCAAAGCTTTTATTTCAAGTAAATCAGCAATTACTCTATCAAAATCATTATTTGGAAATTTTATTGCTACAACTGCTAACACTATGAAAACTAATATCTTCAAATACGTAAGTACGCTCAATTTCTTCATCCTATTTTTCACCTCCTACTTTTTCTAATATCTTATTATAAAAATCTGTTACATCATTAATAACACGTTTTTCATTTTTATAAACTTGCATAGAATATTTATAATTTTCAAGATTATTATAAAATTCGTCAATTTGTGAAATAGGAAGTGTTGCGAAGTCCTCTTCTACAACCACTTTTGCAAATCCATTTTTTTCGAAGAATCTAGCATTTTCAATTTGATCTCCTCTACTTTGATTAGTTCCAAGTGGAACAAGAATCGGAGGTAATTCCAACGCTAAAAATTCATATATTGAATTTGCACCAGCTCTTGAAATAACAAAATCGGTAATTTTTAGTACGTCAAACAATTCTTTTGATAAAAATTCGAATTGTTTATACCCTTCTTTATCTATATTGTTATCTAATAGCCCTTTTCCAACTAGGTGAACGATTTGATATTTTTCAGTAAGTTGATCAATATTATCCCAAATATAATCGTTTAAAATTTTTGATCCTAGAGATCCACCCATTACTAATAACACAGGTCTATCTTCTTTAAAACCTGTTAATTCATAAGCTTTTTGACTATCTCCTGTATAAATATCATCTCTTACAATAGCACCAATTAAACTAGCCTTATTTTTCGGTAAAAACCTCTGCGTATCTTCAAAAGTTGTAAAGATATGATTGCAGAACTTAATATTAATTTTATTAGCAAGTCCCGGAGTTAAATCTGATTCATGTAAGACTACTGGAATTCTTAGTAGCTTAGCTGCCACACAAACCGGAACACTAACAAATCCACCTTTTGAAAAAACAAAATTTGGTTTCTCTTTTTTTAATATTAATAAAGAATCTACAATTCCTTTCATTACTTTGAATGGATCTATAAAATTCTCCCAAGAAAAATATCTTCTTAATTTACCTGAACTTATTTTGTAATATTTTACTTCTGGAATCTTTCCTATCATCTCATTTTCTATACCAGTTTTACTACCGATATAAGAGATTTCATACCCATTTTTTTTAAATTCTGGAATTAAAGCCACATTTACAGATACATGACCTGCCGAGCCACCTCCAGTAAATAGGATTTTTTTCACCTTTATCCTCTCTCTTTCATCTTTATTTCCAAACGCTCTTCTACATTTTTAGGAACAAACTTAGATAAATCTGCTCCGAAACCTGAAACACCTTTAACAATACTAGAACTAATAAATGAATATTGTTTATTAGCCATCATATAAAATGTCTCAATTCCTTCATCCAAAGCTTTGTTCATAAATGTTAATTGCATCTCATATTCAAAGTCGGATACGGCTCTTAGACCTCTAACTATGACACTTGAACCAACCTTCTTTGCATAATTTACTAATAAGCCTGAGAATGCATCCACTCTAACATTTGGAATATCTTTTATTGTTTCTTCAATCATCTCCACTCTTTCATCAAGTGAAAATAAATATTTCTTGTCAGGATTTACCAAGATAGCTACTATAATCTCATCAAATAACTCTGAACTACGTTTTATAATATCTATATGTCCATAAGTAATAGGATCAAAACTACCTGGTACAATCGCTATTTTTCGTTTCATTTTTATTTCTCCATATATTCAAAGATTACTATATCTGTTATTCCATACTCTTTTTCTTTTATCACTTCAAGTCTTTCATCAGTAATAGTGATTTTTTCTGTATTGCTTTTTTCACAAATAACTAACGCCTCATCATTACATAGTTTATTATCTAAAATACATTGTAATGCTTCGTCTATTAAACCTTTATCATACGGTGGATCTAGGAAAATAATATCAAATTTTTCTTCTTTTTTCCCGAAAATTTTCAATGCTCGTTTGAAATCATTCCTATATAAAGAATAATCTGTAGCATCTATTCTACATTTTTCAATATTACTTTTAATGACCTTTATTGCATTATTACTTCCATCAATAAAAGTTGTGTGCTTCGCTCCACGACTTAATGCTTCTATTCCTAAGCCACCTGTTCCACCAAAAAGGTCTAATACTTTACAATCATAGCAATCTATCATATTGAATAAATTTTCTTTAATTTTATCTGTTGTCGGTCTTGTATTCATTCCTTCAACAGCATTTAATTTTATAGATCTGTATTTTCCTGCTATAACTCTCATGTTTCCTCGCAATAAATATCTAATATGCTGTATTTATTAATGTTATCTTTAAAATAAGGGAGAATATGGCTTACACTTCCCCCTTATTTTAATATTTTTATTTTGTTTATAAATCTTTATCTAAATGCTCAAAACTTAAATGTAAGTCAGACATTCCTGATAATTCTACTTTTTTTACAAATTTCTTTTTCTTAAGTTCTTCTACTATACTACCTAATCTGTTTTCATCAACATATATACAGGCGTATCTTCCTCTTTTAGAATAAGAAATAAAGTTCCCATATTTTTCCAATTTATTTAAGTCTTTAAAACTTTTAAAATAGACATATATTCCACGTCTTTCTTTTTCAAATAACTCCATAAATTTCTCCTAGAAATGAGCTGCTGCGTCTACTCGACCTTTCTCATCAATTTTAATTACTTTAACTTTCAGAGTGTCTCCAACTTTTACAACATCTTCAACTTTATTTACTCTTTCTTCAGCTAATTTAGAAATATGAACTAGAGCATCAACTCCTGGGAATAATTCAACGAAAGCACCGAATTTTTCAATACGTTTAACTTCAGCTAAGTAGATTTCACCAACTTCTGCTTCACGAGTAATATTTTCGATAATTTCAATTGCTTTATTAATTCCTTCAATTTCTGGTGAAGAAATGAATACATCACCATTTTGTTCAATATCAATTTTAACACCAGTTTTTTCAATGATTTCATTGATAACTTTACCACCTGAACCAATAACATCTTTAATTTTTTCAGGTTTAATTTTAATAACTTTAATTTTCGGTGCAAATGTAGAAACTTCTTGACGAGGTTCAGCGATAACGCTGTTCATGTGATCTAGAATTTGTAATCTACCCACACGTGCTTGTTCTAATGATTCTTTTAAGATTTGCTCACTTAAACCATCAATTTTGATATCCATTTGAAGCGCAGTGATACCTTCAGCAGTACCAGCTACTTTAAAGTCCATATCACCAAGGTGATCTTCCATACCTTGAATATCAGTTAAAATAGTGTAGTGTTCATCTTTTTTAACTAATCCCATTGCAATACCAGCTACCTGAGCTTTAATCGGAACTCCAGCTGCCATAAGAGCCATAGATCCAGAACAGATTGTCGCTTGAGAACTTGAACCGTTAGATTCTAAGATTTCTGACACGATACGAATCGTATATGGGAAATCTTCTTTAGAAGGAATAACCTGAGCTAATGCACGTTCTCCCAAAGCTCCGTGACCAATTTCACGACGTCCTGGAGCACGACTGAATCCTACTTCACCAACTGAGAATGCTGGGAAGTTATAGTGTAACATAAATCTCTTGTTTTCTTCTTGAGTTAAATCATCAATGATTTGTTCATCTGATAAGTTACCTAATGTTACAACACCTAGAGACTGAGTTTGACCACGAGTAAATAATGCAGACCCGTGTGTTCTTGGTAATACATCCACTCTAGATGCTAAAGGTCTAATTTCTGTTAATGCACGTCCATCAGGTCTAACTTTATCTTCAGTGATTTCACGACGAACCTCATCTTTTACGATTTTATCTAATGATAATTTTGCTTCTTTAACAATATCTATCTCATCTTCAGCTGTTACGCGTTCTTCGAATACTTCAAGAACTTTTTCTTTAACAGCAGAAATAGCTTCGTCACGTGCTTGTTTATCTTTAATAGCAATTGCTTCTTTCATTTGAGCTAATGCCATTGATAGTACTTCATTGTAAATAGTCTCATCAATAACTTTTAACTCAACTGCCATTTTCTCTTGTCCAATTTCGTTAACGATTTGTTGTTGGAACTCGATTAAACGTTTGATTTCTTCATGCCCAAACATTATAGCATTTAACATAATCTCTTCAGATACTTCTTTAGCTCCTGCTTCAACCATATTAATAGCATCACTTGTTCCAGCTACTTTTAAATCAACTGTAGAACGTTCCATTTGCTCAACCGTTGGATTAATTACATATTCTCCATCTACATACCCAACTGTTACTCCAGCGATAGGTCCTTTAAATGGAATATTTGATACTGATAGTGAAAGTGAACTTCCTAGCATTGCTGCCATTACTGGATCACAATCATACTCTACTGATAATACAGTTGAAATAACTTGTACTTCGTTTCTAAATCCATCTTCAAATAATGGTCTAATCGGTCTATCGATTAAACGTGCAGCAAGAGTCGCTTCTGTTCCTGGACGACCTTCTCTACGTAAAAATCCTCCTGGAATTTTCCCTACTGCATACATTTTTTCTTCATAGTTAACTGTTAATGGGAAGAAATCAACATCTTTTGCTTCTTTTGAAGCAACAGCTGTCGTTAATACAACAGTATCTCCGTATTTTACTACTACTGCTGCGTTAGCTTGGCGAGCCATTTCACCTAGTTCAACTGTTAATGTTTTTCCAGCCCATTGTGTTGTATAAACTTTTTTATCTTGAAACATGTTTATTTCCTTTCAATATTTTCTTAAACTTTATATAAATCGACTACCTTATTATATCACGAATACTAGTATTTACAAAGAAAAAAAACGAAAACATAGTAGAAATAACTTTGATTTCTCTATATTTTCGTTTATTAATTTCTAAACTAATTGTAATTGATATAGTTTATATAAAACTAATATTATTAACAACATAATAACAAATAATATAATATATATTTTTTGTTTATTTGACATAATTATAAATTACCTTGTATCTCTTTTTCTAGAATATTTCTAGTGTGTTCGCATACACGCGTAAAATGCTGAATAAGATCCATATACACTACGCCAGCCGGAATCTCACAAATTCCATCTTTCATACGTTGAGTATGATTTTTACGTGCATTTTTTTCAAGTGCATAAATATTTTCGCAGGCTGCTAATGCTGCCCCCGCCAAAGCTATGTTGTTCTCCTCTAACGATTTTATAGTTTTTAAAATTACATCATTACAAAGATCATACATTTCCTGTACTTCTGCTTTTGCCGTATCCGAAAATTTCAATTTTTTTCTAATTTGGTAATCTACTGATAATACTATATCTCTAGCGTGATCCCCAATTCTTTCAACATCACGAGTACCATCTAGTAATGTTGAAGCTATTAACCCTTCTTTAGGACTTAATTTTTCTCTGAATAACAGAGTTAAGTAATCTGTCATTTGTTCATCAAAATTATTTATTGCATCTTCGTAAGTTTCCCCTTTTTCTCGTAATTGTTCATCACGATTCATAAAGTACTCTACAGAGTTTCGTAAACTTTTCTTAGATAAAATTAGCATCTCTACAAATTCTTTTTGAACTTGCCCTAGTGCAACTGCAGGTGCGCTTGCAATAAGTGATTTATCAAGATATTGTGCACTATATTTAATTTGCTCATCTTCACCTGGAATAATTTTTGTTACAATAACCACTAATAGACTAATAAATGGAAATTGAAGGAATGTATTTAAAATATTAAATGTACCATGTGCTGATGCAATAGTCATTTTCGGCTCTAAACCTAGCGTTGTTTCTAAAAATTGAATGAATGCTCCATAAGGAACTAATGCTATTAAGCAGATTATCGTACCAATAACATTAAATAATACGTGAGAGGCAGCTACACGTTTTGCTGCAATATTACTACCTACCATAGCTAATGCAGCTGTTGTAATCGCTGTTCCGATATTGTCTCCAAATAATACTGGTAATGCCCCTTGTAAACTTAAAGCACCATCTGCATACAAGTTTTGTAAAATAGCTATAGTTGCTGCTGAAGATTGAATAAGTACTGTTAGAAATGTACCTACTCCTACCCCTACTACCGCACTATCATTAATATGCGCTAATACGTTCTGGAACCACGACATATCTCTCATCGGTCCCATAGCTGTAGACATCATTTTTAAAGCGTAGAAAATCCCACCGAAACCAAATATTACACGTCCGATATTATTTACTATTTTAGCACGAGTAAAGAATAAAAACGCTGCTCCTAAGAATATCAAAGGAAGTGCATATTTAGAAATATTAAAACCAATAATGAATGAAGTTAACGTAGTCCCAATATTTGAACCCATCACTATAGCTATTGCTTGTCTAGTTTTTAATAATCCTGCTCCTACCAAACTTATAGTAATTACGATCGTTCCTGTACTCGACTGAATAAGTATCGTAACTATTATCCCGGCTAAAACTGCCATAAGCGGTTTAGATGTATATTTATCTAAAACATATCGCATTTTCTCCCCGGCTATTAATTGAAGTCCGTCTCCCATGTATTTAATACTGAATAGGAATAATCCAAGACCTCCTAAAAAAGAAAATAAAATTTCTTGCCAAAGTGCTGACACTTTTTTGTCCTCCTAGTATATGTTGCGTGTATCATATAACACACAAGTAAATTTTACCATATAAATTTTAAAAGTACAACCAAAATCTGAAACAAGAAATATTAAAATATTATTACAAATATTTACTTTAATTACTTTATACTTTAACTATAAAACACTAATATTTTAACAAAATAAAAAAGGCATCTACATAAAGTAAATACCTCTTTTTATTATGCTTATTAAGCTTGTGGATAAACAGAAACTTTTTTACGGCTACGTCCGTATCTTTCGAAACGTACAACTCCATCAACTAGTGAGAATAGTGTATCATCTCCACCTTTTCCTACGTTAGTTCCTGGCCAAATTTTTGTTCCACGTTGTCTGTATAAGATAGAACCTGCAGTTACGTACTGACCATCAGCTCTTTTAGCACCTAAACGTTTTGATTCAGAGTCACGTCCATTTTTAGTAGAACCTACCCCTTTTTTAGATGCGAAGAATTGTAAATTTAATTGTAACATCATGTCTATTTCACCTCTCTTACTTCAATAGTTATATAATCTGAATAATTTTCTTCAATTGTTTTTAATGCAACTAGCATTGCATTTAGTAGAAGTTGCTCTTTATCTGTAGATTTTAACGATCTATATGTTAAATGTCCAGTCACATCTTCGTTAGACGAAATGTCAAACTGTACATCTTCATCTAGTTCATCTACTGCATTTATTAAACCGAATACGACAGCAGAAACACCTGCACAAACTATATCAGAACCGTGTTCAGCATAGTCAGCATGTCCATCAACTGTTACTTGTCTAATAACTTCAACTTCTTTTACGATTTCCACCTTAATCATAATTAAGCGTTAATTTTTTCAACTACTAATTTAGTGAAAGGTTGACGATGACCTAATTTACGGTGATTGTTCTTTTTAGGTTTGTATTTAAATACTGTGATTTTTTTACCTTTACCTTGAGCAACTACTTTAGCTGTTACTGTCGCACCAGCTACTAAAGGAGCACCAACTTTTGTAGTTTCTCCACCTACTAATACTACTTCGTCAAAAGTAACTGTAGAATCCACTTCAGCTGCTAACTTCTCAACTAAGATTGTTTGTCCTTCTTCAACACGTAGTTGTTTCCCACCTGTTTTAATTACTGCGTACATATCTGCACCTCCTTAAATATTTTTTACTAAGACTCGCCATATAAGGTGGATTTCTCACTTGTTTACCTTATACGTGCGGTTGTAGTAGCTATTTAGGAGCTACACAACAATACAATTCTAACACATATATACCCTAACGTCAACTATATTGATAACTTTTCTTACTTTTTTTTGAAAAAAATGGGAGTAACTCTAAAATCGCGATGCCATAGAAATGCGATTTTTTAGAGTCACCCCCGCACAGTTTATTAGATATCTAAAGAGCTTTTATAAAGCGAATTTAGATATCAATAAACCACTGCGTCTATGAGTATTCATATAGATTTTTTAATTGGCGCAAAACCATTTATTCAACTATTTACGTTTTTTCTTGTTAGAAACTAATGTAACTTTTTCTGGATCAAAAGCTTGTTTCTTTTGTTTTTCTGGTTTATATGGTGGGTATAATGCGTGTCCTAGGTATGTTTGGAATATCATGAATAATCCCCCAACGATATAATACACGGCTACTGCTCCAGCTACGATGAATGAGAAACCTGCAATCATTACAGGTGATATCCATTGTATCATTTGCATTTGTTCAGCTCCAGGTTGCCCAGGTTGCACCGTTTGTGGCATCATTTTCATACTTAATTTTGTTTGAATAGCATAAACTATAAACGCGATTATTGGTAATGTATATGAACGTGTACCAAGACTAAATACTCCTAGGAATGTTGAATCAATGATTCCTGCTGAGTATAATGGATTTGTCAATGTATAGAATATTGCCATTAAAAACGGCCAAGGAATAAGAATTGGTAAGCAACCACCTAAACTTATAGGCATCGCATCATATTTTTTCATGATAGCCATTTGTTCTCTTTGTAGTTCCATAAGTTCACTACGTGCTTGCATTTTTTCTTCGTTAGAGATAGCTCTAGCTTCTTTTTCTTTAGCAGCTTGTTGTTTTTTCTGTACAACTTCTAACTCTGGACGAGCTAATTCTTGTCCTTTTCTTGCTTTATTTTGTACTTTATAGTTATGTAGCATGAATGGAAGTACTAGTAATCTAATAATTAATGTAATAATTACAATTGACCAACCCCAACTTCCAGTATACTCATAAATTTTTGCTAAGAATATGTCCATCGGTTTTACGAATGTTTCATAAAACGTTCCAGATCTATCATACGCTGAACATCCAGATAACGTAACTACACCTAGCAAACCTAATAAAATTGCTGATAGTTTTTTCAATTTCATTCTCCTTAATTTTTATTTCTTCTTGTAGTTTTAGTAAGTTCTTACTAACTAATATACCTAGTAAATTATATCAAATATAAAAGAGGTAGTCAAACTATTGTTTGACTAAACTTCATTAAATTTACAAAAGTCATAAAAAATATAATTATAACGTTCAAAATTAATTGACAGTCGAGAGCATTAGTTATATAATATTAGTAAGAAAGGGATGATTATCATTAAAGATATACAATATATAACAGATATCGAGAAACTAAAGGTCATTTCTGATCCTCTAAGAATAAGTATTCTTACTACACTCGGTACAGAAAAGAAAAACTCAAAAGAACTTGCTAAACTATTAAAAATTAATAGAACTAAAATACACTATCACCTTAATATTCTAGAGGAAAATAATTTTATCGAAGTAGTTGATACAGATACAATAAATGGTATAACCCAAAAATATTATTTACCGACTGCACAAGCATTCGTACCTTCACCTAGTATCTTTAACGACTTATTTAACAATACTTCAGTTAATTTTAATATAAATAAAGAAGACATGGAAAATTTTTGGAATGAAGTTAAAAAACTAGAAAAGAAATTCTCCTCAGATAATAAAAATAGTGTTAGTATTAGTATTATTTCAACAGCTCATTAAGAGCTGTAAAATAATACATAAACTGTCAAATATTTTTTATCGTTAAAATTTTTAAAAAGGATGTGAACTCTATGTTTAAAAATAAAAACTTTTCAATTTTACTATTCGGTAGATTAATCACTAATTTTGGTGATAGCATATATTCAATAGCTACTCTAACATTAATTTACACATTAACTAAATCTACCTTTTATAGTGGTATTACTTTTTTTCTAATTTCATTTACCGCTATATTGCAAATATTTATCTCGCCGCTAATCAGTAAATTTAATGTGAAGAAGTTTTTAATTATTTCACAGTTATTTCAAGCTATAATATTACTCGCTATTACGTATCTAATCTACGTAAATAAGCTACAGATTACTATGCTAATAATTTTTATCGTTTGCATTAGTTTCATTAATCAAATAGTTTATCCTATTCAACTTGCCTTACTTCCAAAAATAGTTAAACAAGAAGATTTGGTAAAAGCAAATTCATTATTTTCTATAGCTTATCAAGGTAGTGATGCATTCTTTAATTCAATAGGCGGATTTATTATAACAGTTTTTGGGACAATATATGCGTTCATCATAAATAGCATTACATTTTTTATTAATAGCACTATATTCATATTCCTATCAAATGATTTATCTAAAAATACTAATTCTGTTCAAGAAAACTACTTTTCTAAATTAAGTAGCGGTATAAAAATTTGGAATACACCATTATTAAAACCATTATTAATTGGAATTATAATAATTAATTTTTCTACCAGTTCGTTACTAACACTACTTCCTGAGTATTCAGAAACTAGTTATTTTTATGGAATTTTACTTAGTGCATCAGGTCTTGGTATCCTAATAGGAGCCTTTCTTTCTAACAGCCAAATATTAAAAAATATAAGATTGAGCGTTTTATACACTACATTTACACTAGGCATCGGTCTTTCTTGGGGAGCACTTAGCATACTTAACAATAATTCTATTACAAACAAAATTATCAATTTTTCATTATTTCTTTTTGGCTGGATATTGATTGGGATTTTAAACACATATTCTCAAACAATGATTCAATGTATCATAAGTAAAGATAAATTAGATGTCGCTATGTCCACTATGATTGGTTTATCTATAGCATTTAGCCCGCTAGGAGCTTTATTGGCAGGAGTATTAAGTATAAAATATAGTATTAAAACTATTATAATTATTACTTCTTTATTAATTTTTAGTATATTTCTATTTTGGTTATTTAATAAAAATATTAGAAATTTACCTAGTTTTTCAAAACTACTAGAAATAAGAGATTAAAATATCATAATTTCTACTTAGAAATATACTTTACTATTATAAATATAATCTACATGTTAATTTAAAATATTGTTTTATACAAAAAATAGTCAGTAACTTATTAATACAAGTTACTGACTATTTAATTAATTTCTATTTTTTATCTTCTTTTGGTAAGAATGCATTTAATAACACACCACTGATAGCTGCAAGAGCCATTGCTGGAAGTTCGAAGTTAATGCTTTCGAATTTTAGCATTGCTCCACCAACACCTAAAACAATGATTACTGATGAAATTACTAAGTTTCTATTGATACTTAGGTCTACTTTTTCATCTACTAACATTCTTAGTCCACTTGATGCGATTATACCGAATAGTAAGATAGATACACCACCCATAACTGGTGATGGAATCGTAGAGATTAGAGCTGAGAACTTACCTACAAAACTTAAGATAAGTGCAAATACAGCTGCTCCTCCTAATACGAATACAGAGAAGATACGTGTAATAGCAAGAACCCCAATGTTTTCACCATATGTTGTACTTGGTGGTCCACCTAAAAGTGATGCAAACATCATCGCTGTTCCATCAGCTAAAATCGAACGGTGTAGTCCTGGATCTTTTAAGAAGTTTCTTCCTACCACTTCAGATAATACCATTTGGTGACCGATGTGTTCATTAATAGTTACTATAGCAATAGGTACCATTGCTAATGCTGCAACATTCCACTCTGGTGCATATGTTACAAACGGAATAGTGAACTTCGGTAAGCTAAACCAAGGAGCATCGATAACTGGTTGGAAATCAACTAATCCTGCAATCACTGCAACAATATATCCAAACACAATTCCTAATAATACTGGAATTTGTTTCGCAAATCCTCTTAAAGCTACACAACAGAAGATTGTTGCTGCTAATGTGATAAGAGCTACTAAGAAGTATTTTAAGTCATAAACTTTAGCACCATCTACTGTTTTATACATCGCCATACTGATTGCTGTAGGAGCAATTCCAAGTCCAATAACAATAATAATAGGTCCAACTACAACTGGTGGTAAAAGTTTCAATAACCAATTTACTCCAAATTTATAAATTAACATCGCTACAACACCATAAACTAAGCTGGCTAAAAATGCACCAAGCATTGCTGTTTCAACGCTGTGAGTAGTTGAAAGCACAATAATCGGATTAATGAAGGCAAATGAAGATCCTAAATACGCAGGAATTTTACCTCTAGTTATTAATAAATACGTAAGTGTTCCAATACCTGATGTTGTTAAAGCAGTACTTGCTGGTAATCCTGTTAAAATCGGTACTAACACCGTTGCTCCAAACATTGCGAATAAATGTTGTAAGCTTAACGTTACCCATAGAGCTAAGTTAGGCTTTTCATGAACATCTAGAATTGGTTTTACTCTTGTTTTTTCTGCCATTCTTTTTCTCCTTTTTTTATATTCAAACTTTCATAATTATATCACATGAATAGTCAATTTGAAAGTGTTTTTTTCTATTTTTTTAAAAGCTTCACCTGAAATTTTTTAAAATAATTAATAATATTTTATTATAATACAAAAATCCTCTTCTGTTTCCTAAATTACCGCAATCTTTCAAATCTAAATTCTAAAATTATATAATGATTATTTCTTCAAAAAATTATAAAACGCAAGATTAAATCTATTAACCTTGCGTTTTATAATTATTTAACCTCTACATCAAGAATTACAACTTCTTCAACTGGTTTATCTTGAGCTCCAGTTTTTACAGCTGCAATTTTTTCAAGAGTTTTCGCACCAGCGATTAAGTGTCCAAAAACTGTATGACGGTGGTCTAAGTGAGGAGTCCCCCCTAGTTTAGCATAACCTTCAACAGCTTCTTGTGGCCAACCACCTTGTTCAAGTGCTTGTAAAGTTCTAGCATCTACGTGAGAATTTTGAACAATAAAGAATTGACTTCCATTTGTGTTTGGTCCAGCATTCGCCATACTTAACGCACCATAGAAGTGGAAGTAATCCATTGAGAATTCATCTTCGAAACTACGTCCCCAAATTGATTCTCCTCCCATACCTGTACCTGTTGGGTCCCCACCTTGAATCATAAAGTCTTTAATTACACGGTGGAAAATAATACCTTTATAGTATCCATTTTTTGCATGAGTTAAAAAGTTTTCTACTGCTTTTGGAATATCTTTTTCAAATAGTTTGAAAGTCATATCTCCGTGAGTAGTTTTAATTTTTACTCTAACTTGACCTTTTTTTACATTTTTTGTTAATTGAGTTAACATTATATATCTCCTTATTATGATTATGAGCTTACCCAAAAATTCTAAAATTTTATAAAGTTCATACGAAAAAACATAGACGCAGTGGTTTATTGATATCTAAAATCTCTTTATAAAAGCTTTTTAGATATCTAATAAACTGTGCGGGGATGACTCGACAAAATCTTGTTTCTCCGAAATCACGATTTTGTCGAGTCACTCCCTATTTATTTTACTATGCGTTTTTCTCGATTAATCTTTCGTTGATTTCTCTTAAGATATTTTCTTTGAATTCAGCAAAGCTTTCTTCTTTTTGATCGTGTGAACCAAATGTTCTAACGTTGACATTTCTGTTTTCTACTTCTTTATCTCCAATTACTAAAGTATATGGAATTTTTTTGCTTGCAGCTTCACGGATTTTATATCCTAGTTTTTCATCTCTATCATCGATAGCTACTTTAACACCAGCTTTTTTAAGTTCTTGCATGATTTCTTTAGAATAATCATAGTGGTAATCATTGTTTACTGGGATAATACGTACTTGGTTTGGTGATAACCATGTTGGTAAATCTCCTTTATACTCTTCTAATAAGAAGGCAACCATTCTTTCCATTGTTGATACGATACCACGGTGGATAACTACTGGACGGTGAGCTTTTCCATCTTCACCAATGTATTCTAATTCGAATCTTTCTGGTAATAAGAAATCTAATTGAATTGTAGATAATGTTTCTTGTTTTCCGATTGCTGTTTCTACTTGAACGTCAAGTTTTGGTCCGTAGAATGCCGCTTCTCCTTCAGCTTCAACATAATCTAATCCTAACTCGTCAGCAGTTTCTTTTAACATTTGTTGAGCATTATTCCACATTGCATCATCATCGAAGTATTTCTCAGTGTTTTCTGGATCTCTGTATGATAAACGGTAGCTGAAGTTTTTAATACCTAAATCTTTATATGCTTCTTCGATAAGACCTACAGTAAGTTTAAATTCATCTTTAAGTTGATCTGGACGTACGAAAATGTGAGCATCGTTTAGAGTCATACCACGAACACGTTGTAATCCACTCACTGCTCCACTCGCTTCATAACGGTGCATCATTCCAAGCTCTGCGATACGGATTGGAAGTTCACGGTATGAGTGACGTTCATTTTTATAAACCATCATGTGGTGAGGACAGTTCATTGGACGAAGAACCATTGTTTCGTGGTCCATCTCCATTGGTGGGAACATGTCTTCTTGATAGTGCTCCCAGTGTCCACTTGTAATATATAAGTCTTTAGACCCCATAATTGGAGTATAGACGTGATCATATCCTAACTCTACTTCTTTATCAACGATATATCTTTCAATAGTACGACGGATTGTAGCTCCGTTTGGTAACCATAATGGTAATCCTGCTCCAACTTTTTGACTTGTTGTGAAGATTCCTAATTCTTTACCTAATTTTCTGTGATCACGTTCACGTGCTTCTTGTAGACGTACTAAGTGTTGTTCTAAATGTTCTTTAGTGAAATAAGCTGTTCCGTAGATACGTTGTAACATTTTATTATCACTATTACCTCTCCAGTATGCACCAGCTACAGATAATAATTTAAATTCTTTAATTTTTGAAGTTGCACTTACGTGTCCACCACGACAAAGGTCAGTGAAGTCACCTTGTGTGTAAACTGTGATAACTTCATCAGCTGGAAAATCGTTAATTAATTCTACTTTATAAGGATCTTCTTTAAAGATTTCTAAAGCTTCTTCTTTACTTACTTCGCGACCTTCAATTGCATGATTTTCGCTAATAATTTTCTTAACTTCTTTTTCAATTGCTTTAAAGTCTTCTTCTGTCACTTTGTATTCAGCGTCAAAATCATAGTAGAATCCACCATCGATAGCTGGACCAACACCGAAGTGTACATCTTTACCATATAATCTTCTTAATGCTTGCGCTAATACGTGTGCACAAGTGTGACGTAATACATATAAACTATCTTTATCTTCATCATCTGCAACGATAAGTTTTAAGTGACCATCTTTTGTTATTGGTTTGTTAACTTCGATATAATCCTCATCTAATTTTGCAGAAATCACTTTTTTCTTAAGACTTACACTAATACTCTCAGCGATTTCTAATGGTGTTTTATTATCATATTCTCTTACATTTCCATCTGGAAAAACTAATTTAGCCATATTAAGGTCTCCTTCTTTTTTATATACTTAATCTAACTTACTCAAAAATTAAAAAATCCCTTCTCTAGCCGAAACTAAAGAAGGGACGAATATTTTCGTGGTACCACCCAAATTCGAAGTAAATTTACTTCCTCTTTGTGAATAAAGCTCACTAACTATGTTAATACTATTGCTAGGTAGTAACATATATTGCTTATAGGTATTTTCAGCACCATACCCTCTCTTAAATAAGTTAAATATATATCGTGTCCTAAGTATATATTGATTTATTTCATTAATGTAATTCTAGCACAAAGATAGATGAATTTCAAGGGGAAACTCATCTATCTTTTACATTTTATTTATTTTTTCTCCAGTAGCTTCTAATGCCACTAAAAGTGAAAATTAGTATTAACACCATAAAAATATAATTTTTAATACTAAAATATTTCGCAGCTTCTGTTTTTACTATTTCTAGCTTTTTATCTATGTTATTAGACTTTTTAACCTCTAGATTACTTTTCTCGAATGAAGTTATATCACCGTCACTGATTTTAGTATCTTTCAAAGCGATATAATATAGATACTTAGCATCCTTTAATGCTGAAATATCAGTTACCAAAGTATTAGATATATCTATGCTAGAAATATTCGGCACATCTTTTAATGCATCAATATTTTTTAAACCTAGATTATCATTTAACATTAGTCGATATAGATATTTTTTACCTTTTAACGCATCTACATTCTCGATATTGTTTTTATATAATAGTAATTCCTCCAAGCTAACCAAATCTCTTAACGCTGAAATATCACTTATACTATTCCTATCCAAATAAAGTACTCTAAGAGATTTCAACTCAGCTAATGGTGTTAAATCTTTAATAGCATTTTCTTCTGCGACTAGACTCTCAAGTTTTCCTGCATTTTTTAAAAATGATATATTATCTAAACCTATACCTGAAATATTTAGACTTCTTAGATTTTCTAGTTTTAAATTATTCGGAATATAATCTTTTAAAACACTGTTCATCGAAATATCTAATGATTCTACTTTTAGATTATTTAGAAAATCTAAATTATTCATTAAATTTTTTCTAAGAACTAGTTGTCTTAACTTTGTTAATTTAGCTATACTCTTTGGATCTTTTATTTTATTATTAGTAAGATTCAAATCTTCCAACTCTACTAGCTTTTCTAATGGTGTAATATCCTCAATAAAGTTATTAGATAAATTTAAGTTTCTTAGATTAACAGCATGCTCTAACCCTTTTAGAGAAAAAATGTTTTTCCAAGGTAATGACAGACTTGTAAATTGCTCCATCATACCTACAGTTATTTCCTCACCTTTAAAGTCTTTATTAATATGAAACTTATAGTATTCTATTAAGGCTGCTTTAAGATTAAGATCATCGAAATCTATTTTTTCACTATTTTCAATTTCTGCAAATTTCTTTTCTCCAAAGGGTACATAAACATCGTTAGCTTTTATCGCTGGAGCAGATACTGTTAATCCTAATAACGTTATGATAAAAGCTTTATATATTACCTTTTTCATTTTTTTCCTCTTTATTTTTTCTATATTCAGTTATTTTATTTCTTACAATTATTAATCCATATGCAGCAAGTGGAATTAAAAATACAAAATACGGAAATACATATCTACTTTTTGCTTCCCATATCATATGGAATAACGTTCCACCAATAAAGGCTACAGGAATTATCGTTAGTATTTCTTTTTTCTTTTTATAAACATTTACTGCAAATACTACAGAAAATACATACACAAATACTTGAAATACCTTCATGATAAAGGTAAGTACGTGATGAGTTTCATCAAAGTAAATTTGTTTTATAAAAAAGTCTTTTACTTTTTCTAACTTAGTTTCATTATCAAAATTCCTTTGTGGTGCAGTTACCAATAAACTTTGGAATGTCGGTTCTATAAACTGATTTTCATACTTTCTTTGATAAAAATCTACAGCATATCTAGGATTTTTCCTAAATACATCTAATCTTTGCTTTATAGAATCTTTTGAAATCTCAGTTATACGCTTCGCATCATAGTCTTCTTCTGGCATAATATCGTAGTTAAATCTATTCCACCAACCAGCTTCACGATCACCTTCTTGCATCCCCATCGCTATCCATGTAATTTTCGGTACACCATCAGCAATGGTCTTTTGGCTTTTCACTTCATAATAGTTGTAGATTAAACTCTTAGAGGCACTCATTAAAAACAGACAGCTGACCATAAACGCAATGGCTTTTTTATCCCTTACTCTAATAAGATAAATAACTGCCGCCGAGAATATAGCTAACATATGTATTAAGTTATTACCTATAAATAGTATAGCAACATTAATACTTATAGCACTTATTACCAACATGTACCACTGCTTATGTTTAGTATACTTTATAAAATAATAATAAGCCAGTAGTGTTAAAAACATACCCGGTAACAATCCATAAACAAATGCAACATAAAATATTAACGGAAAACATAGACCACTAAGAATTACAACTAGATAATTCGTATCCTCATCATCAAACATTATATTAGCTATTTTATATAACATAAAGATAATAAAACTTATTGAAAAACTTTGCATTATATATAAAATAAATGTTGCTCTACCAAATAATGACAGTATAATTTGGAATAAAAATACTGTTGTAATTTGATGTGAATATATGTATAAATAGTTATTTCCTTTATCAAGACCACTGTAGTTTTCTCTTATGAAATTATTAGCTTGATCTATTACGTTAAATGGATCAAACTGAACATAGTCTCTTCTCAATATTGCAAACAAGATACTAATAATAAACGCATAGATCATAACTATCAATACTAATCTTTGAACACTTATTATCTTCTTCAAATATCTTGCTAATATTAAGATAACTATACTAAATATTATAAGGAACATAATATTTAGTATAGCACTGACATTTTCATAATATAAAGTTTCTTGATAATCTTTCGGAAATATCGCTGTTTTTGTTAATACTAATAAAGAGTTTATCCCCATAAGCACCATAAAAATTACAGCTATAACTTTTACTAAAAAGTTAGAAAATTTATTTAATATTTCCTTGTTCATTGTCAATTATTCCTCTTCATTTTTCTCTTCGTTTAAGAATTTTTCAACAATAAATCTTGGGCGTCCTTTTGTTTCTAAGTAGATTTTACCTACGTATTCACCCACAATACCTAGTGAAATCATAATCATTCCACCGATAAACCACATTGATATCATTAAACTTGACCATCCTGGTCTTGCAAAACCTGCAAAATAACTATACAATGTGTAGAAAAATACTATCGCAGCAATAAATATCATTAATGTTCCACCTATAGTAATAAATCTAATTAACTTTACAGATAAAGAAGTAATTCCTTCAAAAGCGAATGCCAACATCTTAGACAGTGGATACTTACTTTCTCCAGCGAATCTTTCTGCACGTTCATATGTAACGATGTCACTTGGATATCCAATCATAGGAACAATACCACGTAAGAATAAGTTTACTTCTTTGAATTGAGCTAATCCTTCCAACGCACGTTTACTCATTAAACGATAGTCAGCATGGTTAAACACTGTATTTGCTCCTAGTTTTTCCATTACTTTGTAAAAACCTTCAGCCGTAAAACGTTTAAAGAATGTATCTGTAGTTCTTGCAGAACGAACACCATAAACTACATCAGCACCAGCTAGATACTTCTTCATCATTTCATCCATAGCATTAATATCATCTTGTAAATCAGCATCCATTGAGATACTTACATCACAGTGATCTTTAACAGTCATAAGTCCTGCTAAAAGCGCATTTTGGTGTCCTCTATTTCTACTTAAGTTAATACCACTGAATAATGGATTTTTTTCATGAAGTTCTTCTATCATTTCCCATGTTCTGTCTTTTGAACCATCGTTCACTAAGACAACACGACTATCTTTTGAAATTAAATCTTCTTCTATCATAGAATTCATTTTAACTTCTAATCTTTTTGCAGTCTCGTTTAATACCTCTTCTTCATTGTAACAAGGTATAACTACATATAACTTTTTCATTACAAATCTCCTATTTTACTTTTTACTTATAGCTTTATTAAGTCTATTCAACAAAGCTTTATTCTCTTTCGTTTCTTCGATTGGTAGTATAAAAATCTCCTCTACCTTTTCTTCATCAAACTCCCTTAGAATATTATATAAATTTTTATTAGATTGTTCAACACTTTTCTCATTATCTGCTAAATATTTTATAGAAACATTTAAATCATTAACTCTAGATTCCATTTCTTTGTATGTAATAAAACCTGTTTTTTGATTTTTATCTTTTAAAATATTTATTAAATTTTCAAACGAATCATTAAACAATACTAATTCCGCTTCAGGAGAATAATGTCTATATTTCATTCCCGGCGATATAGGTGTAGCATCTTGTGTAAGTATTTCATCATTGTACTTCACACTACCTTCTCCTAATACAGCCTCAATGTCTTCTTTAGTAATATCCCCAGGGCGCGCAATAACAAGTGGATATCTTGTACAATCAATAACCGTACTTTCTAAACCGATATCCGATTGTTCATCTTCGATTATTACATCTATTTTCCCATTCAAATCATGATATACATGTTCAAATTTTGTTGGAGATGGCTTTCCACTTGTATTAGCACTTGGTGCTGCTAATAGAACTTTAGTTTCTTTTAATAATTCTCGAGCAGTAATATTAGACGGCATTCTGACAGCTAACGTATTTAAGCCCGCAGTAACCTTTTTAGAAATACCATTATCTTCTTTAACATTTAAAATTAAAGTCATCGGACCTGGCCAGAACTTATCTATCAATTTCTTAACATTTTCATCACTATAATCAACGATATTATCTAGCTGACTCATTTCATAAAAATGAACAATTAGTGGATTATCACTAGGACGACCTTTTGCCTCATATATCTTACTCACCGCTTCATCATCCATAGCGTTAGCACTTAAGCCATAAACAGTTTCTGTTGGAATAGCTACAAGCTTTCCTCTTTCGTAATACTCAGTTAACTTACTGTATATTTCTTC
The DNA here is from genome assembly GCF_963525165.1 of uncultured Gemella sp. Classification (GTDB taxonomy): domain Bacteria; phylum Bacillota; class Bacilli; order Staphylococcales; family Gemellaceae; genus Gemella. The sequence goes on from NZ_CAURJN010000009.1 coordinate 46,355, forward strand.
TTTACTTTCACTTTTCGAAATATTAATTATTTCAGTTTCCATCCTATCTCCTTTCTAAAATTTCATACTACACTAACATTATAAATATTGTAATAACTATTATTAATATATAACTTAAATAATCTAGTTTATTATATTTTAGTACTTTATACTTACTTCTTACAGCAGTAGTAGAATAGCCTCTCACTTCCATTGCAGTAGCAAGCTCATCAGCCCTTTTCAAAGTAGCTATAAATAATGGTATCAGTATAGGAATAAACTTCCTTACTTTCTGTGCTAAGGTTCCTTCATTAAAATCTGAACCACGTGAAACCTGTGCATTTATTATTCTATTAGTTTCTTCTAATATAGTCGGAATAAATCTAAGCGATATAGATAATACTAACGCAAAAGTCGAGATTGGCACCCCTACCTTCTGTAGAAACCCAAGACTCTTTTCTATAGCACTTGTTATTTCTGTTGGTGAGGTAGTAGCCATAAAGACAACCATTATCGCAACAACTAAAATAAACCTGACTGTAATCAATGCAATTCCTAAAAGTGCACCGCTATAAATCTTCCAACCTAATACTTCATACAACACGGTACCTTTTTTATTAAAAACAAGGTGAATCAATGAAGTAAATAAAATTAGTATACTAATAGCTTTTACGCTATTAATTAAAAATGCCGGACTCGTTTTAGATAGTATAACTATCGCCACCAACATTAAAAATAAGATAAAAAATTCTAACACATTATATGCAATAAAGACATCTACTAAGTACCAAATTACAAAAAATATTTTAACTCGCGAATCAAGATTATGAATAATAGTATTTAATGGAATATACTTGCTTATTAACGAATTATTCATTTCTACTACTTCCTATCTTATTTTTTAAAGCATTAATCAATTCTTCATATTTCCTAGGAAATACATCCAATACTATATTATTTGCTTCTAATTTTTTGTAAAACTTCAATACTTCTGGTAATTCTAATGAATTCGCCTTGAGTACTTGTTCATTCAAGAAAAGGTCTTCTACCTTACCTTCAAAACTAATTTCTCCATTTTTCAAGACGAAAACTTTATCCGCATATTCTAATACATAATCCATATTGTGAGTTACAAGTACTATCGTCATATCAAATTCTTCTTTAAGTCTTTTCACCATAGCCATGATTTCCTCACGACTCTGATAATCTAGGGCTACTGTAGGTTCATCTAATATTAGCACTTTGGGTTCTAAGGCAAGTACACCACATAAGGCAACTTTCCTCATCTCTCCTCCTGACAATTCAAAAGGAGATTTATCTAAGTAACTTTCGTCAAGTCCTACTAATTTTATTAATTCTTTTGCTTTTAAGATAGCTTTCTCTTCTGCGACTCCATAATTTAAGGGCGCAAAGATAATATCTTTTAGTACGCTTGTTTCAAATAATTGCTGTTCAGAAAACTGGAATAATACCGCAACATCTTGTCTTAATATTTTCAGTTTTTTAGCTAATTCTCTTCTTTCTTTTTTACTCTGTGGATTAGTAATCAATATATTATCTACTGCTACTTCTCCTTTTGTGGGTAATAATAAGCCATTAATATGCTCTATAAGGGTAGACTTTCCGCTACCTGTCTTACCTACTATTACCGTATAACTTCCTTCATCTATCTTCAAGTTTATATCTTTTAAGACTTCTCTAGCATATGGGGTCTTATAATTATAAGTATAGCTTATATTTTTTAAACTAATTTGCATATTTTTCTTACTACACTCCCCTCGTCTTCTTCTATTTCAAATATTTCTTGATTCAGGTAATTATTTAAATCTTTTTTTATTCTTTCTACAAAAGGAACCTCTAAGCTATATTTTTCTAAAATTTCAGGATCAGCATATAACGTTGTATAATTCCCTTGATAGACTATTTCTCCGCTTTCCAATATGACAATATCATCTGAATAAACACTCTCTTCTGCATCGTGAGTGATAGAGATTATAGTTATTCCTTTTTCTTTATTTATTTTTTTTATATACTCTAAAATAGACTTTTTAGCTTTAGGATCAAGCATACTCGTAGCCTCATCCAATATTAAAATCTCTGGTTCTAAAGCCAGTGAGGCTGCTATTGCCACCCTTTGTTTTTGCCCACCTGATAATGATGAAGGCTCATATTTTCTATAGTCCGTCATATCAACAATTTCTAATACTCTATCTATTATCTCATCCATCTTTTCTTGAAGAACATTTCTATTCTCAAGTCCAAATGCTATATCTTCTTCTACAGTAGATCCTACGAATTGATTGTCAGGATTTTGAAAAACAATAGCTATTTTATTTTTTATATCATCATAAAGTTCTTTATTGTATTCTTTATTATTAAAAGTTACTTTCCCTGAAGTTGCTAAATTCTGCCCATAAATCAACTTCATAAGCGTTGACTTCCCGCTTCCGTTTTTTCCTAAAACACTAAGCCAGCGCCCTTCTTTTATTTCTAAATTTATATTTGATAATGCAGTCTTTTTAGAACTAGAATATTGAAAAAAAACATCTTCAAATTTTATCATTTTATTACCTAATTTTCTACAGAATATCTTTTTATTATAACAAATATCCCGATTTTTCTCAAACCAAATATGGATGGCTATTTAAATATATTTATATCATTTTCATTTTTCTTAAAGAGAACTTTCGCTTCGGTTTCTCTCGGGGTTGACCCAAAAGTCCTAAAATTTGACAAAGTTCATATGAGAACTCATAGACGCAGTGGTTTATTGATATCTAAAATCGCTTTAGAAAAGCTTTTTATATATCTAATAAACTGTGCGGGGGTGACTCAACAAAATCTTGTTTCTCCGAAATCACGATTTTTGAGTCACTCCCATTATTTATTACAATAAGCTTTTAAACTATTATTTATAAATTTGTTTATTTTATCATCATCATAAACTACTTCTTTAAGGTACAATCCTGCTGCATCAGCTTTAGGCCCTGCGAATTGGCGTTCTTTTTTTTCTAATATTTCTTTAACATAATCCGCTTCATATTTACCAGCAGCCACATTTTGTATAGTTCCGATAATTATTCTAACCATATTATATAAGAAACCATTCCCAGTAATTTCAAAGTTTACAATATTAGGATTAACAGGATCTTTCTCCATAGTTAAACTATATATCGTTCTAACCTTATCCTCAACGCTAGAATTTTTTGAACAAAATGATGAAAAATCATGTTCTCCAATAAAATATTGCAGCGCTTCTTGAGCTTTTTCAAAATCAAAATCAAAACTATGTTTACCTACATAATTTAATAAGAATGGATCCACTTCTCTTCCAATATGCAATTTATAATAATATGTTTTTTGTGTACTATTATACCTAACATGAAAATCTTCAGAAGCTGACGTCGCCCCCACTATTCTAATATCTTTTGGAATAGTAGCATTTAGTGCCTTAACCCATGCTTCATCTGGAATATTCAAATCAGTGTCAAAATGTAATACCTGACCATAAGCGTGAACACCACTATCGGTTCTTCCACTCATATAAAGTCGTACATCTTTTTTATTAATTTTCTTTAAGCTTTTCTCAATTTCTTCTTGAATTGTATTATTGTTTGGTTGTATTTGAAACCCATGGTAATTACTACCATCATACCTACAAAGTAAAACTACTCTCACTCGTATCTCCTAAATATTTTATTTTAATCTTTATTTCTTACTTCTTAACCGTCGCATCATCCCTTGGATGATTTCTAACGACTCATTCTATATGCTATTATACCATAACAATAGAAAGAGAAAAAGACAAGATAAGAGTTCAGCACAACAACAAATAAGTATAAATCACTCTTAACTCTACTCAGCTGGCATACAAAGTTATAACTTTACCTTATATACTAAAAATATTATTTTGACAAAACAAAAAAAGGGAGTAATTCAAAAATCGTGATTTCAAATAATTACTTTCTTAAATTTATAGGTAAATTTCCAAAGTAAATTCCAGTAAGAAATTAAAGTGGAAATTACCTTGGGGAAAAAAGTAAAATAACAATAAAAATATTTCCAAGGTAAGTTCCGGTATAAAACAAGGAATTTTTACTTTGGGAGTTTTTCAAAAGGAATCAAAATAAAAAAAGCATGACAAATAGACCTGCAAATCACTATTCCCAGGTTAAATTTATATTATTTCTTTATTAATTAATTTCTTGAATTGATCTATAATAAATGCGCTTGATAATAGATATCAACCGTATTTAAATTTATAAAAAAATATAAAAGAATGTAAAATTCCTTTATAATTTAAGTATGAGCAAAAAGTCAAGAAAGGAAATTTACATTCATATGTGTAATTATAGCAAATCTCTTAAAACAACGCTACAAATAACTGACGAAAATATAAAAGACAGATTAAAAATACTATGTACTACAATGGGCTTTCTAATGGTCCTTTAGAGGGAATTAACAATAAAATTAAAGTTATCAAACGTATTTCTTATGGCTGCAATCTTTTAGTAACTTTAAAGCTAAAATACTCCTTGTATTCAGCTTATTTATACCTTCTAAAGCCATAAAGAAACCTAGATATTCAAAAGAAGAGTGTCAAGCTATTCTCGCTAAAAAGAAAAAAATAAAATCAAAACTAAAAAATAGGAAAAAAGCTATACCTCTTAATATAGCATAGCTTTCTTCTAATTTTCAAAATCAATTGCACTTGACAAAGAACCTAAAAAGAGGTGGTTTCTCTATCTTTGATTTAAATAGATTTTACTGTCTTTGTTTTCTTCTAATAGCTATTACAATCCCTAAAGATAACAATGCAATACCGAATGTATCAGTTGTTTTTAAACCAGTTTTCGGCAGATCTTCATTTTCTTTTTTTATGTTTTCCCCTTTTTTACTACTTTGATTGTTAGCTGTTGCAGTTTTAGTAATTTGTATACTTTCTTCATTATATTCAGCTTTTACTGGAGTTACTATTTGAACACGACTTTCTAAATCTTTTGCTCCTACTCTAATTCTCTCTAATATAGTGAATTTACTAAAATGATTTATTGTAAATTCTACTATTCCATCACTAAAACTACTTTTCTCCACTTTTTCTAAAACATTATTCTCTGCTATATGATATACTTCAAGCTTTGCAGAATTACTTTTCACTACAGATACTCTAACTGTACGTTCAGCATCACTATCTAGCTTCTTACCATCTTTTTTAAAGTGAATTTCAAAAACTTCAACAACCTTGTATTCGTTACCCAATTTATTGATAATTTCTTTATTAAGATTTTCATCATTTATAGCACCTACAAAGACCTCATCAGCTTTTATCTTATTTTTATCAAAAGATACATTAACATCGTGTCCTGATAATTTTGATGATAAAACATGATTGTCTGCAGCACTATTTAACAGATTTTCTTGTTTTTCTGTAGTTTCTTTTTTAGGAGTCTCTTTTTTTAGTTCTTTCTCAGCATTCCCCTCCTGAGAAGATTGTTCTTCTTTAGAAGTTTCTTTATTATCTTTATTTTTTGAGACTTCTTTATTGTCTTTTTTATCCTCTGGTGTCTTCTCTTCTTTTGGAGCTTCTTTATTATCTTTATCTTTTAAAACTTCTTTCTTATCTCCAGAAGTTTTTTCTTCTTTTACATTATCTTTTTTCAAATCATCTTCTAAAATAGTTTTTATTTTTTGAAGATTTTCATTATTAGGGTATACTGTTAATAAATCCTTAATTTTAGTTAACCACAAAATTTTAATTTCATGTTCTTTATTTTTATCCGTTTTAGCATCAGATATTATATGATTCAAAAATTCTCTTGCATCTATAGAATTCCAGTCAATCTTTTCTCCGATAGCTTCTCCATCAGTTTTATCATCTTTTGCTGGTTCTACAGGTTTTTTCGTTGGTTTCTCTACTGATTTATCTATAGTTTTTGGAGCTACTTCATTTAACTCGTCTAGTTTACTAGTTCCCGCTAAGTTCTTTCCTTCTATAATAGGTTTATTTAAATGCTCTTCAGTATCATTATGTTTTGTTTCTACAGCAGGTTTAATATTATTATCTTGTGCATAAGCTGTTCCAAGTGAACCAGCAGAAATACCTATTAAAATACTCGTAACAGCCACTGTAACTTTTTTTACTGAATATTTTTTATTTTTAGTCATAGCTTCCTCCTTATAAAATCATATAAAGTTTATAAAATTCGCTTTTATATCATTATAATTATAATATAAATGAACAAATTGAGCAAGCATTAATCCTTTTTTTGAATTATTAGTATAAAATTCTGTTAGAAATTGTATAAAAAGATTAAAATTTAAATATCATTTTAATTAATACTAGACAAAAAAAAATTCGAGATACGAAGCATAGCTCATATCTCAAATTTTATAAGTATTAAAAAATTATTGGAATTAGAATCATTAGAAAAATAACAAAATTTAAAATAATATCATCCTATTTTTGTTCCAAAAACTTATTTCCTCTTCTAATTACATAAATATTATAAATTATTTTCATTATATTATATATACATAAAATCAGCAAGTTATTATGTTTTCACTAAAAAAACGAACTGATACAGCATATCATGTTCGTTTTAAAATATTATCCAAGTATTTGTTTTACATTCATCTAGTAAATTCGTCCTCAAATGAATTAAACATTTATAATAACATCAGAAAAAATATTAATTATCTTATACTGTGTTTATTCATTTTTTCTTGGAAAATCTCCGTAATAACTTTACGCAGTTCTTCTTTTTCTTTTTCTGGCCATTCTCCCTCTTTTTGAGCTGCTGCATAAAGTTCTGGATACTCAACAGAAATTCTCTTTACTGTACGTGTGTTAGCATGTTTTCTTACGAAAAATGGAATCTTCTTCATTAATTCTTCAGGAACTAATGAAAGTATTCTTTCTGCGGTCTCTTTATCACTAATTACCGAAAAAGTAAGACCTTTCTTAATCTGTTCTTGTTCCTGTTCTGTAAAATCTTCTAACTTCATTCTTGTTCTCCTAAATATGTATATCTCTTAATTAAAGATTATATACTAAGAGTTAGGAAACAACAAATATATTCTACTGATAGAGATTATCAATATTATAAGTAAATATACAATATTAAACAGATTTATTAAATATATGAACTATATTCTTAAATCATTAAGCAATTCACAATCGACTCGTAAATTTTGATTTACATTTTATAATATTATATTTTAACTATCAAAGTCATACACTTAACTTAAACAACTTATAAAACTCACCTTCCCTATACATCAAGTCGTCAAAAATACCGTCTTCTACAATGACACCATCTTTCATAAAAAGAATTCTATCATATTTTTTTAAAATAGTTTCATTTAACTTGTGTGTGACAACAAGAGCTGTCAAATCTCGGATTTTCAAAATTGAATTTTCAATTTCAGTAGTAACTTGATTATCCAAAGATGAAGTAGCCTCATCTAATAATAAGATTGGCGTTTTACGAATTAAGGCACGTGCAATGCTAAGTCTCTGTTTTTGTCCACCGGATAAATTTGATCCATTCTCACCGCATAAAGTTTGCAAACCTAATTCATTTTCTAAAATATAATTTTCTAACCCAGACTGCTGTACAGCTTGTTTTATATCATCTTCTGCGAAAGGTTGATTAAGGGTAATATTCGCACTTAAAGTATCATCAAAAATATAAACATCTTGCTGAACAACAGTCATTAAATTATATAGGCTCTCTGACGAAATATCTTGCAAATCTTGATTATCAATTGAAATGTGCCCACTTGTTACATCGTAAAAACGCAATAATAGATTAAGTAAAGTTGATTTCCCACTCCCTGACATACCTACGATTGCAATTTTTTCACCCTTTTTAATATTCAAAGATAAATTATTGAAAATTTTTTCTTCAGAGTTAGGATAAAAAAAATCAATATTTGAAAAAGAAATAACATCATCGAAATATTCTTTCCTTTTACCAGTTTGTAGTTCGTATACATCCTTCATCTCAAATGAACCTAATGTTGCCTTTCCTTCATGGAATCTACTTATTCCCATACCAATTTCATTTAGTGGCATTACTACAAAATTGACTAGTTGAACAATAGCTGTTACACTTCCAATTGTGGTATGACCATCGAAGACGAGATACATTCCTCCGCCAAAGGCTACTAAAAACACAATCATCCCTGAAAGCTGAGAAATAACATTAGTCAAAGTATCAAATTTTCCTTTCATAAAATATATCTCATCCAATTTTTCGCTTTCATGACTGTAATCTTGACGAATAGCCTCCTTAACATTAAAACTTTTAATAACTAGAAAACCTGATAGAATATCTTTAACCTTAGCTAAATACTTCTGATCGGCAATAATAGCACTATTCTGTAACGAAACTGACATTTTCCCAATAAATCCTGAAATTATCATTGGAATAATGCTGGTAATGATAACCAATAAAGTTAAAAACCAGTTACCTATAAACATGGCTATTAGCGAGAAAATCATCAAGGAAAAGTTTTTTGAAATATTAAAATACTGGTACAAATAGTCTTGCTCAATTTTCTTCATATTTTCAGTCAATATAGAAATATATTTTCCTGATTTATCCTTAGAAAATTCTCTATAATCCTTATCTAAAATCGATTGAAACACCTTATTTTTATATCTTGACATAATTTTTCTAACAAGTTTATTTCTCAATCGAAGGGATATAAAATTAAGCCCTGCATAGAGAAAAATAACAGTAGCGCCGACTAGTACCGCCTGGGTCAGAGCTTCTCTATTTTGCGACATTCCACTATCGATAATATCTTTAATAGAATAAGCAAAAGCAATATTAGTTAAAGGGACTAGCATATTAAAAATCATGAAAGCATAATAAAACTTTTTATGATTCTTTATTAATTGTTTCATTCTTAATCCACCCCATAATTCTTAAATTTTATTTAGAAAATGCGACATAAAATATTCTTCTAAGTCAATATTCTCACTCATAATTTCTTTCATAGAGATTTGTTCAATCATTTCTCCATTTTTTATAACACCAATCTTATCTGCTATCTGTGAAATTTCGGATAAGATATGACTTGAGATTAATATTGTAATTCCATGTTCCTTAGAAAGCGTCAGCAAAAGATTTCGAATTTCTTGAATTCCTATTGGATCCAAACCATTAATTGGTTCATCTAAGATTAATAATCTAGGTTTTGTTAAAAAAGCCCTAGCTAAACCGAGTCTCTGCCTCATTCCTAACGAAAACTCTTTTACTTTTTTAGTAGTATTTTTTAATCCCACCATACTTAAGACACTTATTATATCTGATTCAGTTATATTTTCCCCCATATACTGAGCATGAATTTTTAAGACTTCTTTTGCAGTACAATTTTCATAAAAAATTGGTGTTTCAATAATACTACCAATCTGACTTAGAATTTCCTCTCTGTGTTCTTGTAAATTTTTCCCGAAAATTTCAATACTACCAGATGTAATAGTTGATAAGGACAACATACATTTCATTAAAGTTGTTTTCCCAGCACCATTGGGACCTAAAAAACCATATATTTCTCCTTCAGCAATTTGAAGATTAATACCACTCAAAATTTCTTCCTTATCAATAGTTTTAAAAAGTTCTTTTATTTCAACAACATTTTTCATTTCTATACCTCTCTTTCTATATCCAACTCTCAATACAAGATTCTTTTTTCAGGATTATAAATACTAACTTGTATAGTCTCCTCTTTTAAAGTAATTATTAAAAAACTATTACTTATTTTAGTCGTTTCATTTTTATTCCTGAAACAATTCATTCCAGTAAATTAAGTTATACTACTTGATATTAATATCTTTTCTTGAAATATTATAAATTGAAACTGAAGCAATAATTATACTTATGAAGCTAGCAAATATTAAGAATAATGAGTTGTTAACAAAATTATTAGTTAAACTTCCCGGAGTTGCATTAGATAGTAATGCTGCTAAACCAAGTCCTGAAAGCATTGTTATAGGTGTTGAATACTTAATCATACCTATAACAAAAGGTAATACCCCAATTAATACTGTCCCAAATGAAATTCCGATTAGATTAATTAATTGATTAACTACTGGGATATAATTTGATTCAGTTAAAACCGCGACTAATTTAATTAATAATTGAATAACTAAATGTGCAGTAAAATGAGCAATAAATGATATTAAAATCACCGATATAACTTTTCCCCATAGTAACTTTATTTTTGAAATAGGGTAAGAAAACAACTGAAAAATTGTTCTTTGTTTAAATTCATCAATAAAAATTATAGACAATAAATAAGCTTCAAAAATTAAAAATGCTGCTTTTGTAAATAAAGATGAAAACAATGAGGTAGCAATTGCCCAATTTTCCCATTTATCAGCAATTCTAAAATTATTAGAACCCTGCCCTACAAATTCTCCCAATTTATTATCCGTACATAGTCCCATAATTATAATTCCCGTAACACCTAATACTATCAATATAGTAAAAAACCAAGCCAAAAATAATTTAGATTTTGAAACCTTATTTATTTCAATTTTAATAAGCGACAACATAGATTTTTCCTCCTAAAAGTATATATAGTTTATATTATTTAGACTATTCTGAACACATATTCAAAATAATCACTTTAATGAAACATCACTATTCCACATACCTTCGGTATGTTACTATTTAAAAATATAAACATACTATCGGTATGTAAATATGGTTTTTAATAACATACCTGAGTATGTTATTTTTAAAATATCAAATACATAAAATCATTGCTAACAAAAATACCCTAAGATTATTTATTTAATACCTTTTAAGTGATCAAATAATTCGAAAATTATCTCCATCATTTCATCAGAAATCAATTGTACCCCTAGTCCATCAAACGAAAGTTTAATGAATTTCATTTTTCTCTTTAGTTCCTCTACTGAATAAACAGAAATTTGAAATCCAATCCAAATATTTAAAGTTAAAACAATCAAATCAGCTAGTTCTTCTGGATATTCTGTTTTAATCGATTCATCTTTAACACCTTCGTAAACTCTTTCTCTAATTTCTGGTAAAAAATCAGAAAATAAACTTAGATACTGCTCTCCTAACAAACGTGGGCTCCTTAGCTTAATCGAAGCTGAATATACAAGCCTTTGTTGTTCAAAATTAGAGAAAGCATCCATCAAAGAATTTTGTATTTTTTCTAACCCAGTATCTCCTCTCCAATTATAATTTAAAATCTCTTGATTGTTTGCTCTAATAATCGATTGTAATATTTCTTGTTTTGACTCAAAATGATGATAAATAACACCTTTTGTCAATCCACCTAATTCATTTATTATATCTTGTATTGAGGTATTATCAAATCCCTTTTTTAAAAATAAATCTTTAGAAACCTCTAGTATTTTTTTTCTAGTTTCATGTGGATTTCTATTCCTTGCCATAATATCTCCTTTCTATCATACCAGCGGTATGTAATTTCATTATAATGCACTAAACTAATAATGTCAAGTTTCTTATTGTTTCTCCCCACTTTATTTTTTAGAGTTTACTCTTAATATTAGTTCAAGTTGTTATACAAAGTAATCTTATACTCTCTCCTCTTTTATACATCACAATGTATTTACCGTTTAATAAATTGCTATGTTATAGCGTTTTATTTGATTATTTGAGTTAGACAGACTAGGATTTAGATTTTAACTCATTCGGAAAATAACAAGAGCTATTCTCCTAAAGTATGTTCTATACCATTATAGTTTAATACAAAGTGTAGCTATATAGTCATTTCCATAATGTGATAATCTATTTCTTTTATCACATGATTCATAAAAATCTATCATAGCGAGACCATTTTTAAGTTGTCCTCGGATCTGAGTTTCTAAGGTGTGGCTAAATTCATATCCATATTCTGGATTTATAGTTATCTTGCCTTCCTCTTCAAGCTCTTTCGAATTAAAAGGTATTGAGAATTTTAAAAGTAATTCTTCATCGGGTTTGTCCCATACAATGTCAGCATCATACATGTATATCCAAGGATTCATAAATCCGACCATTAACAATCCACCCTTTTTCAATACTCGAGAGGATTCTTTATATATATTTTCTAAATCTTCTACATATACATTTGAAACTGGATTAAAAATAATATCAAATGTTTCATTTTCAAATGGAAATGGTTTTGTCATATCGCCTTGAACTGTATTGATTTTTAAGCCTTCTCTTTTAGCAACCATTTCATCTCTTTGCAATTGTGATTTAGAAAAATCCATTATAGTTACATCGTAACCTTTTATAGCAAAAACTGGACCTTGCTGACCACCACCACAAGCTAAACCTAATATCTTTTTTCCGTTTGCTTTTTCAAACCATTCTTTTGGAACTTTTTTTCCAACAGTTAATGCAACAGAAATTGGATTATTTCTAACTTCTTCTAATTGTTCGTGTGTCAATGGCTCAGTATAGTCATTTTTTACATTATTCCATCTATCTTCATTTAATTTTATATAACTGTTCATCTTATAATCTCCTCATAATTTTTCAAATGTGAGCAATTGTTAAAAAGCATCCAATATATTTTTATTTGCGGTACTCCTCTAATTTGAATCCATATTCATTTAGAAGTTGTTTTGAATAAATTTTTTCATTTTTTGAGTTTCTAACTTCTTTCCAAAGGATAGCCGCAACTTTTAACTTGTTAGAATAATTATTGCTGTGTTCATCTGCACAAAATTCTTTCAGAAATTGATTCCACTGACAAGTCGAATTATCATACTTTGCATAATCTGACTCTCCATAATATATTTTTATCATATCTTGAATTGTAAATTCTTTATCGTTATCACTTTTTACTTTTCTCCAAGCCGTTGCCATATCAGCATTAAATTTAAACGGGCTAACTCCTGTTACAGCTGAAAAATAATCTCTAAATTTTTGGTTAAAAGAAAAACCACATTCTAGCAATGGTGTATTTAAAGATATTACTTCGGCATGTTTTTTGTTTACTTTTCTTGTAGACTTTTCTATTCTATTTCCCTTGAAATATTGTTCAATAATATAGTTCAATTCTTTCTTTGTACATCTATACTCTAGTCCAAGAGACTTACATATTTGTGAAAGCTCTTCTCGATACCAATAGTACTTGTTAAATTCCTCAAATGATTCTATATCTTTAAAACTAGGTCTAATTTCTGTCACACACTCACCTCCAAAACTTCAATTATATATTTCACACATAATCAACTTATTTTATTATACAATACTCCTTAGGTTTCATAAATTAAAATAAAGACTTACTCAAAGATACCAATATACTTTAACGATATCCTTAGAATAACCCTTTATTTTCTACACTTCATTTATTCACTAGTTGCAACTTTTGACATTAATACTACACACTCATCGATTCACTGTTACCTCATCACCACCGCTCTACAACAACTATCTCATAAAGCATTCGTAATTAATGGCTTCGATCTACGCCCTTGTCATTAAAACGACTGCTTCAACATGGCCTCGGTTCTCCAAAGAGTAATGCATTTCATATCTACTGTACACAGGAATGGTAGAACACCTATTTTCGCCTTAAAATGGGTATATCGAAACGATACCAATAAAAAACTGAAACTTACTAGTTGCAGTCAAACACAGATTTACTTCTGTTTCTTTTAGAAACTTATATTTTCATTTTTAGGCATAGTAAAAATATCGTTTCTTTCAAAATAAGGTTTTACCAATTCTTTCCATCTAGCTTTATGAAAATTGATTGACTTTAAAGGAGATAGTCCATAATTTCCCAATGCATAACCATCATTTACTTCAACAACAAGTGTCCTGCCATCACTAGTAACACCGATATCTAGTCCATAAGCTATTGGCGCATCTTTCCAACATGATATGGCTTTATCAATTACACTAGGATCAAATTGTGCATGATAATCACCTGTATAGGGCCGAACATCTAGTACGCGACCATCTAAAACAAAACAACGCCATTCTGCTATGAATTCTACAACCTCACTTATCCATATAGGATAGTCAAAAGGTAGACCAATACCAATCAAATCACGGGTTCCGTTAACAACTCTTCCAGTAAAGACTTTTGAACCAGCTTTAGGCTTAATAAATTTTCCCCAATTATCAGGTATATTTACAATCTCTCCTAAAACACCTTCATAAATCTTTCGACCATAAAACTCTTTGAGTTCAATAGGGTAGTCATAAACCGGAATGTTTAACCCCATCATTTTTAGTAATGCTCTAGTCTCCGTTATATAATCTACAACTGTATCATCACTTGTTAACTGTTTTATTTCAGAAAAAGATTGATATAAAATAACTTCTTCTCCTTGTAAGTAGGCACCTACTTGAGCATTGTACTTATTAATTGAAACTTCACTTGGTAGTTTGCTTTGTCTAATATAAACAACCATTTCATCACTCCTGTTTCACTAGTTTCGCACCTGTTTGTAAAAAAATAATAGCTCTTTTGCTGTTATTTTTTTGAGTAAATAGCTCCCATAATATCATCAAAATAATCAACGGTATTTAGGAGTAATTCAATAACCTGGGACTTTGTTAGTCGCATTCCTCTTCTATCTCTAGCATCTTCTACTAAATTTTCAAGTTTCTCTAGATTTTTATCATCCAAGCTAATCATTATTCTCTTTTTATCAGTTGCCATTTTCTTCACCTCTAGTTAATTCTATCACAGGTGTAACACTTGTGTCAACTACTTTTATAATATACTATTGAAAAAAATGGGAACTTTTTATATTAGGTAACAAAATATCCCAACGGTATTAGAGAATTGAAGTATTCTCTTTCTAATCTATAGAAATGTCTATTCTGTTCGAGTTTCAGCTAAATATATTCCCCATTCAGCTAATTTTTCAGGCAAATCATAAACAGTTCTTCCATTACTTTCATAGATTTCAGAGATTCCTGGTGAGGTCTTAGAAAAAGTTTCCCAAACTGTCACTAGTTCTTCTACAAATTGAATATTATGAGGTTCAAAAAAGTCATTAAATTTCGATAGTTCTTTACTATAAATTGTCACAACATTATAGCTATCAAGCATGATCTCATCATGACTTTTATGCCCACCAAATCCAAACTTACTTAGTCCATCATTAACAAGTAAATCACCGTATCTAATCAACAGTGCTAGGCATTCCTCTCTTGAACAACCATCAATATAATAAACATCCTTATGAGATTCCTTGATAATATTCTTTTCTATCACTTTTTCTCTATCAATACTGACAGGCAATTCCAAAATAAAAAACAAGGGCTCATCATGAATCGCAATAAAGTGTTGAAAAACCTCTAATATTTTTTCTGCGTGTACATTCGCCATCAAATGATGTTCAGTTAACTTTGTAAATGATTCAAACAGGTTTTCTACCAAGCTAACTCGGTGACCTTTTACTAAATTCAACATTATGCGTCCTCCAGAGAATTTAAATATTATACACATTTATAATCTCATTATACCATTAAAACCTCAAAAAGACTGCAACTTCCCAGTCACAGTCTCTTATAAATCTACCTCAGTTCCTTATACTGAACTACATTCGGAACAGAAAATATTGGTAGTAAAAGAAGCATTTCAATAATTTATTCATACCTATTAGGAACGTTTCTCTAACAAGCTTACACACTCAACATGAAACGAGTGAACACTAAGTATGTCAAGTAGTTGCGTTCGTATGTGGGAACATATCTATAAACCTTTTAACGATAAGTAGGGTTATCGTTAAAAGGTATTACCTAGACAAACTGGGATTTACTTAGTCGACAGCCACTCTCCCTTTGATAGACAGGTTATGTGTTCTGTGCGAAGAATACCTTCAAATGCACATAGAACGTTTTCTTTTGTATGATGATAACGGAAACCACATTTTTCCTGAACTCTCTTTGACTTTGTATTGCCGTCAAAATAACCGCACCACATTTTCTCCAGATTCAGGTCATCAAATCCATGTCTCATAATCTCACGAACTGCTTCTGGTATCAGACCCTGACCCCAATACGGAACTCCTATCCAGTAACCAATCTCCGCCTCAGTATCAGGAATACCTTTATCACTTACAGAGCCGATCATCAATCCTATGCTACCCACTGGCTGCATCGTTTCTTTTAAAACTATGGCGTATGTCTCAGGTGCTGAAAAAACACTTTTTATAATCTCCTTGCTATTTTCAACACTGGTATGTACAGGCCAACCTGCAATCGGACCAACCTCTGGATTACTGGCATACTGAAATAAATCATTTGCATCACTTTCTTCCCATGGACGAAGAATCAATCTTTCCGTTTCTAAAATCATTTTGTCCTCCTTAAATTCAAATTTGTCTTTGTTTAAAAATAAATCCCATTATATAATTCCATAAACTCTTTAGCAAACTTTTTGACAAGTTCATGATCAAGTGCAGTTACTAAAGTTTCTACATTTTTATTAGCTGTTGGTGTCCAATTATATGATCCGTGCATTACATAGTCCATATCTATGATACAAAACTTATCATGCATACGGTTATATCCTTTATTTCCCCATCTCGGAATGACCACAACATCGAACTTATTCTCTCTCAGTTTTGAAATCATATTTATATTTGAGTCTTCCTGCGAAACTATTATTCTTACATTTAATCCTTGCTTCTTTTTCGCTAATAACTCTTGATAAATAGCTTCATTAGAAAACCATGCAACAGCTGCCCAAATTATAAATTTAGCATCTCTAATTCCCTGAATTACTTCATCTTGAATTGCATCAAAAACTACATTATGCTCTGTTACTTCATCTGGTGTATCAATTACCTGTGGACGTATTTCAACGTGATGTAAAGCATAATCATCAGACTCCTCATATACATACTCTACTAACTCTTCTAGAATCTTCTCATTTTCTTCTGCGATTTCTAACAAAGGAACCGGAACTCGTAATTCCACAATCTCCCAATGTTGATAGGAACGCCCATGATTTGCAAATTCATATTGTGGAACAAAGTTTACTCTTGCTCTACCTATTAACCTCAACAGTTGGTCTCTTGATTCAATTGTTCTGTATTTTCTATCATATTTCAATACTTCTATCAGAGTCTTAATGAAAGCACTTCTATCCATTAATATCACCTCTCTTTATATATTTACCACTCTTAGTTCTTTTATCGTTTGGTTTTTCAGCGTCTGCAGGAATATCCCAATATAATCCAATCTTTATGGCACCAGGTACACGTCCCTATATGCAGAGGATTAGTATACTTGTTTCTTAGTTATATTATAATGTTAATTAGGCTATTTTACAATTGTCAAATTTATAGCTGGGTGCCAGTGGGTGCATTTTTTCTTATTATCCATTCTCTAGTGTCAACTCTAGGCTATGGATATGTTCCCGCTCAACCTTATTTTCTCTCAAATAATAAGGCTTACTCTAAGCTATCGATACCTTTTAACGATAGCCTAGAATAAGCCTTTATTTTCTATATTTTATTTACTTAGCGGGTGCAACTCTTAACATCAATACTACACATTCAACATGTGCTGAGAGCTTTCTTCTATACTAATAGACGAAAGGGTGTGAAAATG
>NZ_CAURJN010000010.1:0-54985 GCF_963525165.1 uncultured Gemella sp.
GAAGTTTACTTTATCTTCATTTACTGAAGCAAAGGCAATAACATAGTTTTCTAATTTAGACTTAGCGTTATCAACAAGTTGTTTTAAGTGATTCATATTTTCAGATTCAACAACACTTGTTAATACGTTAACTCCATTAACTTCTTTAATGTTATTTACTAAGTTATTTAATTCAGCATTAGCAATTTTTTGTTGTAAACTTTCTTTTTCTTTAGATAGTTTCTTAATATCAGCTTGTAATGCAGAAACTTTTTCTACTACATTTGAAGCATTAGCTTTTGTTAATTTTTCAACAGAGCGTAGAGTTTCTTCTTGCTCTCTTAGGTATTCATACGCGGCTTTTCCTGTTAGGGCTTCAATTCTACGAACCCCTGCAGCAACACCTGACTCAGAAACAATCTTGAAGATACCTACTTCAGCACTGTTAGCATTGTGAGTTCCTCCACATAGTTCGATAGAGTAGTCTCCGATAGAAACAACACGTACAATATCTCCGTATTTTTCACCGAATAATGCTTGAGCACCTAGTTTTCTAGCTTCTGCGATTGGCATCTCTTCTGTTTTTATTTCTAACGCATTCCAAATTTGTTTGTTTACTTCTTGCTCAACTTTTTCAATTTCTTCTTTTGTAAGTGGAGCGAAGTGAGTAATATCGAATCGTAATTTTTCATCAGTTACTAAAGATCCAGCTTGTTTAATGTGAGATCCAACTTCATGACGAAGTGCTTCATTTAATAAGTGAGTTGCAGTATGGTTTTTCTCGACATTTAATCTATAAGTTCTATCAACTTCTAGTTTGTATTCTTTTCCAACTACTAATTCACCATCTACTACTTTAACAAAGTGAATGTGACGTTTGTCTGGAAGTTTCTTAACATCAACTACTTCAGCTTTGAATCCTTCTGCTGTTACTAACCCTTTATCAGCAACTTGACCTCCACTTTCAGCGTAGAATGGTGTTTTATCAAATACTACTTTTACAATCTCATTTCCTTTATAGTTTTCTAACAGATTGTCTTCTTTATCAACTATTGCTAGTACTTTACCTTCATCTGAAAGATTAGTGTATCCTGTAAATTCGCTATCTCCAGCTATTCTGTTGTATAAATCAGATTGTACTTGCATTGAAGAGTCGTCTTGACGTGAAGAACGAGCACGCTCTTTTTGTTTTTTCATTTCTTCATTGAAACCATCGATATCTACAGTTAATCCTAATTCTTCAGCATATTCTTCTGTTAACTCAATTGGGAAACCAAATGTATCATAAAGTTTGAAAGCATCTTTACCTGAGATTACTTTTGTAGTATTTTTAACTTCTTTAGCAATATTATTTAAGATTGTTTCACCTTCGTGAAGTGTTTCATGGAATCTATCTTCTTCTTTCAAGATAACGTCTTTTACAAAGCTTGCACTTTCTTTTACATTTGGATAGTAATCTACCATTATCTCTGCAACTACATCAGTTAGTTTATACATAAATGAGTTATTTAATCCTAAAACTTTAGCAAATCTTACAGCACGACGTAATAATCTTCTTAAGATATATCCACGCCCTTCATTCGACGGTAAAGCACCATCTGCTATTGCAAATACTACAGTTCTAATATGGTCAGCTATAACTTTAAATGCAACATCTTGCTCAGTGCTTACACCATATTTAGCACCTGAAAGTGTCTCAATCTCTCTAATAATTGGAATGAATAAGTCTGTGTCAAAGTTTGTTGGTACATCTTGTAATACTGATACTATTCTTTCTAATCCCATACCAGTATCTATGTTTTTCGCTGGAAGTTCTGAGTAAGTCCCATCTGCATTGTGATTGTATTGACTAAATACAACATTCCAAACTTCAAGGTATCTATCGTTTTCCCCACCAGGATACATTTCTTCTTTAGGTGACCATGTATCAGCTTCTTCTCCACGATCGTAGAAAATCTCAGTATTTGGTCCTGATGGTCCTTCACCGATATCCCAGAAGTTACCTTCAATACGAATAATTCTTTCTTCTGGTAGACCAATTACATTTTTCCATAAATCATATGCTTCAGTATCTTCTGGGTGAATAGTTACCGATAGCTTCTCTTTTTCAAGCCCTAACCATTTTTCTGAAGTTAAAAACTCCCAAGCCCATGGTACTGCTTCATTTTTAAAATAGTCTCCAATTGAAAAGTTACCTAACATCTCAAAGAATGTATGGTGACGAGCTGTTTTCCCAACATTTTCAATATCATTAGTTCTTATTGATTTTTGTGAGTTAGTAATTCTTGGATTTTCTGGGATTTCTCTTCCATCGAAATATTTTTTCAATGTTGCTACTCCTGAGTTAATCCAAAGTAAAGATGGATCGTCAATTGGCACTAAAGATGCACTTGGTTCGATCTTGTGTCCTTTTTCTACGAAGAAATCTAAATACATTCTTCTAATTTGTGTTGATGTTAGTTGTTTCATTATTATTTCTCCTTTCAAGCTAACAAAAAATAAAATAAAAATCCCTTGTGTAAATAAGTTTACACAAGGGACGATCATAATCGTGTTACCACCCTAATTTAAGTACTATGTACTCCTCATTAGTTTTTATAACGGCTTAAATGCCGATGAAGCACTAATTAGGTAGCATAAAAGTTATATTATGAATCCTTTTCACCACTAGATTCTCTCTGTTGAATAATATCGTTAACTTTTAATTCCTATACTTCATTGTATATGTATGTTATTATAACCAGTTAAGTTACATTTGTCAATAGTTTTTTACTTAGAATTTCTCATTTCAAACATGGCTTTCTTTTGCCAAAGCTTCATATTTTGTTTAAGCGTATCGAAACCATACTGAAAATTCAAAGTATCTAAACTATTAATTTCTTTTTTATCCATATCTTTTTTTTGTTTAAAGTTTAATGTTGCATTAATTTTATTATCTTTTATTGATAATACTTTAACTTCTAAAATTTCATCTTGTTTAATATAACTACTTATATCAAAAATAAAACAATTAGTAATCTCAGAAATATGAATTAATCCTACCATTTTATCTCGTGTTTCTATAAAGGCACCATATGGTTTTACTGCTGTTACTTTAACCTTTATAATATCGCCTGGACGAATTTCTCTATAGCTCATTTTTAATTTTCTCTATAACTGCTTCAACTGTAAATCCGTATTCTTCGATTACTTTATTAGCAGGTGCAGATGCTCCAAATTTATCAATTCCGATAGCTAATCCATCTAAACCAACATATTTGTACCAAAGAGCACTGTTACCCATTTCTAATGATACACGACGACGGATATTTAATGGTAGTAATTCCTCTTTGTATTCTTTAGATTGCTCTTCAAATAATTCTACAGATGGCATACTTACTACACGTACTTTAGAACCATCT
The DNA here is from genome assembly GCF_963525165.1 of uncultured Gemella sp. Lineage (GTDB taxonomy): Bacteria > Bacillota > Bacilli > Staphylococcales > Gemellaceae > Gemella. The sequence continues at coordinate 3,381 of NZ_CAURJN010000010.1, forward strand.
TTTTCTAGTTTACGTGCTACATCAATTGCTAATGCTACTTCTGAACCTGTTGCGATTAAAATAGTATCAAAGTCTGCCGCTGTTTCATAAACTACATAAGCACCTCTTGCAACTTTTTCAAATGAAGAATTTTCTAAAATTGGTAAGTTTTGGCGAGTTAGAACGATTGAAGTTGGTCTATCGTTAGTTTTTTGTGATAAGTACCAAGCAGCTTGCGTTTCAGTCGCATCAGCTGGTCTGAATACGTAAGTATTTGGTATTGTTCTTAATGATGCTAAGTGCTCGATTGGTTCATGTGTTGGACCATCTTCACCTACTGCAATACTATCGTGAGTGAATACATATGTTACCGGTAGATTTTGTAGTGCTGATAGTCTTAACGCACCTTTTAGATAGTCTGAGAATACGAAGAAAGTACCACCGAATACACGTACACCACCGTGTAACATCAATCCGTTTAATACAGTAGCCATTGCAAATTCACGAACACCAAATTGAACATTACGTTCTGTTCTGTGCGCATCATCTTGTAAGTTATCACCTTTAATAAATGTCATATTAGAGTGTGAAAGGTCAGCTGAACCTCCAAAGAACGTTGGTAATACTGCTGCAACACTGTTAAGTGCATCTTGTGATGAATTACGAGTTGCTTGAGCTTCTCCTACATTTTTAAAACTAAAGCTTTCTTTTGATAAACGTTTAATATCTTCTCGTGTAAGAGCTTCTTCTAACTCTTTTGCTAACTCAGGGAATTTAACTTTATAATTTGCATATAATTTTTCCCATTTAGCATATTCATTTTCTCCACGGTCTGCTACATTAGCTTTGAAATCAGCATATACATCTGCAGGAATGTCGAATGGTTCATTCTCCCAACCGATTTCTTTTCTGAATAATGCAGTCTCTTCATCACCTAATGGAGCTCCGTGAACACCATTTGTTCCTTGTCTATTAGGAGAACCAGCTCCGATAATAGTTTTAACTTCGATTAATGTTGGTTTGTCAGATTTTTTAGCTTGTTCAATTGCAGCATTAACCGCTTCAACATTTGCACCATCTTCAACTAGAATTGTATTCCATCCATATGCTTCATATCTAGCACGAACATTTTCCGAGAATGCATCTTTAGTTTCACCATCTAAACAAATATCATTTGAATCATATAATACTACAAGTTTATTTAATTTTTGCACCGCTGCAAAACTTGATGCTTCAGAAGCAACACCTTCCATGATATCTCCATCACCACAAATAACATAAGTATAGTGGTCAAATAGATCATATCCTTCTTTATTATATTTAGCAGCTAAGTATCTTTCTGCTAAAGCCATACCAACTGCTGTAGAGATACCTTGACCAAGAGGCCCTGTTGTAGCATCGATACCTTTAGTGTGACCAAACTCAGGGTGACCTGGTGTTTTAGATCCCCATTGACGGAAGTTTTTAACTTCTTCTAAAGATACATCTTCAAATCCTGATAAGTGTAATAGAGAGTATAATAACATTGATCCGTGTCCTGCTGATAATACGAATCTATCTCTGTTTATCCAATCTGTTTTCTTAGGATTTACTCTTAAATGTTTAGTAAATAAAGAATAAGCCATAGGTGCAGCACCCATTACTACTCCAGGGTGTCCTGATTTTGCTTTATTAATCGCATCAACACCTAAAACTTTTATCGCGTTAACTGATTTTTGTGACATAAATGTCCTCCTAAATTATAATTCTATTCTACCAGATATAGCTCTTGATAAGGTAACCTCATCCACATATTCGATATCACTTCCGAAAGAAATACCCTGAGCTATTCTAGTAACTCTTATATCTGTATTTTTTAAATATCTCGAAATAAAACTTGCTGTTCCTTCACCTTCAGGAGATGAATTTGTGGCAAGTATTATCTCTTTTACTGTTTCATCTTGTGCTCGTTCAAAAAGGGATTTTATGTTAATATCTAACGGACCGATTCCATCCATTGGAGAAATCAATCCATCAAGCACATGATACACTCCCCTATATTGTTGCATATTTTCCATTGCAACTAAGTCATTGTCATTAGCTACTACACAAATAGTCGATTTATCACGTCCATTATCTGAACAAATATCACATATATGCTCTTCACTAAGTCTTCCACACACTTCGCAATTAGTAAGTTTTTCTTTAAGATTTACTAAACTGTCTGCAAAGTTTTTAATATCATTATCATGCATTTTTAAAGTGTGAAATGCCAATCTTACAGCTGTCTTCTTCCCTATTCCTGGTAATAAAGAATAACTTTCTATTAAATCTAAAATTGGTTTTGGATATTGCATCTTATAGACCTGGGATACTTAATCCGTTTGTAAATTTACCTAATGTTTCTTCTTTTAGTTTAGTTGATTTTTCTAAAGCATCGTTAACTGCAGTTAACACTAAATCTTGAAGCATTTCAATATCTTCTGGATCAACTACTTCTTCTTTAATTTTAATATCTAAAATTTTACCATCACCATTAGCAATAGCTGTAACCATACCACCTGATACAGTACCTTCAACTGTTTGATCTTTTAATCCTTCTTGAGCTTCTAGCATGTCTTTTTGCATTTTTTGCATTTTTCTCATCATTTGTTGCATATTTCCCATTCCGCGCATAATATTTCCTCCTAATGTCTAATTATATTATAATTCTATTTAAAATTTTACAACTTGTCAATAATTTGAAATTTATTTCAATTTCTTTCAATATCTTTCAATATCTTTTTCACGTTATTTCTAATCAGCTGTTTCTACAATTATGTCTCCAAATAGTTCATCTATTTTTGTAAGCTTCAGTTCTTCACCTTCACAATTTTCTTCGGCAATTTCCTTCACTGGATTTTTCAGTTCATCTTCCAAAAATTCATATTGATGATCTTGTAAAGTATATAAAGTATAATCAACACCTATAAATCTCTTAAAGAGACTCTCTAAATATTTTTTATATTTGGAATTTGGTGCCATTTTTACCATATTATCTACTTCATTAAATACTAGTAAACCACCTTCTTTTGAAGAAGCTATTAGTTTACAAGATTTAAATAATTCGCGCATCGTCGCTACTTCTGAATTATTGGTATTTAAACTCTCATTGATTATCCTAATAAAAACGTTTGATGCATATTCTGTAAGATTAGTACTTGATTCCTTCATAAGATTAAGTATTTTATCTTTATCTTTAATTATTACTTCTTTAATTTCTTCTTTTGGAGTACTATCCCAAACTAATTGTTCTTGCTGTTTCTCATCAACGTTATTATTTATTTTACTTTGTATATTAAGTTGAATATTACTATTCTGTGAAACTTCACCTATATTATTTATTTCTGTTCTTAGTTGGAACAATTTATCTTCTAATATTTTAACTCTATTTTCTAAGTCAATAGTTCTTACATTTGATACTGAACTATCTGCACTAGTACTTATGTTAGCTTCAATAGTATTAGCTTCTTTAGAACAAATTTTCACAATACAAATTTGCATATAACTCATATATTCCGTAGAGAATCTAATAAATTGTTCTGTTTGTGATAAATACTCTATTATTTTATAGAAGTAGTCAAAGCTAACACGCTCTATCTCTGATGCTATTTTTTCGACATTATATGCAGTATGATTAGTATTTTTTAAATTTTTATATACTATAATGTCTCTAGTAACATTTATTAAATCATTCAGCAATAACTTTGTATCTTTTGCTTGAGCTACAAATTCATTATATTTTAATAGAGATTTTGCCACATCACGGTTTAATAAATCTCTATAAAATTCTAGTATATCATCTTCACTTATTGATGAAGTAACTTCTAGTATATGATTTAACGTTATCTCTTCAGAATAATTAGATACTTGGTCTAATATGCTAATAGCATCTCTCAAACCGCCTTTAGCAAGCGTAGCAATTTTTTCGATCGCCGCTTCTTCTATAACTAAACTTTCTTCTTTTGCAATATATTTTAACCTGTCTATCAGTTGTTCTTGAGATAAATTCTTAAATTCAAATCTTTGGCATCTTGATAAAATAGTTGCAGGTATTTTATGAATTTCTGTAGTGGCAAGTATAAATATTACATGTGCCGGTGGTTCTTCTAACGTTTTTAATAACGCATTAAACGCAGCAGTAGTCAGCATGTGTACTTCATCTATGATATATACTTTGTATTTCCCCTCTGTAGGTAAAAATTTAATAGCTTCTTTTATATCACGAACTTCATCAACACCATTGTTACTAGCAGCATCTATCTCTATAATATCAACATTTTCTTTTTGATATACTTCATTATTATTTACTTCGTTAGCGAATATTTTGGCTATTGAAGTCTTACCAGTTCCTCTTGATCCATAAAATAAATAGGCGTGACTAATTTGATCTTTATCAATCGCATTTTTCAAGACAGAAACTATATGATTTTGACCCACTATATCATTAAATGTCTGCGGTCGATATTTCCTATATAATGCTTGAAACATACAAACCTCCTAAATTATTTTAACCTATTTATTATATCATAATTTCAGCATTACTTATAGTAAAAAACAATGGAATTTCCTACATTAATCTAATAGTATATTACTCACTCTTTTTTTAAAAATGTAATTGATTCAAAATCGTAATTTCGAAAAAATCTATTTTTTAAAGATTTATGATTTTTTCGTCACTACCTTTTATAAACAACTAAGTAATAATTAAATATACTCCTACAGCACAAACAAATTATACTCACTATCTGTAATATTCTCCCAGTTCTTTTACTATCCTTAGTATACTTTTCAATATTTTCTGGTAATTTCGCTTCTTCATAACTTATACTGATACCACTAATTAAATGAGCATTATCCCCTCTTAAAATATACTTGGCTATAACAAATAATATCCCTGCAATATAAAACATTACAAAAGCTATTGCATAGTCTATATATTCACTAGGTAAAAGGATAGACAAAAAAATTAAGATTTCACATGGTAACATCAGCAAAATAACTGTACTTATTTTTATAGTAGCACACCCCTTTTTGCACTTCAATTAGATAAAATATATTTCAATTTTATTATATAATAACAAAATAACAATGATCAAAACTTACTCAAAAATAACTCTCCTTACTGATTTTTCTATCCAGTAAGGAGATGGATATCTATCCTATAAATTCCATAAAAAATTACTGTTGAACTGTGTTTTTCCTTGACTATATATATATAATATATTAGTATAAAAATTTTATGGAGGAGTTATTATGTCAAAAAAAATTACAGATCAAGATGGGAATGTATATATTCAAAAAAAAAACCATCTATAAAAGAATTTGGTTTATAGTTTTAGCTGCAATTGTACTTATATTAATTATTCAGCAAACAACTGGTAACAAGAAAAAAGATGTAGAAGTTAAAAATTCTACTCAAGAAACACAGAAAGCAAAATATGAAGTTTCTGAAATTAATATCGAAAAAGATTCATTTTCTAGCTATGTTACAGAAGTATTAAAGAACAATACTGATAAAGAGAAATCATATGTTCAAATTACTATTCCTGCGTATGATGCTAATGGTAACAAAGTTGGTGATGCACTAGCTAATGTCAACGATTTAAAACCAAATTCAACATGGAAATTTAAAGCTATGTATATTGGTTCAGAAAAAAATGTTACATTCAAAACTGAAGAATTAAAAGTAAGCGGCTTTTAATATTAAAACGAGATTATCAAAATTCGATAATCTCGTTTTATTTTATTTTCTATTGTTAATTTTGAATTTCAAGAATAGATCGTTATAGAATTGAATCATTTTAGGATCTAAGTCTTCATACACTTCTGCTCTATTCCCAAAACTTTCTAAATCTGGATAGAATTGTTCATCACTTGTTGTTTCTTCTGATAACAATTCTTTAGCTTTACCATTAGGAGTTGCATATCCAATAAATTCAGAGTTTTTCGCTGCATTTTCTGGTTTTAACATAAAGTTAATAAATTTATATGCAGCCTCTTCATTTTTAGAAGTTTTTGGAATTACTATATTATCAAACCATAGGTTAGTTCCTTCTTTAGGTAATGCATAAACCATATTTTCATTTTCTTCCATGATTGATTTTGCATCTCCCGAGAATACTACTGATACCCATGCTTCATTGTTAATCATAAGCATTTTCTTCTCATCAGAGTTAATTGCTTTAATATTTGGATGAAGTAACTCTAATTTTCTTTCTGCTAGGTTTAGGTTTACCTCATTAGTATCATTTACAGAATTTCCTTCTGATTGAAGAGCAATTCCCATCATTTCACGTGCACCGTCAATTAATAATATATTATTTTCTAAACGTGCATCCCAAAGGTCATTCCATTTTTCAAATTTAAGATCTTCAGGAACTTTAGTTTTATCATAAAGTATTCCTAGAGTTCCCCAGAAATAAGGAATTGAATATTCATTATTTGGATCAAAACTTTTATCTCTAAATTGTTCTTCAATATTATCAAATCCTTCAATTTTACTGTGATCTAATTTTTTTAGTAGATTTAGCTTTTTCATCTTTTTAATCATATAGTCAGATGGAATAACTATATCATACGGTGTAGATCCTGATTGAATTTTTGTTAACATTGCTTCGTTAGAGTCAAATGTTTCGTACACTACTGAAATTCCAGTTTCTTCCTCAAACTTCTTAATTAAATCTGGATCAATATATTCACCCCAGTTGAAAATTGTTAAAGTTTGTTTATCTCCACTATTTGAACTATTTATATAATTACGACTATATAATAATCCTAAACAAATAACTAATATTGAAATTGCTGAAATAAGTAATTTTTTCATATTATCTTACCTCCCTTTTTAATTTACTAGTATTGATTACATAATAAATTAGAACCGCTACAACAACAAAGATAGTTAAAACTGTAGATAATGCATTAATTTGTAAGTTAATTCCTTGTCGTGCCATTGAGTAAATTTCAACAGAAAGTGTTTGGAATCCATTACCTGTAACAAAGAACGTCACCGCAAAATCATCTAATGAATAAGTTAATCCCATAAAGAATCCTGCCCAAATCCCTGGAGTAATATAAGGAATTACAATTTTACTCAATACTTGTGGGAAAGTTGCTCCGAGATCTATTGCTGCATCAACCATACTTCTTGGCATCTCATATAGTTTAGGTAATACCATTAATACAACAATTGGAATACTAAATGCAATATGAGATAGTAACACTGACCAGAAACCTTGAATAGTATCTAATCCTGTGTACTTAGAAATAAATGTAAACATTAATAAGAATGAACATCCGATAATAACGTCAGGACTTACAATTAGAATATTATTTCCTACTAAGAAAGAATTTTTCTGTTTGTTAGATTTTAAAGAATATATTCCTAATGCTCCCAGTGTTCCAAAAATAGCAGAGAATAATCCGCAAAGCAGTGCAACTACTATCGTGTTAATTACAATAACCATCATACGCGTATTTTCAAATAAATCTACATAATGTTTCCAAGAAAAACCTTCGAAATCAATCATTGTCTTACCTGAGTTAAACGAGTAGTATGCCAGGTAAATTAGAGGTATGTATAATATTGCAAAGATAACCCCTAAATATATTTTTGAAGTTAATTTCATTATTTTCTACCTCCAAAATTAGTTTTGTCTTTAGTATTTGTAAGAACCATTATGATTCCCATTACTACTATTAAGAATACTGCGATTGTTGAACCTACTCCCCAGTTTTGTGTAACTAAGAAATGCTCTTCAATAGCTGTACCTAAGTTGATAATTTTATTCCCAGCAACAAGTCGTGTAATCATGAATAATGATAGAGCTGGGATAAATGTTACCTGAATACCAGTTTTAACACCGTTAATACTTAATGGTAAAATAATTTTTAAGAACGTAGTTTTAAAGTCTGCACCTAAATCATATGATGCTTCTATTAAGTTTTTATTCATACCAGATACCGAGTTATAAATAGGTAATAACATAAATGGTAAAAATATATAACTTGATACAAAAATAAAACTAAATGAATTAAATAGTAGACTTTGAGAACCTATACCAATATACTCTAAGAAACTATTAATTGTTCCATATTCACCAAATAATCCTAAAAATGCATAAGTTTTTAATAAGATATTAATCCATGTTGGTAAGATAATTAATAGAAGTAACAGTTCTTTATATTTACTTTTATTAATAGCAAATGCTAATGGATAACTAATTACCAAACATATAAGAGTAATTAGAAAAGCATACCAGAAACTATACAATGTCATTAATACATATGTGCTACTAAAGAATATCTTATAATTCTCGAATGTAAAATTTCCATCGATATCTCTAAATGAATAATATACTATTAGTAATATTGGAAATACTACAAAAAGTAACATCCACATTACATAAGGAATCATAAAAAATGAGCGTGTTTTTTTATTGAACATTCTTTATTCCTCCTCTTCATATGATTCAAGACGGGCATCAAATTCTTCTTCAGTTTCTCCAGGCACCATGATATGTATTGCTTCAGGATCAAAGTTTAGACTTACTGCAGCACCTGGTTTTGCCTGTTTTGTTGAGTGAACAATCCATTCATTATATTGATCATCTAAACAACAGATTTCATAGTGAACTCCTCTAAATAACTGAGTATCTACTACTACACTGATTTTACCTTTATCTGCACTTGTAATTTCTAAGTCTTCTGGACGAATAACTACTTCTACACGTTTATTTTTATCTAAACCAGCATCAACACACTCATATTGTTTACCATAGATTTCTACTAAATAGTCATCCAACATAACAGCATTAACAATATTAGATTCACCAATGAAATCAGCAACAAAACGGTTTACCGGCTCATCATAAATATCAGTTGGTGTACCACTTTGTTCAATTTTCCCGTGATTCATTACGAAGATATAGTCACTCATCGCTAGCGCTTCCTCTTGGTCATGAGTTACATAGATAAACGTAATACCTGTTTGTTGTTGAAGTTCACGAAGTTCATATTGCATCTCTTGACGAAGTTTTAAATCAAGCGCTGATAGTGATTCATCAAGCAGGATAATTTCAGGTTCATTAACAATTGCACGAGCTATCGCAACACGTTGTTTTTGTCCACCACTCATCTCGCTTATATCACGACTTTCAAAACCAGCTAAGTTAACTTGCTTAAGAGCTTTTTTTACTTTCTTATTAATTACTTCTTTTTTTTCATTTTTAATTTTTAATCCAAAAGCAACATTTTCAAATACATTCATGTGTGGGAATAATGCATAGTCCTGGAACACAGTATTTACGTGTCTCTTATTCGCAGGTAGATCATTGACTACTTTATCGTCAAGTAGTACGTCACCTGATGTTGGACTTAAAAATCCACCAATTAATTTTAAAATTGTACTTTTACCACATCCACTTGGTCCTAGTAATGTATAGAATTTTCCTTTTTCTATTTCTAAATCAATATTTTTTAATACATGTGTATTACCAAAAGACATTGATACATTTTTAAATTCAACAATATTTGCCATTATTTTCTCCTTATAAATACGAATTAGTCGCTACAATTAACACTTCACATTCTTCATCGAATGGATTAGATATTCTATGTTCTGACGTAGCTAAAAAATAAAAACTTTCATGAGTCGAAGCAATAAACTCCTCGTCACCTAATCTCAATTTACATTTCCCCTTCAGTACATAACATAATGTTTCTGATTCAGAAGGATCAAATGTTTTATAATTACTATTTTTATCAAGTTTCAATATAAGTGATTCCATCTCTTTCTCATTTGATTCTGGAACCAACCATGTAAGTTTATATCCTTCATCAGTTTCTTCATAACTAGTTTGATCTTCTAAAGAATAATATACTTTCTGACTAGTACTCTCCTTATCAAAGAAATCTTTAGGAGCACATCCAAGTACTTGGAGTATATTAAAAAATGTTTCCATTGATGGTGACGCTAAATCACGCTCAACTTGAGATATATACCCCTTACTAAGATCTGTACGTTCCCCTAACTCTTCTTGGGTGAGGTTTTTTTGAATTCGTAGTCGTTTTAATCTTTCACCTATAGAATACATAACTTCTCCTTTCTATAGTTAATAAGTCATTTGGTTTAACAATATATAACTTTTAGTTAATTTTGTTTATTATTATCTAACAAAACGTTATTATTGTTTACCATTAGTAAACTTATCGTTATTTGAGTTTATTTATATTAAACTCTTTGTTTAGTATGATTAAATCACAAGTAATATATTACTATATTTTTAAGTTAAAATCAAGTTAAAATTATCTTATTTTTCAACTTTTTAATAATAATAAATTTTTGCAATAAAGCTTATTATTCTTTATTATCTTAACGTTTTAGTATATAATGGTACTATTAATATAAGAAAGAAATCAAGGTACCATAATGAAATTTAAAATACTACAAACCTTCCCATCAGTTGAGGTTTATTTAAGTCAATTTTTAAAAGTATCAAAAAAGAATATACACACAATTAGAATGCAAAGTCATCATGATAAACAAACAATTAAAATTAATGGAAAAGAAGCGGATTTAACATCAAGTTTATCTACAAATGACTCACTAGAAATAAATATAGATTTAGCAATATCTAAGTACTTATCAAACACAGCCGCTACAATAAATAAAGAATACGAGGATGATTATATTCTTGTTGTATCAAAACCATTCGGTATTAAAACTCATCCAAATGATATAGAAGTTGAAAATGATACGTTAGTTAACTATTTAATAGCGGATTATAACTATCTAGAACCTATTCACAGACTTGATATAGATACTTGCGGTTTAGTGATTCTAGCAAAAACTCCTCTAATCAAAGCCAAACTAGACCAAATGCTTGAACAAAGAGCAATTAAACGCTACTATACAGCACTAATAAAAAATAATATTAAACCACAAACGATTAATACTAATATAGGAAGAGACAGTAAAGAAAAAAACAAAATGGCGGTAACAAGAAATGGGAAGAATGCTATTACTAACATACTTGAATGCAGTAAATTAGATCAAAATAGATTTGCAGTTCTTCTTTCACTTGAAACAGGTAGAACTCATCAAATAAGAGTGCATTTAGCTTCTATAGGAGTTCCAATAATTGGGGATAAATTATATTCGAAAGATGGTTATAAATACACTAAAATGTATCTAGGTGCTTTAAAAGTAGTTTTTCCACATCCTGTCACAGGAAACACTTTAGAAATTCAATCATCAATAGAAACAGAGTTTATACAATAACTAAAGAAAAACAGATGCGTATCATTACACATCTGTTTTCTTCTTATTATTTTTTCATTTGTTTTTGAGCTTGTTTTTGCGCTTTTTGCATGTTGCTCATAACTTGATTGATTTTTTTACGAGATGGTTTTTGTCCCATTTGACTCATCATACTCATAACCATATCTTCGTTAATTTGAGGATTTTTTTCCATGTAGTTCATGAAATTACGTCTTGCTAGGTAGAAACCTCCTACAACACCGACAAGTAAACAAATTGCTCCAACTAAAATTGTAACTGCAGTTGCACTCATTGTTAATTTCCTTTCTTCTTAGGAGTTATATCTTCTCCGTTTTCATTAATTACTCTTGTATTATCTAATATGTTTCTCATATTAGCTTTAAAATTTTGTAAATATAATTGTCTATATTTAGCTAATTCTTCTGATTCTTCAGCCGTTAATTCACGCTCTTTTTTTGTAGCGTTAAGTGAATTAATTCTAGCAATAACTTCTGTCATTTCCATATTATTATACACTCATTAACTCATCTTGTTTTTCTTTAGTAACTTTATCGATTTCAGCAACGAATTTATCAGTTACTTTTTGAATATCATCAGAATATCCTTTTAAATCATCCTCAGTAATTTGAGAAGCTTTTTCTAATTTTTTCATTGCATCCATTGCATCACGACGAACATTACGTACAGCAACTTTGGCACCTTCAGATTCTTTACCTACTAATTTAGCAAGTTCTTTACGACGTTCCTCAGTTAAAGCTGGGAATACGATACGAATAACTGATCCATCATTTGAAGGATTTAATCCTAAGTCAGATGCTTGAATAGCTTTTTCAATATCTCCTAATAAAGTTTTTTCATATGGAGAAATAACAAGCATTTTTGGTTCTGGTACAGATACCCCTGCTACTTGGTTAATTGGAGTTGAAACTCCGTAGTAATCCACTGTTAATCTATCTAAAACAGCTGCACTTGCTTTACCAGCTCTAATTGACGCTAATTCACGACGTAAGCTAGCTATAGCTTTTTCCATTTTTTCGTTTAAATTATTCATTATTTGTTCAGGCATAATTGTAAACTCCTAATATATATTTTATTCAATAGTTGTTCCTAGATTAGAATCAGAAACAACTTTAACAATATTTTCTGCATCATCTATTGAAAAGACAATAATTGGCAGGTGATTATCCATACAGAATGTAATTGCTGTAGAATCCATTATTGTTAACCCTTTGTTCATAATATCCATGTATGATAACTTATCATATTTAGTTGCTGTGCTGTCAAGTTTTGGATCAGCAGAGTAAACACCATCAACTTCATTTTTACCCATTAAAATAGCTTCAGCACCGATTTCTTTAGCACGTAATGCTGCTGTTGTATCTGTCGAGAAATATGGATTTCCAATTCCAGCTGCAAATATAGCAACACGACCTTTTTCTAAGTGTCTAATTGCACGTCTTCTAATATACGGTTCAGCCATTGCTTTCATTTCAACTGAGGTTAAAACACGTGTATCTACACCTTTTTGTTCTAATGAATCTTGTAATGCTAATGAGTTCATAACTGTAGCTAACATCCCCATTGAGTCAGCTGTTGCGCGTTCCATCCCTAGCTCTTCACCAGTTTTTCCACGCCAGATGTTTCCTCCACCAACAACGATAGCAACTTCTACCCCTTGTTTTACTACCTCTACAATTTGAGAAGTTATTTTTGTAACAACTTCAGAATCAATTCCGAATCCTTTTCCACCTGCTAGTGCTTCACCACTTAGCTTATATAAAACTCTTTTATATTTAGTAGCCATTTCTATCCTCCTAATAAATTACAGACATTATTGTTTCTACTATATCAATTTTTTAAAAAAGCACACACAAGAAGTGTGTGCTTAACCTCTTTTAATAGTATATATTAAATAGAGAATTATTATTTGCTAGCGTTAACTTGGCTCATTACTTCTTCAGCAAAGTTATCTTCTTTTTTCTCGATACCTTCACCAACTTCGTAACGTACGAATTTAGCAAGTTTTCCACCTTTTGATGCTACGAATTTTTCAACAGTGAAACTATCGTCTTTAACGAATTTTTGTTTAACAACTGTGATTTCTTCTAGGAATTTGTTAATTCTACCAACGATCATTTTTTCAACGATGTTAGCAGGTTTTCCTTCGTTTAATGCTTGCTCAGTTAATACTTTTTTCTCGTGCTCAAGTACATCAGCTGGTACTTCGCTTTCATCTAAGTATTTAGGAGCTAAAGCAGCGATGTGCATTGCAACATCTTTAGCTGCTTCTTCATCAGTGCTTCCTTCAACAAGAGTAAGAACACCAATTCTTCCTCCCATGTGAGAGTATGCACCAAATGCATCAGCATCAGATTTAGTTACAACTTCAAATCTTCTTAATGAAAGTTTTTCACCAATTGTAGCGATACCTTCGTTAATTACTGCTTCAACAGTTCCACCTTGAGCTTCTACTTGAAGAGCTTCTTCTAAAGTTGCTGGTTCAGCTGCTAAGATAGCTTCTGCAACATTTTTTACTAAAGCAACGAATTTTTCGTTTTTAGCAACGAAGTCAGTTTCTGAGTTGATTTCTAAGATAACAGCTTTGTTACCTTTAACCTCGATGTAAGAAAGACCTTCTGCAGCGATTCTGTCAGCTTTTTTAGCTGCTTTAGCGATACCATTTTCTCTTAGGTAATCGATTGCTGCATCGATATTTCCATCTGTTTGAGTTAGTGCTTTTTTACAGTCCATCATACCAGCACCAGTACGTTCTCTTAATTCTTTTACCAAACTAGCTGTAATTTGTGCCATTTTGATTTGCCTCCGTTATTTTATTATTAATTTTTTTAATTTATTTTTTAATCTAAAATTATTCTTCTGTTGCTTCTACTTCTTCAGAAACTTCTTCAGTTTCTTCGATGTTACCTTCGTTGTAAGCTACAAATGCGTCTGCCATTTTAGCTGTTAATAATTTAACCGCACGGATAGCATCGTCGTTTGCAGGGATTACGTAATCAACATCATCTGGATCACAGTTTGTATCTACGATACCTACTACAGGGATTCCTAATTTTTTAGCTTCAGCAATTGCGTTGTGCTCTTTCTTAGGATCTACTACGAAGATTGCATCTGGCATACCTTTCATTTCACGAATTCCACCTAAGAATTTAACTAATTTGTCATATTCTTTTCTTAATTCGATAACTTCTTTTTTAGGTAGTACTTCGAATACTCCATCAGCTTCCATTTTTTCAATTTCAGCGATTCTGTCAATACGTCCTTTAATTGTTTTGTAGTTAGTTAAAGTTCCACCTAACCAACGGTGATTGATGTAGTATTGACCACTTCTTTCAGCTTCTTCTTTAATAGCATCTTGTGCTTGTTTTTTAGTACCTACGAATAACATTTTTCCGCCTTGATCAGCAACTGATTTTACGAATTCGTATGCTTCATCAACTTTCTTAACTGTTTTTTGTAAGTCGATAATGTAGATACCGTTTCTTTCTGTGAAGATGTATTTATCCATTTTAGGGTTCCATCTTCTTGTTTGGTGACCGAAGTGTACACCAGCTTCTAATAATTGTTTCATTGAAATAACTGCCATAGTTATTTTCCTCCTTGGTTTTTTCCTCCGACATTCTCTAAGCTTACTGCAAACATAAATGCACCGAGCAGCTACTCAAATGTCGTGTGTTATATTTTTGTTGAATTTCACTCAACTTTATTAATTATATAGCATTACCAACTAAAAATCAAGTATTTTAATAAAAATCCTACTAACAATTATCTTCTATTTATACTAAATAATTTTTAAGTACTTCTTATTAATCATTCTTCTATTTATATATCTACATATTATGAAATTATTTCTTTTTTTTCACATTAATCAAAATTATTTCGGTTAAGAACTTGATTTTTTTATAAAGTAGTATTATAATTTATTAGAACGTAATTATTACGAATAACGGAGGAATATTACAAATGAATAAATTTTTAAAATTAATTTCAGTTGTTGCTGCATTCGCCCTTCTTTTAGTCGGATGTTCAAGCAAAACTAATTCTGGAGCTTCTAACTCTGGAAATAAAACGAAGATTGTTACTTCAGTAAACTTTTATGCAGAAGTAGCTAAGAGTATCGCAGGAGATAAAGCAGATGTTACTTCTATTATAAGTTCTACTTCTGTCGATCCTCATGATTTTGAACCTACTGCACAAGATGCAAAAACTGTTGCTGATGCTAACATTGCTATTCTTAATGGTGGTGGATATGATTCATGGTTTGAAAAACTTACTGCTAACAGTAAAGACATCAAAAAAATAGATGGTGCAAAATTATTAGGACTTAAAGATGGGGAAAATGAACACATCTGGTACAATCCTGAAGTAATGAGTAAAGTTGCAGATGAACTTACTAAAGTTTTATCAGAAAAAGATTCATCTAATAAGGCATTATACGAAAAAAATAGAGATAACTATAAAAAAGAACTTTCTAAAATTACTGATAAAATTAAATCACTAAAAGAAAAAGCTAGTGGAAAATCAGTACTAACAACAGAGCCTGTTTTCGAATATGCTGTAGATTCTTTAGGATTCAAAACAACTGACCAAGTTAAAAAATTAGCACAAGCTACTGAGGAAGGTAACGATCCTGCTCCACAAGATTTAAAAACAATCCAAGAGCAAATAAAATCTAAACAGATTTCATTAATCATCAACAACGTTCAAACTACTAATAAAACTATAGAAGGATTAATTCATCTTGCTGAACAAAATAAGGTACCAGTCCTTAATGTAACAGAAACACAACCAGATGGAAAAACTTATATAGAGTGGATGTTAGACCAATACAATAAACTAGAAGAAATTCTTAACGGTGGTTCTGGTGAAAAAGCTTATCACGTAGAAGGGGCTTCTGAAGGTCACTCTCACGACCACGAAGGTCACTCTCACAGTCATTCTCACGATGACAAAGATCATGATCACGATCACGAAAAAGAACATAAACATTAATACGAAGATTAAAAATAGTCTTCACATATTATAAATATGTAGTATAATATAAAGAAGAGATTCTAAATCGTATCTCTTCTTTTTTATATTAGAAAAGTATTATAAAATAAATTAACTTAGGAGATTTTATGACTGAACTTAAATTAAAAAATCTCACTTATTCAATAGGAGATAAAACAATATTAGATAACATTACATTTTCTGTAACTTCAGGAAATGTTGTTGCTGTTGTTGGAAAAAATGGTGTCGGTAAAACAACATTATTAAACAATATTCTAGAAAAATTAAATAAAACTAGTCAGATTTCACTTGTTGGAGAAAATCCAACTCTTGGATATGTACCTCAGTTCAGACAGATAGACGAAGAACTTCCCTTATCTGCCACTGACTTTGTATCACTTCCTATTCAAAAAGGATTTTTACCATGGCTTAGCAAAAAAGAAAAAGCAAGTATTAAAGAAGCACTAGAATTAACAAATTCACTAAAACTTCAAAATAAATCTATAGGTACTCTCTCAGGTGGTGAAAAACAGCGCGTATTTTTAGCACAAGCATTAGTAAATAAGCCGAACCTATTACTTCTTGATGAGTTTACGTCAAATTTAGATAAGACTAGTGAAATTGAGTGTATGACTTTAGTTAAAGAAATTACAAAGAAAGAAAATATTATTACTCTTTGTATAACACATGAACTATCACTTATCGATGAAAAATACGTTGATAAAATACTCTATCTCGAAGAAGGTCGCTTCAAATTTATTAGTATAGAAGATTACAATATAGAAAAAAATAATCTAAAGCTATGCAAACATTATGTAGGAGATAACAATTATGCTTAATTACGATTTTATGCAGAATGCCTTTATAGCAGGAACTATTGTAGCTGTAATGGCAGGCTATATCGGTGTGTTTGTAATGGCTAGAAACATGTCATTTATCTCACACACACTTTCACATGTTGGGTTCGCTGGTGCAGCCTTCGCTGTTTTCCTGGGTATTAACCCAATTTACGGACTATTAATATTCACTATTACTATGTCTTATCTAGTAGGTCATCTAAGTGTAAAAGCATTTAGACGTGAAGCTACAGTAAGCGTAATGTTAGGAATATTCTTAGGTTTAGGATTATTATTCCTATCACTAACACCTAAAAGTACAAGTTATGTTAACAATATTTTATTCGGTAGTGTAGTTTCAATAACTCGAGACGATGTTAAATTAATTTTTACACTAGCAGTAGCAGTTATTCTATTACTTTCAATTTTTTATAGAAAAATCAAATTCGATTCTTTCGATGCGATTGGTGCTCGTGCATTAGGATTAAATGGAAAATTTATTTCTATCTTTTTCCTAGTTTTACTATCAGTGGCAACTAGTATTACAGTTCCAGTAGTTGGTGCATTATTAATGTTCGTCCTTCTAACAGTTCCAGCTAGTGCAGCAAGATATCTTACTAATAAAGTAGGTCTAATGATTGCTATATCAATATTGTTCGCTCTAATTGGTACATGGGTAGGGATTACTCTTTCATACTACACTTCCCTACCTACTACTTTCTTTATAGCAACTATTGAAGCATTATTTTACTTTTCTAGTTTAGGTTACTATAATCTGAAAAGAAAATAAAGATATAAAAAAACCACTGTTACTATCACATTCTATGGTTACAGTGGTTTTTAATTATCCCTTTTTAAAATTTTTATCAAAAAAATACCTTATTTTTGTTCCTAAAACGGTAATAGCCCCCAAAATTTGAACAAATTTTGGAGGGCTATTAATTATCTAGGTTTTACTGAATTTCTAATTCTTTCGTATGCACCTGGCTCAACTTTATCTAGAGAATTTCTAATAATTTCTAGAGTTTTGTTATAACGATACTCTCTATAATATTGTTCAGCAACTGTTAATTGTTGATGGAATTCAACATTGTCTTTTCTGTATCTGTTCGCATAACGAATAAGTTTTTCTATTAATTCAATATCAGTAAGAATGTTATTTACTTCAGAAGAATAAATATCTAATGATTCCTCTGCTTCAGCAACTGCACGTTTTAGTAAATCGATATTGATAGGTTCTTTTTTTAGTTCCTCAATTGCATATCTATAACTATCAGTTACATCTTTATATAAAACGATAAATCTATCACTGAATCCTGGAACACGTGAGTTATCTAATTTACGTTTAATAACTTCTTTTTCTTGATTAATGAAGATAAGTTTTTCACGAGCGTGACCTTCTTCTTCTCGAAGACTTGTTAAGTATCTAGAATAATTTGTTTGATCTTCTTCAATTTTTTCTAATCCTTGACCTAACATTTCTACTTTTTCTTTTAAATCTTTATAATTTAATTTTGGTTGATTATTAATATAAACATCAATGTCATGCTTAACATCAAGTAAATCACTTAACTGATCATAATAATTAGAGACCATTTCTTCATCTTTTTGATAGATTTGATATCTATTTTTGATTTCTTGAATGTTATTGTATAGAGCTTCATTTAACTTATCTTGTAATTCAAGCTTATTAGTAATCTCTCTATAGTTTTCCTCAATATATTTTTTATAATCAAGTTCTTTTTTTAGATCATTCGAAACTTCATCAATAACATCATAAATTCCATCAAGGATGTTTTCTATTAGATCAATATCTCCAGATTTAACCTTCTCACGAGCGTCACTTAACTGCCAAACAACACTTTCAATTTTACTTGAAATTTCTAAGTGAGTAAGTTTAAATCCTTTCTTCTCCATTTCCTCAACTTTAAGTCTTAATGACTGAATTTGAGCAGGACAAGTTTTTTCAATTTCTTTTAACAAGTCAGGTAATACTTCCATTCTCTCTTTAAGACTATCAATTAATCCTTTAACTACATTAATTTTATCTTGTGCTTCGATGTACTTACCAGTTGATGTTAAAAGTTTAAAATCATCAAGCTGTGGAGCTACTTCTTTAATGTTTTGTTCAAACTGTTCTGCAGCTGCACCATATTGATGACGTTTAGCTAATAGTTCTCTATTAAGCTCTTTGTACTCGACTACGATTTCTTCATATAGTTCTCTATTTCTAGGTTCAACTTCTGTTAATTCTTTAATTTCGTTTCTAATTCCAGCAATCCTATCCTTAATATTAGCAATTAATTCACCACTGTTCATTATTACTTCATCAGCACGTTTGAAATTAAATTTATCAATATAAGTTTCTGCACTATAAAGATCTCTGTCAAGTTCTTCAATATCGATACTTTGAATTTCGTACCATTCGCTTTCCCATTGGGCATAAAGTTTTTCAGCTTTACCAGCAATTTCCAGCGCCTTTACTTTTTTCAAATCATCAGATAATGTTTCTCTCTCTAGCTCATCTTTCATAACTAAAAGAGGGTATAAATCTTGTTTTTTCCTATTTCTGAAGACGAATAGTGCTACTACTCCTCCAAGAACAAGGATACACACAAATAAAAATATATATGTCATATATCTTCCCCCTGAAATTTTATATTTAATTTTTTACGTTTATTAATACAATAACCTAACAAAATTATACCATTTTTATCGTGAAAAACAAAGTGTTTCAATCATTTTTTTAAAATTTTTTCAATTTTTTTATCCAGCAAATAACTAAATATTTTTTATTAATTATATAATATAGGTCATTATCAAATTTTATTATATATAAATTTAATATTGAATTTTCTAAAATATATTCTTTTATATCTATGACTCTTATCACTTTATTTTTTATTACTATTATGCGAAAATATAATAAAGTCTTTTTAAAGAGGTATTTTAATGAACATAGTAGAAAATAAAGAATTATTTATTAATCAAGCAACTGCTCTAGTATTAGGAGAAGATAATTTAGTTACTAATTTATCAAACCTTTCAGCCTTATACAAAGAGTACTTGCCAAATACAAACTGGGTTGGTTTCTATTTATTAGATGAAGAAAACAACAACTTGGTTTTAGGACCATTTCAAGGAAAAGTAGCTTGTACTCGTATACCATTTAACAAAGGTGTATGCGGTCACTGTTATACGACTCGTAAAACTATTTATGTTGAAGATGTACATAAGTTTCCAGGTCATATTGCTTGTGATAGTGCTACAAATAGCGAATTAGTTATTCCTATCATTCAAAGTGATAAGGTTGTAGCTTTACTTGATATCGATTCTACAAAATTTGATAGATTTTCTGAAGAAGAAGTAAAAGCTTTTAGTGAAGTTACTAAAGAAGTTTTTGAAAAGGTAATTTTTTAATAGCAACATTTAAAGGAGACTGACCTGAAGGTTCTAAAATTTAACAAGGTTTATATGAGAACTCATAGACACAGTGGTTTATTGATATCTAAATTCACTTTTTAAAAGCTTTTTAGATATCTAATAGACTTTGGGGGTGACTCGACAAAATCGATTTTGTCGAGTCACCCCCTTCTTTTTATTAATCTATAATACCTTTGAATCTTAGGTAGTTTTCGTAATCCATCTCTTTGTTGATTGCACCTTCTGGTGTTAATTCAACTACTCTATTAGCTATTGTTTGAATAAACTCATAGTCATGAGATGTGAAGAATACAGAACCTTTGAAAGCAATAATACCTTCATTGACAGCTGTAATAGACTCTAAGTCAAGGTGGTTTGTAGGTTCATCTAGAAGAATAACGTTAGCTTTAGATAACATCATCTTAGATAACATACAACGCATTTTTTCTCCCCCTGATAATACGTGGGCACGTTTAAGTGCTTCTTCACCAGAGAATAACATTCTTCCTAAGAATGAACGTAAGTATGCTTCACTTTCCTCTTCAGGAGAAGCATATTGGCGAAGCCATTCCACTAATGAAAGTTTTAACCCTTCAAAGTATTCAGAGTTATCTTTTGGCATATAACTTCTTGAAGTTGTAATACCCCATTTAACTGTTCCACTATCTGGTTCCATTTCACCAGCAAGAATTTTTAATAATGTAGTTTTAGATACTTCATCCCCTAATAAAATAACTTTATCATTAGGATTTACTGTGAAGCTTACATTACTTAATACTTCTTTACCTTCTACAGTTTTGCTTACACCTTCAACGATAAGTAAGTCATTTCCAATTTCACGATCTGGTGTGAAGCGAACGTATGGATAACGACGGCTACTTGGTTTAATATCGTCAAGAGTAATTTTATCAAGCATTTTCTTTCTACTTGTCGCTTGTTTAGATTTAGAAGCATTCGCAGAGAAACGTGCGATGAATTCTTGTAATTCTTTAATTTTTTCTTCTTTTTTCTTGTTGTTATCTTCTGCCATTCTTCTAGCAAGTTGACTAGATTGGTACCAGAAGTCATAGTTACCAACGTAAAGTTGGATTTTACCAAAGTCTAAGTCACAAATGTGAGTACAAATATTATTTAAAAAGTGACGATCGTGGCTGACTACAATAACAGTGTTCTCAAAGTTAATTAAGAACTCTTCTAACCACTTGATTGCACTAATATCAAGACCGTTGGTAGGCTCATCCAGAAGAAGTACATCTGGATTACCAAATAATGCTTGAGCTAAAAGAACTTTAACCTTAATAGCATTATCAAGTTCTCCCATAAGCATTTCATGAAATTCTACAGGAATACCTAGACCCTCAAGAAGTTGTGCTGCATCACTTTCTGCAGTCCAACCATCCATTTCCGCAAACTCACCTTCAAGTTCAGCAGCAATGATTCCATCCTCTTCAGTAAATGGATCTTTCATATAAATTTCATTTTTACGGTTCATAACATCCCAAAGACGTTCGTGACCCATCATTACAACATCGATAACTCTGTTTTCTTCATATGCGAAGTGGTTTTGACGAAGTACAGCAAGACGTTCACCTTTACCTAAAGAAACATGCCCTTGTTGTGAATCTAATTCACCAGATAATAATTTTAAGAATGTTGTTTTACCTGCTCCATTAGCCCCGATTAAACCGTAGCAGTTACCATTTGTAAATTTTATATTTACATCTTCAAATAGCTTTCTATCTGCAAAACGTAAACCTAAATTCGTTACTTGTAACATTATATTCTCCTTTAAAATTTTATATTACTAGAAATTTGAAACATTGAATTTTACTGTCTAATTAAATTCAAAAATCTCAAACGTAAATTTTAGAAATCATAGCTAATCTACTTTTTTATATAATTGAAAATAAGCTATGCTAGGGCGACTTAATTAAATATTTTTTTAAGTAACTAATTAAATCGCTCCTATACTCTAATTATTCTTCGTCTTTTTCCTTTTTACTAACACTAGCTATTAGGCTTTCAATGTGTAAAGCATATTCGGCTGTTGTGTCATATTGGAAAATAAGTTCTGGAAATTTTCTAATTTTAATTTTCTTAGCAACTTCACTTTTTACGAAACCTTTAATTTTCTTAAATGCTTCTTTTGTTTTTTCTTTTTCACGTTCTCCACCTAAAACAGTGTAGAAAACTTTTGCTTGAGAATAATCTCCTGTCAAAGCAACTTCAGTTACAGTAACAAATCCTAAATCATGATTCTTAACTTTTGTAGCTAATACATATGTAATTTCTTTTTTAATTTGCTCTGCAAGTCTGTTAACTCTAAGTTCTGACATAAAGTTTGCCTCCTATTTTTTTACTTCTTCCATGATGTATACTTCGAAGACATCTCCTTCTTTAATATCATTAAAGTTCTCAACAGTCATACCACATTCATAACCGCTTTGTACTTCTTTAACATCATCTTTAAATCTTCTTAATGTATCAATTTCACCTTCGTAAATTACTACACTATCACGAATTACACGTACTTTACCATCACGTGATACCTTACCTTCTGTTACATAAGCACCAGCAATTGTACCAATTTTAGATACTTTGTACACTTGACGTACTTCTGCAAGACCGATAACTTTTTCTACGAATTCTGGATCTAATAATCCTGTCATCGCAGCTTCAATTTCTTCAATAACTTTATAGATAATGCTGTGTAGACGGATATCTACTTGCTCAGTTTGAGCCATTTGTTTAGCATTATTATCAGGACGTACGTTAAATCCAATTACTACAGCGTTAGATGCTACTGCTAATGTAATATCAGATTCATTAATCGCTCCAACTCCTGTATGGATAATACGTACGTTAACTCCTTCAACATCAATTTTAGCTAATGACATAGCTAAAGCTTCAACAGAACCTTGAACGTCAGCTTTGATGATAATATTAAGGTCTTTCATTTCACCTTGTTTCATTTGTTCGAATAATGTATCTAATGAAACAGCTGAGCTTGCTTGACGAGTAGTTTCAATATATTGTTGTTGACGTTTTTCACCGATTTGACGAGCTGTTTTCTCATCACCGAATACTACAAAACGATCCCCAGCGTTAGGGACATCTTGTAAACCTGTAATCTCTACAGGAGTAGATGGTTTAGCTGTTTGGATATTTTTACTGCGATCGTTAATCATAGCACGAACACGTCCAAATGTGTTACCTACTACAAGTGGATCTCCAACATTTAAGCTACCATTTTGTACTAATAATGTAGCTACTGCTCCACGACCTTTATCAAGTTTAGCTTCGATAACTGTACCTAATGCAAGACGATTTGGATTAGCTTTTAATTCTTGCATCTCAGTTACTAATAAGATATTCTCTAATAATTCATCAATACCTTCACCTTTAAGAGCTGAGATTGGTACGAAGATTGTATCTCCACCCCACTCTTCTGAGATTAGTCCGTATTCTACTAACTCATTCATAACTCTGTCAGGGTTAGCTTGTGGTTTATCCATTTTGTTAACCGCAACGATAATTGGTACTTCAGCCGCTTTAGCGTGGTTAATAGCTTCGATTGTTTGGGGCATTACTCCATCATCAGCTGCAACTACTAAGATAGTTACGTCAGTAATTTTAGCTCCACGTGCACGCATTGTAGTGAAGGCTGCGTGTCCTGGTGTATCTAAGAATGTAATCTTTTTATCTTTTGCACGTACTTGGTATGCACCAATGTGTTGTGTAATCCCACCTGCTTCACCAGCTGTTACTCGTGAATTTCTAATTGTATCTAGTAATGTAGTTTTACCGTGGTCAACGTGTCCCATAATTGTTACGATTGGCGCACGTTCTTTAAGGTCTTTTTCAGCATCTTCTACTTCGAAGTAAAGATCTAAGTCTTCTTTATTAATTTCAACTTCTTCTTGGATTTCTTTACCATAATCCATAGCGATTAACTCGATTTGCTCTAAAGTAAGAGATTGGTTAATATTCGCCATAATTTTAAGTTCCATAAATAATTTTTTAATAAGTTCAGTCGAACCTACATTTAGAACCTCTGAAAGTTCTCCAACAGTCATTCCGTCTTTAACTAAAATAGTATCTTCTGAAATTGTTTCTTCTGATGGAGCTTCAATAATTGCTGGCTGTTGTTTTTGAGATTTTTTAACTTTCTCTTTTTTTACTTTTTTCTTTTTATTCTTTTTACCTTCATTACTTGAAGATTGTTCATTTTGGGTAGCTTGCTCTTGTTTTTTGAAGATACTATCTAGCTTAGCTAACCCCTCTTCTGTTAACATTGACATGTGATTAGATACTTCAATATTAGCATCTTTTAAAACTGTAATAAGGTCTTTTGATTGTTTTCCGACTTCTTTAGCGTACTCATAAATTCTGACTTTTTTCATTACTGTTTTCCTCCTTCTTCTAATAATTGTTTGAATTTTTTTATAAATCCATCATCAGTTATTCCTACAGCAACACGATTATCTCTTCCAATCGCAATACTAATATTTTCAATCGTAGAAAATTCGATACATTTTACATTGTAAAAATTAGCCTTGTCTGTTAATTTCTTTTTCGTATTGATACCGCAATCTTCTGCAATAACTAACAATTTGATTTTATTATTTTTTAAATTTTTTGTGATTAAATCTTCACCTGTAATAAGTCTACCTGCTCTTTGCATTAAACCTAATAAATTATATGCTTTTATCATTATTTTTGTGGAATTGACTTTCTATAGATTAATCTAATTACCTCATTATAGATAGGCTCCATAACTTCTGGTGATGCAGAAAAAAACTTCTCTAATTGTTTCTTTTCTTGTGCAGCTTTAATAACTTCTAAATCAGCTACTACATAAGCTCCACGTCCTGCTTTTTTCCCAGTAGGATCTACAGAAATTTCTCCTTCTTTATTCTTAACGATTCTTAATAAATCTTTTTTAGCGAACATTTCGTTTGTTAATATACATTTTCTTGTTGGTATTTTTCTTTTTTTCACAAACAACACCTCACTATTCTGCAGCTTTTATGTCGATTTTCCAACCTGTTAATTTAGCAGCTAGACGAACGTTTTGTCCTTTTTTACCAATTGCTAGAGAAAGTTGGTCATCTTTAACTTTAACATTTGCAATTTTTTCTTCTTCATCAATATTGATTTCTTCTACTTTAGCAGGAGCTAATGCATTTGTAATAAATTTAACTGGATCAGCATCCCAAGTAATGATATCAATTTTCTCACCGTTTAACTCTTCAACGATACGGTTAACACGTTCACCCTTGTTACCAACACATGCTCCTACAGGATCAATGTTTTTATCTTCTGCGAATACTGCTAACTTAGTTCTTTCACCTGCTTCACGTGATACGCTCTTAATTTCTACTGTTCCACTGTAAATTTCTGGCACTTCAATTTCGAATAATCTTCTGATAAATTCAGGATGTGATCTTGAAGCAAGTACGTGTGGTTTACTTCCACGAGTTGGATTATCAACTTTTGCGATATAAACTTTAATTGGAGTTTGTGGAACATAAGTTTCACCTTTAACTCTTTCATTTTCTCCTAATATAGCTTCAATTTTTCCAAGTTTTACATAAACATATCTTGTATCTATTCTATCAATAGTTCCTGATAAAATTTCACCTTCATGTTCAATATATTCTTTATAAAGAATTTCCTTTTCAGCTTCACGAAGTCTTTGTAATAATGCTTGTTTTGCTGCTTGAGCCCCAACACGCCCAAAATCATTTGGTAAATCAACTACTTCGTAAATATCTCCAACCTCATATGCAGGATTAATTTTTAATGCATCTTCAAGTGCAAATTCAATTCTATCATCGTAAACTTCTTCAACAACATCTTTTCTAATGATAAATTTGTAATCACCAGTTGTTCTATTAAAATCTACTCTTACATTTTTTGCAGCGTTAAAATTCTTTTTATAAGCTGATAGTAAAGCTAGTTCAATAGCTTCCACTAGAATATCTTCTGCAATCCCTTTTTCTTGTTCAATTAATTTTATAGCTTTAAGCAAATCCTTGCTCATCTTTCTTTCTCCTTTAATAATTAAAATTTAACAGCTAATCTAATTTTAGCGATTTTACTATAGTTAATTGTTGATTTTTTAACTCTCGCTTTATCTTTGTATTCTACAGTAATTTCTTCACCTTCGACAGCTATGATATCACCATAAAATTCTTTTTGATTATCAATTTTTTCATATGTTTTAATATAAACATGTTTCCCAACAGAATTAGTAACTTCCTCTAGATTTCTTAAGTCTCTTTCGATCCCAGGAGAAGATACTTCTAGATAGTATTTATCACTAATAAAATCTTCTTTATCTAATTCTTCTGCTAACTTTTCACTTAATAATACACAATCATCAAGTGTAAGACCACCATCTTTATCGAAGTAAATACGTAAGAAATACTCAGTTCCTTCTTTTACATATTCTACATCATAAAGAGAAAATTCCGTATTTTCTGCTTGTTTCATTGCTATTGCTTTAACTTTTTCTACAATACTCATACAGTACACCTCTTTCTTAAGTTTTAATTGCAATATAAAAGAGCGGAGAACCTTTCAAAATTCACCACCCTTTCGGTAATTTATTTCAATGTATGTACATTATATCATAAGATTATAATTAAATCAAATGATAACTACATTTTAGTACGAATTACTTCGATTTTGTATCCATCTGGATCTTTAATGAAGTAGTAACCTGGCGGAAATCCTGGTAAACCTTTAAGGTCTGTTACATCATATCCTGCCGCCTTGTGTTTTTCATAAAGACCTTCTAAATCTTCAACAGAAATAGCTATGTGCCCATATCCATCTCCAAGTTCATAAGCACCATGATCATAATTATAAGTTAATTCTAACTCATAGTTTGAACCTGGTAAAGTTAAGTAAACCAATGTA
This sequence comes from uncultured Gemella sp., assembly GCF_963525165.1. GTDB lineage: Bacteria > Bacillota > Bacilli > Staphylococcales > Gemellaceae > Gemella. The sequence continues at coordinate 30,855 of NZ_CAURJN010000010.1, forward strand.
AACTTATAATCCGGAAAATCTCTTTTACGACTTACTACAAAGTCGAATGCCTCAGTATAAAATTTAACTGATTTTTCTAAATCTGCTACACGATAGCATGTATGTGCCATTGTTTGTACCATAATTTCCACCTCTTATATTATAATATTGTCCATCCGATTGCAACTGCACCAATACCAAGATGAGTAGATATAACTGGACTTATTTCATCTATATCAACAGTTACATTCGAATAATTTTCTACAATATATTTCTTAATCTCTTCTGCTTTCTCTAATGCGTCAACATGTAGAACACAAACTGTAATGTGCTCATTTTTGTGTTGATTATAGTATTCATCAAATAATTCATACATTCTTGATACTACTTTTTTATAAGTACGAATTTTTTGAAACGGTACGATTACTTTATCATCAAAATGTAGTAACGGTTTTACCTGAAGTAAACTTCCTACCATTGCTTGTGCTCCACTTAAACGCCCACTACGTTGTAGATGTGATAAATCATCTGCCATGAAATATGCATCTGATACTTTTTTCATTTCATTTAATGCTGAAATAATTTCTTTAGAAGTTTTTCCTTCTTTAATTAACTTAGCTGCTTTTATAGCATAATATCCCTCTGGTCTACAAGAGACTTCAGAGTCAAACGGATGCACGTTCAAGCCATCAACCATAAGACCAGCTACAGAGTAAGATGTAAATGTACCGCTTATTCCACTTGATAGTGCAATAGCGATTACATCAGTATACCCTTCTTCTTTTAATTTTTCTAAGCAAGATACAACCTCACCTATAGCAGGTTGAGACGTTGTAGGGAAGGAATTGTTTGGATTTCGTAGGTATTCATGGTATTTATCAAGTGGCATATCAATAACTTCTTTATATGAATTATTATCAATAATTAGATTTAAATATACAGTACGAATATCTAGTTCTTTCTTTAAATCTTCTGACAAATATGCAGTTGAATCCATAATTATTGCAATCTTTTCCACATTCTATCCGACTATCATAAAGATAGCTTTTCCTTTCTTAGAATTTTTCGATATTATAAAGTTCAAGTTCTACTTTAGTTTCTCTACCCATAAGCTCGATCATAACATCAGCTTTGTAGTTATGTAAGTCTAAGTTTACAACTTTTCCTTCCATATCAACGAATGGACCAGAGATAACACGAACATAATCTCCAACTTCAATATCAATATCTACAACATTTGATAGACCCATTTGTTGTAAAATAAAGTTAATCTCTTCTGGTAATAATGGACTAGGTTTAGAACCACCACCGTGTGATCCTACAAATCCAGTTACACCAGGTGTATTTCTAACTACAAACCATGAATCATCTGTCATTACTAACTCAACAAGCACATATCCAGGGAATGTTTTTCTATTTACTTCTTTTTTCTTTCCTGTTGGAGTTAAAATTGTCTCTTTTTCTTCCGGAACAACGATTCTGAAAATTTTGTCTTCCATCCCTAGAGACTCAACTCTTTTTTCAATATTATCTTTTACTTTATTTTCATAACCAGAATATGTATGTATTACATACCACTCTTTACTTACTGTATCGCTCATAATAACCTCTCTTATCTACTGAAGTGTCTAATTCCAGCAGTTATTCCTAAATCTACTACGTAGCTAAATAACATTAATATTCCAACTACAACAATAACAATTAGTGTTTTTCTAACAAGTTCACTAAAAGTTGGCCAACTTACTTTACGCATTTCTGTGGCTACATTTTTCAAGAATCTAATCATTTATTAACAATCCTCCACATAAATTTCTTTACTCTCTGCATTTTATAAATTATAACATAGTATAATTTATAAGTCTATATCTTTAAATATATTACATTATTGTACAATACATTATTGTATCATTAAATCAAAAACATTTCAATTAAATAAAGTCTCAAAGAACATCTAGGTTTTCTTGAAATTATTTTTCTAGTAAATCATAAGTAGCCGTTAATGTATTTCTCATTAACATTGTGATTGTTAATGGCCCTACTCCTCCAGGTACAGGAGAAATATAAGCAACTTTCTCCATAAACTTATCTAGATTTACATCTCCAACTAACTTACCATCTTTGTAGTTATTACCTACATCGATAATTGTACAAGTTGGTTTTACTTTTTCTTTCCCACTTAAGAAATGTGCAACTCCTACACAGCTTACAATAATATCAGCTTGCTCTATTAACACTTCTAAATCTTTAGTTCTAGAATGAGCAGTAATTACAGTCGCATTATTTTGAAGTAATAAAGTCGAAATAGGTTTACCTACAATATTACTTCTACCAATTACTAGAGCAAGTTTACCAGAAATTTCCTCACCAGTTGATTTAATCATTTCTAAAATCCCTAATGGCGTACACGGAATTAGTTTAGCTTCTCCAATCACCAACTTTCCTACATTGATAGGATGAAATCCATCTACATCTTTTGATGGACTCACAGCATTCAATACTTTTTCCGCATCTATTTGTGTAGGTAATGGTAATTGTACTAAAATTCCATGAACCTTATCATCACTATTTAATTTTTCAATTTCATTTAATAAATCATCAGTAGAAATTTCTTCCGGTAACTCTATTTTTATAGAATTTATATCATTCTCTATACAAGCTTTATGTTTAGAATTAACATAACTTCTTGATGCTTTATTATCTCCTACTAAAACAACTGCAAGTGTAGGCTCAACACCTTTTTCTCTTAATACTGCTGCTTCATTTTTAATTTCTTCTCGCAACTTCTTTGCAAGCTCAGTTCCACTAATGATTTTTGTCATTCTTTGTTCCCCTTTTTAATTTCAATTTCAATTTCAATTTCGATTGATTTTCTGTCCCATTTATTAATCTTGATATATTCTTTTTGTGTACATAAATAACAAATACACACATAATTATCATTATCCACTTATCTATTCCAGTTTCAAAAATACTTAGGTATCCGATAGCAGTTATACTCATTAAAATACTTCCCAAAGAAACATATCCTGTTAAGAATAAATTTGCAAAGAATATTACCAATAATAATAAACTCAACATTGGATATAAGAAGATAAAAACTCCTGATCCTGTTGCTACAGCTTTTCCTCCTTTGAAGTTCGCAAAGATAGGGAATACATGCCCTATCATTGCAAAAGCTCCAAATATCGATAAAAAGTCTACTCTTCCTAGCATAAGCGTTGGCAAAAATGTTGCTACAATTCCTTTTGATACATCACATACAAAAACAGTTATACCAGCTTTTTTCCCAAGGCATCTGAATGTATTTGTTGTACCTAAATTCCCACTTCCTAGTGACCTAATATCAGTATCATAAAATACTTTTCCTACTATTAATGCAAAAGGAATAGATCCTATTACATATGCCAAAATGCAAAATAAAATAATTTGTGTAATCATAGACTGCCTACCTAATAATAGCTCCGTACTCTGTAAGTGCAACAAGTACTTTATCATGTACAGCTGTTACTTCTTCATCTGTTAAAGTTTTTTGTTTATCACTATATGTAATAGTTAAAGCTAGTGATTTCTTACCAACTAATAACTCAGCACCAACATATAAGTCGAATAGTTCTACTTTAGTAATTAATTTACTATTTACTGATTCAATTACATTATAGATATTTTGATATTCATCTTTAACATCAACTAACATAGCGATATCTCTTGTAATTTCAGGATATTTAGTTACCTCTTCATACTTAGGTTTAACTTTACTTTCTGAAATAACTTCATCTAAATTAATTTCAAATACATATGTAGTATTTAATCCAAGTTTATCTGCAACTTGTGGGTGAACTTCTCCAATAAATCCAATACGTTTTTCACCTAAATATACCTCAGCAAAACGTCCTGGGTGCATACCTTCAAGTTTAGATTTTTTATATGTAACTTTTTCATCTAATCCTAAACGATCAAAAACAACTTCTAAGTATCCTTTAGCAGCGAAGAAGTCTAAAGAGCTACTCTCTTTAAGCCATTTAGTTGCTCTTTCCTCTCCAGTTAGCGCAGCACTTAAGTATAGTGTTTCTTTAGGTTGGATATTATCATCTCCACTACCGAAGAATACACGTCCAATTTCAAGAAGTTTTAGATCTTTTTGTTTTCTAGCTACGTTGTATTGAACAGTGTTTAATAATCCTGGAACTAAACTTTGACGTAATGTCGAGTGAGTTTCAGTCATAGGCATTAATAATCTAACTTTGTGGTGATTTTCTAAAGTATACCCCGTAGCTTCTTCTTCAGATACTAATGAATAGTTAATAGTATCGTTAAATCCTAAGTTAGCAAATACTGCACGCAAATCACGCACCATTTTTTGTGAATAAGTTAAACCACCTTTTGTAGTTTTAGAGAATTTTGGTAATGTTGACGCTAGGTTATCATATCCATAAATTCTAATAACTTCTTCAACTAAGTCTTGTTTAATTGAAATATCAGGTCTTCTAGTAGGTACTTTAACTACTAGGCTTTCTCCTGTTACTTCTACCATAAAACTTAATCCTTCTAAAATAGCTACGATCTCTTCAGTAGATAATATAATTCCAAGGTAGTTGTTAATATATGAAGTAGTAATTTCTACAACTTTCTCTTCTTCTTTATTAACTACTCCAACAGAACTTTCAATTACGGCATTTGGACATAATTCTAAGATTAATTCTACTGCACGAGCAAGGGCTGCTTTTTGCATATTAGGATCAATACCTTTTTCAAATCTTGCAGAAGAATCACTTCTTAATCCATGAGCAGCTGAAGTACGACGAACTGATGTCGAATTAAAATATGCAGATTCTAAAATAAGATTTTTAGTTCCTTCACTTACCTCTGTGTTTTTACCACCCATTACTCCACCAAGAGCAATAGCACGCGTTCCATCAGTAATTACTAAGTCAGTTGTTTGTAATTTTCTCTCTTCTCCATCAAGAGTTTCTAGAACTTCACCTTCTTTAGCATCACGAACTACGATTTTATCTCCAACTAGATCTTTGTCGAATGCATGCATTGGTTGACCAAATTCTAGAAGTACATAGTTTGTAATATCTACGATGTTGTTAATTGGACGAATACCAGAATTCATAAGTCTTGTTTGTAACCATAGTGGCGAAGATTTAACTTCAACATTTTTCACAACTTGACCTACATAGTTTCTACAAGAATCACTTTCGATGTCAACTTGCAATGAAGTCACTTCGTAATTTTCTTCTTTTTCTACATCATTAAAATTAACTTTTTTATTGTATAAAGCTCCTAATTCATAAGTAAGACCACGCATACTTAATGCATCCGCTCTGTTAGGTGTGATTGATAGGTCTAAGATATAATCATTTAAACCAAGTACTTCAACAACATCAGAACCTAACTCTTGCTCAGTCTCAAACACGTAGATACCTTCTTGATAATTTTTAGGCACTACACTTTTACTTAATCCTAATTCAGCTAATGAACAAATCATACCTTGTGATTCTACACCACGAAGTTTAGCTTTTTTAATTTTAATTCCTGGTAATTTCGCCCCTACTTTAGCAACAATTACATATTGTCCAGCATCAACATTTGGTGCACCACAAACAATTTGTAGATTTTCTTCTTCACCAACGTTTACTTGACATACATTTAATTTTTCAGCGTCAGGGTGTTTTTCTTTAGATACTACATATCCAACTACAACGTTAGATATTTCTTCTGCTAAATATTCAACACCTTCAACTTCAATACCACCACGTGTGATTTTTTCAGCTAATGCATTTGCATTATCTTCAACATTCGTATATTGTTTTAACCAATTATAACTTACTAACATTACTACCTCCTATTAATCGTTTCTATCACTATTGAATTGTTCTAAGAATCTTACATCATTTGTGTAGAAACTTCTAATATCGCTAATTCCATATTTTAGCATTGCAACACGTTCTGGCCCCATACCAAACGCGAATCCAGAGTATACTTCTGGATCAAAACCAGCCATTTTTAGAACGTTAGGGTGAACCATACCAGCTCCTAAAATTTCAAGCCATTTAATGCTTTCTTCATCATCTTCATTACCCCAAGATACATCAACCTCTACTGAAGGTTCAGTGAATGGGAAGAAGCTTGGGCGCAGACGGATTTTTTTATTTTCTCCGAAGACAGCTTTAATAAAGTGCTCTAAAGTACCTTTTAAATCACTAAATGTGATATTTTTATCTACTACTAACCCCTCAATTTGAGTAAATTGGTGTGAGTGAGTAGCATCGTCATTATCACGACGAAATACTTTACCAGGGCAAATAATCTTGATAGGACCTTCTCCATTAGCTTTTAACATTTCACGTGCTTGAACAGGTGATGTTTGTGTTCTCATTAATAATTCATTTGTAATATAGAATGAATCTTGCATATCACGAGCTGGGTGATCTTTAGGTAAGTTTAACATCTCAAAGTTAAACTTATCAGTTTCTACCTCAGGTCCTTCAGCAACTGAATATCCCATAGAAATAAAGATTTCTTCAATCTCTTCAATAATTTTATTTAATGGATTAATTCCACCTAATTCAACTTTTTTACTAGGTAGAGTAACATCAATATCCTCACTAGCTAATTTCAACTCTAATGCTGCCTTAGCTAATTCAGCTTTTCTCTCTTCTAAACTATCATTAATGAAAGTTTTAACCTCGTTAACAAGTTTTCCAAAAGTAGGTCTTTCTTCTGGCGATAAATCACGTGCACCTTTCATAACTTCTGTTAGTGCACCTTTTTTCCCTAAAAATTTAACTCTTAGGTCATAAAGTTCTTTTTCATCTTTAATTGTTTTAACTAATTCTAAATATTCTTTTCTTATATTCTCTAAAGTCATAAGTTCCTCCTTAAAATTTTAATATAAAGACATTGCTATAAGTTCTATTATTTATCCAAAATAAAAAGCCCCTCGAGACTAAGTCTCAAGGGACGAATATATCGTGGTACCACCCGTATTTTAAAGCATTATCGCTTCCTTAACATAGTTGATAACGGGTACCACCCGATTGTACTCATAGTCTACTTATACAATTACTCATAAGCTGAAAATATATTCTCAGTTTATACAACTCTTTCAGTCACGAAGTTGCTCCCTGTTAAAAACATCCAATATACCGTCTTAATCATTGCTTTTAAATTATATAGTTAAAATAATAATATAAAAATACCACGATGTCAACTAATACGGCAAAAATAAGTCATGATAACTGATGAACTCAATATATGTTATTTTAAGTTCTAATTTAGCAGTTCCATCAAAAATGTTAGATTATAACGCTAATTAATTTCAGTCATTATCTCATCTATCAATTCTGTAATTCCTTCAGCTACATAAACTATTTCATCAGAATCATGAATATAACAAATAATCTGACCTTCTTTCCCAGCATTATTTGGATCGAAATCAAACATTAGAAAGCAACTATCACCATACTCAGCAAAAGAAATCCACCTTTTATTAAAAAGATATGGTTTTACTCTACTATCCCTCATTTTGTCTACCTCATCACTTGAGAAATATTCAGTAAATTCTGTTAATAAGGCATCTTTATTTTGAAAATATTCCTTTATATTTTCTATATCTTGCAGACTCATTAAACAAAATGGCATTTCTCTTTCATCTATGAATACAAGGAAAAATACTCAAGTATTTACTCCCATTTTTATATTTGTAAATTTCTTTTACATCATTAGGCAAGGTTATACCTATTTTTTTCTCGAAAGATACAATCTCTATCTCTGAAGCTCCTGAAATTTCGTGATAATCGTCAAGATATTCTTCTACGGGATCTTCCAAATCCCATTCTTCAAAATTTTCACATATATATTTTTCAATTTGTTTGATTTTATCTATTATTTTCATATTTTCTCTCCAAACATTAAATTTAAAAAAATGCCAAACCTATTCATATAGTATTAGTAACTACATTCCTATGTAGTTTTATTCACTAATTTTTTCTATTTTCGAGCATCTCTATTATTTGCATTTTACGTTCTTCCAACTCTTTAATTTTCTTAAGCAAGAAATCAGAAAAGTTCACTTCATCTTCCTCAAAAGCAACTTTAGAATACCAATCAAGTGCGACAATTCTATTATTTTTATCAAAGCAAAATATTGTATTTCCATCACCGATTATTAAAAAAATGGAATATAGTCTTCTAAACCTTCCTCATGTAATTCTTTTGTTTTTACACGAATATCTAGATAATCTGGTATTCCTTTTGCAATACCATATACTATAATTCCTTGACAAAATATACAAAATGGTGCTACATCATATACCTTAGCTTTTGAACATAATTCTTCTCTAACTTCCATATAAAGTCCTCCCAAAGGAGACATAGTAAACTCTTTAAAATCATCTGGAAGACTTACATCATACTACTTCTCAAAATTTAATATATCCTTTTCTGATGGTTCGTTTCCCATACAAGCAAAAATCTGATATACCTTAGAATCATAGTTATGAAAATAATCATAGACTTCTTCTATCGTCATAAATAATCTCCTTATCCTAGATAAATATACTCTATAACAATGTCACAAAGATTTTTATTCTTATCATATCCAAAATACACAGGATATACTCCATCTCCAAAACCTGTTTGAATCATCGGAATGTTCAAATCAGTATTAGGAATTCTGAAATTAATCCAATCTCCTCCTTCACGTTGATAAAGTGGATTTTCTACTGCATTTTTTTCAAAAATTTCAGCAAAAAAATCATCATAAATATTTTTACCAGGATTTTCTTCATACCAACTATCTTCAAAATCACAATATGAATTTTTAGTTTCAACATCTACTATTGTCGCAAGCCCTGCATCTACAAAAAATCCGAAAATACTCCCTTCTTCAAGAGAATCTAGATTTTCATCTCCCTTTAATGCTTCGTAGTAAATAACAGGTTCTTCTTCTGTAAATTTAACTCTACTCATCACATATCTGTAATGGTCTTCCTCTATTTTTGCTACTAGCGTTTTTATTCTAAATTTTCCTACAGGCACGGACTGTAAATAAGGTTTTTCATCTCTATGAAGCCATACTAACGGGTCTCTAACCAAAATTTCTCCAGTTGGGAAATTCACTTCCCCCATATCTAAAACAAAAACTTCCTTACCTTGTATTTCTTTCATTTCAAAACAATGTGCATAATTTACAGATGATGTAAGTAAATTCTTAACTTCTTCATATTCTTTTAGCCATTTTTCTGATGTATGTATCTTTTCCATAAAAATCTCCTTGAATACATTTTTATATTATTATTAAAATCTTAAACTTAACTCTATACTAATTTTTATCGAATACACTAATTATTATACACCAAATTAATCTTAATTATTTAAAGTAAACTAATATGTTTTTTCCCTTTATAATTAAGGCTCTTTGTCAAGTTCGGGGCATGGGAAAAAATCACTCTTTCCCCTTTTCGAAGAAAGAATGATTTTATTTATATATTTCTTTATTTCGTATATTCTTCTACTAACGCTAGTACTTCTTCAGTTGTTGAACACATAATAGCTTTATCAACTAACTCTTTCATTTTTTCTAATGATAAGTTTTTGATTTGGCTACGTGCTTGAAGAATTGAAGTAGCTGACATAGAGAACTCATCTAATCCCATACCTAATAATAATGGAATAGCTAAGCTGTCTCCTGCCATTTCTCCACACATTCCAGTCCATTTACCTTCTTTGTGAGATGCTTCAATAACATTTTTCACAAGACGTAAAATTGCTGGGTTATATGGTTGGTATAAGTATGAAACTTTTTCACTCATACGGTCTGCAGCCATAGTATATTGAACTAAGTCGTTAGTACCAATTGAGAAGAAGTCAACTTCTTTAGCGAAGATATCAGCAATAACAGCAGTTGATGGAATCTCAACCATGATACCTAATTCGATATCGTTACTTACTGCAACACCTTCAGCTACTAATTTTTCTTTTTCTTCTAAGAATAAAGCTTTAGCATCTCTGAATTCTTGAACTGTAGCGATCATTGGGAACATTACACAAAGTTTACCGTAAACAGATGCACGTAATAATGCTCTAAGTTGAGTTCTGAATAACTCTTTTTCTTCTAGGCAAAGACGAATTGCTCTAAACCCTAAGAATGGATTCATTTCTTTTGGTAAATCTAGGTATGGTAATTCTTTATCTCCACCGATATCTAAAGTACGAACTACAACAGGTCTGTCACCCATTCCTTCTAATACTGCTTTATAAGCTTCGAATTGTTCATCTTCAGTTGGTAATTGATCACGTCCCATGTATAAGAATTCTGTGCGATATAATCCTACAGCTTCTCCACCATTGTTGTTAACACCTTCTAAATCAGCAGGTGTCCCAATATTAGCTGCTAAAATCACTTCATGACCATCTTTAGTTACAGATTTTTCTGTTTTTAATTTAGCCCATTCAGCTTTTTGTTCTTCAAATTTAGCATGTTTTTCTTTTAATTCAGCTGTAGTAGCTTCATCTGGATTTACATATACAACACCATTTAATCCGTCAAGAATAAGCACATCTCCATTCTTAACTTCATCAGTGATTGTACTAGTTCCTACTACTGCAGGAATTTCTAATGATCTAGCCATAATAGCCGAGTGAGATGTACGCCCACCAATATTTGTAGCAAAACCTTTAACAAATTGTTTGTTAAGTTGAGCTGTATCAGATGGAGTTAAGTCCTCTGCGATAACAATAACTTCTTCATCGATTAAACTTGGATTTGGTAAATCTACGTCTAGTAAGTGAGCTAAAATACGTTTAGATACGTCACGGATATCAGCTGCACGTTCTTTCATGTAGTCATTATCCATAGATTCAAACATTGAAACAAACATATCTGAAGTTTCTTTTAGTGCATATTCAGCGTTAATTTCTTTTGATTGAATGTCAGTTTTAACAGTTCCCATAAATTCTGGGTCTTCTAAAATTAATAAATGAGCTTCGAAAATTGCTGCTTTGTCAGCACCTAAATTTTCTAATGCTTTATCTTTAATGATTGTTAATTCTTTTTTAGAAATTTCAATCGCATCTTCAAAACGTTTAACCTCAGCAACTACATCTTGAACTTTAACCTCACTAACTGTTAGGCTTGGCTCAACTAAAATGTATGCTTTAGCAAAAGATATCCCTTGAGAGGCTGCAATACCTTTTAGTTGTAACATTTTATGCTAATCCTTCTTTCTTCATTGTTTCTTCTAATGCTGCTAATGCTTCTGCTTCGTCAGCTCCGTCAGCATAAATTACGATATCAGCGTCTTTTCCAACTCCAAGACTCATAACACCCATAATTGATTTTAAATTAACTTTACGTCCGTTGAATTCTAATTCAATATTTGATTGGAATTTAGAAGCAGCTTGTACTAATAAAGTAGCTGGTCTAGCGTGGATTCCTGTTTCATCGATTACTTTAAATTCTTTTTGTAACATAGTCATGTCTCCTTTTATTTAAAAAAATATTTACATTCAAATAATAACACATGAAAGCAATATTTACAAGTATTTTATACTTATTCAATACTAAGATTAGTGCTTATTCTATAACAAAGAAAACAGTTTCTTATCTGTATAGTAAGCATTTACTTCTCATATATTGAAAATATAATGAAAACACTTTTTTCAGTACTAATTACCAATAAAACGTAAAAATCATAAAAAAGTATCTATTACAAGGAAGTAACGATACTTTTTTATATTATGCTTATTAATTAAATTTAAAATTATTATGTTTTTATTTTTATACTGTAAACTTATTTATGAAAATTAAACCAATTCTCCACCTAGTTTAATAATAGATTTAAACCTCTCATAATCTTCATGGTTTCTATTAAAATCACGAGCATTTTGATTAACCTCTTTAAAATCTATTCCTTGATCTTTAGCGGCAAATACACATCCACAATAACATTGTCTATATATATTATAATCATTACACATTTCTACAGATCTTCTGTAACCATTATTCTTTTTAAAATCTGAAGGTAGATAATATATAGAAACCTGTTCTTGAAGTACATAACCTGCTTCGTTTATTACAGTTGCATTTTTCTTTGGACTTAAAGTCAAAGCAGAAGCGAAATAATCGTAACCTAGCTCTTCAGCCTTCTGAGCAGAAGAGTCTAAACGCATTTCATAACAAATATGACATCTATCTCCACCTTCTCTATCCTCTTCATGTCCTTTTACAGCACTGATAAATTTACTTGGTGCATACTCATCAGCCAAGAATTTAATCTTTTTGTCATTTCTTTTATTGAACTCTTCGACAAAATCTTTTTGTACTAACATACGTTTAATATATTCTTCTTTTGGATGTATGTTAGAGTTTGAGAAAAATATTGTAATATCACTAATCTCAGATAAGTATTCTAGTACATATGTACTACAAGGAGCACAACAAGAGTGAATAAGAATTTTTGGACGAAAATTAGTCTTCTCCCATTCTTTAATAAGTTCTTTTAGCACGTTATCATAATTAATCTTTTGATTTTTATGTCTAGTATTTATAAATTGTTTACTATCAATCATACGAATTTAATCCTTCTAAAATTTCTAATATTTTACTACACAAGTTTAATATACTTTAATTTATTTTACAATTAATATCATTTCTAATTAAAAGATATTATCAATAACAACTAAAATAGGTTCCGAAAAGGTTTTGACACAAAAGTACTAAATTTTAAAAAAGTGTATATGATAACTCCTAGACGCAGTGGTTTATTGATATCTAAATTCGCTTTATAAAAGCTTTTTAGATATCTAATAAACTTTGCGGAGATGACTCAACAAAATCTTGTTTCTCCAAAATCGCGATTTTGGAGTCACTCCCAACTTAACGAAACCCATTATTTATTAATTATTCGACTTTATACGCGATTCCTAAATGTTGATATGCCTTAGGTGTGGCACGACGTCCTCTAGCTGTACGTTCTATAAATCCTTCTTTTACAAGATATGGCTCGTAAACATCTTCTATAGTAATACTTTCTTCACCAATAGTCACAGCAATTGTCTCAAGGCCAACAGCACGACCATCATAACGTTTAATTAAACATTCAAGTATTTTATAATCAATATTATCAAGACCTTTCGCATCTACTTGTAGTAAATCTAATGACTCAACAGCTAAATCCTTAGCTATAACACCATCATTTTTCACTTGAGCAAAGTCTCTTACACGTTTAAGAAGTCTATTCGCTATACGAGGTGTTCCACGAGATCTCATGGCTATTTCATATGAACTCTCTTCATCTATATCACATTCAAAAATATCAGATGTTCTTTCTATAATATTTTGCAGTTCAGAAATCGTATAAAATTCCAGACGACAATGCACACCAAATCTATCTCGAAGTGGCGCAGTTAAAGCTCCTGCTCTTGTCGTTGCACCAACCAATGTGAATGGTGGTAGTTCAATTCTAATACTACGCGATTCTTCACCTTTTCCAATTACAATATCAAGATAAAAATCTTCCATCGCAGAATATAATATTTCTTCAATAGATCTACTTATTCTGTGAATTTCATCGATAAAAAGAACATCACCTGGTTCAAGACTAGTTAATATAGCAGCTAAATCTCCAGATTTCTCTATTGCAGGCCCTGAAGTATATTTAATCCCCACTTCCATCTCATTAGCAATAATTGTCGCTAGTGTAGTCTTCCCTAATCCAGGAGGTCCGTATAATAGGCAGTGATCTAGAACTTCACCACGAAGTTTTGCAGCTTCTATAAATATTTTTAAATTACTTTTTATCTGTTCTTGTCCTATATACTGGCTAAGAAACTTCGGTCTTAAAGACTGTTCCTCACGCTCTTCACCAAAATTTTGGCTTGCAGATACCATTCTATCTTCCATAATTTCCTCCTTTCATCAATTATGCATTCATTAATAATTTTAATCCTTGTTTTACATATTCATCAACACCAGAGAAATCAAATGCCGATAATTTTTTCTCAATTTTTGTAAGTTCTTTTTTACTATATCCTAGAGCTTCTAATGCTAACATTGCATCACTTAGGTAATTATTTACAGCAGTTGGAGCACTACTAATATTAGTCATACTGAAATCAACTTTACCTTGTAAATCAAGAATAATTTGTTGAGCAGATTTTTTCCCAATTCCCGGAAACTTCGTTAAATATGTTACATCTTGATTCTCGATGGCTCCAATAATTTCTTCACTAGTTCCTCCAGCTAATATAGCTAAAGCACTCTTAGGTCCTACACCTTTTACCTTTAATAATAGTAAAAATACTTTTTTCTGATCTTTATTAGAGAATCCATAAAGAATATTAGAATCTTCTCTTACTTGTTGACTTATAAAAACTATTTTTTCTTCATTTAATTGATATTCATACGGATTAGCAACAACTATCTCATAACCTATTCCATTATTATCTACAACGATATTTGTCGGATTAACTTCCGAAATTTTTCCTTTAATATATGCGTACATTACATTCACACTCCTGATTGATTATTTAATTATAAAATTAAACGTAAAAAATCTCAAGTGTTTTATATAATCAAAATAATTTCTAAAATTACAGACAAAAAAAACTTGGCACATTATGCACCAAGTTCATATTTCTATTTTACTTTATCTAAATCAACATTCATAACTTTTGCAGTTGCTTCTACTTTTTTATATGCATCTTGATCCACATCAGTAAATCCAGTGATACTAAACATCTTTGTGAATAATTCTTTCATTTTTGGATCTTTCTCTATGTCACGAAGAGCTTTTTCTAGTTTTTCTTGTAACTCTTTATCCATTTTGCTAGAAGTTGTAACCATAACACCAGGAATCATATCACTAGTTGCTAATTTTTGAATATCAGTTTTTGCTTGTGGGAAGTCTTTAGCATATCTATCTTCCACTCCATCAAATGTTGCTATTACATCAACATCTTTGTTAAGAAGTAGTTGTAAACTCTTATCGTGTCCACCACTAAATTGATAACTAATATCTTTATCTAAGTTAAGACCTGCTTCAACTAACATAGCACCTGGATAAATATATCCTGATGAAGATGAAGGATCTACGAATGCTACTTTTTTACCTTTAACATCTTGAAGTGATTTAATACCAGAATCTTTTCTTACATATAATTCAGCAGTGTATCCAGGTTTTCCTGTTTTACCTTTTGATGTTAGTATAGGTTTTGCACTACTTTGTTTCTGAGCTAGTAGTGATGAAAATGGAGGAATGATACCAAAATCAACACTTCCACTACCTAAACCTTCAACTACACCAATATAGTTACTAGCTGTGAAAGCTTCTACTTTTACTCCTAATCTTTCAGAAAGATAATCAGAGATTGGTTTAAGATCTTCAACAAGTTTCTCACTATTTTTCAGAGGAACAAATCCCATTTTAATAACTTTTTCTTCTTTTTTCGTTTCAGTCTTTGCAGTACATCCAACTATAGAGAAGACAAAAATAAAACTAAATAACGCCAATAATATTTTTTTCATATTATTTCCTCCTCGATATTTTAAAAATAAATTTGATATAATTTTATCACAAAAAAAACAATATATCTAGCTTTTAAAAGGAAATAATAACAATTTTAATAAGAATTTTACGGGGCTGATACAGAAGTCCTAAAATGTAACAAAGTTCAGATGAGAACTCATAGACGCAGTGGTTTATTGATATCTAAATTCGCTTTATAAAAGCTCTTTAGATACCTAATAAACTGTGCGGGGGTGACTCGACAAAATCGATTTCTATGAAATCACGATTTTTGAGTCACTCCCTCGGTAATTATCAATAAATTCCCGAATATTTTCATAATACAAGAATCATAAATAATATAAACCGTAATTTAGGCATAAAAAAAACACCTTATAAAAAGATGAGTAAAAATTGGAGGCGGCTACCGGATTTGAACCGGTGATCAAGGTTTTGCAGACCCGTGCCTTACCACTTGGCTAAGCCGCCTAAAGATATTAAATTTTAATGGGGCGGCTGAGGGGAATCGAACCCCCGAATGTCGGAACCACAATCCGATGCGTTAACCACTTCGCCACAGCCGCCATATCAAGAACAATATTTATTATACATTTTTCATCAAATTATGTCAAGAACTTTTTTAATAATTTTCAAATTTTCAACTACCTATTCAGTATTAATACTCATACCTAATTCCTTACAATCATTACTAATTTCAATATTTCAACAACTCTCTATATTTAGCCCTTTCATAATACAAATTAATAATTCTCCTTAACCTTAAGGTTAAAGAGAATTATTAAACTACCTATTATTTAGTATTTTTTCTTTTTCTCAGTACGTATACTAAACAAATTAATGCAAGTCCTACAAAGGTTGTAGGTAAAGCTAATGTTCCTGTTTTAGCTAATAGAGAATTTGATTTACCAACAGTTCCAAGATTTACTTGAGAATTGTTTGCTACCATTCCTTGATCTTTAGCTATGTCTGCTAATCCAACACTTGCTTTATCTTTATCCTTATCTTTTTTAAATACATCGCCAAGTAATGTTGATAATTTAGATTTTTCTTTACTTACCTTCTCTGCTGCTTTTTTAAGAGTTTCTAATGCACTGTTTACTTCATCTTGTTTTGCATTTGCATTAGATAATACTAAGATAGCTGCTTTAAGAGCTTCTTTATATTCTTTCTTAGCTGCTTCTTCTGCTTCTTTAAAGCTATCTTGTGATGTAAGGTCTCCATTTTTCTCAACTTCAGCCGCAAGCTCTTTTTTATCTACACTTTGTACTTCTGCTTTTGGTTGCTCATCTTTATTTTCTTTAGGTGTCTCTGCTTTTGGTTGTTCTACTTTGCCAGTATATTCTTTCGGAGCTTCTACTTTTTCTGGTTCTACAACTGCTCCTGCTTGCACCCCTGTGTATTCTTTAGGTGCATCTACTTTCTCTGGCTCACCTTTTGCCTCTTTTGGTTTAACACCAGTAAGTTTAGAAATAGCGGCATTTAACTCTTCAACAGCTTTATTCACTTCTTCTTGTATTGCATGTTCATCTTCTAAAAGTTGTTTAGCTTTATTAATTGCTTTGTTGTATGCCTCTTTAGCATCTAATGACGCATATTCATACTTATCACTATCAGTTGTAACTTTGAAATTATCAGAAGCAAGTTTCAATTGACTCTTATCTACTTTAACCTCTTCTTTAGGCGCATTTTTCTCTATAAGAGCCACAAAATTACTAAATCCACCTACTGTAAAGACGAATCTACCATCTACTACTTCACCATTAACCGGTTCAATTGTTCCATCTTTTTTCTCATGACCAAATTTTGCTGGCATTTTATCTAATGATAGAGTAACTTTTCTAGTTCCATCAACTTCTACAACTTTATTATTTCTATCTTCTAAATGGATATCATAAAATACTACATCATATTTAGTTAAATCAATCTTACTATCAGTTAGCTGTTTAAGTATTTTTTCCTTGCTAGCTTTTTCAACATCTCCAACTACAAGTTTATAATCATTATAAAGTTTAGCTTCTCCAAACTCAACAGTCGCTGGAGTAGTTGCACCTTCTGCAGTTGTAACACTAGCTACTTTCTCAGCTACACTTAATTGTAACTCTTTTGTATTACGACCATTTCCTACTACAAGTTCAAAATTATTTTCAGAAGATCTATATCCCTCAGGTAATACTACTTCAACAGTATATTTACCATTATTTAATCGTTTTTGGAATTCTTTTTCACTATATAGACTTTTTGATAATTCTATTTTTTCACCCTGTTCATTTGTAACAAATACTTTTGCTCCAGCAGGTATAACTTTATCAAATTTAATTATTGTCGTATTTCTCTTTTGTTCTTCAAATGTAAATTCTACTGTTTTAGTTGAATCATCTTTAGTAATTTCAAAAGCAACTTCTTTAGGACTAGTTAATTTAAGAGCTTCATCAGTTAAAACTACTTGTACAGTATATTTACCATACGGTAGAGCTGTTAGGTTCTTACCATTTTTCGTGAAGTCTTCTCCTACTAATTCCCCTTTTTCATTCTTAATAGCATATCTTACGTTAGTAGAATAATCACCTGTTCCATCTTTAGCTGTAGTTTTAATTTCTACAGTACCTTTTTCAGTATTCTGAACTTTTGAAATTCCAACACTATCTTTGTTCCCTGCAAAGTCACTCACTTCATAAGTAAATTTATCTAGAGATATTTTTTCTGGAAGAGTAAATGTACCATCTATATTTGGTTCTACTTCCACTTCTTTTTCAACAGTTTTACCGTCTTTACCTTTTTTAGTCACTTTATAGCTTAATTTCTTATAAAGTAATCCACTTCCATTTTCTTTTACAGCATATGGTTTAAATGTTCTAGTTTTTTCATCATAAACTCCACCTGTACCAACAATTTGTGGTGCAACTCTATCAAGCGTAACGTTAAACGCTGTTTCTTGCATCTTCGCACCTGTTGCAACAGGACTATAACTAACTACATATTGATATTCTCCATCTGGTAGTGGATTTCCGTTTTTATCTTGTCCCTTCCAGTTTGTTTCAGTAACTAACACAGCTTTTTTATTTGTAGCTTTATTGTGGAAGAAATTCTTTTTACCAGAAACATTACCATTTTCATATAATGGATTTTTACGTTCAACATCATCTTTAGCATAAACTGATAATTTAAGATTCTCATAGTTTCTTAAGAAAGTTGCTTTAAATCCAATCTCATCGTGTTGTCTATCCCCATTTGGAGAAAATGCTAATTTACCAAAATAATTAGACTTAGTCTTAGGATCAGTATACTCTCCTAAAACTTTAATGTTCTTTTCTTCACCATTTACATCAACAGTAACTAATGAAGTAAAGTTATTTTTATCATCACGTTCTGTTGTATTAGGTTTATAGTAATAGAATGGTTTTTCATTCCCTTTAAATTCATATATTGGTTTTTCTACTACAGGTAGATTTTGGAACTCACCTTTAAAACCAACATATGGAATTCCAGCAACAGCTGTATTCGTATCTTTAGGATCAAAGAATCTTACAAATCCTTCAAGATAATAACCATTTGGCATTTGTCCTTCTAATTCATTTCTAAATTGCGTAGCATCAACTGTGATAGTAACTGTTTTTTCTCCTTTTGCAGGAACAACTACTGTTTCTCCTCCATTACTTTCTGATAATTGTCTTGGTTTTAGTGTAATTTGTCCATTTTCTACACCATCAGTATTTAAATAAGACTTGTAAACAAGTTCCTTAGGTTGATCAGATAAGTTGTGTAGTACTACATTAAATTTAAATGTATCTTGGACATTACCTAAAGAGATACTTCCATAATCATTATCTCCAGTTACATATAAATCACCAAATGCCGCTTTAGATACATCAATAACCCCTGCTCCTTGTTGTCTAGGTGACGTAAAGGCTTTAGTTTCATTATTATAATTTGGAATCGCAGTACTCATTAATAGATGTTTTATTAATTTCTGTAATTCTTCACCTTGTAGATCTGGATATCTTTCTTGGAATACTTGTTTCATTAAAGATATAGCTCCAGCTACATGTGGTGATGCCATACTTGTTCCACTATCTAATCCATAAGTTCCATTATTAAATGAAGAATAAACATCACCACCTGGTGCCGTAACATCAGGCTTAAATAGTCCGTCTCCAGTTACTCCCCAACTTGTAAAATCAGCAAGTTGGTTTGCTTGTGGATGAGGCCTCTTACTAAAATGCCCTGTAAATTTCAATTTGTAGAAATCTGGATAAGTAGCTAATAAATTACCAAATTTATACCCAACAAACACTACAGGGAAATCACTATCGTAATTATTTAATGCTACATTTAGTAATTCTTCTCCACCTTCTTTAGTGTTGTATAAAACAGCTCCTACAGCTCCAGCCTTCTTAGCTGCTGCTACTTTATCAGCAAAGGTATTTCCACCCCCACGCATCATCACTGCAATCTTACCTTTTACATCTTGATTTTTAAAATCATTTTCTAAACCATATCCAGCATTAAATAATGAATACTCAACTTTAGGATCAAATTTCTTAGTAAATGGTCTTATTGTAGCTTCTCCATTATCCCATTCTTCATTTCCTTCTAATCCTACTAAAGTCATAACTTCAGTATTCATTACACTATTGTTTATAGCTGCTACAGCTATTGAGTCAGGTGTTACAGATGGTGTTCCGATTAATCCATAATCTGGATTAGATGCACTTGGTTTACTTTGACCATTTCCAAATACATTATCATTCCCCGCCGCAACTACTACGTTAACTCCAGCCTTTTTAGCAAGTGCAATTGCATCGATAGTACCTTGTCCAACTTCTGTTACTGCTCCAGCTGTTGCCCCTAAGCTCATATTAATAGAATCAGCACCCAATTTAACAGCATCCTCAATAGCTTTAACATATAAAAACGTACTTGTTTTTGCCCCACCTTGTTTATCTGAGAAAACTCTCATAAAGATTAATTGTGACTCTGGCGCAACTCCAGCTACATATTCATTGTTTGGTGCTTTTTTCGTTGGATTACCTACTGAAGTACCTACAACGTGCATTCCGTGAGATTTATCTTTTTTCTCTTTTAAGTTATTATCCCAATCGTAGTAGTTAAATGCATAAATCAGTTTATCACTATACCATTTACCATAATCGATTCCAGCTTTTTCTCTTACTGATTCTAGTTCAGCTTTATTTTTATACTTAGCTTTACTAGCATCAGTTAGGTGTAAAATATCGTGATTAGGATCTAAACCTGAATCAATAACTGCTACGACTCTTCCTTGACCTTTATAACCTTTATCCCAAAGTCCTTGAACTCCAATAATTCTATTACTATCGATAACTGTATTTTTTAAAGCAGTATCATCTTCATTATTTTTTGTAGTAGTCTCAGGAACTTCGTAATCAACACTCACTTCAACACTGTTTACAAAATCCATCGCCTGAATTTTTTTAGCATCAGCATAAGAAGTTTCTAAAGAAAATCCATTTAAAAGTGTATCATATTCAAATAATACTTTATAATCGACACCTTTATCTTTAATTTCTTTTAAAGCTCTTTCACGTGGTTCTTTAGTGCTTTTTTCACGTTCTTTTCGTCCTTCTTCTGTTTTTAATGAATTAGGATCTACTTTATCCTCTTTTAAAGATACAATAATTTTAACTTTGTCTTCATCTTTAAAAGTATGTGCAGAGGCATTAGATAAGGCATCAATCTTACCATTTTCCTCAGCATATACCCATTTTTTCTCTAAATTATTAAAATTCATTACATGTAGATTTGTAAGTAATAACGTTGCCGTTACAAACGAAACAGCAGCTTTTTTTCTAAATTGCATTATCCTTCTCCTTTTTTAAGTTTATTTTAATTACATTTCTCTATTTAAACATATATTTTCAGAAAAATCAATAGAATTTTCTTTTTATTGCATAAAAAAATAAAGAAAGGGAGCAACTACAAAATCGCAATTTCTGAGAAATCGATTTCGTATAGTCACTCCCGTAAAGTGTATTATACATATAAAAGGCTATTATAAAACGAATTTAGATATCAAAAAATCTGTATTCTTACATAAACTTTTTATTTGAAATTTTTAGTGCTGCCGCTTTCTTTATCTTTACTCATGTATCTCTAACGGCAGTCCATCTGGATCAAAGAAAAATGCCATTTTCTTATTATCAAAATCATCATATCTTAATTCTTCATGTGGAATATCTAATTCATCAAATTTTTTCAGAACCGCTTCTACATCTTCAACTTTAAAAGCTAAATGTCTTAGTCCACTGTATTCTGGACTTGGCATCTTAGGTCTCAATGGAGCATCTTCTTTAATAAAAATTTCTAATACTAGATTCCCTTGTTTTACATTTAATATTATATCATTCTTCTCTGGACGATTATATTCACTAATAACTTCAAATCCTAATTTATCCACGTAAAATTCCTTAGTTTCACTATAATTTGTTCCTATAATCGCTATATGATGCATATTTTTAAACATTTTAATACATTTCCTTATTTAATTTTTTTACTATGTCTATAGCTAGTGCTAACTCCTGAGGATTCACTTCTTCATAGTCACCTTCGTCAGTATACCTATAAGTTACATCCACTCCGGTTGTCGTTGGATCAATTCCATACTTTTTAAAAGTTCCATGTACTTGGGCAACTCCTGTTTCTTTAATAATATACTCAATATTCTCTGTAGTGATACCCGCACCTGCTAGAATCTCAATTTTATCCCCGAACTTTTCTTGAAGCCGTTTTAAAAGTTTTACACCTCTATTTACATTTGCACCTAGTCCACTAGTTAAAACTCTGGTACAACCTAATTCAATCAAACGTTGAATATTATATTCTGGCTCATTTGAACAATCAAACGCTCTATGAAAGACACTTTCCGCTTTAAAACTTTTACATAAATTTATCATTTTCTCAGTCTCTTTCCAGTTAATTTTTCTACTTTCATTTAAGAAGCCAAATACTATCCCTTTTGCACCGTGTTCTAGCAGTTCTCTAGCTTCTCTGAACATCTGTTCTTTTTCTATTTCCGAATAGCAAAAACCACCTCCCCTAGGTCTTACCATCGCCATTATAGGTATTTCAACTCCACTTTCAAGTACCATATCTAAAACTGTGGTAGTAGGCGTTAATCCCCCTAAGTAGCTAGCACTAATCAATTCTATTCTATCTGCACCTTCACTTTGAGCTACCAAACAATCCTGAACACTATTAGCACATACTTCAATTTTTATCATATCAAATTCTCCTTTTACTCTTATAGTTTTATTATATCACAGATCCAGCTCATAATATCTGCCTACATTAATACTGTATAGAATAGTATTCTAATAAATATAAATAAGGACATGCGAAATATATTCACACCTCCTTACTTATATATTTACACAAAAATATAATTTATCTTACTGTTCTCCAAATATTGAAGTTCTAAAATCATCCGTTTTATCTAGATAAGCTTTAAAGATTGCTTGTTTAAGTTTATGAACTCGGCTATTAGTGTTAGGATATAATATCGAAGTGTAATTATCGGCATCAGCCTGTACTGCTTCTTCAATCATTCTTTCAAGCCTATTAATATTATTAATTCTTACTGTTTCTTGTCGTCCAAAAGAACTATTTGGATTAATAATACTAATAGTTGTTAATCTATTAAACTTAGATTTTCGTTCTTCATACATTGCTTTTTTAAATTCTACCCAAGATGAATAACGATTATTAAATACTTTATCAAGCACTAACTTATCAGTTACATTACCTATTACTTTACCATATGATGTAATAACATGACCATTTTCTTTTGCTTCTTCTGCGTATTGATTAGAAATATATGGTACCATTCCATCTTTAAATCCTTTTGCAGCTAACAATTCAAACGCCATACGACGACCCATTAAATCACCCGGTGTTCCTTCATTATTACTTAAAGCTGAATAAATTGGTGAAAATAGTTTAATTGTATGATAGCCATTTCTCTCATACTCACCTTGATCTATATAACCTCTTCTTGTTATAATATCATTTTCAATTAGACTATCAAATGAATTTAACTTATTAAGCTCTTCACCTGTTAAATAACGAACAACATTAGTTGCATAAGCGTTACTTCCATCTGGATCTGTTTCAAATTTATTTTCTATTTTTCTTAACATTTCATTTTTTTTGTCAACACCTAGTTTAACTACTGCATTACCTTCTAGATATTCTAGCATATAAATTACGTCAAACATATTATGCATATATTTTTGTAAATCTTCTGCATTTTTAAATCGTTCTGTAGGATCTTTTACCTGAAGTCTAGTTGATTCTTCAGATTTATCATATTTTAGTGCAGAGTTAATTGTGATAGTAGGATCATATGGATGATCAGGAGCTTGTAACAATCCTTTAGCATAAAACTCTGGTCCAAATCCATTTCTTCTTCCATATCCTCCAAGATAAATTTCTCTATCTGAGTTATGCGTCATTTCATGCGTATAAGTTACCGCACCATCTTTATCAAGCATACGATATGCCATATAGTAGAATGCATCCCCTGTAGCGTATGCTCCATTAGAATTATGAACAACATTATTTCCCGCTGGACCGAAGAAATGTTTT
>NZ_CAURJN010000011.1:0-54463 GCF_963525165.1 uncultured Gemella sp.
AGAATGTAATCCTGCAACCGTCCAAAAAGCATTAAAAGTTCTTGAGAAACAGGGGGTGATTGTTAGTCTTGGAAGTAAAGAATTTTTTGTTATTGAAAGTGGGAAGAAAATAATTGAGTTAAGAAATCAGAATTTTAACAGGCTAACAAAAATATTGTTTGAAAAACTATATGCCCTAGGATTTTTGGATTCTGAGATTATCAAACTATTTGATAGAATAGAAACTTAAAAAATGAATAAAAATCAATTATGTGTGAAGAAGATAAAGATACTGACTATTTAGATTATTGATAAAATGGAGGAAACGAATATGGAAGAATCTAAACATCTAATGTTAGAAATACCAAAGAAACAAAATATTCCTCTTTTATATAATCTCTATAGTAGGTTATTGTTTCAGATGCAAGCTGAAATACGCAAGTGTAGATAAAGAAGTATTCTTATTCTTCCGTTTTAGAGGACTTCGTATGCCTAAGTGTAGAAGTCCTTCTTTTTTTGCCTGAAAAACAGTCGGTCAAAAGAAACGGAGTACTTCAAAATGAAAAAAGAATATTATCTATATGTAGGCGGACAAAAAGTCAAAGTCAGTGAGGATATATACAAAGCCTACTGGTGGAAAAGAGAACATGAAAGTATTTAGAGCAGGTGGACAGGAAAAACCACTTGCTCTTTTTTCCGTCCTTGGATCAGGATGGGCATTTTGCAGATAATATCATTGATGAAAGTGTTGATGTCGAAAAGATTGTGGAAACACAGATGATGATTGAGACCGTCAGAAATGCTATATCACCGGAAACCACATCATCTCTTAGTATAAAACTAATTTTACGAAGTATAAAGATAGAATTAAGATTTTTAAAAACTGGAGCTCTTTTAACATTATAAAGAGAATTTAAAATAATGTAATAAAGTTAGACAAATATCTTTTCATGATTACTTAGTCTCAACTTAAGTTCTAGTTAAAAAAATAGTTTCAACTTAAATTCCAGTTTTTTATTTGAACTGGAATTTACTTTGGAAATTAATACATCATTCACACAGCTCCAATAATCCATCATACATTTGACAAATTTCTTATTATGGTATATAATATTGATAATTTGAATAACACATCTTTAATGTGATCCAGAGAGGTCAGCAAAGATTTATTAATTGGAAAACCAAGTTTATTTATGCTGTCCTGCTCAATAGAGTAGGCTATTTTTTTGAGGTGAAGTATGAAAAAACGAATTCTTTTCGACGAAACAATGATTTCTAGAATGATTACTAGAATTGCTAATGAAATTATCGAACAAAACAAATTAGATGATATAGTTTTAGTAGGCATTCAAACTAGAGGGATTCATATCGCCAAAAGATTGAAACAAAAAATCAAAGAAATTGAAAATACTAATATTCCAGTAGAAACACTTGATATAAAATTCTATCGAGATGATCTAGAAAAAATAAGTGAAGAACCTGAAATAAAAGTTCCACGTTTTAAACTTGATTTGACAAACAAAGTTGTAATTATTGTAGATGATGTTCTTTATACAGGAAGAACCGTTAGAGCAGCGATAGATGCTATTATGGATGCTAGTCGTCCAAAAGCAATTCGCCTTGCGATTCTTGTAGACAGAGGACATAGAGAGCTGCCAATTAGAGCAGATCATATTGGAAAAAATATTCCTACTTCAAGAAAAGAAAATGTACAAGTTCATTTAAATGAAGTAGATGATGTTGAAGAAATATTATTAATTTAAATATAAAATCTTTTTAAGGTAGTCCAGAGAGGCTAACAAGGGATTGAATTTAAAGTTTATACTTTATTTGAGGATAGCTATATTTGAGTATAACTATGCCCAGATAAAAACTTGAATTTAATAGTTGATGAACAGTCATACCTTGTAGCCAAATGGATACAAGGTATTTTTTTATACAAAATGGAGGAAGCACTATGAGAAATATAGTAAAAATGTCGGATTTAACAAATGAAGAAGTTTATCAGCTGATAGAAAGAGCTTTAGAGTTGAAAAATGGTAAACAAGTAGAGCCAAGAGAAGACTTATATATAGCAAACTTATTCTTTGAAAACTCAACTAGAACGAAACATAGTTTTGAGGTGGCTGAGCACAAACATAGATTAAATGTTATAAACTTCGAGGCTGCAACATCATCAGTAAATAAAGGGGAAACTTTATACGATACTTGTAAAACATTAGAAATGTTAGGTTGTAACATGTTGGTTATTAGACATGGGCAAGATGCTTACTACAATGAACTGACTAACTTGAATATTCCGATTTTAAGCGGAGGAGATGGAAGTGGAGAACATCCAAGTCAATGTTTACTTGACTTAATGACGATGTACGAGAAGTTTGGAACGTTCGAAAATCTTAATGTAATCATCGCAGGGGATATTAAAAATTCTCGTGTGGCAAGAAGTAATTACAACATGCTTACAAGATTAGGAGCAAGAGTAAGATTTGTTTGTCCAGATATTTTCAAAGACGAGACGCTTGGAGAAGTAGTAGACTTCGATAAAGTAGTTGGAGAAGTTGATGTTTGTATGCTACTGAGAGTTCAACATGAAAGACATGATTCTAAAATGGGACTAAGTAAAGATGAATATCATAATAACTTTGGATTAACTAAAGAACGCTATGAAAGATTAAAAGAATCAGCAATAGTGATGCATCCAGCACCTGTTAATAGAGATATGGAAATAGCTTCGGAACTAGTTGAAGCACCTAAATCGGTAATTTTTGAACAGATGAAAAACGGAATATTCATGAGACAAGCTATGATAGAAAAAATAATTAAAGATAATAATTTATAAAGAGGAGAAGCATATGTTACTTTTAAAAAACGGTAAAATTTTAGAAAATGGTGTATTAGTAGAAAGAGATATTTTGGTTGAAGATAAGAAAATCGTAAAAATCTCTGAGAACATCGAAGAAAGTGGAGTTAAGGTACTAGACTTAGAAGGAAAATTTGTTTCACCAGGATTTATAGATGTTCACGTACACTGGAGAGAACCAGGATTTGAATACAAAGAAAACATTTATCATGCTTCAAGAGCAGCAGCACGTGGTGGATTCACTACAGCAATGCCAATGCCGAACTTAAATCCGGTACCAGACTGTTATGAGAATTTAAAATTACAATTAGACATTATCGAACGTGATTCAGTAATCAGAGCGATTCCTTTCGGAGCTATTACAAAAGGGGAAGAAGGGAAAGAATACGCTGATTTCGAAGAATTAGCCGAACATGTGTTTGCCTTTAGTGATGATGGTAGAGGAGTACAAGATGCTAACATGATGTATGAATCTATGATGGTTGCTGCTAAATTAAATAAAGCAATCGTAGCTCACTGTGAAGATAACTCATTAATCCGCGGTGGATGTATGCACTGTGGACGTAGAAGTCGTGAATTAGATTTACCAGGAATTCCTTCAGTATGTGAAAGTGTTCAGATTGCACGTGATGTTCTTTTAGCTGAAGCAGCAGGATGTCACTACCATGTTTGTCACGTATCTACTAAAGAATCAGTTAGGGTAGTAAGAGAAGCGAAGGCAGCAGGAATTAAAGTTACTTGTGAAGTATGTCCTCACCACCTAATTAGTGATGAAATGGATATTCCAGAAGATAACGGAATGTGGAAAATGAATCCACCTTTAAGAGCACGTGAAGATAGAAATGCTCTTATCGCGGGTCTATTAGATGGAACAATCGATGTAATAGCAACAGACCACGCGCCACATGCTACTCATGAAAAAGACTTATCTATGAGAAAAGCTGCATTTGGAATTGTTGGAAGTGAGACAGCATTCAGTCAACTTTATACGAAATTTGTAAAAACTGGAGTATTCTCACTAGACTTACTAGTTAAACTAATGACTGAAAAAGTTGCAGATACTTTCGACCTACCATATGGACGTTTAGAAGAAGGTGGTTTTGCAGATTTAGTAGTAATCGACTTAGAAAAATCACTTAAAATTGATCCGGAAAAATTCTTATCAAAAGGTAGAAACACACCTTATGTTGGAGAAGAAATTTATGGAATTCCAGTACTAACACTATGTGAAGGTCAAGTTGCATACAAAGATAGCGAAGTATTTGAAGTTTAAAAAATAAAAAACTTAGAAAGAGAGAACAAAGATGTACAGTTACGATAGACAACTAATTTTAGAAGATGGAACAGTATATAAAGGATATGGATTCGGTGCTAACAAAGCACTAGCAGGAGAGGTAGTATTTAACACAGGTATGACGGGTTATCAAGAAACACTTTCTGATCCATCATACAATGGACAAATAGTAACATTCACTTATCCATTAATCGGAAACTATGGAATTAATAGAGATGATTTTGAAACAATTAATCCAAGTATTAAAGGACTTATTGTTAGGGAAGTTTGTAAAAAACCTTCTAACTTTAGAACAGAATACAGTTTAGATGAAGTGCTAAAAGAACTTAACATTCCAGGGATTTCAGGAATCGATACACGTAGTTTAACAAGAAAAATAAGAGAACACGGTACAATCAAAGGAATAATTACTGACCTTTGCATGGATCCAGAAGAACAATTAGAAAATCTTAGAAAAACTGACTTACCAACGAACCAAATTGAACAAGTTTCAACGCAAAAAGCATTCTTATCTTCAGGAAATGGATATAGAGTAGTACTAGTAGACTTCGGTATGAAATCAGGAATACTAAGAGAACTTAATGAACGTAATTGTGACATCGTTGTTGTACCTCACAATGTAACTGCTGCGGAAATTTTCAGACTTAATCCAGATGGAATTATGTTAAGTAATGGACCTGGAGATCCAGAAGATGTACCAGAAACAATCGAGATGCTTAAAGAAGTTATGCCAAAAATTCCAGTTTTTGGAATTTGTATGGGACACCAACTTATTTCATTAGCATGTGGAGCAAAAACATATAAATTGAAATTTGGTCACCGTGGAGCTAACCACCCAGTTAAAAACTTAATCACTGGTAAAGTTGATATTACTTCGCAAAACCATGGTTTCAGTGTTGATATCGAATCATTAAAAGATACAGACTTAGAGCTTACACACCTATCTGTAAATGATAAAACATGTGAAGGGGTACGTCATAAAAAATACCCAGTATTTTCAGTACAATATCACCCAGAAGCATCACCAGGACCACACGATCCTAACTACTTATTCGATCAATTTATAGATAATATGAGAGAATTCAAAGAAAATAAATAGGAATTAACCTGAAAACTATCAAGTATCAATGCAAAATTAAGGAGAATAAAAATGCCAAAACGTAATGATATAAAAACAATACTAGTAATAGGATCTGGACCAATTACAATAGGTCAAGCAGCAGAGTTTGACTATGCTGGGACTCAAGCGTGTCTGTCTTTAAGAGAAGAAGGGTATGAAGTTATCTTAGTTAACTCTAACCCAGCGACAATAATGACAGATAAAGAAATTGCAGATAAAGTTTATATGGAACCTTTAACTCTTGAGTTTGTAAGTAAAATTATCAGAAAAGAAAGACCTGATGCATTACTTCCAACATTAGGAGGACAAGTGGGGTTAAACCTTGCGGTTGAACTTCACAAAAGTGGGATCTTAGATAAATACGGAGTTGAATTACTAGGAACGAAATTAAGTTCAATCGAACAAGCAGAGGATAGAGAATTATTCCGTAACCTAATGAATGAACTAAATGAACCAGTTCCAGAATCAGCAATTATTACAAATTTAGACGAAGCTAGGGATTTCGTTGCTGAAATAGGTTATCCAGTAATCGTTCGTCCTGCCTTCACTATGGGAGGAACAGGTGGTGGTATCTGTTACGATGAGAAAGATTTAGAAGAAATCGTAAGTAGTGGATTACACTATTCACCAGTTACTCAATGTTTACTAGAAAAATCTATCGCAGGATTTAAAGAAATTGAATACGAAGTAATGCGTGACTCTAACGATACAGCGATTGTTGTTTGTAACATGGAAAATATTGATCCTGTAGGGATTCACACAGGAGACTCAGTAGTAGTAGCACCTTCTCAAACATTAACAGATAGAGAATACCACATGTTACGTAATGTATCATTAAAAATTATTAGAGCTTTAAAAATTGAAGGAGGATGTAACGTGCAACTTGCACTTGATCCAAATTCATTCAAATACTATATTATCGAAGTTAATCCAAGGGTATCACGTTCATCAGCCTTAGCTTCAAAAGCAACAGGATATCCAATTGCGAAAATCGCAGCGAAAATTGCTGTAGGATTAACTCTTGATGAAATTATAAACCCAGTTACACAAAACTCATATGCTTGTTTCGAACCAACGCTTGACTATGTAGTAAGTAAAATTCCACGTTTCCCATTTGATAAATTTGAAAATGCGGATAGAAAATTAGGAACACAAATGAAAGCTACTGGTGAAGTAATGGCGATGGGTAGAACTTATGAAGAAAGTTTACTAAAAGCTATTCGTTCATTAGAATATGGAGTGCACCACCTAGGATTACCTAACGGAGATGATTTCACATTAGAAGAAATTATTGACAAGATTAAACAAGCTGGAGACGAAAGATTATTCTTTATTGGAGAAGCTTTAAGACGCGGACAAAGCACAAAAGATATTCACGATATTACAAAAATTGACATGTTCTTCCTAGAGAAAATGCAAAATATCATTGATATCGAACATGAGTTAAAAGACAATGTTGGAAATGTAGATTTACTAGAATATGCTAAGAAATACGGATTCTCTGATAAGGTAATTGCTCACAGATGGGGAATGACAGAAGATGATATCTACAACCTTCGTCAAGAAAATAAAATAACACCAGTATTCAAAATGGTTGATACATGTGCAGCTGAGTTCGTTTCAGAAACACCATACTTCTACTCAAGTTATGAACAAGAGGAAGAATCAATCGTTAGCGATAAGAAAAAAATTGTTGTACTGGGATCTGGTCCTATCCGAATCGGACAAGGTGTAGAGTTCGACTATGCTACAGTTCATGCGGTAATGGCGATTAAAGATGCAGGTTATGAGGCAATCATTGTTAATAACAACCCAGAAACAGTTTCTACAGACTTTACAATCTCTGATAAACTGTACTTCGAGCCATTAACTGAAGAAGATGTGATGGCGATAATTAATCACGAAAATCCACTAGGAGTTGTAGTGCAATTCGGTGGACAAACAGCGATTAACCTAGCAGCTAAATTAGAAAAACATGGCGTGAAAATTCTAGGTACAGCTTTAGAAGAAATCGATAATGCAGAAGATAGAGATAAATTTGAAGAATTATTACATAAACTAGACATTCCACAACCACTTGGGAAAACTGCATTCGATGTAGAAACAGCAGTTAAAAATGCAGAAGAAATTGGATACCCTGTATTAGTAAGACCTTCATACGTACTAGGTGGACGAGCTATGGAAATAGTTTATGAAGAAGCTGAATTACGTCGTTATATGAAGACAGCTGTAAAACTTACACCAGAACACCCAGTATTAACTGACAGATATTTAGTAGGTCGTGAGATAGAAGTAGATGCTATTAGTGATGGAGAAACAGTAATTATTCCAGGTATTATGGAACACATCGAAAGAGCAGGGGTTCACTCAGGAGACTCTATAGCAGTATATCCACCTCAAACACTGACAGAAGATGAAAAAGCTAAGTTAATAGAATATACAATTAAATTAGCAAAAGGATTAAACATCGTTGGATTATTAAATATTCAATATGTAATCAGTAAAGGGGAAGTATTCGTACTAGAAGTTAACCCACGAAGCTCAAGAACTGTACCATTCTTAAGTAAAATAACAGGAGTACCAATGGCAAAACTTGCTGCTGGAGCTATCATTGGAGAAACTCTAAAATCTAAAGGATATGAAACTGGATTATTACCAGAAGCACAGAATGTTTACACTAAAGTACCGGTATTTAGTTTCCAAAAACTAAAAGATGTTGATACTACTCTTGGGCCTGAGATGAAATCAACTGGAGAAGTAATGGGAAGTGATAGAACTCTAGAAAAATCACTATACAAAGGACTACTTGCAGCAGGAATCAAGGTAAGTGATCAAGGAAATATCTTATTCACAATTAGTGACGATGATAAAGAAGAAGCATTAAATATAGCAAAACGATTCTTCGACTTAGGATACAACTTATTAGCTACAGAAGGAACAGCTAAGTACCTAGATGAACACGGATTAAGAGTTACTCCAGTAGGAAAAATTAACCAAAGTGATTACAGTGTACTTGATGCTATATATAATGGAGATGTGGATGTAGTAGTAAATACTACTTCAAAAGATAAAGATGTAACAAAAGACGGATTCAAGATTCGCCGTGTAGCGAGTGAGCAAGAGGTTGTATGTTTAACATCATTAGATACAGCAGATGCGCTACTAAAAGTACTAGAATCAATTTCATTTGATATATTACCACTATAGGAGTAAAAGTATGGATTATGTAGAAATCTTGAAATATGGCAATAAAATTATTATCACTTTTAATATTGAACATAATAAACCATTTAATATTGGTGAAAGAATGAATGAACTTTGTGAAGATGCTTATATGAATGGGTATAACTGGGGGGCATTTTTCAATTATTATCTTGAGAAAAATTATCCAGAAATATTAGAGGGGATAAATTTTGATTCAGAAGCAGGGATGTTTACAGCTTACTGCGATTATTCACCAGAAAATGAAATTAAAGCAGAAAAGTTCAAAGAAATAATAAGAGACTTAGTAGAAAATGAAGAGAAATTATATGAAGTTATAAAAGTAGAAGCTGCTAATATAGAGTGGGATTAATAGCTATAAAAATTTAATGAAAAGGGGAGAAAGTTAACTTGATAGATTTGATTTTATAAAATCAATATGTAAAGTTATCTTCTCCTTTTTCATGAGAAGGAGTGTGTAGATGGATACTTATTTAGCAACAGTAGTTAGTAATGAACAAATTGCAGATAAAATATTTAGAATTGAATTACAAGGTGACGTAGTTGAAGAAATGAATACACCAGGACAATTCGTAAATATTAAAGTTAGCAATAGTTATGAGTTTTTATTAAGAAGACCTATTTCAATTTGTGAAATTAATAAAGAAAAAAATACATTTGTGATGATTTATAGAGCAGATGGAGCAGGTACTAAGAAAATATCTGAATTAGAAACAGGTAATTTAGTGGATGTATTAGGACCATTAGGAAAAGGATATGATGTTTATACGCTAGAAGAAGGACAAACTGCATTGCTAGTAGGTGGAGGGATTGGAGTTCCACCGTTATATGAACTGGCTAAGCAATTTAGAAAACAGGGGGTAAACACAGTACATATTTTAGGTTTTAATAATGTGAAAGATGTATTTTATGAAGAAAAATTTGCAGAGCTTGGTACAACTTATGTTGCTACAGCTGATGGAAGTTATGGAGAAAAAGGTTTTGTTACTGATGTTATAAAAAATTATGAAGTTGACTATGATAAGTATTATAGTTGTGGTCCATTTGCAATGTTAAAAGCATTAACTAAGATGGATGAAGAAAAGATGGGGTATATTTCTTTAGAAGAAAGAATGGCTTGTGGAGTAGGTGCATGCTACGCATGTGTTTGTGAGAAAATTGATGGTTCTATATCTCGAGTATGTTACGATGGCCCTGTTTATGATTCAAAAGAAATAGCATTATAGGAGGAATTTATGAGCGAAAGATTACGAGTGAAACTACCAGGATTAGATTTAAAAAATCCTGTAATGCCTGCATCAGGATGCTTTGCATTTGGTTTAGAATATGCTAACTTTTATGATTTAAGCAGACTTGGAGCAATCATGATTAAGGCAGCGACTAAAGAACCACGTTTTGGGAATCCTACACCACGTGTAGCGGAGACTTCCAGTGGGATGTTAAATGCAATAGGTCTACAAAATCCTGGGGTTCATGAGATATTAGAAACTAAATTAAAAGAATTAGAAAAATATGATGTTCCTATTATTGCTAATGTGGCAGGATGTGAAATAGATGATTATGTCTATGTAGCGGAGCACATAAGTAAAGCACCGAATGTTCATGCATTAGAGTTAAATATATCTTGTCCTAATGTTAAGCATGGAGGAATTCAGTTCGGAACAGATCCTGAAACAGCAAAAAACTTAACTAAAAAAGTAAAAGAGGTATCTAGTGTACCTGTTTATGTGAAACTTTCACCTAACGTTACCGATATCGTAGCGATGGCAAAAGCTGTCGAAGAAGGAGGAGCTGATGGTATTACAATGATAAATACCTTAGTAGGTGTAAGATTAGATAAAAAGACAGGAAAACCAATAATTGCGAACGTAACAGGTGGATTATCAGGACCAGCGGTGAAACCTGTAGCTATAAGAATGGTTTATCAGGTGAGCCAAGCTGTTAACATTCCTATTATAGGTATGGGAGGTATAATGGATGAGTGGGATGTGATTGACTTTATCTCAGCTGGAGCAAGTGCGGTAGCGGTAGGTACAGCAAATTTTGCAGATCCATATGCTTGCCCAAAAATTATCGATAAGTTAGAAGCGGCGCTTGATGAACTAGGTGTAGAACATATACTAGAACTTCGTGGTCGTGCATATAAATAAAAAGGAGAAATATTATGAATAAAGATGTAATAATAGCGTTAGATTTTCCTACTTTGGAAGACACTTTAAATTTTTTAGAAAAATTTGGTGAAGAAAAATTATTTGTAAAAGTGGGGATGGAATTATACCTGCAAAATGGACCTGTTGTTATTGAAAAAATTAAAGAATTAGGACATAAGATATTCTTAGATCTTAAACTACATGATATTCCTAATACAGTTTATGGTGCGACAAAAGGATTAGCAAAATTCAAAGTTGATATTCTTACAGTACATGCTGCAGGAGGTTATGAAATGCTTAAAGCAGCAAAACGAGGAATGGTTGAAGGCGGTAGTGTAGATACTAATGTAATAGCAATAACACAATTAACTTCTACATCAGAAGAAGCGATGAAAGACGAGCAACTAATTGCTGTATCTTTAGAAGAGAGCGTAATTAATTATGCTAAACTAGCTAAAAAAGCAGGACTTGATGGAGTAGTTTCATCAGTTTGGGAAGCAAGATTAATTAGAGAAAACTGTGGAGATGACTTCTTAAAAGTAACTCCAGGAATAAGATTAGAAACAGATGAAGTAGGAGATCAAAAACGTGTAGCAACTCCAGCTGTTGCTAACGAAGAAGGAAGTACACATATCGTGGTTGGTCGTTCTATAACTAAATCAGAAAATCCACTTGAAGTTTATAACTTAATTAAAAATCAATTCATAAAATAATATTAGATATACAGCTAACATAAAGGAGAAGAACATGGCATTAGAAAGAAAAATAGCAAAACACTTATTAGATATTGAAGCAGTAGCATTAAGACCAAATGATTATTTCACTTGGACATCTGGAATTAAATCACCAATTTACTGTGACAACAGAATTACAATGTCTTATCCAGCGATTCGTCGTGAAATAGCTACAGGTATGAGTGAAGTAATTAAAGCTAAATTCCCAGAAGTAGAAGTAGTAGCTGGTACTGCAACAGCAGGTATTCCTCACGCTGCATGGGTAAGTGAAGTACTGGATTTACCTATGATTTACGTTAGGGACTCAGCTAAAAAACACGGAAAAACAAATCAAATCGAAGGAAGATTACTAGAAGGACAAAAAGTTGTTATTATTGAAGATTTAATCTCAACTGGGTTATCTTCATTAAAAGTAGCCAAAGCTTTAGAAGAAGCTGGTGCAGTAGTCTTAGGAGTAGTGGCAATATTTAGTTATGAACTTAAGAAAGCACAAGATGCCTTTGCAGCAGATAAAGTAGAGTACTACACTTTAACTAACTACAACTACTTAATCGAAGAAGCGGTAGCAAGTGATTATATCAAACAAGAAGATGTAGAAAAACTTCTTGAGTGGAGAAATAATTTGTAAGAAAAGTTCTTAATCGAATTGAGATTAGTTTCAAAGAAATAAAGTAATAATAAAGATGTAGCTTAGAAGAAAGTTTTAGGATACATCTTTTTATATTGGCTATTTGTCAAGTACGATTGATTTAGAAATATAAGAAGGTTAATATAATTTATTTCCATCAAAAATTAGAATTTTTTAAAGAGATTTAAACAACTTGTGATTTCAAGAGAGAATATGAAACATTGATATAGTAATGTTTGTGTAATTTAATGTTACTATATTTTTTAGTACAACAACTATTTATCCAAGTATTTTATATAATTTTAAGTACTTCTAATTATCTTCTTAGTGTTTTTCTATTTTAAATATAATTCACTGGGGAACCCTAATGAATTCAATACCTTAGTAGCATGATTTTTATTGTCCATACTGTTATAAAATTTTTCTATCAGTAAAACTAATCGATCTTTTAAGTTAGTGTATTCGATAATGTTAAAAAAACATTTAAAAGTTAAAATTGTACTATATACTGTTTGTCTAGATTCTCTTTTGTCTTGATTATGTAATTCATTAATATATTTTATGTTATTTTTACATTTGAAATTAATTAATCTATTGTTATGAGCTACTACATTTCTAAGTTGTCTAATGTTTTCAAGTATAGAAGAAAATACAGCTACATCTAATCTAATAATTTTATCCTTAGAAGATAAGTTTTTATTTATATGATTTCTCACTATTGTATATTTCAATGTTGGAGTTAATGTATTATAAAAATATATACTTTGTCCTAAAGTTAAAAAGCTAGATAATACCCATAAAGGAACATCATTGTGGTTATTTATATAGTGTTTGATAGCATTAGCTTTTTTATCATTACTGTAAAAATTAATTATATTTGTGTATGTACTAATTACACTGAATGCAGAAGATAAGTTTTTCTTATCATAGTTCCTTACATTTAAAAATGCATATTCTTCTTGATACTTGTTACAATATTCATAAATTAACATAGCCTTAAATATACTTTCTATTTCAGTAAGATATTCAAATAATATTTTCTTTAGTTCTCTATCTAGATTTTGTACCATAAGGATATTTTCAAAATAAGTATTATCTTCATAGGTATTAAAACTATTTATCATAAATTTACTGTAATTATTAATAAGATTATAATAATTATTTTTTAATAATATTTCTCTTGCTTTTTCTTTATCTTTAAATTTTAAATTTCTTTTTTCTAATAAGTCAATTTGTTGATCTATTGTTCTAAAAGGTTTTCCCATATTTCTCACCTCTTTCATATAAAATAAAACACGGCTTACAAATAAATGTAAACCGTGCTTACGCTACTAGAAGTCCGCAGTACATTCTAGTGCTATACCTTATTTACATTTTAGCATTTTTTGTTAATATTTTCAAGATATTTTTATTGATAATTTAAAAACAGTTTCCATATTTTCTTGACACACTTTGATATAGAATAGCATGGGAGTGATTCAAAAATCGTGATTTTGGAGAAACAAGATTTTGTAGAGTTGCTATCGCACAGTTCATTAGATATCTAAAAAGTTTTTTCTAAAGCGAATTTAGATATCAATAAACCACTGCGTCTATGAGTATGAACTTTGTTAAATTTTAGGACTTTTTGGTCAGTTTCATTCTGATTAAAACTCTTTCTCGTTATGTTTATTATATTATATTTTTTAGTATAGTGTCTAGTTTTTAAGTGTGACTCTAAGTTAAATTAAAAGAAATAAAGTATATAAAGTAATAATAAAGATGTAGCTTAGAGGAAAGTTTTAAGATACATCCTTTTATATTATCACTTTAATTTGATAGCGATTATCAATGGCTTATGATATAATTATATTAATAATATAAGGTAGTGAGGTAATGAGAAATGGATAATATTATTGATGTGAGTATACCAGTTGCACAAGTTGTTGATAAACACCCAGAAGTATTGGATATTTTAGTAGATTTAGGGTTTAAGCCTTTGGCTAATCCTATTATGAGAAATACTGTAGGTAGAAAGACTTCACTTAGAATGGGTTCGAAATTGGCAGGAATTAAACTTGAAACAATTATTGCTACATTAGAAGCTAATGGATATGAAGTAGTAGGACTAGACTAATGGCTACAAAGAGAATTGAAGTTTTACGCGATATATTATTACGACTTCATAAAGGTGAGTCTGCCGAATCTGTTCAAGATGAATTCAATGAACATTTTTCTGGAGTATCTGCTATTGAAATATCTTTAATGGAGCATGAGCTTATGAATTCAGATTCTGGCGTAACTTTTGAAGATGTTATGAAGTTATGTAATGTACATGCTAATTTGTTTAAAGGTGCGATAAAAACTGTAGAAGTTGAAGATAGTGAGCATCCAGGACATCCAGTTCAAGTGTTTAAACAAGAGAATTTAGCTTTAAGAGCTGCGATTATTCGAGTACGCAGAATTTTAGACAATTATGCTAAGCTCGATGATGGTGATACAAAAGTAGCAGTTTTAAAAGGATTGCTTCGTCAGTTGCAATTATTAGGGCAATTTGATATTCATTATAAACGCAAAGAAGAACTTATGTTTCCTATAATGGAGAGATATGGACATGATGCACCACCTAAGGTTATGTGGGGTGTTGATGATGAAATAAGAGATTTGTTTAAACTAGCAAAAGAAGAAGCGGAAAAACTACCAAATGTAGAGATAGATGTAGTTAAAGAAAAGTTTGAAGTTTTTGTTAAAGAATTTGAGGAAATGATCTTTAAAGAAGAGTCGATTCTTCTTATGATATTATTAGAAACATTTACTCAAGATGATTGGTTGAGTATAGCTAAAGATAGTGATACATACGGTTATGCAATAATTCGACCTCAAGAAGAGTGGATACCTCACAGAGAAGATTTTGAAACTAAAATTACTAGTGATGACAGTGAGGTAATGGAAGTAAAAGAAGGGGAATTAACGAAAGTAATACAAACTCCTGAAGGAGAGTTCACTATTACTTACAAACCGAAAGAAGTTAAAAAAGAAACTTTCAATAGGGAAACACCTCAGAAAATAGGAAATGGTTATCTATCATTAAATCAAATTGATTTAATATTAAATTATCTGCCTATGGAAATTACCTTTGTTAATAAAGACGAAGTTTTTCAGTATTATAATAATCATTGTTCAGAAGAAGAGATGATTTTCAAACGCACGCCAGGACAAGTAGGAAGAAATGTTGAACTATGTCATCCACCTAAGTATCTAGAAAAAGTTAAAACTATAATGCAGAACTTGCGAGAAAGAAAAAAAGACAAGTATGAAATGTGGTTTAAATCAGAATCAAGAGGGAAGTTTGTTCATGTCACTTATGCAGGTGTTTATGATGAAAATGGTGAATTTCAAGGAGTATTAGAATATGTTCAAGATATAGCTCCTTATAGAGAAATAGACAGTGATTATTATAGGGGAATAGAATAATAAAGTAATTTAAAAAGAGAAAACTTATTTTTAAAGTATCTATAACGTTATATACAGACCTAAAATAATATAAAATATTTCAAAATAAATTAGAAGTTAAACCTGCAGGGTGGATGAAATTTTGGCTCTTTGTCAAGTGCGGTTGATTTAGAAAAATAGGGAGGAAGCTACGCTATATTAAGCAACCTAGATTTTTCACTATTTTTTCGTTTTAACTTTATTGTTTTCTTTTTAGCGAGATTTGAGTTATATTATAATGAAAAATCTTATAATAGAATAACTGAAAAGAAAAACAATTATTCTATGGAAACTAAATATATACTTATGGTATTTAAAATAAGAATAAATCTTAAAGAAACTAAGATAAGTAGTTCAATGTAATTGATTTATCTAATATATTAGATAAATATCAAAGGTAAATGTCAATATCAAATTATTTTTAAAAAAATTATAGATAGACACTATTCGTCCACCAGATATGGTAAAATATAATTGTTGAAAAAATCAATAAATAAAAATAGAGTGAGGTTAAAGTTATGTCAGAAAATAATAAAGAATCAAAACTTTTAAAAGATGTTATAAAAGAAGTATTTGAACATGAGTTACTAGAAAAAGGAAGGTCTAAAGATAGATTTGATGAAGTAATAAAGGATAAAAATATTTTTTTAGGGATATTTAGTCCTTGGCACCAGGATAAAGGTGAAGAGCTAATTCAAGGTTTTGTAAATAATGTCAAAGGTGATAATTCTACTAATGATTTTTCTTGGTTAGATATTTTAGATGATGATAAGAGATGGAAAGAATTTCCGGATGATAAGTTAAAAAAAGAAATAAAAGAAAATAAAAAGAAATATACGAATATGCGTTACCAAATTCCATCTCATTTCCATGGTGATATTGATAATGCAGTGCTCTTCTACTGTATGGAAAATCCTAGAGGGTATTTAGGTGATTATAAAGATAGTTATATTGATAAAGAATTTCAAGGCGAAACACTAAATGAATTTTATCTTTATTCAGCTAGTATACGTAATGAAAAAAGTAAAACATTAAAAGAAATAATTAGAGAACGATATCAATTAGAGAAAAGTTCAATAGAAAAAAATTTAGAGAAGGAAATTATTAACATCATTTATAGCCATGAAGAAAGTGCTTTAGGACGTGAAATTGAACATATTTATAAACAAGATAAAAACAACAAATATTATAATTTTGATTTTGAAAGTAAGGAAAGCAAAACTAAATTATTAAAAGATTATTACTATTTTAAAGAATATTATTCTCAGCTAATTCAGACAGATCAAAATTTAGACTTCAAAAAATTAAAGAATGAGAAAGAAGCTGTTAAAGAAATTGCTGATAAAATTTGTAATGTAGAAATTTATCCTTTCTCATGTGCTCAACCAAATTTAGGAGGAAATGGTATTGGAGGAAAAATTCTTCGCAATTCAGATTTATCTCGTTTGGGAGCTTACATTGTATTGAGAAGAATTTATAAGTATTTACAAGAGGTAGAAAAAGGTAAAAAAGATGCCCAAAAACCAGTTATTATTTTTCGTAAATATGACAGTGCATGGAAAGAACTGTTTAAAAAAATATTTGATGAAGTAAAAGATTTTGATAATAAGTTAGTTCTAGAATTGTTAGAAAAAGGTTTCTTTTATTGCCAACTAGCCCAACAGGGAGGGGGTATTACATCTGGTAATGTTATTTCAGTTCCTAATTATAAAATACTTTTATCTATGAAAAAAGATGCTTTTAAAGAAATTTCTGACCTATTACCACGAATTGATATTGATAAAATTAGTGTAAAAGAATCAGGTAATGAATGATGAATTCTCAAGAAAGACTAATAACAATTTTTCTTCGCCTACAATCTGGGAAACGATTATCTAAAGCACAATTAACTAGTGAGTTTTCTGTGAATCCAAAAACTATTCAACGTGATATAAGTACACTAAGGAGAATAATAGAAGAACAGCATCTTTCAAATTGTGAAATAGTATTTGATACTTCTGATAATACCTATCGTTTTTTAGGGGAGACTACTTTTAATAAAAAATATATCTTGATTATTTCAAAGATACTTTTAGAAAATAGAGCATTGAATAAATCAGAGATGAATTCGTTGCTAGAAAGCCTTTTAGCATTACTTTCGAGTGAAGAAATGAAAGAGGTTAAATCTATTATAGAAAATGAACATTTTAATTATAAATCATTGACAAATGAAAAAGATAGGATTGAAACTGTATGGTTTATATCTGAGGCAATTCGGAGTAAACAAATGTTAGAAATAGACTATAATGCTCCTCTAAAAGAAAAGAAAACTCATATTATTTTTCCGGTTTCTTTATACTACGATGCTCATTATTTTTATTTAGTTGCTTATCATCTAAAATATGAAAACTATACAACCTTTCGAATTGATAGAATAAGTAGTTATAGTAAATCTAATGAAAAAAAACCAAATATATCCTATGGGAAAATTTATAAAGATGGAGATGTTCGTAATCAAAAAGTTGATGCTTTTGAAGGTAGTAGGGTTAGAATTACTTTGATATATAAAGGGAATTCAGAAATTATTTTAGACAAATTTCCAAATCATACAATTCTTTCGGCAGAAAAAGATGAGATGAAGATTCAAATCGATACACAATATACTCCAGGACTCAAAAGATGGATTTTAGGGCAAGGTGGAGAGGTGACTGTATTAACTCCTCAAAAGTTAGTTGAAGAGTTGCAAGAAATACTTGAAAAAACATTAAAAAATTATAAAAAATAAACGAGGTAGACAAAATAAGTCTACCTCGTTTTTTATAATAGAGATATAAAAAGTGAAAGAAGGAAGATAGAATGAGAAAAGTAGAAATAGAAAAAACTTTTGAAATTGAATTATTAACTAATATGAATGAAGTAATAGAATTTCATAATAGACATTATGGAGGACAGATGATTGTATTATCTCTATCAGATATAAAAGAATTGGTTGAAGGAAAATTTTTTGCTTGGTCAACTGGGCAAGGGGAATATTCGGAAGTATTATATTTAGATGAAGAAGTGAAGGAAGTAATTAAGAAAATAGTATAAGGAGAATTTTCATGTCGAAAAAAAATATTATAGATTACAAAGTTAGCCGTCAACTAAAACTTGCATTAGAAGTACTAAATAATCGTATTCTTGAAAAAGAGTATAAAGTTATTGAAAGCCAAGATATTTTATTCAGCATACTAGATGTTTGTGATACAGGTATGGGTTATGCTTTAGGGTATTATTCTTTAACAAAAAGTAAATTGTTAAAGGAGTTTTCTAACGGGAAAGTTATTGATGGAAGAAATCGATCTTCTATAGAAGTTGATGAATTAAATATACTTTCTAGAAGAAGGACAATTAACGATATTATTGTTTCTTCACCAGTAGAAATCATTAAAGAACCGTCTTCTTCATATTACCTTACAGAATGTAATGCTTTTCCAATATCTGAACACTTGAAATCTATTTTTGACTTTGCAGAGGAGATGCGTTTACAAAATTCACCTGATGGTGTTATTGATTCATATTGGATACTAAATGGAATTTCTCAAGAAAGGGAAACAAATGCAAATCAACTTATTTATAAACAATATCTATTAACAGGAAACATTCACACAGAAGAATTTTTACTAGGTGTATTTAAAAATTCTAAGTTTTTATATAAGGATTTTTCTGATGGCAAGCTTGAGAGGGAAAAAGCTTCAAAAATAAAAAAAGAGTCTCAAATTTCTGTTAAGTTATCTAACCCAGATTATTCATTATTAAATGATATTGCTACCGATATAACTTTAAAAGCTAAAAACGGTGAATTGATGGATGTTATTGGACGAGATGAAGAAATTCGTAAAGTAGAGATGGTTCTCACACGTAGAGATAAAAACAACGTTGTTTTATTAGGAGATGGCGGTGTAGGTAAATCGGCAATAGTTGATGGGATAGCAATGCGTATTGCTAAAAATGAGATTGTATCACTTAAAGGGAAGAAAATTTTGCAATTTAGTCTAAACGATTTAAAAGCTAAAATTGGAGGAGTTAGTAGTGAAGGAATTATTAAATTCATTGAAGAGATGAAACGAGAAAAAGATGTAATTTTATTTATTGATGAGATTCATATGTTAGGAAGGGTTAAACATATAATGGATGCATTTAAACCTTTAATGGCACGTGGAGATTTTCGAATTATTGGTGCTACAACACCAATGGAATGGAAATTATATATCTCAAGTGATACTGCACTAGTCAGACGTTTTGAAAAAGTAATAGTAGATGAACCAAGTATTGAAGAAACTATCAATATTGTTAAAAATGTATCGTCAGTATATGAAAATTTTCATCGCGTAAATTTTGAGGAGGATACTATTGAGTTAGCGGTAAGATTAGCTAAGAAATATCTAAAGGGAGAGAAACTGCCAGATTCTGCCTTTACAGTAATCGATAATGCAGCGGCTTTAGCTCGAATTGAAGCGAATCAAGACATTGTTATGATTAGAGATTACAGAAATGAAGTAAATAAATTAAAGAAACAACTAAAAGAAGCGGAATCTATAGAATATAATGAAGCTGCTGTTGATGATATAAGAAAAAGACTTGAACTTAAAGTTAGAGATTTTCAAAAAGAACGCAATAATTTAACTTTTAATAATTATGAATTTAAAATTACAAAGGAAG
The DNA here is from genome assembly GCF_963525165.1 of uncultured Gemella sp. GTDB lineage: Bacteria > Bacillota > Bacilli > Staphylococcales > Gemellaceae > Gemella. Next base: position 20,139 of record NZ_CAURJN010000011.1, read on the forward strand.
ATATAAAAAAAGCAGTAGAGCAAAAAGTCGGTGTTAAAATTAGAGAGCAAGATTTGAAAGTTGGTAAAGATGCAGATGAGGAAGAATTAAGTAGAATTTCTAATTTGAAGAGTATCTTAGCAACAAAAGTTATTGGACAAATGGAGGCTACAAATACCATAGCAGAGGCTGTTATTCGTTCAAAAACAGGATTTAGAAATCCTAAACGTCCTATTGGAGTTTTCTTATTTTTAGGTACTAGTGGAGTCGGAAAAACAGAAACAGCGAAAGTATTATCGGAAGAATTAACAGGTTCAGTTGATGATCTTATTCGTTTAGATATGTCGGAGTATCAACAAGAACATGAAGTAGCAAAATTAATAGGTGCTCCTCCTGGTTATGTAGGTTATAGAAATGGAGGTATTTTGACAAGGGCTGTAAAAAATAATCCAAAATCTGTTGTATTGTTAGATGAGATTGAAAAAGCACATCCTAGAATATATGATTTAATGTTACAAGTTTTTGATGATGGAATTTTAACAGATGGTATGGGTGAAAGAGTAGATTTTACAAATACAATTATTATATTAACTTCAAATTTAGGTTCAAATTTAATTAGAGAGGAGAAGAAAGTTGGCTTTACAAAATATGGAATGGAACAGATAATTCAAGAAAAAACCATGAGAGCAATTAAAAATTTTTTCCGTCCAGAATTATTAAATCGTATAGATGAAATCGTAACCTTTAAATCCTTCACAGAAGAGTCAATATTTAAAATTACTAGCTTATTACTTGAAAAAGAAGTAGAAATCATTAAGGAAAGTGGCTATGAATTGAAGTTTACGAAGGAGGCAGTTAGATTTCTTGTTAAAACAACTTATGATTCAGAAAAAGGAGCCCGAGCAATTCGGCGAGGAATTACTAAGCTAATAGAGACACCTTTATCAGAGTTGATTATCAATAATTGTATTAATAAAGGAGATAAGGTAGTTATAGATTCCGACGGATTTGAATTGTTATTTGAAGTTGTTAAGTAAAGGAGGATAATTATGGGACTTTCTTATGGACCAAAGTATACGTGGACAAATCACTTTGAAAAAAGAGCTCAAGAACGTTTTGGAGTAAATGAGGAACGACTATCAAAGTGGATTGGTAGACAAATCGGGAGTCTAACAGTTTATGATTCTAATGTAGAGCAACGACCTGAAGAAAGAAAATATATTTCTGACTATGGAGTTATTTTTGTATGTAATACAGTTGAACAAAAATTTATCACTTGTTATGAAGCGAAAGATATAATTTTAGAAGGGAAGAAGGTAACAATTCATGATTATAATGTAGATTTATTTAGGGATGAAGTAGAAAATCTAGCAAGAAAATATTGCTTAAAAGATGCTAAGGAAATGTTATGTAGTGTAGAGGATCATCTACATAAGTTTCAGGAAATTTCTCAAAAATTAATCTCAGGAAGATTGACAAATTATAACTATAATCTTATTACTAACTTAATTGATGAGTTTCATGTAATTAAGTCTGCAATGAGAGTTATAGAAACAAAACGTGGTGATTTTAAAATTTAATTTATACATTTGAGTTTTCTAATGGCTATTTTAAATCTGGTATTTGAAAAGAAATATACATTAGTTTGCTAATATGTTATAATTATAAAAAAATAAAATGGATGTAATCTTTTTAAGGAGAAAAAATTAATGAAGGATTTTAAAAGTATTTATCAAGAAGAATATGAAAAACTTAATAAACAACAGAAACAAGCAGTCGATTCAGTAGAAGGTCCAGTGATGGTTATTGCTGGTCCTGGTACAGGGAAAACCCAAATTCTTTCTCGTCGTGTTGCGAATATCTTAACTAATTACCACACAAATCCAGAAGAAATTGTTTGTTTAACATATACAGAAGCAGGTGCATCTGAAATGTTAGATCGACTAGAAGGATTGATTGGAGAAGATGGACGCAAAGTAAGAGTATCGACTATCCACGCTTTTTGTAGTGAGTTGATTTTAGCGAACTCTAAGTTATTTGGTGAAGAGTCTAAAATTATCACGACTGCAGCTAAGTATGAGATACTTAAAGAGATTATGGATGAGTATATTACAGAAGATAGTCCGTTTTATAAGAATTCTGGCAATCGTTATTCTTCTAAAGACCAGTTATTAGAACTTTTTACAAAAATAAAACGTGAGAATATAGATAAAGATGACTTTAAAATAAAGGTAGATGAATACTTTAAAATGATTGATTTATCTGTACCTGGAGAAGAATTGTATAAAAAATTCAAGTATGCTAAAAAGTTTAAAGAAAAAAAACCAGGTGATTTTAAAGCTGAGTATGATAAAGAACAACAAAGAATGAAAAAATTACTTGCTGGGGTTGAAATAGTTGATAAATATAAAAAAGAAATTGATAAGCATAATTATTTTGACTTTGATGATATGATTCTATGGGTCATTAAAAAATTAGAAGAAGATAATGATTTTCAAAGTAGTGTATCTAATTCTATAAAATATTTATTCGTTGATGAATTTCAGGATACTTCGATTGTTCAGAATAAACTTGTAGATTTATTAGTAAAAGGGAAATCTAGTCCAAATATTTTTGTTGTCGGAGATGATGATCAAAGTATTTATAGTTTTCAAGATGTTAGTGCAAATAATATTCGAGATTTTGATAAGAAGTATCATCCTAGAAAAATAGTTCTTGAAGAAAATTATAGATCTTCCCAGGCTATCATTGCTGCTTCAAGGCAACTAATCAGTTATAATTCAAGAGAAGAGAAAGTTCTTGTTGCGGCTGGTGATAACAAGTATTATAACTATCAATTACCTATCTTGAAATGTTATCCAGATTCAGAAGCTGAAATGTTTGGTGTACTGAGTGAGATTAAAGATCTCATTTATTCGGGTGTATCTCCTCATGAAATTGGAGTTATATACGGAAGAAATTCCTATGGAGAGGAGTTTGCAAAAATTCTTCGTGATAATGGTATTTTCGTTCAAATAAAAGAAAAACAGAATTTATTTGCGGATCCCTTCTTTAAAAAAGTATTATCTATTTTAAAATATATTTGCCAAAATTCGAGTGATGTTAGGCAGTTACGCAAAATTATATATTTTGATTTCTTTGAAGTAGAATTATCTGAAATTGCAACAATACGGAATCTTAAGAAGGATGAAAAAATTTCAATTCCTGTTATTGCAGAAATTGATAAAAAATTAGAAACTATTCGTAGCAAGGTTAGTAATTCAGAAATATATTTATCGCCCATGGATGTTCTAAGCTATTTATTGAAATCTTTAAAGATTGATGAATATATCATGAAATCTAAAGAAAAATATCACTTAGTTTCTGTTTTAAATGAACTTAATAAATTGATGTTAACTGAATGTCAAATCTATCCCAAATTGACTATAAAGGAATTTTTAAATAAAATATCAGCTCTGCAAGAAATGAAAATTAATCTTCCAATTGAAACTATTTCAGCCTCTCCAAGTAACTGTGTTCAATTAATGACTGCTCATGCTTCCAAAGGATTAGAGTTTGATCATGTATTTATGATGAAGTGTAATGATGGAAAGACAACTGAAAAATGGCCAGGAGGTGAAAATAAATCTGATAAGCTTACTTATCCACCAGGTTTAGTTTTGGAGGATGAGAATGAAAAAATTCTAAAAATAGAAGAAAATCGTCGCTTATTTTATGTTGCTATGACTCGGGCAAAGAAGGCTCTTCATCTCTCATACTCCAAGGATTTCCCTAAAACTCACTTTATTAATGATTTATCGGGTATTATTGATGAAGTTGAAGTAGCTGAGTTACCCAAAAAAACCCAATTTAAGGAAGAAGTAGTTATATCAAAATTGCCTAAGTATATTATTGACGAGATAATGGGCGGTTTTAGTCTAAGTGTTAGTACGTTAAATGCTTTTCTTAAATGCCCTTTGAGCTTTTATTTCAACAAGGGATTAAAAATGCAATCTGAAACGAACGAGGCTATGATCTTTGGCAGTATAATTCATGAAGTCTTGGAAAAAATATTTATATCTAAGGATGCTTCTCATAGTTCAGAATTAACAGAAAAAACGGTTCTATCTTTAAAGGAAGCTTTAAAATTATTTGAAACAATATTTGAAGAAAAATCATGGCAATTCACTTCAAATAGAATAAAGAGAGATAATTACGGTAGAGGTAGAAAGATAATTGAAAACCTTTATAATAAACCTGGGTATTTCAAAGAAAGTGTAATTGCAGTTGAACACGATATTAAGGGTGTTAAGTTAGGGGATATATTAGATAATTTAGAAGATTTATCTAATATGGAGTTAAATGGAAAAATTGATAAAATTGAGTGTGAGGATGATATAATCCGATTAATTGACTATAAGACAGGAAACGCAAAAAATGCTAAAGAAAAATTAGCAGAACCAAACGAAAAAGAACCGATTGGTGGAGATTATTGGCGTCAAGCAGTTTTTTATTATATACTTTTTACAAATTCTGGTTTTGATATATCAGATAAAAAAGTGGTAGTTAAGTATGTATTTATTGAGGATTCAGATACAGAAGAGGGATTTACTGAGACACCAGATATTTTAATTTCTAAAAGAGATATAGATTTAGTCTTGAAACTAGTAAAAGATGCTTTTATAAAATTAAAGAATGGTGATTTTAATAAGGGATGTGGAATTGTAAAAAAACAGAGTCAAGTTTATCCTTGTGAGCACTGTATTCGAGTATTAGATAATACATTTCCTAAATTTGATAATATCAAAGAATTTGAGGTTGCCACATATATAAAATCGCTAAATAAATACAAAAGTTTAAGTGTAAGTAAATTGAATAAGTTTTTAAATTGTCAGAAAAGTTTTTACTTTGATAATGTTCTCCAATTGACGATTCCAGCAGGTTTAGCTACTAACTCTAATGAAAAAAAATCGAAAAGCACTTCAAGAAACGTTTCGACTGGTCCTGTTTTTGGTATAGTTATTCATAAAACACTTGAAAAAATTTATAAAGATGACCTACAACTAGAAGAAGCACTTAATTACTACAATAATTCTCTACAACACCACCAAGAAGAAATTAGTGGTGTAGTGTCTGTAAACGAATTAAGAGAATATGGTCAACAACTACTTAAGAATCTTTACGAGAACTATATCCCTAATAGTTTAAAAGGTGAAAATGTTAGTTTAGAGAAAGAGATTAATGTTAGGTTAGAAGGAAATTACTTAATTAATGGTATTATAGATAAATTAGAATATGATAATGATATAATCAGAGTAGTAGATTATAAGACAGGTTCAGCAGAACGAGGATTAGAAGAACTTGTGTTTGGTCGTAGTTATTGGCGTCAAGCCGTATTTTATACTATTTTATTAGAGTACTCGACTGAAATAGATACAAAGAATAAAAAAATTGAAATCCAATATATATTTCTTGATGATACAACTGACGATAGAGGTTACTCAATCCATACAGTAAATGTTACAAAAAAAGATATGGATATAGTTCTTTCACAAATTCATAACTTTTGGAAACTTTTAAATGCAGCTGATTTTAAAGACGGCTGTAATAAAGATGGCTGTGACTATTGTCGTTTAGCTAAGTTTGTTGATTTTAAATTGCTGAAAGGAAACTTAGCTAAAAAACAGAAATAAAATAATAGGGTAATTATCTTGTTTTTATAAAAATAATTTTAAAACCAATTTGAATAGTAGAATGAGTAATAGCAGCTATACTTATAATAGTAATGTATAATTTATATTTCTTGAGTTTATATATTAATATTAACATATAAAATTTACAGGGTTTTATTCACAATCTTCAGAGAAACCTTATTTTTAAAGTATCTATAATGTTATATACAGACCTAAAATAATATAAAATACTTTAGATACTCTTTAAAATAAATTAGAAGTTAAACCTACAGGCTGGATAAAATTTTCTTTCTTGTAGGTTTTTCTATACAAAATATAGTCTAGTATAATTATCTATGGTATAATTAAAAAATATAATAAATAATGATAAGGGAAAGATATTTATGAACGAGAGAGAATTGAAGGTAGGATTCCTTACATTACAGCAACAGCGAACAATAATGGAATAGGGTATTTTATTTCTAATAAAAATACAACATTGCAAGAAAAATGTATATCGGTTAACCGTAATGGTTCGGTAGGATATTCGTTTTATCACTCATATTCTGCACTTTTTGGAAATGATACTAGAAAACTAATTCCAAAATACAGTGATGACTATGTGGCGAAATTTATCTCATTTATGATTTCTAGTCAAAAAGAAAAGTATGGGTATGGTTATAAGGTGGGAACAGCACGCTTGAAACGTCAGAAAATATTATTACCTATAAATAAAGATGAATCTATAAATTATGATTTTATGAAGAAATATATATTAATTCAAGAGATAATTTCTATATATTCAATTTTAGATTGTTATAGATAAAATTAGTATATGTACTAAATTAAACTAAAGAGCACTTTTCTAATTATAGAGTAGTGCTCTTTAGTTTATGAATATATTTTGTCGAATACATTTTTTCTTAATTTTCTTGTTGCAAGGATCAACAGTACAATTAATATTAGAGAATATATTATTCCTACTATATTTGCTGATGATGGCAGCATAGCAATTAAGAAAAATGTCACGACATTAAGTAGTACCAACAGGAAAATAGCTCCGAAAGCTAAAATAGTTAATAGTACCTGATTTATTGAACTGCGATTAGCTAGATCAGTGATAGTGTTCCAATTTAGATATAATTTTTTATAGTCGCTTGTATAACTATAGAATGAAAAGACAAGACTTGAAATAATATAAGATATTATTGTTACAATTGCTAATAAGATTGGTGTTTTAGTTATAAATAACATCATAATCAGAGCAAATAATCCAAAGCAAAGTTGTAAACAAGTGGCGATTGCTAATTTGATTTTTAGGTATTTTTTAAAATCTAATGGAAGAGATTTTAAAAAATAGTAATCTTGTTTTTCTAGTGATATTGCTATACTTGTAAAATTCATAGGATTAGAATTAATGTACAATGCTAATGTAAATCCTATAGTCATAGCCACTGGGTAGAATATAGGTGGTAGTGTAATACCTCCGTGTTTTCTAATTTCTATAATCGGAATTACAAATATACCAAGTGTAATTATAAGATTAGTAAATACAGTTGTGGAAATTGTACTGTTTAACAATAATTTTAAATTTCTCTTAATTAATTTAGAAAATAGTGTAGTTGATGTACTATTAGTATTTTCTTTGATTTTTACAGCTTTAGAACTAGATGTGTATGTATTACCAGATATTCTATATAAGTCTTTCATATATTTTCTTATTACAAATATATATGTAGTAAAGAAAGAAATAAGTGCTAAGATAATAACTACTATTAAGTAAGTATAAGTCTTAGAAATATCTAATACGAGTATATTTAAAAATAAATCTCCTGAATAATCAGAATCAAAACTTTTAAAAGTATGAGCAAAATTAAATATGTATCCTGTGAAGAATATCAACGCAATTAATATTGTAGCTGCATTAACTTTCCCTTTATTCTTCTTAAAATTTGGGATATAAGTAATAAATGAAAGTAGTGTCATAATAGAACATATTAAAGTAATGATAAATGCAAAACTATATACTAATACGAAGAAAAGTTTTTGAATTGAAAACTCTGCATTTAATCCAATAATTAAGTTTATAACTATTAAAGGAGTAAAATTACTAATAACTTGTGAAAGTAGAGTAAACAATTTACTAAAAAATATTTCAGATCCTGTAACAGGTAAGTGAATAATTGCTAATGTATCATCACTTTCGTAAAACATATTGATAAAATTATTTAAAATCTGAATAAACACTAATAATAAAATAAAGAAAAGTATATTTCGATATCCCGATCCAGAAAAGTTAAAACCACGAGAAAATATTGAAAATAAAAATAAAATATGTAAGAAATTGAAAAAATTAAGCATTAAAACATTTCTAAAAAGATTATGTCTTATATCGCTCTTTCCACTGAATTTTTTTCTGTATTTTATTCTTTGAGGTGAAAAACTATAAAGAAGATTCGTTAAGAATAACTCTTTTATTACACTAAATCTCATATTTAATCACCACCTAAAATATTTGAATTTGAATTTTTTACTATATTAAGATAAATTTCTTCTAAATTATCTCCCTCAAATTGTTCTTTAAGCTCGTTAAGTGTACCGATAAAAACTAGTTTTCCTTTGCTGAGGATACCTATTCTATCGCACAGATGTTCAGCGACCTCCAAGACATGAGTAGAGAATAAGACACTATTTCCTTTTGAAGCGTGCTCTTTCATTAAGTTTTTCAAGTCAAATGCAGCTTGTGGATCTAATCCAGTCATCGGTTCATCCATAATCCAGAATTTAGGTTCTGATAATAGGGCACCAATTACGAATACTTTTTGTCGCATACCGTGAGAAAAAGAACTAATTTCTTGATGTTCAACTCCTGCCATATTAAATAATTTGCAGTACCTATTAAGAATATCATCTCTTGTTTTATTATCAATTTCATATATGCTAGCGACTAAAGACCAATATTCAAAGGCTGATAATGTAAGAAACATATCAGGAGTATCGGGAACATAGCCAATTTGTTTTTTACATTCTAATCTATTATTTTTTAAAAGTAGGTCATTGAAGTAAATCTCTCCTGAAGTAGGTTCTAATATACTAACTAGAGATTTGATTGTAGTAGACTTACCAGCTCCATTATGCCCGATAAGTCCGAATATTTCTCCATCATTGATTGTAAAACTTAAATCATCAACAGCACACTTTGTATCAAATTTTACGGTAAGATTTTTAATGTTTATCATAAGTATCCCTCCAATGTTATCTATAGCTATATTATACTTGAAATCGATTTATTCAACAAGAGGGATGGATAAATTATTTCTATAAATTATGATAATAGAAATATATATAAAATATAATTTTGTAGTTCGTATGTGGAACACCTGGAAAAGTGAGCTAAAACTCTATATATGATACACCTGGAAGTGTTTATTTATAAGTTAAAAATGATACACCTGGATAAGTGTGAAAATAGAATGTGATAATGACAAGTAAAAAAGATATAAAAAAATTTTAAAAAAGTGTTGACAAGAAAAAATAAAAGTGGTATTATTTAGTACGTGAGTGTTACGGCACTCTGTGTAAAGCCACTAAGGCTTATAAAAAATTTAAAAATGTGATACACCTGGATAGGTGATTCACAAATAAACAGGGAAGGAGGAAATCAGGAAAATGCCAACTATTAACCAATTAGTTCGTAAACCTCGTAAATCAAAAGTATCGAAATCAGATTCACCAGCACTTAACAAAGGTTACAACTCTCAAAGAAAGAAAGAAACTAACATTTCTTCACCACAAAAACGTGGAGTTTGTACTCGTGTTGGGACTATGACACCTAAAAAACCTAACTCAGCTTTACGTAAATATGCACGTGTTCGTTTATCAAACCAAATCGAAGTAACAGCATATATCCCAGGTATCGGACACAACCTACAAGAACACAGTGTTGTACTTATTCGTGGAGGACGTGTAAAAGACTTACCAGGGGTACGTTACCACATCATCCGTGGAGCTTTAGATACTGCAGGAGTTAACGACCGTAAACAAGGACGTTCACTATACGGTGCTAAAAGACCAAAAGAGAAAAAATAATAAAAGATAAAATTTGATAAAAAGAATTCGTGAAAGGAGGCAGACACTATGCCACGTAAAGGTCCAGTTGCAAAACGTGACGTTTTGCCAGATCCAATTTATAACTCAAAATTAGTTACAAAATTGATTAACAAATTAATGCTAGATGGGAAACGCGGTACAGCACAAAGAATTTTATATTCTGCGTTTGATTTAATTAAAGAAAAATCAGGACGTGATGCTATGGAAGTTTTCGAAGAAGCATTAAACAACATTATGCCTGTGCTTGAAGTTCGTGCTCGTCGTGTTGGTGGTTCTAACTACCAAGTACCAGTAGAAGTACGTGCTGAAAGAAGAACTACATTAGGTCTACGTTGGTTAGTTAACTATTCTCGTTTAAGAGGAGAAAAAACTATGGAACAACGTTTAGCTAATGAAATTTTAGACGCAGCAAATAACACTGGTTCAGCTGTTAAGAAACGTGAAGATACTCACAAAATGGCTGAAGCTAACAAAGCATTTGCTCACTATCGTTGGTAATTATAGGGTGAATATCAAGCTATTTCATAGCTTGAGTTTTTCACTATAAAAGACAAATTACTAAAATCATTTAAAAAATTATGAAAGGAGAAAATTGACTCATGACTAGAGCATTTTCTTTAAAAGATACTCGTAACATCGGTATCATGGCTCATATCGACGCAGGTAAAACTACTGCAACAGAGCGTATTTTGTTCTACACTGGGAAAATCCACAAAATTGGAGATACTCACGATGGTAACTCACAAATGGACTGGATGGAACAAGAACAAGAACGTGGTATTACAATCACATCTGCTGCAACAACTGCTGAGTGGAAAAAACACCGTATCAACATCATTGATACACCGGGACACGTAGACTTCACAGTTGAAGTTGAACGTTCACTTCGTGTACTTGATGGATCAGTAGCAGTATTAGATGCACAATCAGGTGTTGAACCACAAACAGAAACAGTTTGGCGTCAAGCTACAACTTATGGAGTTCCTCGTATTGTATTTGTTAACAAAATGGATAAAACAGGAGCAGACTTCTTATACTCTGTAGGAACAATCCACGACAGATTACAAGCTAACGCGCACCCAATCCAACTTCCAATCGGAGCTGAAGATTTATTCGAAGGTGTAATTGACCTAGTTGAAATGAAAGCTATCTACAACGAAGGAAGCGTTGGGGAAAATCTTGTTGTAAAAGAAATCCCAGCTGACTATCAAGATCAAGCTGAAGAATACCGTGAAAAACTTATCGAAGCTGTTGCAGAATTTGATGAAAACTTCATGGAAAAATACTTAGGTGGAGAAGAAATTACAATTGACGAGCTTAAAGCTGTAATCCGTAAAGCTACTTTATCAGTAGAATTCTTCCCTGTAGTATGTGGATCTGCATTCAAATATAAAGGTGTACAACCAATGCTAGATGCAGTAGTTGACTACTTACCATCTCCATTAGATGTACCAGCAATTAAAGGTATTGATCCAAACACTGATGAAGAAACAGAAAGACACTCTTCAGATGAAGAGCCATTCTCAGCCCTAGCTTTCAAAGTTATGACTGACCCATTCGTAGGGAAACTTACTTTCTTCCGTGTGTACTCAGGTATTTTATCATCTGGTTCATACGTTAAAAACTCAACTAAAGGTAAACGTGAACGTGTAGGACGTATCCTACAAATGCACGCTAACACTCGTAACGAAATCGCTGAAGTTTATGCTGGTGATATCGCTGCAGCTGTTGGTCTTAAAGATACTACTACTGGGGACACACTTTGTGACGAGAAAAACGAAGTTATTCTTGAATCAATGGAATTCCCAGAACCAGTTATCCAACTTTCAGTTGAACCAAAATCAAAAGCTGACCAAGATAAAATGTCTACAGCTTTACAAAAATTACAAGAAGAAGACCCAACATTCCGTGCTGGAACTGACGAAGAAACTGGACAAGTTATCATCGCAGGTATGGGTGAGCTTCACTTAGACATCATCGTTGACCGTATGCGTCGTGAATTTAAAGTTGAATGTACAGTAGGTGCTCCAATGGTATCTTACCGTGAAACATTCAAACAATCTGCACAAGTACAAGGTAAATTCACTCGTCAATCTGGTGGACGTGGACAATACGGGGACGTATGGATTGAGTTCACTCCAAATGAGCCAGGTGCAGGATTTGAATTCGAAAATGCTATCGTTGGTGGGGTAGTTCCTCGTGAATACATCCCAGCAGTAGAAGCAGGATTAAAAGACTCTATGGCAAACGGGGTATTAGCTGGATACGAATTAATCGACGTTAAAGCTAAATTATTCGATGGATCATACCACGATGTTGACTCATCTGAAATGGCGTTCAAAGTTGCTGCATCATTAGCTCTTAAAGAAGCTGCTAAAAAATGTAACCCAGTAATTTTAGAACCAATCATGAAAGTTGAAGTTGTTATGCCTGAAGAATACTTAGGAGACATCATGGGAGATATCACTTCACGTCGTGGACGTGTTGAAGGTATGGAAGCTCGTGGTAACGCTCAAGTAGTAAGTGCTTCAGTACCATTATCTGAAATGTTCGGATATGCAACTTCTCTACGTTCTGCAACTCAAGGACGTGGTACTTACTCAATGGTATTTGATCACTACGAAGAAGTACCTAAATCAATTTCTGAAGAAATTATCAAAAAAAATAAAGGATAATAAAAATTATTCTTTATAGTTGCAATTTTTGTTGTAACATTATAAAATATAGTTATCATAGAAATGCTATGTGACTAATTATTAAAAAATAAAATTTTATTAACTTGAAGGAGACATTTTTAAAATGGCAAAAGAAAAATTTGACCGTAGTAAAACACATGCTAACATTGGAACAATTGGTCACGTTGACCACGGTAAAACTACTTTAACAGCAGCTATCGCTACTGTATTAGCAAAAACTTATGGTGGAGAAGCTAAAGACTACGCTTCAATCGATAACGCACCAGAAGAAAGAGAACGTGGTATCACAATCAACACTTCTCACATCGAGTATGAAACTCCAAACCGTCACTACGCACACGTAGACTGCCCAGGACACGCTGACTATGTTAAAAACATGATCACTGGTGCTGCTCAAATGGACGGAGCTATCTTAGTAATCGCTGCTACAGATGGACCAATGGCTCAAACTCGTGAGCACATTCTATTATCTCGTAACGTTGGAGTACCAAAAATCGTTGTATTCTTAAACAAATGTGATATGGTTGATGATGAAGAGTTATTAGAACTAGTTGAAATGGAAGTACGTGAACTATTATCTGAATACGGATTTGATGGAGACGATCTACCAGTAATCAAAGGTTCTGCTCTTAAAGCTCTTGAAGGGGATGCTGATGCAGAAAAAGCTATCATCGAATTAATGGAAACAGTTGACGAGTACATCCCAACTCCAGAACGTGATAACGCTAAACCATTCATGATGCCGGTTGAGGACGTATTCTCAATCACTGGTCGTGGTACAGTTGCTACTGGACGTGTTGAACGTGGACAAGTTAAAGTTGGAGACGTAGTAGAAATCGTTGGATTAACTGAAGAACCAGCTTCAACTACTGTAACAGGTGTTGAAATGTTCCGTAAATTATTAGATTACGCTGAAGCAGGAGATAACATCGGTGCATTATTACGTGGTGTTGCTCGTGAAGATATCGAACGTGGACAAGTTTTAGCAGCTCCTAAAACAATCACTCCACACACTCAATTCGTAGCTGACGTGTACGTATTATCTAAAGAAGAAGGTGGACGTCACACTCCATTCTTCACAAACTACCGTCCTCAATTCTACTTCCGTACTACTGACGTAACTGGTGTAGTTACTTTACCAGAAGGTACTGAAATGGTAATGCCTGGGGATAACGTATCAATCAACGTTGAACTTATTTCTCCAATCGCGATCGAAGAAGGAACTCGTTTCTCAATTCGTGAAGGTGGACGTACTGTAGGTTCAGGTGTTGTAACTTCAATCGTTAAATAATAATTGAATTGAAACACATTAAGCAAGGTGAATTTCACCTTGCTTTTTTTATATACTTAATATTTATTTACATAATGTTCATATTTAATTAGAGATATTTGATAGTTTTAGTACATTATATGTATTAATATTGTATTTTTAATGTAAAATCATTATTTTTTGTAATTTTATTAGAAAATACGTACTATTTTTAATAAATCCTTGCAGAAAAACAGTAAGAGGTGTATAATATGTTTAAAGGTAGTATAGGGGAAAATAATATTGTAAATTCAAATATTTATGTATATTATTAGATATAATCAAAGTTACTCTAGGGATATTGAGTAATATTTTGGAATCGAGGTTAAGAAATTAACTTCGATTTTTTATTAATAAAAAATATAATTGTTTAATGGAGATAAGTTTTAAGTAGTTGTTTAGAAAAATAATTGTATAAAGTATATTAATGTGATATCCTATGTTAGGATAGTCTATAGTATTCTCATTATACCATTTATGAGTAATATATTAACTAATATTTTTAAATAAGGTCAAAATAGTATAGAAAGGAAGAAAATGAAGAATTTAAAGCTTGATGGAACTCAGTTAAAATATATAGCAATAATTGCTATGACAATTGATCATTTAGCATGGCTATTATATCCAGGTTTAGTTAAAGAAACAATACCAGTACTTATGCATATAGTAGGGCGTTTAACAGCACCGATTATGTGGTATTTTATCGCAGAAGGATGTTATTATACAAAAGATATTAGAAAATATTTCTTTAGAATTATGAGCTTTGCTATTATCAGTCACTTTGCTTTTTGCTTTGGTTTAGGAATACCATTTGATATAACTACAGGAAGCATATTTAATAAAACAAGTGTCTTATTCCCATTAGCGATGTCGGTTTTATTAATCGCAATCTTTAGAAGTGAGAAGATAAGCAATACATTAAAGATTTTAGCAATTATTGTTTTCTGTTTATTAACATTTGTAGCGGATTGGTCTGCAATTGCTCTTATGATGCCATTTTTTCTATATAATCATAGAGGTAATAAAAAACAACAAATACTCGACTATGTTATCTGGATAAGTGTTTATGCAGCTATTTATATTATCTTTATAGATGTATTCTATGGAGTATTACAGTTTGCAACTTTACTTTCGTTACCATTATTAATGAGATATGATGGTACTAGAGGAAAACATACTGGTTCTAAGTGGTTCTTCTACTATTATTATCCAATACATTTGGCAATTATAGGTATTTTTAGAATTATATTATATGGAAATATACCATTGGTTTTTTAGAATTAGTGTGGACTTAGCAAATCAAAAAAACATGATTAAATTTAATACAACAAAAACTAATGTAGAGGTTCCTTATTAAGATAAAACTTAATAAGGAACTTTTTATACAGTTCGATATTAATATGTAGTAAAAAAGTATAAGATATAATATGGATATTAAAAATAAACTGTTTTCGAAAGGATAAAATGAATAGTAAAGAAGAAAGAGTTCAATGTCAAAAGTTATGGGCAAGAAATAAATATCTTGTTTTAAGTCACTCAAGTAAAATATATTTAGAGATACGAACGTATTTAAAACAAGAAGAAGTATCCCTGGGTAAAGTGAGTGAGCTTATAAAACAAGCTGTAAGTTTATCTGAAGATAAAGGTCAAGTAACGAATTCTTTTCATCATGTTTGGGGATATTTTAAAAAATATGCGACAAAAGAAGAAAAAAATCATTTTTTTTAAAATGATTGAAGAATATCATAGTAATAAATACAAAAAAGAAGATTTGATAAAAGAAGTAAAACATCTCCTAAAGAAATATCCAAATAAGTATTTGGAAGAATCTACTTTTATCAATGGAGGACAAGATGAGACTTTGGCATGAAGAACTAATATTAAAACTACCACGGCAACAACTTTTAGGTCAACATAGAGAATGTTGTGCATTAAGAGGAAATGGTTGGGGTAAGAAACATGCAACAGTAGATTATGTATTTGAACACAAACCATTTTTACTTTTTAAGTATCATGAATTAATCATGCAGGAAATGAAGAGTAGAGGATATAATGTTAGTGAAGAATGGCTAGATAAAAATTATAGAGGAAAAATTTGTATTCCTCACAACAATCTAAAAGAATGTAAAATCAATAAGCCAATTTATAAAGAACATGATGCAGCATACTATGATGAGTGTATTGAGAATTTAGGTCAAAAGGATATTTTTATCTAGTAGTAATAAGAAAAGATTGTTTTATTGACAATTAATATTAAAAGTAGTAATATTAATTTACTTGCAAATGCAAGTAAATTAAGAGGTGACAAATGAATAATGATGAATTAGTAAATAAATGGATAGCATTTCATAGTAATATGAAACAAATAAGTACTGAATTAGAAGATGCCTTATCAAAAGGAGAGCATCCAATAACATTAAATGAATACTATAGCTTACATTACTTGAATGAAACCGAAGGAAATATATTAAGAATGACAGATTTAAGTACTAAGATTTCATTAAGTTTAAGTGCAACATCAAGAATGTTAGCTAAATTTGAGGATACGTGTGGTGTAATAGAAAGATTTTCGTCTGCTGAGGACAAGAGAGGTGTATGTATAAAATTAACACCTAAAGGAAAAAAGTACCTAGAATACACTACGAGTATAGTTACAGATGTATTAAATAGAAATAGTGATAAAATATAAAATCAGAATTTATTATTTTGATTTTATATTTAATCTATATACTTGTTTGTGCAAGCAAATATTTTCCAATAAAAGTTTAGGAGAATTAAAATGACAAAATTAACAAATCAACCAGTAAAAGATAGAGCAGAACATAACGCATATTTTCCATCAGATTATTCTTTGAGTATATATACAAGTCCTGTGACAAATTTTGATGGTTTTAAATTTAAAAATACATTTAGTGGTGAAAAGAATAAAATTTTAATGATAGCAACAGATGAAAGATACTTACAAATGTCTAATGGAAAGTATTTTTCAACGGGTAATCATCCTGTAGAGACATTGTTACCAATGTTACATATGGATGCTGCTGGATTTGAGATAGATATTGTTACTTTATCAGGAAACTCAGTAAAATTAGAGATGTGGGCAATGCCAGAAAAAGATGAAAATGTCATGAAGCTTTATAATAAATATATAGAAAAATTTGAGAATCCTGTTAAATTAGATATAATTTTGGAGGATATTATTTCAGAAAATTCACTTTATTCGGGAGTCTTCATACCAGGTGGTCATGGTGCAATGATTAACTTACCTGAAAGTAGAGAAGTAAAAGAAGTTCTTAAATGGGCAATTAAAGAGAATAAAAAAATTATAACACTTTGTCATGGACCAGCTGCATTAATTTCAGGAAATATTGATGAATCAGAGTTCTTATTTAAAAATTATGAAATGACTGTTTTCCCAGATAGTATAGATGAGGGAGCGAATCAAGAAATTGGATATATGCCAGGAAAATTAAAATGGTTATTAGCTGAAAAACTAGAAAGTTTGGGTGCGAAAATATTAAATAAAGCAATAAGCGGTCAGGTTCATATAGATAGAAACTTAATAACTGGAGACAGTCCTCTTGCAGCAAATCAACTAGGAATTGTAGCTGTAGATGAGTTGTTAAAAATGGTAAATAAATAGAGGTGATAACTATGAAAATTTCAATTTTAAATTTAGCTCCATTAAGACAAGGAGAAAATTTTAAAGATGCAATAGATGCAATGATTAGATTAGCTAAAAAGGCTGATGAATTAGGATATGAAAGATATTGGATTGCAGAACATCATAATACAAAAAGTGTAGCTAGTAGTGCAACGCAGTTATTAATCCAACGTACACTAGATAACACTAGTAATATTAGAGTAGGTTCGGGTGGTGTGATGTTACCTAATCATAGTCCATATATAGTTGCAGAACAATATGGAACTTTGGAAACTTTATATCCAGGTAGAGTTGATTTAGGTTTAGGGCGTGCACCGGGTACTGATTATAACACTGCACGAGCTATTAGAAGAAATACAAATAGAGAGATGGATTTTAAAAAAGAGGTCGTAGAGTTATCTGGGTATTTTAAAGATACAAGACCTGTTCATGCATATCCAGCTGCAGGACTTGATGTTCCGCTATACATATTAGGTTCAAGTACTGATAGTGCATATGTAGCTGCTGAGCTAGGCTTACCTTATGCATTTGCATCGCATTTTGCTCCAACTATGATGGAAAATGCAGTAGCAATTTATAGACATTACTTTAAACCATCAGAAGTTTTAAGTGAGCCGTATGTGATTTTAGGTGCTAATGCAGTTGTTGCAGATACTGATGAAGAAGCAAAAAGATTATCAACAACTCAGATTCAATCATTTTTAAATATCATTACAAGTAATCCTCAAGGCATGGTTCCTCCAGTACAATCGGAAGAAGCGGTATGGA
This sequence comes from uncultured Gemella sp., assembly GCF_963525165.1. GTDB lineage: Bacteria > Bacillota > Bacilli > Staphylococcales > Gemellaceae > Gemella. Next base: position 38,316 of record NZ_CAURJN010000011.1, read on the forward strand.
AAAATTATATCGCTACAACTAAAGTTCCACATTTTGGACCAATTGCATTTGAACATGATGAGATAGTTGATCATGAGAAAGCTGTCGTTGATCAGATGACAAAAATCTCATTTATTGGTAATAAGGAAACTGTGAAAAATCAGATTATCGATTTAAAACGTAGGGTAGAGTTCGATGAATTAATGATAAATTCATATATTTACGATGAAGAGGCTCAACACCATTCATATGAATTATTAAAAGAGGTTGTAGATGAAATTAACGACTAGCTTAGTGATGAATTGTAGAACTATAAACTTCTTATAGACCTTATAATTTTCTTGAAAACTAAATTGATGACAAAAGTAGATAATTAGTGTATTATGAAATTAAATAAACTTAATAATAGTAAAAAAGAGGTAAATTATGGAAAAATATCTAATTAACGACGAATTTGTCAATGTAAAATCAAGAGTAGATGAATATTTAGAAAAAAATAACATTCACCAATTTTTAAATATAAACCAAGGTGAATATGCAAAAAATGTTGATTTAGAATTAGAGGATATTCAATATGTAGTATTTGGTAATCCAAAAGTAGGAACATTACTAATGCAAGATGACTTATATCTAAGTTTTAACCTACCACTTAAATTATTACTTATTAAGAGAGAAGATAAGACAGAAGTATTATATGAAAAACCTACTTCTTGGTTAAAAGAAGATCATTCTGATAGAATAAAAGAAATATTACCTAAGATGGACAATTTGTATTTAGATATAATTAAGCATCTAGAAGCATAATTAAGAATTGTTTATTTTAGATAAGAAAATTAAAGAAGGAGAATTGGGGCTAATCTAAAAGTACTAGATTTTAAAAATAGTTTACATGAAAACTCATAGACGTAGTGGTTTATTGATAGCTAAACTCGCTTCAAAAAGTTTTTAGATATCTAATAAACTGTGTGGGGGTGACTCGACAAAATCTTGTTTCTTATGAAATCACGATTTTTGAGTCGCTCCCAATTTTTCTTTTTTATGTGAATATAAATCTAAAACTAGTTTTATCAATGGTTATTGGGAGTGTTTTGTGATAAACTGTTATTAGTATACATAGGAGGTATGAAGAATGTTAAAAACTAATTTTTTAGATGTAGAATTATCTAATCCGTTAATGAATGCATCAGGTGTTCATTGTATGACGACTGTGGAGCTAGATGAATTAGCAAATAGTGAAGCAGGGGCTTTTGTTACAAAAACTGCAACTCGTGATTATAGAGAAGGTAATCCTGAGCCTAGATATTATGATACTGCTTTAGGAAGTATAAATTCAATGGGGTTGCCGAATAATGGTTTAGATTATTATTTAGATTATGTTATTGAACGTCAAAGAGCAGGTGCAAAATTACAGTTTTTATCGGTAACTGGTATGAGTTATGATGAAAATATTGCTCTATTAAAGAAAATTCAAGAGAGTGAATATGAAGGAGTTACTGAGTTTAACTTATCGTGTCCAAATGTACCAGGGAAACCTCAGATTGCTTATGATTTTGAACTTACAGATAAATTATTAGCTGAGGTATTCACATTCTTTACAAAACCTATTGGGGTAAAACTACCTCCGTATTTCGATATTGCTCATTTTGATGAAATGGCTAAAATTTTAAATAAATATCCATTAACGTATGTGAATAGTGTAAATAGCGTCGGGAATGGTTTATATATTGATTTAGATAAAGAACAAGTAGTTATTAAGCCAAAAGGTGGATTTGGCGGACTAGGTGGAGAATATATAAAACCAACAGCATTAGCTAATGTTCGTGCATTTAGAGAACGCTTGAATCCTAGTATAAAAATTATTGGAACTGGTGGAGTTGTAAACGGTAAAGATGTATTTGAACATATTCTATGTGGTGCCGATTTAGTTCAAGTAGGAACAACTCTTCATAAGGAAGGAGTTTCAGTTTTCGCTAGACTTACTAAAGAACTAGAAGAAGTGATGAAAGAAAAAGGATACTCAAGTTTAGATGACTTTAGAGGTAGATTGAAGGTAATAGAATAAATAATTATCATTCATATAGTATAATTTTAAATTAACGATAAAAATATAAAAGAAAAACAGATAACACTTGAAAATCATTTTGAAAATTGTTATTATATATTGTACAGACAAAATATAGCACATATAAAGGCAAGAATATGGCTTGCAAGTTTCTACCATCAGACCGTAAATTTGATGACTATGGGCATTCTTATTATAATGTTATTGGAGTTGGCCCAAAAATCCTAGATTTTAAAAAAGTTTACAAGAAAACTCATAGACGCAGTGGTTTATTGATATCTAAAATCGCTTTATAAAAGCTTTTTAGATATCTAATAAACTGTGCGGGGGTGACTCGACAAAATCGATTTCCCCGAAATCACGATTTTTGAGTCACTCCCAACTATTTGTAGTAGAATTTTAAATCGCCTATAAGTAATTATAGGTGATTTTTTGTATTTATATAGTTATATTTGTCAAAAATAATATATAACTAAGGAGAAAAGAATCTTGAAAACTTTTATTTTAAGTTTACAGCACGTACTAGCAATGTACGCAGGAGCGGTAATTGTACCGATAATTGTTGCTGGAGGTCTAGGTCTTTCAGCAGAACAAACAACTTATTTAGTGTCAGTTGATATTTTTATGTGTGGGATTGCTACATTTTTACAAGTGTATAAAGGGAAATTTACAGGAATTGGGTTACCGGTTGTTCTTGGATGTACTTTCACAGCAGTAGCGCCAATGATAGCAATTGGTAATAGTGCAGGATTAGCAACTATGTATGGAGCAATTTTTGTTTCTGGATTAGTTGTAGTTCTTATAGCGCCATTTTTTGCCAAGGTGGCTAAGTTATTCCCACCAGTAGTTACAGGTAGTGTTGTAACAATTATAGGTATTACATTAGTACCAGTTGCGATGAACTATATTGCAGGTGGACAAGGATCGAAAGATTTTGGAAATCCCAAAAATATCGTATTGGCGTGTATTACGCTTGCAATTATTTTAGTAATTTATAAATTTACAACTGGTTTTATACACTCTATAGCAATTTTATTAGGTTTAGTATCAGGAACTGTTATTGCTAGTTTTATGGGAATTGTAAGTTTAACAGAAGTGTCTCAAGCTGGGTGGTATCAACATCCAACACCATTTAAATTTACAGGTTTTGAATTTAATATTAGTGCAATTTTAACATTTACAATCGTTGGTATTGTAAGTATGATAGAGTCAACAGGAGTGTATTATGCCCTAGGAAATATTTGTAATCAAGAAGTAAAAGAGCCTGACTTAAGAAGAGGTTATTTAGCAGAAGGTTTAGCGGTTATGATTGGTTCATTAGTAAATGCCTTTCCGTATACTACTTATTCTCAAAACGTAGGACTTGTTCAAATTTCTGGTGTTAAAAGCAAAAAAGTTATGTATGTTATGGTTCTATTATTATTGGTATTTGGATCTATACCTAAAATAGGAGCTTTAGCAACAATCGTACCTCAACCAGTACTAGGTGGGGCAATGATTAGTATGTTTGGTATGGTACTAGCTTACGGTGTGAAAATGTTAGGAAATACTGATTTTACTAAACAAGAAAATCTTATGATTATTGCTTGTTCTGTTGGTTTAGGATTAGGTGTGACAACAGTTCCTACTGCATTTTCTCAACTACCAAGTTTTGTTCGTATGTTTACTGATAGTGGAATTGTTTTAGGAACAGTTGTGGCAATCGTAATGAATTTAATCTTTAATAGGAAATCAAAATTAAAAAGGGCTCTAACCCAAAAGGCCTAAAACTTAACAAAGTTCATATGATAACTCATAGACGCAGTGGTTTATTGATATCTAAATTCGCTTTATAAAAGCTTTTTAGATATCTAATAAACTGTGCGGGGGTGACTCGACAAAATCTTGTTTCTTAAGAAATCGCGATTTTTGAATCACTCCCATAGAAACAAGTATTTTTAATCAAGGTATTTTTATTAGAAAATAGAATTATAAAGGACGACTTAATAATATAGATTTTCATAAAATCATAATATTGTAGTCGTTCTTTTTTTGTCTGTATATGCTGAAAAATCAATGTTTTTTATATACAAAATATTCTATATGTAGTATAATTTAGTAAAGGTCAATTTTAGTCAATAAAGGAGGTGCCCTTATTATGAATAATAATATGACAGATATACTTGAACAATATATTAAGAGCTTATTTAATGAAGCTACAGAGGATCATATAATTATAAAAAGAAGTAATGTCGCACAAAAATTTGACTGTGTACCATCTCAATTAAATTATGTTATAAAAACTAGATTTACACCAGAACATGGCTTTATTATTGAAAGTAAACGTGGTGGTGGAGGATTTATCAGAATTACAAAAATAACCCTTCACGCAAATAAAGACTATATAGATTATTTAATTGAGACTGTAGATAATGAAACAATTGAAGTAGAAGAAGCTATAAGATTGGCTAAAATTTTACTTGAAAAGAATTACATAGATAAATTTGACTACAATCATTTTATAGATAGTGTTGAAGTCATTACATCTGTTCATAATCAATTTTTAAATCATATTGATGAGGATAGTGTTGAAGAAATGATTCATCAAACAAAATCGAATTTGAAGGATTTAACTGTAAGATTTTTAACAAATATAAAATATAATAAGAGAGGATAAGGTTATGTACATAAGATTTAATGAGACGGCGCTTATGGTGCTAACTACAGCGAAGGAAGAAGCAAATGATTTTGGTGTTAAGGCTGTAGGAACAGAACATCTATTATTAGCTATGTTAAGTATGAATAATACATTGGCATGTAAAGTACTAAATAAAAATGGTGTATATTATGATGATTTTAGAAAAAGCGTAGTAGAATTTTATGAAACGGAATTAGAAGGTACTGATTTTTATCGTAATGTTTTAATGAAGATAGATTATACTAATGGTGCGGTTAGAACAATAGAAAATAGTCAAAGGGTTGCTGATAGCACGTCTAGCTTTGTTGTTACTAGTGAGCATTTATTATTATCTTTGCTAGAAGAAGAAACTGGAACAGCTGTTCGTTTATTAACTGATAAATTAGGTGCAAATGTTGATCAAATATTTGATGAATTAACTGATTTAATGAAAAAAAGTCAAAGTCTGATTTCTAAATTATATGAAGGTTTCAAAAAAATAGAAGCAGCTGAAGATAGTTCAGCTAAAACTACGACATTGAATTCATTAGCAAAAGATCTTACTAAAGATGCATTTAATAATAAATTAGATCCAGTTATAGCTCGTGATAAAGAAATCACACGTATGATTGAAATATTAAATAGGCGTACTAAGAATAATCCGGTGCTAATTGGAGAACCTGGGGTTGGGAAAACAGCAATTGTAGAAGGTTTAGCAGAGAGGATAGTTTCTCAAAATGTACCTAGTAACTTATTAGGAAAGAGAGTAATGGTATTAGATATGGGAACATTAGTTGCCGGAACTAAGTATCGTGGTGAATTTGAAGAAAGATTAAAAAATATTATCGCTGAAATTGAAGATGCAGGTGATATAATATTATTTATAGATGAAATTCATACAATTATCGGTGCAGGTGGAACAGAAGGAAGTGCAGATGCATCGAATATTCTAAAACCAGCCTTATCACGTGGTTTGATTCAGTGTATTGGGGCTACAACAACAGAAGAATATAGAAAATATTTTGAAAAGGATGCTGCTTTAGAGCGCCGATTCCAACCAATTAAAGTTGAAGAACCAAGTACTGGAGATTCTATTAAGATTCTTGATGGACTACGTCATAAATATGAAGAACACCACGATGTAGAAATTTTAGATGAAGCTATTGAGTCAGCTGTAAAACTAAGTACAGCATATATTACGGATAGATGTTTACCTGATAAGGCGATCGACCTTATTGATGAAGCTTGTTCTAAAGTTAAATTAAGATTTTATAAATCACCGGAAAAATTAAAAGAATACGAAGAAGAATTAAACCGTTTAAATAAAGAAAAAGACAGAGCGGTAATTAATCAAGAGTTTGAAATAGCAGCTAAAAAACGTGATGAAGCTAATAAAGTAATTAATAAAATTGAAGAATTTAAAATTTCTTGGCAAGACAGCTTATCGAAAGATAAAATTAAGATTACTTCTGAACATGTAGCTGAAGTTCTTGCTGCTTGGACTGGAGTTCCAGTAACTAAATTAACGGAAACAGAAAGTGAGCGACTTCTGAAATTAGAAGAGATATTACACAAACGAGTTATCGGTCAAAATGAAGCTGTAGTAAGTTTAGCTAAGGCAGTTAGAAGAGCAAGAAGCGGATTTAAAGCCCCGAATAGACCAATTGGAAGTTTTATCTTCTTAGGACCTACAGGGGTAGGTAAGACAGAACTTGCGAAAAGTTTATCAGAAGCACTATTTAGCTCGGAAGATAATATGATTCGTATAGATATGAGTGAGTATATGGAGCCACATTCAATTAGTAGATTAGTTGGTGCGCCTCCAGGTTATGTTGGGCATGATGAAGCGGGACAATTATCTGAACAAGTTCGTCAAAAACCGTATTCTGTAGTACTATTTGATGAAATTGAAAAAGCTCATCCATCAATCTTTAATATACTATTACAAGTTCTAGATGATGGACGTTTAACAGATGCTTCAGGGCGTGTGGTAGATTTCAAAAATACTATTATCATCATGACTTCAAATGTTGGGGTAAGTGAACTAAATGATCAAAAATTTGTAGGATTTGGTGGAAGTGAATCAATAAAAAATGATTACAAAAATGTTCAAAATACTATGATGGAAGCATTGAAAAAACAATATCGTCCTGAGTTCTTAAATAGAATAGATGATATTATTGTCTTCAAGACTCTTGAAAAAGAAGAATTAGAAAAAATCTCTGAGTTGTTAATAGATGGTTTATCTAAGAGATTAGAAGATAGAAACATTACTATTAAACTTACGAAAAAAGCTATGGCTAAAATCGTTGAAGATGGTAGTATAAAAGAGTACGGTGCACGTCCATTAAAACGTAGTATTCAAAAGAATATTGAAGATTTATTAAGTGAAGAATTATTAAGAAATCCTGAGTTATCTGGAACTATTAATATTGACTATAAAAATGATGAGTTTGTTGTAAAGAAAACTAAGAGGTAGCTATGGCAAAGGTAAATGTTAAGTATGAATGTAATGCCTGTGGTTATCAGAGTTTGAAATATATGGGGAGATGTCCAAACTGTAAAAAGTGGGCATCTATGGAGGAAGTAGTTGAAGCAAAAAAAGCTACGAAGCATACAGAATTTGAAGTGAAAACAAACGATACAGAACGTGTAGAAGCTGGAAAATTAAAATCAGTTTCTACTCAGGATGTACCTCGAACTCTAACCGATAGTGAAGAGCTTAACAGAGTTTTAGGAGGTGGAGTCGTAGGTGGTTCGTTAGTTCTTCTAGGAGGAGATCCCGGAATTGGTAAATCGACACTACTTCTTCAAATATCAGCATATCTGGCAAAAGAACATGATGTCCTATATGTAACCGGTGAAGAATCTGTTAGACAGGTAAAAATAAGAGCTGATAGATTGAGAAATGATACTGACGAACTTTTTGTGTATGCACAAACTGATTTAAATTTAATTTATCAGGTAGTAAAAAAAATAAAACCACAGTTTTTAGTTATCGACTCAATTCAGACAATATATAATCCAAATATGGAAAATTCACCTGGAAGTATTACCCAAGTTAGAGAATGTACACAGCAACTTATGAAGATTGCTAAAAGTTTAAATATAGCTATTTTTATTGTAGGGCATGTTACTAAGGAAGGAACTATAGCAGGACCTCGAATGTTGGAACATATGGTTGATACTGTGTTATATTTTGAAGGTGAAGGCCAACATAGTTATAGAATTCTTAGAGCGGTGAAAAATCGTTTTGGTTCTACGAATGAAATTGGGATTTTCGAGATGAAACATAGTGGGCTAGAAGATTTAGCGAATCCTTCTCAGATGTTTTTAGAAGAGCGTAGTAAAAACCTTGCTGGTGCAACGATAATTAGCACTATGGAAGGTAGTAGACCACTTCTTGTAGAAATTCAATCATTAACAACCCCAACAGCATTTAATAACCCACGAAGAATTTCTACCGGACTAGAATATAACAAATTGATCTTGTTAATGGCTGTTTTAGAGAAAAAGGCTGGTTATTTACTCCAACAACAGGATGTTTACGTTAAAGTCTCTGGAGGGGTTAAGATTGATGATCCTGCAGTAGACTTAGGTGTTATTATGGCGGTGGCTTCAAGCTTTAAAGACATAGCGGTCGATATGAATGATTGTTTCATTGGTGAGGTTGGATTAACTGGTGAAGTTAGAAGAGTTAGCAGAATCGAACAAAGGATTAATGAGGCAAAAAAACATGGATTTAAACGCGTAATAGTTCCAGTTGGAAATATGAAAAATTCTGATTTCCCAGAAGGAATTGAAATAATACCGGTAAAAGATATACGAGAATGCTTAGATATAGCATTTGGTAATGTATTTTAATAAAAATTAGAGATGAATAGTTGAGAATCGATATGATTTTCCTATTCATCTTTTTGTATTATAATTTTAATCTATGAAGAATTCCAAAAGATATCAAATAAATTTATCTTGAAGTTAGAAGGAATATACTTTTTTAGTTTTTTATTTTATAGTGATTAAGTAGTTTTGTAAATAATAAAATTAAAAAAAAAATAATATTTGGAGTATATTAAAATAATTTTGTTGATTAATATTTTAGTTGATTATTGCAGATTATTATTATGGGCGACTTGACATATCTATTTATATAAAAAAATATAAGTATTTAAAATGAAAATAAGAAAATCTGTTTGAAGTGTTGGTGTCAATTGTTTTGATAGTATAAATTTTTATGGTAAAATATAAAGTAAATTTTAATTTATTTGACTATGGTCAAAAAATATAGCAAAAGGAGAAACCTAAATGGTCGGAAAAAACAACATAAAAAAGCAACACGAACGCCGTGGTGAAAAAGTAGAAACATATTCCATAAAAAAGTTCAAAGTAGGAGCAGCGAGTGTTCTAATTGGGGTAGGTATATTTTTCGGAGCTGGTGTTGTAGAAGCTAGTGATAATGGTACTCAAGCACGAGAAGCTACTAATAGTCCAGATGAAGGAGTGGATACTGCTAATATCGTTTCAGAGAATTCTGTAAAACCAGCAGCTAATAAAATTGAGAATACTCATGAGAAAGTAGCTACAGCAGTTGCAGAAAAGTTAGTAGTTCAATCAGGTGAAAATAGTCAAGAGGAAAGTACAACAAAAGAAGTTGACAAGTCGCTTCTTAATAAAAAAATCGAAGAATTAAAAGCTCAACTAGAAAGAGTAAAAAATAATACTAAACAAAAATCACTGATAGATGAAGCAACTAAAAAGCTTGAATCAGCAGAAACATTATTTGAAAACAATTCTACGCAGGAAGAAGTAGATGCTAAAACAAAAGAGATTAGTTCTTTTATGACTATCTTAAAATCAATTAAAGCTGTGGAAACATCTAAAGAAAACAAAAATCAAGATAGCCGTAATGGTAAAAAAATAGAAGAAGGAACTGGCTTCCGTACAGGGGTGACAGACCAAGCTTTGACAGGGTCAATTCATTTTGATACATCAAAAGGACCAACAGAAAAACGAATTCCGGTAGCAAATAATGGAATGGGTGAACGTGTCATTAATATGGCGATTACTTATTCAGCTTCTTCAAATGATACAGTTACAGATGGTAAAGTACGTGTAACTATTCCAAAGGCTTTTCTTCATTCTAACAAAAAACCAGTATTTACAAATTCATCTTTTGTTAAAAGTACAGATGACCGTTCTACAGCTACTGATTATGTTTATGATTTAAATTTAAATCCAATGTCGGGTGGATCTGTTGCGGAAAGTTTATTAAAACTTTATGTAGGAACATCTATAAAGAATGCACCATCAAAAGATGATTCACTACCAGTGAAGACAGAGTTTATCAGTGGTGAAAATGTCTTATCTACAAAAACAGCAACAGCTACTTTTGATTACTTATCAGAAATTATTTATCGAGAAAACGATACAAGAGAAAAATTAGTGAAAAATTATTTACCACAGGAACAACGTGAATACAAACTCGGTTCTGTTGTTGATGGTAAATTAACTCCTGTAAAAACTCCTTTTAGAATTCCATTAATTATGACAAATGATCGATTCTTCAATAATAGAGAAGCTGATGAGTTTAATCAAAATGGTAATGGTCGATTAACAAGTTATGATTATACAATTAGTGGAATTCCAGAGTTTTTAGAATTAGATCCTACTTCGCCTAAGAATTCAAAATGGACATTAGAAAACGGTGTAGCTACATTACATCCGGATCAAACTCGTGGAATTGACCAAATGTTATACTATGCAGGTCCTGTATTAAGATTAAAAGAGGGAGCCTTAAGTACCCCTGAAGAAATTGCAAAAGTTATTGAGACTAATGGAACAAAAGGTTATAGTGCTAAAATTGTTTATAATGCTGTAGGTCATAGACCAGACGGTTCATCATTCATGCAATCTCTAGAAAATCCAGATGGTTTTAGAATCTATGCAGGTGATGGAGCTCCTGCAATTGGAATGATGGAAGATCGTATTAATGCAACTACAGATCAAAGGTTATTCTCAAATGCCAGTAATGTAGATACATTCGGAACGACTTATAGACTTCCATTAAATAATTTAAAAACTGATGGAGGAACGTTACCAAGTCAATATTTAAGCTATTTTATTCCTAAAGATCAAGAAGGAAATTACTTTACTAAATTTAAATTAACACAGATTTTTACAAATGAGTCAGAAAATGGAAGTTCTTGGGTAAGAGGATATCATTCAGGATATAAAGATGTCCGTAGTCAATTCAAAGAAAACTTTCAATTATATGGTGTAAATGAAAATAATCAAGCCGAATTAATTAAAGATTATACAACTATTGATGAATTATTTAATGAGACTATTATAAATTCAGATAAAAGATATCATCATTTAATTTTAAAAACCCCTGGAATTGTTGATGAAGTACAAGATAAAGGGCAAGCCTCTAAAACAATTCTTGGACTAACATCAGATTTAGATGTAACGGTAGGTACTTGGAAAGAAAAAGCAAAAGATCCAACTATTCAACGTTATGAAAATAAAATTTCTCAAGTTTTATCTGCTAGTAATACGATTGAGAGTGCTATTGCTACTGAACGACCAAATACTGGTAGTAGTACCCCTGCTGTTCATACTAAAAAACCAACAACTTTAAGTTTAGGAATGCAACAAATTGGAGACCAAGAGTTAACAAAAGATAACTTAACAAGAGGAAAGAATATACCAATTGCAGTTCAATATACAGCAACAGATTATTTTAAATTAGCAGAATCTGAAAAAAATGGTATTAAAGTTTATGATTTAGATAAGCTAGATTCTAATATTAATAAAACAAGTGTAATGTTACTAGCTGATCCAAAGCTACCTTTAAAAGATTTCAGATTAACTGCTGATAATCGCTTATTATCGAAAAACACCTTATATTTTGGTGGGGTAAATGGTAGTGCTGCAAAAGATGCCTATAATCAGATTAAAGAATCTTATGATACTGTTAATCCAACACGTATTATTGAAAATTATAAGGGAACAGGTAAGCGCGCTTATATTTTTGAATCAAAAGATTTAGGGTTATCTAGTTATGATTTAAATAGAGATGGATGGATTAAAGGTGGAACATATAATCCAGTAGCACTGACTTTTGAAGTAGAAAATAATGGTCAAATCGAAAGTGGAACTTATAATATTGAATCTTATCTTGTATGGAATAGTGATTCTGAAACTTTATTTGGTAATGATCGTTCTTTAAATGCAAATTATGTAGAAGGACATGAACCTGGTTCAACGATTACAAAATCAAATATTAATGTTACGATGAATAATGTTATTGAGTATTCAACATCATTAACAATATCAAAACCAGGGACAACAGGTACACGTGGAATTATTGATGTGAAGAATGGACAAGAAGTTATTCTAACACCTCAAGTTGAGAACTTAACAGATGCACCTCAAAAAATCAAAGAAGCAGTTGTTTTAATTCCTAAGAGTGAAGCAGTAACGTATTTAGAAGGACCTATTGTGGAGAATTCAGATGAGTATGATGTAGAATATACGACATCAACTGCGACTGACAAAACTACAGGAACTTATGTAACTGCAGATAAAATCACAAATTGGAAAGATGTTACTGCTGTTAAATATGTATTTAAAAAAGATTATACTGTAACAAAAGAACATGCCTTTACGCATAACTTTAATCTTAGAGTTGATGCTGATAATCCAAACTTTGTAGAAAGTACATCGCAAATTTTCTTGAAGAATAATCAAAATGTATGGTTAGAATCGAATACTGTTGGATTGAGAACAGAAGACACTCGTGGTAAACTAGAAGTTCGTTATATCAATAATAGAAAAGACGATATTCTTCCAAAAATTACTGAAAAAGAATTTGCAGGGCAACCATATACTACGACAAAAGAAGATATTATTCCTCGAGGTACTTGGTCAGGGTTACCGTATTTATTTAAAGAAATCCAAGCTGATTCAGTTTCGGAAACAGGAACTTATGAAAGACAAGTAACGAAAAAAGTTACTTATGTCTATGAGGAAGCAACATTTAAAGAAGAAAGCAAAACGATTACTCGTACAATAAATTATCTTGAAAAGAATAATGAGAGTAATGTAGTTGCTAATCCTGTTGTACAAAATATTACAGTTAAGAGAAAAATTTATACAGGTAAAGAAACCGGGCGAGTGATAAAAGGGCCATGGGAATATAGAACAGATGCTTATCAACCAAATTGGCCAACAACAAATTCACCTAGAGTAGCTAATTTTGAAGCTCCAGATAGAGAAGTTATCGATAGAGTATTGGTTTCTCAAGACCTAATTAATAATGGGAACGTAGTTGAAAATGTTTATTACGAAAGAATTATGCCTATAGGTGGAGATGTAGTAGCAAAATACGTTATTGAAGGTACAACAACTGAATTAAAAGCAGCAACAGATGTTGCTAAGGGATTAAAAGTTGGGAAAAACTATACTTCAACAGCTCCAGTAACAGGTGAAGAATTAACAGCTAATGATGGGAAAGTTTATGTATATAAAGGACATAAAGGTACATCAGCTGCAGAAACGGGTACAGTTACAGCAGATAAACAAGAAGTTGTTTATGAATACGTACCAAAACAAGGTGGAAATGTTATTGCCAAGTATGTTATCAAAGGAACGACAACAGAACTAAAAGCAAGTACGAATGTCTCAACAGGAGCACAAGTGGGAAGTGACTATACAGCAACAGCACCACAAGCAGGAGAAGTACTAAAACAAGGTGAGTTAGAATACGTCCTAGAAGGCAGAAAAGCAGATTCAGCAGCAGAAGCAGGAAAAGTAACGGCGGATACCCAAGAAATCATCTATGAATACGTACCAAAACAAGGTGGAAACGTCGAAGTTAAATACGTAATTTTAGGAACAGAAACAAACCTAAAAGATCCAGTAACACTAGTAACAAACGGACAAGTAGGAAGCAGCTACACTGCGACAAAAGAAAACACACTAACAAAAGACGGATTAGTCTATGAATTAGTTAAAACAAATAATGGACTAAAAGAAGGTTCAGCTACAGAAACAGGTAAAGTAACAGAAGCGAAACAAGAAGTAGTTTATGAGTACGCACCAAAAGTAGGTGGAAACGTCGAAATTAAATATGTCATTGCAGGAACAGAAACAAACCTAAAAGATCCAGTAACATTAGTAACAAATAGACAAGTAGGAAGTGACTATACTGCGACAAAAGATATAACTATAAGAAAAGAAGATGGAAGAGTTTATAAACTTGTTAAAGCAAATAATGGACTAAAAGAAGGTTCAGCTACAGAAACAGGTAAAGTAACTACAGAAAAACAAACAGTTATTTATGAGTATGAGTTACAAAATGGTGACGTAACTGTTAAGTACGAAGACGAAAAAGGAAATGCGATTTTAACACCAAATGAATTGAAAAAAGGTGTAGAAACAGGAACAGTATACAATACAACTTCAGAAGAGGTTAAGAAACCAAGAATTCAAACAGAAGATGGAAAAGTATATAAACTGAAAGAGAAAAAAGCAGACTCAGCTCCAGAAGATGGAAAAGTAAGTGATACACCAGCGGTAATCACATACGTATACACATTACAAAATGGAAACGTAACTGTTAAGTACGAAGACGAAAAAGGAAATGTGATTTCAACACCAAATGAATTGAAAAAAGGTGTAGAAACAGGAACAGTATACAATACAACTTCAGAAGAGGTTAAGAAACCAAGAATTCAAACAGAAGATGGAAAAGTATATAAACTGAAAGAGAAAAAAGCAGACTCAGCTCCAGAAGATGGAAAAGTAAGTGATACACCAGCGGTAATCACATACGTATACACATTACAAAATGGAAACGTAACTGTTAAGTACGAAAATGAAGCTGGTGAACCAATCAAACCTGATAACCACTTGAAATCTCAAGGTCCAACAGGTGATGACTACAATACTACAACTGTAAAAGACTTAACTATCACGAAAGATGGAAAACTTTACAAACTTGTAGAGAAAAATGGTGGATTAAAAGAAGGTTCGTCAAAAGAGAATGGTAAAGTAAGCGAAACTCCAGCTGTCGTAACTTATGTTTACTCTGAAGTTAAAGGTGAAATTATCCAAAAATTTGTTGATGAATCTGGAAAAGAAATCAAAGATCCAACAAATACTGGTAAGAAATCACTAAATGAAAAAGTAAACTTAGAATATCCAAAACGTATTACAGATAAAGATGGTAAAGTTTATGAATTTGTAAGAGTAGATAAAATTCCAACAAACTTTACTGAACAACCTCAAACAGCTACTTACACTTATAGAGCGGTTAAAGGTCAAGGAGTAACAGTATCTTATGAAACAACTACTGGAGTAATATTAAAAGAAACTCAAACAGTACAACCAAAAGATACTGTAGTGGGAACAGATTACGATACTTCAACATCAAACTTTAAACCTGAACGTATCGAAAAAGATGGTAAAGTATATATTCTTGCTGAAAAAACTAAACCAGGTTCAGCTGAGGAAAAAGGTAAAGTAAGTGAACAACCACAAAATGTTACTTACGTTTACAAAGAAGTACCGGAACATGAAACAAAACAAAAATATGGTAATGTAATTGTTACTTATGTTGATAAAGCTGGTCGTCCATTATCAGGAACTACTGAAACTGGTGTTAAAGTTGATAAATCAGTAATTGATACTCCAGCGTCACTAGTGAAAACACCATATGACACAACAGATAATAAACCAGAAATTATTAAAACAGCTGAAGGTAAGGTCTATAAATTTGTAAAAGTAACTAAACATTCAGATGCTGAAAATTCAGATGTAAAAGGTAGAACATCAGTCATTACTTATGTATATGAATTACAAAATACTACAGAAGAATTACCAGAAGCACATATTGGATTTGTAGTTGTTAACTATGTAGATGAGAATGGATTACCAATTTCAGGTACATCTGAAGGTAAAGAAGTTCCTACAACAGTGATGGATGTTAATGGTGATTTAGTTGGAACTCAGTACAATACAACTGATCATAAACCAGCAACAATCATTACTGAAAATGGTGATGTATATGAATTCGTTAAGAAATCAGAAACATCAGATCCTGAATCAGGAGAATTAAAAGAAGGTGTTACAACTGTAGAGTATATTTACCGTAAAGTAGTAACAACATTTGTTGATGAAGAAGGAAAAGAAATTAAACCTTCAGAAAAAGGAACGAAGGATAAGAAAGACATTCCAGAGTACATTTACAAAGAAACGAAGAAAGATGAAAAAGGAAATACAGTCCACGTATATCGTCAAGTCGTAACAAGTTATGTAGATGAAGAAGGAAAAGAAATCAACCCTTCAGAAAAAGGAACGAAGAATAAGAAAAATATTCCAGAGTACACGTTCAAAGAAACTAAGAAAGACGAAAAAGGAAATACAACGCATGTATACCGTCAAGTC
>NZ_CAURJN010000012.1:0-54334 GCF_963525165.1 uncultured Gemella sp.
CTTCTTTCATCCAACCTTGTTTCTTAACTTCAGGTTTTGGCGCTTCTTGTTTCTTTGCATTTTTGTCCCATGCTCCGTTCGGTCCTACGTAGTAACGTCCGTTGTCTACCCAAGCACTTGTTGCCATTTTTCCATCGGCTCCAACCCAATATGTACTTCCAATCCATTTGCTACGAGCTAATGTTCCATTTTCATAGTAATACCAAGTGTTCCCTTCTTTCATCCAACCTTGTTTCTTAACTTCAGGTTTTGGCGCTTCTTGTTTCTTAGCATTTTTATCCCATACTCCATTTGCTCCTACGTAGTAGCGACCATTATCCACCCATGCGCTTGTTGCCATTTTTCCATCTGAACCTAGCCAATAGCTTCCTACCCAGGCATTTCTAGTAATTTGACCTTGGTAGTAGAAGTACCAGGCATTTCCTTCTTTTACCCAGCCTTGTTTTTTTACTTCTGGTTTTTTAGCATTTTTTACCCATGCTCCATTACCATCTACATAGTATCGTCCATTATCCACCCATGCGTTTGTCACCATTTTCCCGTCAGAACCTAGCCAATAGTTTCCTGCCCACGCATTTCTGGCTAATGTTCCGTTTTGATTGTAGAAGTACCAAGTATTCCCACTCTTAACCCATCCTTGAGCTGCCAAAGCATCGTTACTTACTACAGCATTAACCGCAATCGGTGTAGTCAATACCGTTAACACTCCTAATCCTAATTTTAATTTATTTTTTGTCATAATATTTTTACCTCTAAAAATCTACATACTTATAAATTGCAATACTTATTTTACACCAATTAACACCTTATTTCAAGAAATTACAGATTATTTTCTTGTTATTCTAAAAGTAAAGAAGTCGCCAATTCATCGACAACTTCTTTATAATTAATTACCTATTTATAATATTCTACAATTCCGTCAACAATACCATTTGCTAAACGTTCTTGATACTCATTTGTTTTGATTTTATTGCGTTCTTCTGGGTTGTCTATAAATCCTAATTCAACTAGAATTGATGGAATAGAAGTTTCACGAAGAACTGTGAATGAAGCACGTTTTACTCCTCTATCGTTTGCTCCAGTTTGATACAGTAGGTTTTGTTGTACTTTATTAGCTAATTTTCTACTTCTTTCTAATCTCTCAGCATTGTTATGATTTTCTTTGTTTATCTTAGGAACTCTATCTTCTTGCGACTGATAGTAGTATGTTTCGATACCACGTGCAATACCGCGTCCACCAGCGTTAAAGTGAATACTTAATAACATATCCGCATTAGCTTTATTAGCTTGATCTGCACGATCTACTAAGTCTACATCTTTATCAACACTTCTACTTGTTAACACTGTATATCCTAAAGATGCAAGTTTGCTACTTACTTTATTATACACACTAAGTGTTAAGTCTTTTTCTCTTACTCCACCGCTTACTGCACCTGAATCACTTCCTCCGTGACCTGGATCCAAGAAGATTGAGCGTTTGGTGTTTTTATCTTTGGATGCATCCTTCACCCACGCACCATTAGCATCTACGTAGTAACGTCCATTATCTACCCAGGCATTTGTCGCCATCTTTCCATCTGATTCTAACCAATAGTTTCCTACCCATTTATTTCGTGCTAATGAACCATTCTCATAGTAATACCATGTTGTTTCTTCTTTTACCCAACCTTTTTTCTCTACTGGTTTTAGAGCTTCTTCTTTCTTAGCATCTTTCATCCATGCTCCGTTTGCTCCTACGTAGTAACGTCCGTTGTCTACCCACGCATTTGTCGCCATCTTTCCATCAGCTCCTACCCAATAGGTACTACTGATCCATTTGCTACGAGCTAATGTTCCATTTTCATAGTAATACCAAGTGTTTCCTTCTTTCACCCACCCTTGTTTTTTTACTTCTGGTTTCGGTGCTTCTTCTTTCTTAGCATTTTTATCCCATACTCCATTTACTCCTACGTAGTAACGCCCATTATCTACCCAGGCATTTGTTGCCATTTTCCCGTCAGAACCTAGCCAGTAGCTTCCTACCCAGGCATTTCTAGTAATTTGACCCTGGTGGTAGAAGTACCATGCATTCCCTTCTTTTATCCAACCTTTTTTCTCTACTGGTTTTGGTGCTTCTTCTTTCTTAGCATCTTTCACCCATGCTCCGTTTGCTCCTACGTAATAACGTCCGTTGTCTACCCACGCATTTGTTTCCATTTTTCCATCGGTTCCTACCCAGTATGTACTACCGATCCATTTGTTGCGAGCTAATGTTCCATTCTCATAGTAATACCATATACTTCCTTCTTTTACCCAACCTTGTTTTTTTACTTCTGGTTTCGGCGCTTCTTGTTTCTTAGCGTTTTTATCCCATGCACCATTTGCTCCTACGTAGTAACGTCCGTTGTCTACCCATGCATTTGTTGCCATTTTTCCATCGGCTCCAACCCAATATGTACTACCAATCCATTTGTTACGAGCTAATGCTCCATTTTCATAGTAGTACCAAGTATTACTTTCTTTTACCCAACCTTGTTTCTTAACTTCAGGTTTTGGTGTTTCTTGTTTCTTAGCATTTTTATCCCATGCTCCGTTTGCTCCTACGTAGTAACGTCCGTTGTCTACCCATGCATTTGTTGCCATCTTACCATCAGTTCCTAGCCAGTAATTTCCTATCCACGCACTTCTTACTAACTGACCTTGATTATAGTAGTACCATGTTCCTGAACTTTGTACCCAACCTTGTTTTTTCACTTCTGGTTTTAGTGTTTCTTGTTTCTTAGCATTTTTATCCCATGCCCCGTTTGCTCCTACATAGTAACGTCCGTTGTCTACCCATGCATTTGTTGCCATCTTACCATCAGTTCCTAGCCAGTAATTTCCTATCCACGCACTTCTTACTAACTGACCTTGATTATAGTAGTACCATGTTCCTGAACTTTGTACCCATCCTTGTTTTTTGACTTCAACTGGTTTTTGAGCTCCTTTCACCCATGCTCCATCTTTTCCTACATAGTAACGTCCATTATCTACCCAGGCATTTGTCACCATTTTTCCATCTGCACCTAACCAATAGTTTCCAGCCCAGGCGTTTCTAGCTAATGTCCCATTTTGATTGTAGAAGTACCAAGTATTTCCACTCTTAACCCATCCTTGAGCTGCCAAAGCATCGTTACTCACTACAGCATTAACCGCAATCGGTGTAGCTAATACCGTCAACATTCCTAATCCTAGTTTTAATTTATTTTTCTTCATAAATAATTCCTCTCAAATTCTTTAAAAATAATTTCTATTTACATAAATACATATTTTACTATTTTATTATAAATTTAATATTATTTCAAAGAATTACCCTATCTGTAATATAAACTTAATATTCCTCACATATTTATTGACACTCTACCTTACTTCCGATAAAATGAATATATAAAATTATAGGAAGGACTCGTTTTAAAACGAGAAAATTACACTATGGCTGAAAAGATACTAGTAACAGGTGGAGCTGGATTTATCGGGTCTCACACTTGTATAGAATTATTAAACAATGGAAATGAAGTAGTTGTTGTTGACAACTTATATAATGCAAACAAAAAAAGTTTAGAAGTAGTAGAAAGAGTTACAGGAAAAAAAGTAACATTCTACGAAGCTGATATTCGTGATGAAGCTAAATTAGACGAAATCTTTGAAAAAGAAGGAAATATTTTTGGAGTTATTCACTTCGCCGGATTAAAAGCTGTAGGTGAATCTTGCCAATTACCTTTAAAATACTACGATAACAACGTAGCAGGAACTACAACACTATGCCGTGTTATGGAAAAACACAACTGCAAGAACATTATCTTCAGTTCTTCAGCTACAGTATACGGAGATCCTCACGCATTACCAATTAAAGAAGATTTCCCATTATCTGTAACTAACCCATACGGACGTACTAAACTGATCTTAGAAGAGATTTTAGGCGATATTTATACTGCTGATAACGAGTGGAATATTGTATTACTACGTTACTTCAATCCAATCGGAGCACACGAATGTGGAGATATCGGAGAAGATCCAACAGGAATTCCAAATAATCTACTTCCATACGTAATGCAAGTAGCTGTTGGTAAATTAGAGAAAGTTAATGTCTTCGGTGATGACTTCGATACACATGATGGTACTGGAGTACGTGACTATATTCACGTAGTAGACCTAGCTCGTGGTCACGTAGCTGCACTTAAAAAACTTGAAAAAGGTAGCGGACTAACTAAATACAACTTAGGAACAGGAGTAGGATACTCTGTACTAGATATTATTAAGAGTGCTTCAGTTGCTGTTGGCCGCGATTTACCTTACGTTATCGCGCCACGTCGTGCAGGAGATATCGCTGCATGTTACGCAGATGCTTCAAAAGCTAAAGAAGAACTTGGTTGGGAAGCACAATACGACGTAAAACGTATGTGTGAAGACTCATGGAGATGGCAAAGTAAACATCCAAACGGGTTCGCTGACTAAGAGCTATTAATAAATATTATAAAAATATTCGGAGTTGGATTTTTTCCAACTCCGAACTTATTATCTAACCTAAGTATATTAAATATTATTTATAAACTACTATAAATGCTCCCCCAGTAACATTATCTTCAGGAGCCATGCTACGTTGATTCCATATATCATTAATACTATACCATTTATTCGTTCTTTCTGGATTATCTGGATCTATCGCATGAGTCTTTCCACCCTCATAACCACTAAGAACAACCGCATGAGTAGAATAACCTTTTACAAAAATCCCGTGACCTACAGCCCCATAAACAATATTTCCTTTTTTTAAAGCCAATTCCAAACTTTCTTTAGAATTAATGGTACGATAATTCAAATTCCAGTAACTTAAAGCTATTTCCGCTCCATAACTTGATGTTCCTGAAAATGTCATGTTCATCTCCATAGAAGTATCATAAATATAGTCTGCTACTTGTACTGGTGTAACATTTTCCTTTAGACCTGATATTATCATCGATAAAGCAGTAGGTACACAACCTGTCTCTTTCATATTTGAAATGCCGTATCTCTTAAATCCCCATCTCGTATCTGCTTGATAATATTGCGGAAGTTTTACAGGTTTTACAAATTCATTTGGTTTTCCAGAATAAAAATTACTTAAACTGTCATCATTAGAAAAATATTCCCATTTACCTTGATAGTCTTTTACCCAATCTGCTTTAGCATTATTAAAACTTGTTAACAATAAACTTCCTACGAGAATCATACTTATTCTTCTTTTCATAAACCTGTCACCTCCTTAATAACTAATTAATTCACCTTAAATTATACTATCTATAAACAATAAAAACAAATAAGAGAGACTTAAAAATCATAATTTCACAAAAATAAATTTTATTAAGTTTCCCTTCATGAACTAAAGATATTCAAATCTATCTGAGAGATATACTTGAATATCTTTAATCTTCTTTATACTTTAACTTCTGAGAACTTTACATTTTTAAATACTAAATTTTAGTACGCTGGTCTTGCATAACCTTTAATGTAGCTAGAATTCCAATTATATGTTTTTCTATTTACTTTTGTTTTAGCAGTACTTCCTGCATATAACGACGAGTTACCTTCAATAGTAGTGATTACACCATTATTTACTGATTCAACGATACCGATGTGGTCTGCCCAACCTCCACCGTCCCAGTCAAATGTAACGATATCTCCTACTTTAGGTTGAGTTCTTCCTTTCCAGATACCTTTTTTCTCCATGATACCGATATGACGTTGAACACCACATTCTCTACCGATAAGATCGCTTAGACCTGCTTGTTGATATACTGTTGTAACAAAGATATCACACCAATCATCTTGATAGTTAGCTGTATATCCAACTGGTTTTGGATCTACAGAGTTATATGCATCGACAATTTTCTTGTGTTCTCTTGAACCAGTTTCAACACCTAAGTAACTACGAGCTATATCAAGAACTCTATTTAAATTAGTATTATTTGTTGGATTTTGAACCCAAGCTCCATCACTTCCAACGAAATAACGATTGTTATCTACCCATGAGTTTGTAGCCATTTTACCATCAGAGCCTAACCAATAATTACCTGCCCAAGCATTTTTCACCATCTGTCCTTGCGCATTAAAGTAGTACCATGTACTTCCACTCTTAACCCAACCAGTGTGTTTACCTGTTGGAATTGGATCTTCTTTTTTCTTATCTTTTTCCCATGCACCATTGCTTCCTACATAGTAGCGGTTATTATCTACCCAGGCATTTGTAACCATCTTACCATCAGAGCCTAGCCAGTAGTTCCCTGTCCATTTATTACGAGCTAATGTACCGTCTTCATTGTAGTAATACCAAACGTTGTTTTCTTTTTTCCAACCACGTTTTTTCTCTTCTTTTTTCTTATCTTTCTCCCAAACTCCATTAGCTCCTACGTAATAACGATCATTATCTACCCATGAGTTTGTAACCATTTTACCATCAGTGCCCAACCAGTAACTTCCTACCCAAGCATTTTTTACCATTTGTCCTTGGTGATAATAGTACCATGAGTTACCTTCTTTTTTCCAACCCTGTTTTTTCTCTTCTTGTTTCTTAGCATTCTTATCCCAAGAACCATCAGCACCTACATAGTAACGATCATTATCTACCCATGTATTTGTAGCCATCTTACCATCAGAGCCTAACCAGTAGTTTCCTTGCCAAGCATTTCTCACCATAATTCCTTGGTTATAGTAATACCAAGTATTACCTTCTTTTACCCAACCATTTTTCTTCTCAACTGGTTTTGGAGCTTCTTGTTTCTTAGCATTTTTATCCCAAACTCCATTAGCACCCACATAGTAACGTCCTCCGTCTACCCATGTGTTTGTTGCCATTTTACCATCAGAGCCTAGCCAGTAACTTCCAATCCAAGCGTTTCTAACTATATTCCCTTGGTAATAATAGTACCATACTGAACCATTTTGCACCCATCCTTGCTTCTTAACTTCAGCAGGTTTTTGAGCTCCTTTCACCCAAGCACCATTACTTCCTACATAATAGCGGCCATTGTCTACCCAAGCATCTGTCACCATCTTACCGTCAGCACCTAGCCAATAATTTCCTTCCCAGGCGTTTCTTACTAATTGCCCTTGATTATTGAAAAAGAACCATGATGAACCACTTTGCACCCATCCTTGAGCTGCGTGCACTTCAGTACCAGCTACCGTATTTACTGCGATTGGCGTAGCTAATACAGTTAGCACTCCTAATCCGAATTTTAATCTATTTTTTTTCATAATAAATTCCTGCTCCTTACTCCTATTCTTATACACTCATGCATTTTCTATTATACCACTAAGCTAACCTATACGATATTACAAGTTAGTTACAAATATAGGAGTGACTCAAAAATCGTTATTTCTCAGAAAGAAATTTCGTCAAGTCACCTCATTAAATTCCATATTCTATTTCTTATAATATTCCTTCTTCCACTTAAATCCTTTAACTAATCCTACTAAAGTCCCCACTCCGTAGCTGAAGTGTACTAAGAATAGTAAGATTGGAATTAACAACATTGTTACGTTGAACTTATTATTAATAATAGTCATCAATGTAACAAGAATTGTAAATAAGCCATAAGCAATCACAAGAAGTACTGCGAATAACTTCGTCAACGACAACATCAACAAACTAAAGATTATTCCTAAGACAAATACAAAAGGAACAAAATGGAAGATAGAAAGACATCCCGCTTCCACATGAGAAGTTAATCCAATCCAATATCCATTGCCATACTTTTGTTTTATCATTTTTTTCAACGTTGGACGTATATACTGATACGATAAGATATCTGGATTATATTTAATTTTATATCCATTTTTTCTAATTCTATAATGAATCTCGTTGTCTTCTGTTCTTATTAATTTTTCATTTAATAAACCAACTTTTTCAAATACTTCTTTTCTATACATTCCATGAAAAATAGAATTTACATATCTCTCACCATCTGCTTTTCGATAGTCTGCTATACTACTTCCAAACATATTTTCTTCGACTAAATTAAGAGTTTTTGAAAAGTTATCTGTAGTTTCTACAATAGTGGGTCTCTTCCCACCACAAATATTTTCTCCACTTTGAATAGTCGCTACACTTTTCTCTATAAAATCTGGTGTTATTTTAGAATGTGCATCTACTTTAACGACAACATCTCCTGATGAAATACTATATCCTAAGTTAAAACCACTTGGTTGAACTTTCTTAGGATTATCTGATACTTTTACTCTAAAGAAATCAGTATCACTTCTTTGAAAATCTTCCATAATTTCTTTAGTCTTATCTGTAGACATCGCATTTATAAAGACTATTTCTAATAAATTATGAGAATAAGTCTGAGCTTTTATATCTTCTATCAATCCCGGTAAGTACTTTTCTTCGTTAAAAGCACTAATAATTATCGAAACTAACATAATTATCTCCTCTATCAAAAAGGAAGCTAGATTACATACTAACCTAGCTACACCTTTCTTATCTATCTTTTCTTCCTAATTTTTCATTAGCACTGAACATTATACTCGCGATAGACTCACCCCAATATGGTGCAGTCGCGTAGTTAACATTCATACCACCTGCTTTATTTCCTAGATATGCTCCATTCGCAGGATATCCAGAGTTGTGTAAATATCTTTCATTAATCCAACGAGCTGCTCCCATTATACCACTATCTACATTATCGTACTTAGTCGCAGAAGTATATGGGCTATCATCATACGCTGATATACCGAAGAAGTTATTCTTATCTTTAGCGATTTTACTTCTTCCCCAAGCACTTTCTAAAGCACTATGTGCTACTAGGTATAAAGCATTAACTCCGTATCTTTGTTCAGCAGCTTTAAATGTAGCTCCTTTACCTGCTAACCTACTATCGCTAGCTCCCATTATATTATACAATCTATTAATATCAGTCGCTGTATAGTTAGTTCTAGATTTTAAATTAGAAAATTGGAATGGATGATCTAGTTTGAATGTTCCAAAGTTAATTCCATCTGCAGAGTAATAAGATTTACCAACTTGCATATTAGCATTATGATGAGCAACCATTACTTTAGTATACGGTGAATATCTGTGATACACATACGTTCCATCACTTACATAATCCGGAATAAAAGTATTACTAGAATCAACCGCAGTTACTTGGCTAGCATTAACATAACCTGTAAGTCCCGCGACTTGAACAGGAATTCTCCCGTTCGCAGTCGATCTATTATCTCTAAATAATACTGTATCTTTAGAAACATGAGATAAAATACGACCATTCGCATCATATACAGGAATGTATAATGATACTACTTTATAGTAGCCAGAATAATTTACACCCTGTCCTGCATTTCTTACCCAAGCTCCATTGCCATCTACGTAATAACGACCATTATCTACCCATGCATTTGTTGCCATCTTACCATCGGCTCCTAACCAGTAATTCCCTGCCCATTTATTACGAGCTAATGCTCCGTTCTCATAATAGTACCATGTATTTCCTTCTTTTACCCAACCTTGTCTTTGCGCTACTGATTTTGCTACTTCTTGTTTCTGAGCGTCTTTCACCCATGCTCCGTTTGCATCTACATAGTAACGACCATTATCTACCCATGAACTTGTCGCCATCTTACCATCGGCTCCTAGCCAATATTTTCCGCTGATCCATTTGTTTCTAGCTAATGCCCCATTTTCGTAGTAATACCATGCGTTCCCTTCTTTTATCCAGCCGTGTTTCTTCTCTACTGGTTTTTGCGCATTTCTTACCCAGACTCCATTGCCATCTACGTAATAACGACCATTATCTACCCATGAACTTGTCGCCATCTTACCATCGGCTCCTAGCCAATATTTTCCGCTGATCCATTTGTTTCTAGCTAATGCCCCATTTTCGTAGTAATACCATGCGTTCCCTTCTTTTATCCAGCCGTGTTTCTTCTCTACTGGTTTTTGCGCATTTCTTACCCAGACTCCATTGCCATCTACGTAATAACGACCATTATCTACCCATGAACTTGTCGCCATTCTTCCATCGGCTCCTAGCCAATATTTTCCGCTGATCCATTTATTTCTAGCTAATGCTCCATTTTCGTAGTAATACCATGCGTCCCCTTCTTTTACCCAGCCGTGTTTCTTCTCTACTGGTTTCTTTGCATCTTTTACCCATGCACCATTAGAGTCTACATAGTAACGACCATTATCTACCCATGAACTTGTCGCCATCTTACCATCTGCACCTAGCCAATATTTTCCGCTGATCCATTTGTTTCTAGCTAATGCCCCATTTTCGTAGTAATACCATGCGTTCCCTTCTTTTATCCAGCCGTGTTTCTTCTCTACTGGTTTTTGCGCATTTCTTACCCAGACTCCATTGCCATCTACGTAATAACGACCATTATCTACCCATGAACTTGTCGCCATTCTTCCATCGGCTCCTAGCCAGTAGCTTCCTATCCAAGCATTCCTAACTATATTGCCCTGGTGATAATAGTTCCATGCTGAGCCATTTTGCACCCAGCCTTGCTTCTTAACTTCAGCTTGTCTATGGGCACCTTTCACCCATGCACCATTACCATCTACATAATATCGACCATTATCTACCCATGAATTAGTAGCCATCTTACCATCGGCTCCTAGCCAATAGTTTCCTGCCCAAGTATTTCTAGCTAATGTTCCATTTTGATTGTAAAAGTACCAAGTATTTCCACTTTTAACCCAGCCTTGTGCTGCTAAAGCGTCGCTACTAGCTACTGCATTCACAGCGATTGGAGTAGCCAATACTGTTAACACTCCTAATCCTAATTTTAATTTATTTCTTCCCATTTTTCATTATCCTCTTTACTCATTATTTTGCACTGATAATTATACCATATTTAAGCTATTTTTAAGGTTACAATTAGATTATTTTTTATTACATCTATATTACAAAAAAGCAAGAAATATTATTACTTAATACCTTACCAAAAGAAAAAAGAATGGAGATTATCTCTCGCATTCTTCTTTCAGTATTTCTTCTAATTTGTTATAGTCTTTAACACTATCAATTTCATAGATACTATTAGGTTCTAATTCTTCTACATAAACATCTAGTTTCTTGATATTATCTTTGACCATATTATCCCAGTACAAGTTCATGAACTCATTGCTTTCATACGCTTTATCGATAAAACTTACGATTTTCTCTGCAGTTTTCTTATCCCAGAAAGATACCCCGCTAAGGATTCTTCCTGCTTTACTGTCCACAATAATATCTTGTACTTTATAATCATCACCGTAGATTAAGAACCATTCATTCTCACAATCTTCGTGGTAAACACTGAAATATGTCGAACGATCAATATCAGTTCTAAACATATTTTTGAATAAATAGTTATCTGCATCGATTACGTAGCTATCCGCCAATTTTTCCTTAACTAAGTATAATGAGTAAAAATTGTTATACTCAGCGTATTTATCGTTAAACACTAACTCTACATTATACTTTTCTTTTAAATAATCGAATTGTTCATGTAAATATCCAACAACAACGATTATTTCATCTATTCCTTTTTCTTTTAAAAATTCAATTTGATATTCCACAAGCGGCTTATCTTTAACCTTTATTAAAGCCTTGGGAGTATTATCTGTCATCGGTCTAAGACGCGTTCCTAAACCCGCAGCTAATATAATTGCTTTCATTATCTATTTGTTACTCCTCTCTAACAATAACATAAACACCTAGTATGATAATAATAGATGTAACTACTAATTGTAAATTCACCTCTAATGCGACAAAAATCATCGAGAATAATATCGTCCAAACAACATAACTAACATTTAGTCCTGTTGCCTTAGCTGGTTCTAATTTATTAATCGCCATATAATATAAAATATACGATACCATATTACTAACTACGAAGAAGACGATAAGTCCGCTGAATTTCACATCAAGACTCGTCTCAATTCCTAGACCATTGAATAAAATTATTACTAAATACGCTAAAAATGATGTTACCTGACGAATTAATAAAGTCTCTAGCTCATTAAGATTATTTTTCATAGCATATGAACTTAGAACACTCTCACTACCCCATGCAACTGCACAAATCAATGCAAACATAAATCCAAGATAAAATGATTCAACCTGTTCACTCTTATAACTTTGGATGAAAATACCAACAATAATAAGCGCAATCCCTAAAATTGTTTTTGATGAAACTTTATTTTTTAAAAATATTACAGCTAATATTACTGACACAGCAGGATAAATCGCTGTAATCGAAGATGTCAAACCACTTCCTATATACTTCACCGCATATAGATTACATTGCATTCCAATAGGTCCCGCAAGCAGTGCACCTACAATAACACTAACACTTTTTATATTCGTAAAAATCTTGAAATTAATTCTTTTATACTTAACTAAAATAATCGCCAGTAGGACAAAAATACTAATAAAATCATGGATTACAGCAACCGCAAAAGGCGAGATATTATACAGTGAAAATATATACGCACTTATCGCAAGCCCTAAACCCCAAAACATACCAGACAAAAGTCCAGCTGATACACCTATTTTATTTTTCATAGCTTTCTACATACTCCTTCAAATTCTTAACTGCTCTTAAGTATCTATCTTTACCATAAGATCCAAAGTCTGCACCTTGTTCTTCTTTATAAATCGTCCATAAACTCCACAAGAAGTCCTGCAATATTTTATAAATCATAATCTTAGCTACGCTAACTGGAGTATCTTCACTAAAATACGCTTTAAAGAATTCCCCTTCCTCAGCTTTTCTAAAATTAGACTCTAAGAAAAGCGCCGCTAAATCCCACATTGGATCATTCATCCCAGAATATTCCCAGTCAATAAGATAAACGCGACCAGTCTCATCTTCGATAAAATTCTCAGGTACAAGATCGATATGACAAGATTTTTTATCGACACCAATCTCTTCTAGGTGTTTTTGCAGAGAAAATACCTTCTCCCTTATCTTCTCATAATAAGGATAATTGATATTGCCTTCAATCAGACTTTCATATTTTCTTATCTCATCGAAGACTCTGAATTCACCCTCAAGGACCTTCCCTGAGCTATGTACTCTTTTAAGTATATTCGCAACTTTTTCTTTCTTCGCTTTTATGTAATACGCATCAAAAGTCGTTGCATTCTCAATATATTCATTTACCTTTATTCCAGATTCAATATCAAAGATATAGTTTTTTACATCTAAACCTAAATCAGCAAGATTCGCAAGATTATTTTTCTCCGCAACCCTATTGATTAGCTTATCAGTTCCTTTACCAAAGAACTTAACTATATACTTGTTACTCGTAGTTTCCACTAGATAGTTACTATTCGTCATACCACCTAGCTTTTCAACTTTTACTATTTCCTCTGAATCAGTAAGTAGTTTTTCTATTTTAGTTTTTATTAGTTGTTTCAATGTAAAGCCTCTTTTCTACATTACAATATTACTTACCATTATAACATAAAATGAGATAACTCACAGTCTTTATATTATAATTTTTCTATTAAATTTAATGTTATTTTACGGAGATACTTTATCTCTCTATAACTAGCCCTATTGATATTTAGTGATACCTATAGTAAAATTATGACTATAACATTTTTAACATAGAAAGGATTCTTTATGCTGAAAATCGAGAAAAAAATTATTAATCATATAGAACGATATATTATTATATATTTTTTAGTATTCATAAGTATTGTATCTTTTATAATTCGATATCTGGGGCGTAGTTTCATAAGCGTCGATATGCAACGTTTTTTATTACCTTGGTGGGCTGCTATACCAGATTTTAACTCATTATCAAAACCTGTGGGAGATTATAACCTTATTTATCAGAGTATAATTGCTTTTTTACATTATCTTCCATTTAATCCTGTCTCTGCTTATAAAGTAGTATCATGTATCTTTGATTATATACTTGCTATCAGTTGTGGTCTACTCGTAATTGAGTTTAAAAATAAGAATAGATTATTTATCTTTTCACTAGTGTATGCTAGCGTACTTTTCCTACCTACAGTATTTTTAAATTCCGCCTTTTGGGGACAAGCTGATTCTATATATGGTTCATTTGTAATACTATCACTACTATTCCTTATAAGAGGCAGATATAACATAGCTTTTATTTGTCTTGGCTTTGGATTCGCATTTAAGTTACAAACGGTTTTTATCTTGCCTGTTTTTTGCTTTTACTATTTTATTAATAAGAAATTTAGTTTAATAAAAATGTTTCTTATAATAATTAGTAGTATGTATGCTTTATGTATCCCGGGATTTTTATTCGGGAGAAGTCTCTTAGAACCACTTGAAATATACTTATATCAGACAACATATGAAAATCTATATAGAGATTTCCCCAGCTTCTGGGCTTTAATAGCACCAGCTAATTCATATACATATAGTCTATTTAAAACAATAGGTATACTAACTACTATTACCATTCTAGCTAGCGGACTTGTTTATATATACTATAAGAAATTAGACATTTCTAAAATCAACTTAATCTACTTAAGTATCTGGATTTGTTATACTTGCGTTATCTTCTTACCAGGAATGCACGAAAGGTATGCATATGTAATTGACTTATTATTATTGTCAGCATGTTTCTGTAATAAAAATCTTAAGTTTTTTGCACTTATATCTATTCTATCCTCGCTTTCTAGATATTCAATATACTTGTTCACACTTGATTTTAAAACTCCTTTCACTATTTTTGCTTTAGTATATATTATTAACTACTTATCATTTTCATATATGTACTTCAATAATAAATTCAATATAAATAATTTAAATTAACATTTTATAAGAATATGATTTTCATTATTTATGACTATATTAGCTATAAAAATATTCTTCCTCATTATATAAATTAATTATCCGAGGAAGAATATTTTTGTAATTATGAGATAAATTACCAAAGTTTTATACCCTATAAGATTACTTTGTTTTGCTTATATTTTCACTCTAGAATATGTTATAATATATTTATCTCAAAATACTATTATTTTGAAAGGATTAAAAAATTGAAGAATATAAAAATCAATGCTCTAGCTAGCATAACAGTTAATATATTAAATATTATATTTCCACTAATCACCAATCCATATCTTACTAGAATTCTAAGTAAAGATAATTATGGTCATTTTAACAATGCTAATACTTGGGCTAGTTTCATTGTACCTATCGCAGCATTTGGAATATATAATTACGGTATTCGGTCTATCAGTAAAGTTAAAGATAGTAAAGAACAGATAAATCATGTGTTTTCTAAATTATTTTATTTATCCATATTTACATCACTATCAGTCACTACAGTATATTTTCTAATTATTGGCTTAGGTAGCGATATACACACCCTTAAGATTTTGTACTATATCCTTGGTTTTCAAGCTTTAATTCAATTCCTTAATATAGAGTGGATGAATGAAGCATATGAAAACTATACATTTATTCTATATAAAACATTATTTATCAGAATATTAATGTTAGTGTCTATCTTTGCCTTTGTTAAAAACGAAGATGATATCATACCCTATGCTTTAATAATGACGGCTGTCACATTTATAAATTACTTAATAAGTTTTGTATGGATAAAAAAAGAAGTATCTTTTGTAAAAATACCCATAAGAGAAATTATAGATTCATCTAAAAGTATGTTTATTATGTTATTATTAGCTAATGCTAATATGCTATATACTCTCTTAGATCGACTATTCATTACCAAAAGCCCTAATCTTGAATATATATCTTACTATACTATATCTATGAATATAGTAATGCTTATAACTGTTGTTTTAACTGGAACAATAAATGTTACTATTCCTAGATTAAGTTACTATCTAGGAAAAAAGGATCAAGAATCTTATGAATACCTTATAAACAAATCTAGTTCGCTATTCTTATTTTTTATAATACCCATAGGAATTGGATTAACCTTACTAGGAACATTCGCTACTGTAATCTACGCATCAGATAAATATACTGCTGCTGGAATAGTGACTAGCCTTTTTGCCATAAGAACACTGGTTTGGTCTTTAGAATATATTTTAGGAAATCAGATAATCTTTGTAAATGATAGAGAAAAAACATTAACTTTATATTATTTTATAGGCGGTATTATAAATCTTATATTAAACACTATTCTATTCTTAAACAATATATTCGAGCCTGAATACTATATAATAACTACTCTTGTTGCAGAAACTATTGTCGTAATATTTGAAATAATATTTATTAGAAAATACAACTTAATCTCGCTAACAGATATTTTTCAAAAAAGTACTAAGTATATAATTGTATCGTTAGGATTTATTCCAATATATTATATTTTTAGAAAAATATTTCAAATTGAATCTTACACTATAGATTTCAATTCATTACTAATGATTTTTTGTACTATTTTTTGTTCTGCTTGTTATTATATTTTAACTCTTTTTATAACAAAAGATATTACCCTAATATACGTATTAAATATAG
Organism: uncultured Gemella sp.; assembly: GCF_963525165.1. Lineage (GTDB taxonomy): Bacteria > Bacillota > Bacilli > Staphylococcales > Gemellaceae > Gemella. The sequence continues at coordinate 16,474 of NZ_CAURJN010000012.1, forward strand.
TACTTACGAAGTTCAAAAAAATAATATAAAATAAAGGTGTCTCGAATTGAGGCACCTTTATTTTATTATTTTAATAATTTAACTTTTGCGAGATTTCTATCTATTTCTTTATATATCGGATTTTTACGCCAGTTATAAGCTTCATTAGGAACTAGGAAATCTTTTTCATATAAGGATTCCAAATATTCATGAGTATTAACTGGCATCCTAACTTTAATCCCTTTAAAATCATCATCTTTCAATCCATCGAATTTAACTTTATACTCTCTAGCTTCACACCTACATGGCCTATTAAATGCGTCTAACAAATATGCTACAACTACAGACTTAACATATCCTTCTTCTCTATCATAAAGAATAAAATCAACATTTAATCCGTTATAATCATAAGAAATCTCCATAAGTTTATTATCATAATACAATTCTCTTGTTCTTTTGAAACCATTAGCTAATAATTCTTTCTCTTTTTCTTGAAAATCACTGTAATCTTCAATAATTATACCAAAATCCATATCTATATCATGTTTAATTAAACCTTTATCTCTATACATTCCTAGTAATGTTCCAAAGTCTAACCATATATCATAATCAGAAAATATCGGACCATATACAATACTTAAAATACCCTGAAAATTGTCCTTGAGTAATTCGCTACATTTACCATTTAATTCTACATTAGCTTTATCATTTAATTGCTTTATGATTTTCCAATTCTTAACTATATCCTTCTTATCACCTAATGCTGTCGCTAAACTTTTCTTCAACCATTGTAACATACTAATTCTCTCCTTTAACTTTAAAACCGTTCATCGTTCCTAATAAAAACATTAAATATATTTGTTCAAAATCAATATTAATAAAAATAGCCTCTAAAAAGAATGATGCAGTTAAAGCAAATAGTATTCCATAGAATAATACTGATTTAGAAGAGCTACCATTTCTAATTTCATTGATAAATACCGGGAGTAAAATCCTAAAAATCACTATACCTAAAACTACGAATCCTAAAATACCATAATATAATAGTACTGCTACATAACTATTATGAGTAGATCTTCCTTCTTTCATTGCTGGGATATCAAGATTGCTATATTTTTTTTCTGAAATATCTTTTTGCATTTTTGGAGAAATTCCAAAAATTGGTTTCTCAGAAAATAATTTTAACGCATCTTTCCATATAGCCACTCTTCCATTACCCAACTCTTCACCAGAATCTTCTTTAGTTATACTAAATCTTTTATCTTTATAACTACTCTCAGTTTCATTATCACCCTCATATTCTAAAATCCAATTTTTATGTTTAGAAAATTCCTCCTGTTCTAAATCTCTAGGAGATATTTTAACATAACTGTTATTTTTTTCTGCATAAATATATCTATCAAATTGGTTATTTTGAGATAACAGGGAACCAATTTTTTCAACACCTATATATGATACAACTATTAGTATCATTACACTAATAACAATTCCAATTTTCTTTAGGGTGTTCTTAACAAACAAGCTATTAAAACTATAATTTCTAATTATAAATATTATTAAATAAATAATAATTACAACTAACAATGAATATAATGTTCCTCTTGAATTTGAAAAAGCCACAATTAAAAATTCAATACTTACACTAGAATATATAAACAACTTTTCTATCACAGTAAGATTAGTTTTATTACTAGTATAAATATATATAGCAACAAAGATTAATAATAGCCCCGTCATTGCCGTAAAATTCGGATCTGTGTATAATCCATATAATAACGGTGTGTATCTATCATCAGCTATTCCCACATATCTAACACCTAAAAAATTCAATAAATCATCTCTTATGACAAATATACTAATGTTAGCCATATATAAATAGATAGACCCAATATTTATTAACAATCTAAAAATTAAAGTCGGATAAAAAATATATTTAAAAATTTGCCTATCACTATATTTTTCTTGTAGCAGTGGATACCCTACAAAGAAAAACACTATAGATAACATTGTTAAAATTAAAGACTTTATAGAAGAACTTGTTACATATGATATATTACTTATAATAGTAAATAAAGATACTACTAGCCAAAGTAAAATAAATCTACTATTCCCTTTAAAAAATATATTTCTTCTAAAAAATAGATTATATCCAACTATCACTATTCCCCATAAAATAAGTATATAATGAACAATCTCTTCATATTTTCCCATCGAAAATTCCATTAATTTGAACGGAGGTCTTATTTTATAAAAAAAGTATAACGCGTAAAATAAAATAGGATATTTTACTAAGTTTTCAATAATTTTATTTTTCATTTTCTATCTTCTCCTCTTTAGCTTTATTCCCATAATATTTTTCATCATTTTTCTTTTTAAAAATAACATCCTCATCTCCAGTAATAACTATATCCCCAGATTTCACACTGAAAAAATATCTTCCGTCTTCATAGTGTACATCATAGACTTTATTATCTTTTCTAAAATATACATACTCTGTATCTTCTGGTAATCCTGAAATTACTATTGTATCAGTGGAATTCCCTTTTTCAAAGAAATATTTAATACTATCAGTAGTCTGAACATAAATAGAATCATTCTGAAAAACTGGATTCAACTTCATATTTTCCATCTTTTCCAGAGTAAAGTACGTATTATTTATAGTATATTCAGCAACTTCAAATATGACAACATCTGGTTGAAATATATTATAATAATAATCAATATCAAAAATATTCTGATAATTATGAATAGAAATATATTCACTAAATCTATCCGCTAAGTATTTTTCTCTTCCATTTAAGTAACTACCTTGAAAAACCAACGCTTTAGGGAGTTCACTATCCCTACCTTTAATATAACTAAAATGATTTTGCTGTTTATCTCTTTTTATCTCTGCATCGTATTTCCCAGTTAAATCTTCATACGAATTCTTTAAACTAAAATCTGGAACAGCTTCATTAACCTCAAACTTAGACGTAGGCAAATATTTTTTTGTTTCTGTGGTTATCTCAAAATCTTCTTTTATATGTGGTTTAACTTTAGGAAACTCTTTCCCTATTAAATTTAGAACACTATTAACTCCATAAAAAGCACCTAGATCATTCCAATGCCCTGCATCATACTGCCTATTATAGACTTGTTCTGATTTACTTCGCATCTTTAATTCCTCAGTATTATCTATAAAATTAATACCATATTCTGATAAATCTTTTTCTACTTGATTCATCCAGTTTCTATTATAATGTACTCCCTTAGGTAAATGTTCTGTATAGACAGATGTCTTTTCGGGATTTATCAAAACATAAAACTTTCCACCTCTGCTCTCTACATAATCTTTTACATTTTTCAAAGACTGTGTAAATTTCTTAGTATGATCATCATATGTCTTCTGATGCATTCCAAAGTAGACATATCCATCTTGTCCATAAATATAAGCTGGATGAACTAAAATATTAAATAACTCATTATTCAAAACCCCATAACTCTGAATAATTTCTTCTCTAAATCCTATTCTATCATTAAAGTAATTAAATATTTCTTTTGCTTTATCTCCACTTAGTTTATCCAATTTAGGAAATTCTGCTAATTTTCTATTATCAATCTCAGATATATAATTAGATTTCCAATTGAAAAACAGAAATGGTAAAAGCATTAAACTTGAAAACATAATTATACTAAGTATTTTTAAACGTTTCACTCAACTACCTCCTTAAAATTGGAAATATAAAAATGGACTATAAGAAGAATTCATCATAAACCAAACTGCTAAGATAAATAATCCTATATAAATTATCTGACTAAAAATTAGTCCCCACTTCGTATTTTGAGTCCACTGTCTTATTATTTCTACAATTTTCCATTTTCCTACAAATGCACCAACTAATGCTGCACAGACTATTATTAATACTTTCTCATCAACAAAATACTCAAACGTAAAATATATATCACCCACGTAAACACCAAACATAGATTTGTAGTATATTATAGCTTGTTTTAGTGATGGGAGCATAAATATTATCCATGTAAGATATACAAATACCATAGTGAATATCCATTTAATGCCACTTGGAATTTTTTTATACCATTTATTATTTCTTGATGCTCTCTCTAACATAATTAATATACCATGAGATATTCCCCAAATAACAAAATTAAAGGTTGAACCATGCCAAATCCCAGTTATTAAAAATACAATAAATAAATTTAGATAAACATGTTTTCTATTACCACCTAATGGAATATAAATATACTCTCTAAACCATGTTCCTAATGAAATATGCCATCTTCTCCAAAATTCTCCTATAGAAGTAGATGTATATGGGGAATTAAAATTCTCTTTAAATTCAAATCCAAATATCCTACTCACTCCAATTGCTATATCAGAATATCCAGAAAAATCATAATAAATCTGTAAGAAATAACATAATGCTCCAAAGAATGCCGTTGGAGAATCTATCCCTAATGTAACATTTTCATTAATATTTTGTACTACCACTCCTAATGAATCCGCAATAATTGATTTCTTTGCGAGACCTATCATAATTCTATTCATTCCACTAAAGAATAAATCTACAGATACTTTTCTTTTATAAATTTGAGGATAAAAATCTCTCCAAAGTACTATAGGTCCTGAAGCAATTTTTGGGAAGAATGTAAAAAACAGCATTACATCTACTAAGCTTCCGCTCTTAACTCCATTTTTATAACTGTCAACTAAATATGATATTCCCTCAAACATAATAAAAGATAATCCAAGTGGAATAACAATACTAAATTCCTTTATATCTTTACTAAATAATTCTAGAATAAATGTTATATATTTATAATAACACAAAACAAGAGTTATAAATGTAAGAAATATTATAAGAATACCTTTCTTAGTTTTATCATCTCTAAAAGTAGACAATATCTTACCTGATAAATACATAATAAAAATAAATACCAATAGATATGCCAGTGTTCTTAACCCTGATACCGCATAAAATACCAAACTAAATAATATTAATAATAGATTATTTAACTTGATTTTACCAATAAAATTAAACACATAATACAGTATTATAGTTAATGGTAAAAAAACAAACAAAAAAGTTGCACTTGTAAACGGCATAGTAATTTTCCTTTCTTTAAATTAAATTTCTAACTCTACATTTTAATTTTCGATCATATTTTACACGCGTAATGCTCGCATCACTAACTATCTCCCATTTTATTATCTTCAAAAATCTTCTTTCACAATTTTTTAAATAAAACAATATTACTATTAATATCTTTTTCAATTATATCCCCATCTACAATCTAATCATTTTGTTCATATTTTTTATACTTAGATAATATAGATTTATAAACTTGTTCGTTCATATTTAATAATATGACAGCTATTTTTAAATTATTAGGGGCTTTTCTACTTTTAATAATTTTAAAACAAATATTTTTTAGTTTATTTTTCAAAATTTTATATTCTTTCTTTGTTTTGTAACCATCTACCTCTAACAATTGATTAAATATAGAAATATAAGCAAAAGCTAGTCTAACTAATAATTGCTCTTTAAATATAGGAAAATTAGATAAAGTATAATCTTCTATTTGATTCATTATTTCTATATAATCCATATCCTTTGAACTAAATGGTCTTGTAGTTATACTATTCTCTCTTATGTAGTAATAATAATAATTTCCACTTATAAGAGTATATTTATCCACAGTTTTCAAAAGTTCCAGAGTATAAAAAGCATCCTCGTAGATCTTTCCTGCTGGAAATTTTATTTTTTTTGCCAAATCTTTCTGAATTAATTTACACCATGCTGAGCCATACAGCCTCTTATTTTCTAAGTATTCTTTTAAATACCCTTCTCTATCTAAAACTAGAAAATAATCTTCACCTTCATAATGAGGTCTTAATGTATTTTTATAAACCCTAGTTACTCCACACTCTGCAATTAATGTACCTGATTTCTTTATCGCTTTATATAACTCCTCGTACATACATTCATGAATATAATCATCACTATCCACAAAGCCAATGTACTCACCATTTGCTCTCTCTACTCCATAATTTCGAGCATCTGACAAACCACCATTTTCTTTATGGAAAACTTTTATTCTATCATCGATTTTAGCAAGTTCATCACATAATTGTCCACATTTATCAGGAGAGCCATCATCTACTAAAATTATTTCTAAATTTGTATAAGTTTGTTTTAAAATAGATTTCACACACTTTTCTAAGTACTTTTCTACCTTATATACTGGAACAATTATACTTATTAACTCATTATCCATAAGTTCCTCCTAATTCCCTGCTATTTTCTTCTTATATTTCATTAATACTTTTCTATATAAATCTATATTTAATTTAATTAGTATTACACTTAGTTTTCTGTTGCGATTTATATATTTATTTTTTAGTAAGCTAATATAATTTCTTTTAAAATAACTTAATATCTCCGAATAATACTCATTATCTCTATAGTTTTCTTCTAACAATATACTATTCAAAACAGAAAAGTAAGCATACATCTTACGACAATCTGCCGCTTCTTTTAAACCAGGATAATTCTCATAAGTCGTTTTATGAAACTTCTCAACTATCTCTATAAGATCAAATATTCTGGGATTAAACTTTGTATTTGTTATACTATTTTCTCTCATAAGATAGTTATAATATGGATTATTCATTATAACATACCTGTCAACTTTTTCTATTAAATCATATGCATAATAAGTATCCTCATACAACTTACCAACTGGAAATTTCAGTTTCTTAGTAATATCTGATTTAATTAATCTTACACAAGCCGAGCCAAAAATCTTCTCAATTTTTAAATATTCTTCTAAATACTCTTGCTTTGTACATACGTTGTAATAATTTTGTTCAGTAAATAATTCTTCTCTATCTGGGTATATTATTTTTAGATTACATTCGGCTACATCAACATTCTCTTTTTTTATAGCTTCATATAATTTTTCATACATTTCCGCATCTATATAGTCATCACTATCAACAAATCCAATATATTCTCCTGTAGATTTCTCTACTCCATAATTTCTTGCATCTGATAACCCACGATTTTCTTTATGATACACCTTTATCCTATTGTCTATCTTGGCTAATTCATCACATAACTTACCACTACTATCAGTAGCTCCATCATCTACCAAAATTATTTCTAGATTTTTATATGTTTGATTTATTATTGAATCTACACATTTTTCTAAATATTGTTCAACATTATACACAGGTACAATTATACTGATTAATTCATTTCCGTAGCTACTCACCTACTACCTCCTCAACTATTTCCTTGAAGTTAGAGATAATTACAGCTACATCTTCATCACTAAGTCTTGTATGTAAAGGTAATGTTATTTCTTTAACATAGTAATTATAAGCATTAGGATAATTTTCAATATCAAATCCTAAGTTTTTGTACGCAGTTAATAACGGCAGTGGTTTATAGTGCACATTACAGCTAATTCCACGTTCTGCCATTTTAACGATTATCTCACCACGTTCTTCAAATGTAGCACCTTCAATATGCGTTATATATAGGTGCCCACAAGATTTATAATCTTCTGAACTGTGACTTAGTGGTTTAATTCTTGTTCCTTCGAATCCTTTATTATACTGACGAATAATATTATCACGACGTTCTAAAAGTTTTGGATAACGATCTAGTTGAACTAATCCAATAGAGGCTGCAATATCAGTTAAATTACATTTATATCCAGGAATAACAATATCATACTCCCAAGATCCTGCTTTTGTTTTTGCTAATGCATCTTTTGTTTGACCATGAAGTGAATATATTTGGTATTCTCTGTATAACTCTTCGTTATCAAAGTTTTCATTTTCTTTCCAAGTTACACTTCCACCTTCAGCAGTAGTGAAGTTCTTCACAGCGTGGAATGAGAATGTCGTAAAATCAGCCACTGAACCAATTTCCTTACCTTTATAAGTACTTCCTAAAGCATGTGCTCCGTCAGCTACAACAGCCACTCTACCAAGCTTTTCTTGATATTCACTATTGGCTTTGAATAAGTGTTTCTTACTCTCCACTACCTCAAAAATTTTATCATAATCACATGGAATCCCTGCTAAATCAACAGGAACAACAGCCTTAGTGTTCTCAGTAATAGCGTCAGCCAAAGCGTCGTAGTCCATCTCATGGCTATCTTCAGCAATATCAACAATAATAGCCTTCGCTCCAACATGGTAAATCACACTACAAGAAGCTGTGTAAGTCATCGCAGGAACGATTACCTCATCACCTTCACCAATACCTAGAACACGTAACGTTAATTCTAACGCTGCAGTTGCAGAATTAAGACAAACAGTTTTAGGTGTGTTAGTAAATTCAGATAATCTTCTTTCTAATTCTTTTGTCTTCGGTCCTGTTGTAATCCAACCTGATTTCAAAGTATCTATTACTTCATTAATTTCTCCATCACTAATATCTGGTGGAGAAAATGGTATATTATATTTTTTCATCTCAAACTCCTAATTATTAAAATTCTACTTAAAAGTATCCTATCTCTATTTAACAACCGCTATAGCAGTTCTTATCATTATTTTAATATCATTTATAACACTGAATTCTTCAATGTACTTTAAGTTATATTTCATCTTATCTGGAAGAATTTCCTCCACATAGATTTCATCTACACTTCTTCCACTACCTTTGAATTTCTCAATAACTTCGTCTTCATCTTTGTACTCGATACTCGCTGGAGAAGTTATCCCAGCAGGAAGAAGTAATGTTGCATTCATTTCATCAGTATATTTATCTACATACTTTGCTACTTCAGGTCTTACTCCAACAAAACTCATATCACCTAGTAGGACATTAATAAGCTGCGGAAGTTCATCAAGACGTAATTTACGAAGCTTATGTCCTACTTTACTAATACGAGGATCATTTTGCTGAGTAACAGCTGTTCCAAGTTTATCTGCATCTTTAACCATAGTTCTAAACTTAAAGATTCTGAAAGTTCGACCATAAGTTGTAATACGCTCTTGCCTGTAAAATACAGGTCCTTCACTATCAAGTTTTATCCAAATAGCTATCCCTAAAATTATCGGCGATAAAGGAATAAGCAAAATCAATGCCAACACCTTATCAAAAAGTAATTTCAGAAATAACGATATCTTCTTCTTTTCAATCGAAGCTCTATATTTTTTTACCGCTTCTGTTTCAAATCTATTATCAATGTTCATCTTTCACCTTAATAGCTAATCAGCTTCTTCGATTAGCTCTACTAATTTATTTCATCTCTTTATTATACCATATTTTATAATAGAACAGAAGAAATGGAAGTAAAAAAGACAACCAAATTAGGTTGTCTTAATACTAGTTTTCTTAATTATTAGATTGATTAACCACGCTAATATTATACTAACAGATAAAACTAGTATAGTAAATATAATATCATTTAATCTAGATGTTACAAAATACTTTCCAAAAATTGAAATTACTAAACCATGAATCATATACAATTCAAACGATATCTTTCCTAAAAATAGTAGATACTTGTTTGAAAAATCTATTTTCCTAACTATCAAAATAAAAAATACAGTAAAGATAATATTATCTATATTTGCTGCAAATCCATAGCTATAATCATCTACTAAGTTCAATTTTTTTAGAATAAAACTATATTGATGTGAAATAAATAATAAACAAGTGATTAAAATTATACATATAAAATAATAATCGCTTAACACTTTATCAATTTCCTTATTGTATTTCGCCCATATCAATCCTAGTGCAAAAGGAAGGCTACTATTGTACCACCAAAAATCATAACCTAATTTAGTCGCTAAGATAATGTACCCTACTATTAAAATCGTATTCACTAATATCGCTATAGTTTTATTACTAAATATTTTAAATGATACATAGAAGCACACATACAGCAAAATAATTACATCAACAAACCAACCGTTCGCTATTATAGTACTGCCTTTTGTAAATAGATTAATAAAATAATTAATTGTTATGACATACTTATTAGATATAAAATAAACAATATATATTCCTGATACAAATATAACCGGAACAATAACTCTAGATAATCTTTTCACTAAAAAATTGTCTAAATACCCTTCCTTTCTTTCATTTTGGATATATAAACCATATCCAGATAAAAAGAAAAATGCTGATACTGTATATGTTCCCATATAATTGAAATTAGAAAACTCTACTCCTGTAGTAACCCATTGTGACAAATGATGAAACACTATTTCTAAAGCTAGAAAACCTTTTAGTCCCTTTGTTGATTTTACATTTAAATAATTATTATTCACAGGTAGTAACGATATTAATACTACAATTAATAACAATATAAAAATACAGATTTCCGAGACGGTTCCATTATATTCATAGCCTACTCTCATATTTTTTCGACTTCAGTATTAACAAATCTTCGAATCCAATTTTTCCGAATCCGAGTTTCTTCTCAACATATACCTTTAATCAATTCATAAAAATTGGGTCTATAATAAATAGGATTGAGTCAAAAGTCCAAAATTTTTAAATTAGTGTATATGAAAACTCATAGACGCAGTGGTTTATTGATATCTAAATTCGCTTTTAAAAGCTTTTTAGATATCTAATAAACTGTGCGGGGGTGACTCAACAAAATCGATTTCTCCGAAATCACGATTTTTGAGTCACTCCCTATTTCTTACACTTCCTTAAACTCTATACCCGCTTCTTCTAACTTCGCAATAGTTTTCGGACCGATACCATCTATGCTTAAAACCTCTTTTTTAGTATAGTTCTTGAAATCATCTTTAGTTCCAATTCCAAAATTTACAAGATTCCACGCATAATCACTACGATTTATACCTAGACTTTGTAAAAATCTGTACATTTCCATTTTTTGTCTTTGAATTTTTTCTTTCTCCTCTTTGATTTTTCGTATATTCACTGGATTTTTCGCGAAATATCTAAGTACAGAATAAAAATGTTCACTCTGAAAATATTCTTTATATCTCATCAACATATTAAAAAATTCATCATTATTTTTTAATGTTTTCGGAATAGTTCTTTTTATATTATTGGTAAGGTGAAAATCTTTTTTGAAGAATAGTGCAACATCACGGTGTTCTTCTCGCAATCTCTCGAAATAAACCCTCGCTTCTTCTTCATCTCCTTCCATAATAGCTGACAATGTTCCTGCCATAAGCAACTCTAAATCTGTAGTATCATGAAAATATTCCTCAAAAATAAAATGCCTACCTAACTCTACACACATTTCTGCTATATCATATTTTATGGCCGTCTTATTACTTGGATTAGCCAAATAAATCAACAATAATAACTCCAAACTATCTGTATATTTATGAGCTTCTTTAAACTTTTTTGCAGATATTGAAAAAATATCTAGTACGGCTTTACCCCAGTCAGTTTCCTCTAAATCAACGTTTATATCAGAAGCCATGTTGAAAATAAATTTAAGATTATTTATAACCTTATCTAAATAAATTACTTGCGGTAGTGTAGGCTGTTTATCTAATTCATTAATTATTTCTTTATGATATTTTAATATTATTTCTGTAGCCTTCTCCCAATCTGGACCTAATATCTCAATTACCTGTTCATTTTTCATATTAGCTTCTTACCTCCTTTTTAAACACTACACCATTTTCTTTCAATTGTTCTATAGATTTCTTCCCTACGTTATCAACTTCCTTTAATAAATATTTTTCTGTGACATTTAAGAAATCCTCTTTTGCTAACAATCCTTCTTTTTTCAGAGCTTTTAGCGCCTGAGTATTAAGGTTTTCAAAAATCGAATCGTTTCTCATTGTTTCTACAGACATGCTTCTTGCTTTAATTTTTTCATTTAATTGTTTTCCAGTTCTTATACGAGAATTAACCCACGTTAAATACTCCATCACATATTCAATCATAATAAATTCAATTAATTGTTCTACCTTTGTCTCTTTGTGCATCAACCTAGTAAATTCACTTTCACTAAATAATTTTTCATTTGATGCAAGATCTAGTAATCTCTCAATTTTCGGATTAATGTATTTTAGAGTCGCCATAGTTTCTACAACTGCGTCATCATCCAACCTTCTAATATCAAATATTATCTTAGCTAATTGAACAAATTCATCTAATTTCGAGGCAGGTGATAATTTATTATACAATCTATAAAACCTATCTGCTGAATCAATTTTTAAATAAGCTATAATAATATCCATTAAAATACTATCAAGTTTAAGCTCTCCTTTTTCAAGATTTATCCAAATAAGACTAGCGTTAGGAATTGCACTATACATTTGATTATCAAGACAAATTGAAATCAAATGCTGAATGACAACCTTATTAAAATCATTCTTGAAATTAGGATTACCTACAATAGGATATTTCACAGTTTTAAATTTCAAATCGCTAATATCCTCTATTACTTCAAGGGGAGATTTTTGTTGTTCAGATAGCATATACATATTAGCAAAAATATTATAAGGTGATTTTAGATAAGCTTCTTCAATAAATTTCTTATCTCCTGTCACCATAAAATTAGCAAAAAGTTTTAACGATTCATTAAAATCCAGTTGATCTTCTCTATTAATGAATTTTATATTCTTAAAAGTATTTTCTTGTAATTCTGTATATACCGGCTCTATTTCTCTTATTAAGGCGAAATTATTATTCTTTTTTATCGATGGAAATTTTCTTATTTTTTTACCCATAGTATATCCTCTTAATTTTTTATTTCTTAATTTAGTTCTATTGTACCATAAGTTATTATTTTTTCGTAATCTTAACGAAAGATTGGAACTAACCCAAAAGTCTTAATTTTTTTAAAAGTTTATATAAAATCATACAAAAAACTCGAACCTAAGATTCCTCCTAGATTCGAGTTGCTCCTCTGTACTTTTCGCCTACTGCAAATATTTTTCAAATTCTCGTTCACTTATATTTAACTTTTTAGCGCCAACTTCTTTTGAAATAAGTCCCTCTTTTACTAGGCTAACCAATTCTCTTAGTCTTCCTTGCTCGATTCCTTGCTCGATTCCTTGCTCGATTCCTCTTGCAACTCCGCGTTCCACTGCTTCTTCTTCTTTTTCCTCTAAGTACGCTAGATGTGCAAGCCATCCATCCCACGCTCTCGTGTATTCATCATACATAGCTTTTTCCTCCTTATTCCACTCTTTTACATCTAGTACTCTGTCAGCCTTAGTTATTATACTCTCTGGTTTATGTGTAAATGGTTTGTTCCCAAATAGTTCCATCCAACGCACCTTGTTATAACTATCCTTCATTTCTGGTTTATATTTCTTCAACTCTAGAAATGCTATTTGTACTAGATTTCTTTTTTCTTCTATTCCTTTAACTTTTACTCTTAACTCTTCTTTTGTTTCTGCATCTCGTAAACTAAATACATGAATCGCTCTGTTATCTTCAAAATAATTTTCTTCTGTTATTGCTACAGCATATACTGGTATTAGCTCTCTTGCTAGATGATGAGTCAATACATCATCTCTTTTATAGCTATCCAAGTTTTTTGACACTTGCTCACAGATATACAACCATAATCTTTTCATAAAATCTGCCTGCAATGTTACTTGAATCTCTATGATAACCTGGGTTTGATCATTCAGTTCCGCAAGTACATCTACATGTGTAATATACAATGGTATATCTTTATTTTCTATTCCATGTATCTGTGTACCATCTAGAATCTTAACACTTTTTACAGGTAATTCGAGAATATCTCTTATAAACTCTGCAGTTATTTCTGGATCATTAAATATTTTTTTCGCAACTAAATCCATTGTTGGTCTTGCGTCTTTATGTCGTACTTGTTCCATTTTATAATCCCCCTATCATTTTAACATGAAACTTTACACTAAACCTTTTAATTATTTATCTTTCTTACCTTCATTATACTCTAAAATATCTTTATTTTCTAATGAAAATACATCTAAATCAAACAAAATATTTGACCTATACAAAAAACTCGAACCTAAGATTCCTCCTAGATTCGAGTTCTATTGTTGTCAGTTTACATAACCCGGCAATTAATAATACTAATTTAGTTTACATATTCAAAAGAGGAAATACCTTCCTCCAAACATTATTAACTTGACACCTTACTTAATATTAAAATTCTTAAGTACAATACTAAATGTAGTTAGATTATGTAATAATGCTAATAAATTCGATGGTAATACATTTATTAACCCTAAGAATATCAGCGAACTATTAATCGATACTGTACTCTTAACATTGTTGCTCATTTGAGCTCGTAGTGTTTTTGAAACATCTGACAGTAATAATAGCGAGTTTAGTGAATCTGATTTTAGAACGACATCACTGATTTGTTTTGAAAGATCAGCACTTTCGCTCATAACAATACTTACGTCACTTTCTGATAGTGCCGCTGAGTCATTTAGACCGTCACCTATCATCAGGACATGTCTTCCTCGTTCTTTTTCACCCTTAATATACTCAAACTTCGTAACTGGCGTCATACTTGTATGTACTTCATCAAAAGTTACGTCTTTTAAAATTTTCTTAGTTCTAATTTCGTTATCACCTGTTAAGAGAACTACCTTTTTACCTTTATTTCTAAGCTCAGCTAATACTGTACTTGCCTCATCTCTTAATGGAATATCCACACAGAAAATTGAGATTAATTTTTCTTTATATCCTAAGAATAGTAGATTATATTGTTCTTGTTTTTCAGCTATGATTTGTTCTTGTTCGGCAGTAACAACTATATCTTCATCTTTTAATAATTGTCTACTTCCAATAACGACTTTTTCTCCTTCAATATGAGAAACAATTCCCTTAGAAGCAATATGATATAATTCCGTGTGCATCTCTTCATGCTCAATTCCATCTTCTTCCGCCTTGCTTACAACGGCGCTGGCAATTGGATGATAGATATGTTCCTCTAAACACGCTCCAATTCTAAGAACTTCTTCATAAGAATATTCATAAAATGGTAGTACTTCTTGAATGTATGGCTTAGATACTGTAATTGTTCCTGTTTTGTCAAAAACAAATGTATCTATATCCTCATATTTATCAAGAGTTACTGAATTTTTCACCACAATTTTTTGATCAATTAGATTTTTTATAGTAGTTAGGTAGGCTACTGGTGTTGATAATTTCAATGCACATGAGTAATCTACTAGTAGGAACGACATCGCCTTCACGAATGACCTTGTAAATAAATACGTTAGTCCCATCGCTAGGAAGTTATATTTTACAATACTGTCGGCTAACTTAATATATTTGTAATGATATGCATCTTCTCTACTTTCAGAATCTTTCATCAGTTGAATTAAATGATGAATGCGACCATTAACCTGTGGATTTTCAACTTTCAGCTTAATCTCACCATTAACAACTATCGTATTAGAATAAACATTATCTCCGATATTCTTCACAACAGGGAAACTTTCACCTGTCAATGAACTTTCATCAACACTAGCTCCCTCACTCATCACAATTCCATCGAATAGAATTTCATTACCTTCTGAAACTAAGATTATATCGTCTTTTTTCACCTCTGCACAAGTTACTTTTCTATTACCTTCTTCTTCAACAAGCCAAATTTCTTTATCCATAGAAGTTAGACTTTGTTCTAGTACTTTTACAGATTTTTTCTCAGACCAGTTGTTTAGAGCTTCTCCTAATTCCAGGATGAACATAATAGAACTTGCCGTTTCACGAGCTCCCGTCGCCAATGACACAAGAATCGCTGCAGAATCTAGTGTTTCCATAGTAAGTTGCTTACGTGATAGTAATTTCAGCGTATCTTTTAAATACCCTGATGCTTTCCACCATGTGTGAATAGCTCTAAATGGAAGTGGCACGAACAGCTTAGACATCGCACGCCAAAACACGGCATTCATAATAATTGAATAAGGACTTTCTTCAGCTACTACAACCGGATTTTCATAACAGTCCTTAACTCTTTCTTTATCTACTAATTTAAAAAATTCTCGCAAACAACTGTTGCAACCATCTTTAAATATAACAACAAAAGTGTACTCATCTTGATAAAAGTCCACTTTTTGTATATTTTCGATTTTTGATGCCTGTTCTTTAAAATATACTTTTACATCTGGTGTTAAGCAAAAATTAACTCTAACCCTCGCTCTTGTACTCGAAAGATGTAGTATTTTAAAATCCATCTTATTTTTCCTCTAATTCTTGAAGATTGCTTTCTCTTTTTTCTTTTTCGTATAAGTCTTTAGCATCCGCTACAACATCGTCAGCATGTTGCTTGATATTTGATACTGTTCCTTCTACTCCATCTTTTGCTTTGTATAGTTTTGATAAAACAACTGAGTAACCTTTCTTCGCATCTTTACTTGATAAAAGTTTAAGACCGAAAGTCCCGAATGCTACTCCTCCTGCAAATACTCCTGGTGTTTTAAGTGCTGCTTTAGCAACTTTTAATACTTTAATTGACATATTTATTTCCTCCTTATAATACTTTATTATAATCATATTATATCATTTTATAATATATATGTAAATCCTAATATATCAAGCATAAGACTAACTTAATTAAGTTTTATAAAACTTTTCATTTTAAAAAATATTCTTACTTTTTGCGGACTTGTATAGACATAAATTTAATGCTATATTTGAATTTTATTTTTTATTAAAACTTTATTATGTCAAAGTTTAATAGTAAATATCATCTATACTTTTCTATAATTTAACTCTAAAACCACCATATCTCATAAATCTTCACAAGGGAAACTTAAATTTCCAAGGAAATATTTCTTCTCTTTACTGTAGTGAACAATCTTGTTTATTAATATAAGATTTATCATTATTATTTATAATTCACTCCATTTCCAGTCGTACCATACTGCATATTTGAATAATGAATCGATAATATGTAGATAAATATTTTTATCAACTCAAACCTTAATTTATGTTATAATAACAATGTTGAAGAAAGTGAGGCACTTGAGACAATCAAGACACTTTTGTATTAAAGAAAACATACAAAAATGAAAAAAAGTGATTTGTACTAGATGAAGTTATTAATTTTTAAAAAAATTATTTGTACTGGGTTTACATATTGCTTTTGAATCGAAACATATTATTAAGAATTCGAAACAGTGATCCGTACTAGGTTTACGCACTACTTTTGAATAAAAAAACTCAATTAAATCGATAAATAAGGAGCACATTATGATTTATATTATTGGACTTGGACCTAATGATAGTTCAAACATTAAGGAAAATATCAAACAACTATTACTAGATAACACTAATGCAAAGGTTATCGCTCGTACTAAAGAGCACCCTGCGATTTCTTTCTTGGAGGAAAATAATATCGTATTTGAAACTTGTGACAGGTTTTATACAGAAAGTGAAAATTTCGAAAATACATATAACGGTATTGCGAATTATATTCTTGAAGTTGCTGAGGCTAACGATGTAATGTATCTCGTTCCTGGGCATCCTATGGTTGCTGAACTAACTACTCAACTTCTAATAAACAGTGGTAAAGATGTGAAAATCGTTGGTGGTGAGAGCTTTTTAGATTCTTGTTTTAACGCAGCGAAGTTCGATCCTGTAGAGGGATTCTCTCTTGTTGATGCCACTGCGCTTGAGACGTTAAGACAGGTTAGTCCACTACAACACCTACTTATCACTCAATGCTATGATGATTTAACTGCGGCTAATGTCTCTGACGAACTTATGTCCTTCTATCCTTATAATCATGAAGTTACAGTTATTGAGCAAGCCGGTGCAGAAGATGAGAAAATTTACACTGCTCCTCTACATGAACTTTCAGCTGCAGTTGGTGAGGACGTAAATAACCTACGAGCTTTGTATATCGCACCATTAAAAGATGGACTTAGCTTTAATATCAAAGATTACACTAAAGAATTTGATGAAAATGATGAAACTACAGAAGCTGATTTAGTAGAAAAATTAGAAAAACTTGTCGCAGATTTTAAAGAAAACCTAAATAGAGAAGAAGACTATACAAGTGATAATTCAAAACTATTAGCTGAGATTATTAATACATCACTTGACTTTACAATAGCTAGCGATAATTACTACGAACTTAGCGATATTCTTTCTGAAATGAAAGCAGATAGACAAAAATAATTTTATAATAAGGATAATAATATGGACAAGGTATTAGCTTTTAGCAAAAAATTATTAAAAGAAGTTATTGATAAAAATTCAGTCGTTGTTGATGCTACAGCTGGAAATGGAAATGATACATTGTTTCTAGCGAAGACTTCAGCTAAAAAAGTCTATGCATTTGATATCCAAGAATTAGCAATAGAAAACACTACGAGGCTAATTGAAGAAGCTGAGCTAGCGGACAAATGCGAGATTGTTTTAGATTCACACTTTGAATTTAATAAGTATATAGATGAAAAAATCCGTGCAGTTGTCTTTAATCTAGGATACCTGCCAAATGCAGATCATGAGATTACTACACTAGCCGAGACAACACTTGCAACGATTAAAAAATTCTTATTACACCTAGAAATCGGTGGACGAATCGTTATTATTGTCTATTGGGGACATGAGAATGGTAAAGTGGAAAAAGAAGCATTGTTAAATGAACTTCAAAATCTCGACCAAAAACAAGCTGAAGTATTGGTTTATCAATTTATAAATCAGAAAAACAACGCACCATTTATTATTGCGATTGAAAAGAGAAAGGAAATTTTATGCGAGAAATAGAAATAGAATTTAAAAACTTACTGACAAAAGATCAATATGCGTCACTATTTGAAAAATATGACTTAAAAAATTCTGAAGAAATAATAAACAAAAATTTCTACTATGATGATGCAGATGAAAGTTTCAAAAAAATCGGAGCAGCACTAAGAATTCGTTATACAAATAAAAAAACAGAGATGACTCTAAAGGTAAAAGGTGAAACTCAAAATGTTGAGATAAACGTACCCCTTAATGAAAGATATCCAAAAGAGCCGACAGTACTGCCGATTTTACCGAACGAAATTATCGCTGAGCTAGAGCGAATGAACGTGAAGATTAAAACTCCAATGCTGATTCAAAAAATCGAGACATTAAGACATGAAATTACTTTAGAAGAAGGCTTATTGGTACTTGATGAGACAACATTTATCAATGATATCGTCGATTACGAATTAGAATTCGAGACAAAAGATCACGAAACAGGCTTAGTCGCATTTGAAAAACTATTAGAAGAAAACAATATCGACAAAAATCCTGCTAAACCAAAAATAGCAAGAGCTGTTGAGTATTCAAAACGATAAAATTAAATAGAAATTTAAAAATCTCCCTTACACAGGTTGGACATGATTCGACAAAATCTTGTTTCTCTGAAATCACGATTCTCGAATCACTTCCAGCAATATGGGAGGGTTTTTATTGTAACTTATTATACTCGTTACGGGGCACTTACCCCCTAATTCCAAAATGGAAATTTTACCTGTATTTTCCAGTTTGAACTATTTTCCCTATCCCAAATTGGAAATTTTAACTGTTTTTTCCATTTTGAATTCTCTTTTCCTTTCCAAATTGGAAATTTTGACCCTTTTTTCCATTTTACTTAATAAAAAAATCTGGGAAACCATGAGTCGACTCGATAAAATCGATTTTTAAGACACTCATTCTTCCCAGATTTCTGGTTATATAATAAATTCGGGGCATGGAAAAAATTCCAGCCCGGATTTATTATTTTTATATATACAACTTTTAGAAGATCAAACTCTCTTCTCTATTTACTTTCAAACCAAAATGATTTTAGCTATTTGTATATATATGTGACTGATCAAAAAGTCCTAAAATTTAACAAAGTTCATATGATAACTCATAGACGCAGTGGTTTATTGACATCTAAATTCGCTTTATAAAAACTTTTTAAATATCTAATAAACTTTGCGGCGGTGATCCAACAAAATCTTGTTTCTTCGAAATCACAATTTTTGAGTCACTCCTATTCTTCTTTGAACTTCACACCATTATCTTTCAGTTTTTTGATAATACCTACTCCGATACCATCTAGTTTTTTCAGTTCCTTTTCTGTATAACATTCGATAATTTCTTTATTATACAATTCTACATTGATAAACTTGTTCAATTGTTTTTCCATTCCTTTGAAGACAGGATCTTCTTTCATAACTTCTTTAGATGCAGACTTACGTCCTTCAACAATCAGGATTTGTTTTTTCTCCATATCCTCTCTATAGAATTTCTCCAACAATTCATAATGATATTTGTTAGTAAGATATTCTTTAACGACACCAGCGGCAAAGTGCATTTCAAAAGATTTTTCCTTATTAGCACCTTTCTCAAAATCCGGTGTTCCCTCTATATAATCAAGAACCTTGTTAAACCCACCTTTAAAAATATTACCCGTGCACTCATTAAGTTTTTTAAGCTTCATCATGTAATATTGTGCTTCATCAAATTTTTCTTGATTTATACCAAAGATACTTAACAATAACAATGCAGCTTCTGATTCTTCATAATCAAAGCAATCGATATGATTCATTAATGAACTCTCTCTATCTAGGCGAACATACATAAGCGTCAAGAGATCTATAACCTCATGAAAATCACTTGGATTCGCCATCAGCATAAGTTCAAATAGTTTTGCAGCTTGTTCATTCATACCAGCCTCACTATAATAACCAGCAAGAGCATCTGCTAATAGCATCTGTTCAGTGTCTTCATCATTATCTGAATATAAAATATCCTCTTCCAACTCTACAGCCCTATCTAGAGCATCTCTGTTTTCCTCATGAAGCTCACGTAAAGCATTTATCTTATCAACAGCGCTCATATCCCCTTCATCAATCGCATCAACAAAATCACTAAGAGGAGCGTCTATCTTATAACCTTCGTCGACTAAATTGTAAATACGTTCAAATACCTCGGTAGCCTCTTCCCTACTAGAAAAATGCTTCCCTTCGGTTTCTAAAAACTCTTTAAGCAATATTTCGAATTCTCTATCATGTTTTACCATAAGTCATCCTCCATAAGTTCCATCTGGATATCAAACTCACTATCATCAGCGAACATTACACCATTTAAATGTAAATTTCTAATAGTTCCCTTACCTAAACCTTTTATCTTCAGAAATTCAGACTTCGTAATTTTCAAGAAATCCTCTTTTGTTAATAAAAAGTTCTCATGCATAATTTTTAATTCCGTATCTCTAATCGCCATAAATGATCTATCTCGTTTCATATCAGCAACTGTTATTTCCTTGCGGTTTGCATACTTATCCAGCTCGTCTCCAATTACATATTCACTTTCTCTCACATGCATAAGGAAATCGAAGTAATACTCTTTATTTATGAAATAATCGAATTTTATAACTGTATTAAGCGCATCTAGATATTTACAATCATCATCCGTACTGAACTCTATCAGTTTAGGATTAGCAATTCTATCTAACACATCCGAAATGTATTTATTATTTTTTATCAACTTGTTGTAAAACGCGACAGCCTCTTTCTCCTCACCTTGCATCAAATGATAGAAAACTTTTGATAATAAAATAACATCATCATTTTTCCCGCGTTTGTTCATAAGTTTATAGTAATGGTTAAGCATTGTAAAATCGTTTAATATCAGGCTAGCTACGATAAAATTGTGATACATCGGCACTAAAACTTCATCAGCCATGTCTAAAGCCATATAAAAAGGTTTATATGCATCCCAAACTTTGCTATACAGCTTATTACCTAAATAAAATTCCGCAAGATGGTGGCAAACTATTAAATGAAGATAGTTAATCGGAAATAGTTTACCCTCGACATAACCTTCTTCGAAGGTATATACTTCATCTTTTAGGCGTAGTAATGCTAATTCTATTTCATATTCTGTACAATCTTTACTAACAATTTTCCAGACTCTAGCATCCACATTATACTTAGATAAAGCTATTGCATCTTCAATATAAATCGCGTATTCAGGATTATCTATATTCTCAATAAACTCCGCAAAAAGCCTCATCGATTCCTTAAAATCAGATTCAAGCTCTTCAGATGAGAATTTAATCCTACTATAGCCATGATTAAGCTCGAAGTCTCTATACGTTTTATTCCTAATTCCTGTATATCCTTTTTTACTGACAGGAAATTTTATAATTTTTTTATTATTCATGTCTGCCCCCTCCTTTTTTTTCTTGAGTAAATCTATAAAAATTACAGAGATTTTAACAATCAACTTTTGTATGAAAATTTTTATAAAATTCACCCTTCCTTCAACTTTATTCTACACTATATTTTAATATAATACAAACTTAACAACTAGTAAAGCATCAAATATGAAGAATATAAAATAATTTATGGTTGTTAACAGAAATAAAAAAAGGGCTAACCAGAAAGTCCTAAAATTTAACAAAGTTCATATGAAAACTCATAGACGCAGTGATTTATTGATAGCTAAATTCGCTTTATAGAAGCTTTTTAGATATATAATAAACTGTGCGGGGGGCAACTCGACAAAATTTTGTTTCTACGAAATCACGATTTTTGAGTTGCTCTCAAGAAAAAGTAGCCCTATTTAGGATAGTGTATAATATTTTGTGTAAACAGAAAAGTCAAGAGAAGTTGGAAAAAAAGACATAGAAAAAAGAGACTCCTAGGTGTAAAATAAAGTTAACGACAACTCATTACGAAAGGAATCTCTCATGAATAATAATAACACAAAATTAGTAAATGCACTACTAAAAGGAGAAGATATTTCAGAAATATTTAGAGCTGAAGTAGAAAAAGCTATAAACACAGTATTAGAAGCTGAACTTACAGGATTTTTAAATTATGAAAAACATTCTGTAGAAGGATATAATACAGGAAATTCAAGAAATGGAAGTTATTCAAAAACAATATACAGTGAGTATGGGAAACTATCAAATAATGACCACCCCTGAAAAGGGGTGGTTTTCTCTGTGGGTATAACCCTTTGTTACTAACACGCACCTCAAGGCGCTGGCTTTCACATTCGTTCAAGCCCTATTGTATTTTAACGCCCGCCACCCGTTAAACGGGTTTATCTATTTTTTTTATTTCCAAATGGATTTGTGTATTCTTTTGTTGTCAGTTTATCTATTGCAATGTCATGCGATTCTTGTTCTCTGATATATTTTCTTATTGTGCTTTCATTCAAACCTACTGTACTTACATAGTATCCTTCTGCCCAAAACTTTCTATTTCCGTACTTGTATTTCAAATTTGAATGCATATCAAATATCATCAGTGAACTTTTCCCTTTCAAATATCCCATAAAACTTGAAACACTGTATTTTGGCGGTATTGATAGTAGCAAATGTATATGATCTGGCATTATATATCCCTCTATTATTTCCACTCCTTTATACTTACATAACCTTTTTATTATACCTACTATATCTCGTTTATATTGATTAAATTCTATTTTTCGTCTATACTTAGGTGTAAATACAATATGGTATTTACACAACCACTTTGTATGCGATAAACTATTATGTTTATTTGCCATAATTAAAATCATCCTTTCTTTATTTTAGAGCTTGAACTACTCTTATTTTATCAAGAAAGGATGATTTTTCAATTGTTTAACTTTTATCTCGCACCCGCATAGCGGGTGGTTTTTTGTTTCGGAGACTTCGCCTCCTCAACTGACTAAAGTCATTAATAAAAGTTCCAAGAGATCGAAATAGTGAATTTATACCTCAAACACTAGTACCATATAAAAGAAACACACAAAATTTAGAAGAAACAATAATATTACTGTATAAAAGAGGTATGACCACAAGAGAAATAGGTAAAATTGTAGAACAATTGTATGGATATTACTACTCACCACAAACAATAAGTGTTATAACTAAACAATTAGATGAGAAAGTTAAAGAATATCATTCAAGAAAAATAACAAAAGAATATGCAGTGATATATGCAGACTCAACATATATTAGCGTAAAAAGAGGAACAGTGGGAAAAGAAGCACTACATATATTAATAGGAATAACAATAAGTGGAGAAAAAGAAATCCTATCATATGAATTATTTCCAACAGAATCACCAGAAAACTACAAAGATATGTTAGAAGATCTTAAGAAAAGAGGTTTAAATAGAGTATTATTGTTTGTCACAGATGGATTAAAAGGAATAAAAGAAAAGCTTGAAGAAGCCTTTCCTAAAGCAAAGTATCAAACATGCTGGACGCATGTAATAAAAAATATTTTACTAAAAGTAAGATCAAAAGATAAAGTGGAAATATCAGAAGATTTAAAAGCAGTGTATCAAGCATCGACAAAAGATGAGGCAGAAACAAATCTAGCATTATTTATAGATAAATATAAAGAAAAATATCCTAAAGTAACAAATAGTCTATTAGATGTTAGAGATTGTCTGTTTACATATTATTTATTTCCAAAATCAATAAGAAGAAGTATTTATACAACAAATATAATAGAAAATTATAATAAACATTTAAAAAAAGGGATAAAGAAAAAAGAACAATTCCCTAATGAACAATCTCTAAACAGATATGTTTGTGTATCAGCATGTGAATATAACGTAAAATATGTAGGTATATCGCACTATGGCTTTAGTATGGCGAAAGAAGAATTAGAGAATATGATAGAAGAAATATATATACTAGCTTTTATTCCCTTCTAGAGTTTAGATTTTTCTATGATTTTGTCAAGAACAAGGGCAAGCCTTCTTTGAATTCTTGACAAAATCTCTCGAAAAATCTTATTAAACTCTAAGAAATAAAAGCCATAAGAACTAATAAAATTATAAATAGTTAACTTTATTTAAAACATCAGATTGTGTTTACACAAAAATCTTGACACTGCCCTATTTAGGCACGACGTACATGTTATTCACTCATGTATGAATATCTATTCTCATACTAAGTAATATGTTAATACATATAAAAAAGCAACTGAATGGCGTTTCAGTTGCTTTTCGTGGTCTCATGTGAATATAATCGTCCAATTCACTTATATATATTCTACCACATACCTTTTCTTGTTGTCAATTAATTCGAAGGCATATCCTCTATCCCTTCTCCTATTTACATAATCTTAAAAATCTAACTTTAGTCTTAACATTAATAAGAAAACCTTTTCTAAAATGATTTCTAGTGCTATAATAAAGGTAGGCTACTGCCCCGGAAGGGAGGTGTTGGTATGAATACTAGCATTTCGCAAATTCTTGTGAATCTATTATCCGGAGTAATTCTTTTGATAATAGAATATTATTTCCTAAAAGATAACAACGAGAAAAAGTAGCCATTTTAGGACACGACGCATACTCGTCACTTTGTATGTGAATATTAAATATTAATATAAAAAGCCAATTGAAACAGCACTTCAATTGGCTTTCGTGTTGGAATGTACTAGCATTTCACATTCACTTTCTTATATTTTACCATATACTTTTCCTTGTTGTCAATTAATTCGGAGAGTTCCTTTTAAAGTAGTATAATTATTATAGAAAGTATAAAATCCTTTAAACCATAAATTGCGACACTCATAGAAAGGAATATATTCATATGAACATCACAACATAGGTTTTCACTAAAATGAAAATTACTTAAAAATCACGATTTTAATTAGCTAGCCACCGCAACAGAATTCATTAGACTTCTTAAAAACTCTTATAAAAAAATTCAGATATCAATAAACTTCTGCGTCTTTGAGTTCTCGTTTAAATCTAGGACTTTTTCCCCCTAAAAAATATTATAATTACACTTCCCCATACACAAAATCATTGTTCTTTTCAAATTCCTTGAATGTAGGAAGTTTTTTATCTTTCTCTGAAATAATCGCTTTTGATAAATCAATCTGCCAGTCAATTTCAAGCTCTTTATCATCGAATGCAATTCCTGCATCTGCTTCTACATTATAATAATTATCACACTTATACATGAAGTTAACATTAGGTGTTAATGTTGCAAAACCATGAGCAAATCCTCTAGGAACTAAAAGTTGTCTTCTGTTATGTTCTGAAAGGATAAAGCTCTCCCACTGTCCATAGGTTGGGCTACCTTTTCTCATGTCAACAATAACATCAAGCACTGCTACAGTTACCACACGAATAAGTTTTGTTTGCGCAGCACTTCCTCTTTGAAAATGTAACCCACGAACGACACCAGCTTCAACTGATAATGAATGATTGTCTTGAACAAAGTTAAAATCTATACCTAGTTTTTTATACTTCTCTTCAGAATAACTCTCCGTGAAAAATCCGCGGTGATCACCAAAAACATCCGACTCTATTATTTTTACATCTTTTAATTTTGCATCAAAAACTTTCATCCCAAACTACTCCTATCTCATAATTAGACAAATTCTTTTCATTCTTAATTATACTGTATTTAGTGTTTTTTTCTAATCTAGACACCTAACAACCAAATTTGACAAAAAATAAGAATTAGAATTATAGACCCCCCTTTATACTGAAAACATCAATAAAAGGGAGAATACAACAAATAAAACCTTTTCCCTAAATTTTCCTTAATATTTTTTATTTCAACATCAAATACTATAAAAAGACTCTAAAATAAACATCTCATAACGAAAAAAATTTCATGATTAAAATATCAGTACCCGGTACTTTCTCTATTTAAAGAAAAATTACTTGTTTTCTTCATTATGTAATAACGGATACAATTTAGCTCCCTGCTGATATCTTAAATGCTCTCTATACATTTTTTTTGCTTCAGAAAGTATTTTATTATATTTTAAAATTTCTATATTAGAAATTTCAAGCATTTGTAATTCTCTTTCCGTAAACTCTATTTTTTGGTTTGTTCCACTCATTCCAGTGTTTTCAGAAAGAATAAAAATGACTTTTATCTCTGTTTCCTTAACACTTTTAAGTTCAGGAATGTTTTGAATCATTGCTTGTCTATAATTGGTAATTTGCTCATTTATCATGTTAAAATTAACCTTGGCATAACCATCTGCGGTATTTTTCTTTAATTCTATAATTATAGGATATTTTTCTTCTGCAACTCTAATAGAAATATCTAAAAAATTTCTCTTAAACTCATCATTTCCTTTGTCTAATTTAAAAAATTCTTGATTTTTTAAATAGTCTGTCTCCGTTGGATTATTTCTATCTATATTCCAATATGGATTAATAAGCCAAGGATTATCTGATAAATGTTCTTCAAATATCTTTTCTTTTGAATCTGTTTCTTGCATTAATTGTTCAAGTTTGGTTATTGCTGCTAAACGTTTTTTTATAAGATTTGCATGATTAAGGTCTTCAGTTTTTGCAATATTAGCCATTAATTTTAATAATAACTTTATTTGTATATTATTATTTTCTTCTTTTTCAAAACTAGAAATTAAATCTTCGGTTTCTATATTATTTATAACACCTGCAATAGAGGTGATCATAGAATCTACAACTTGATTATCAATAGGTACCTCGTCATCTAATCTACTAGATAGTAAATTAAGTAGCTTATTATTTATTCTTTTTTGGTCAGAATTAAGTGTATTCAACCACTCTTTATATGAAATATTATTCTTTATTCTCTCAGGTAAATTATCAACAGCATTATTTTGTCTAATATCATCCCAACGTTCTATCACATGTGTTCGAATTTTATCAATATTAGTTATAAGTTCTTCTACTTCTATAATAGAATCATCTAAGCCTTGTCTACTAGAAGTAATTGGATCTTCTAAATTTGAAATTAATTCATCTGCAAAAATTTCACCTACAATATAATTATTTGCAATTCTTGCGGTAGATTTTGTTTTTAAAATATCTTCATCTGCAATTTTTCCATTGGCTAACAGTATAATATTAGCAAAACTAGCTCCGTACTCAGTTTTCAAATCTTTAGGTTTAATAGTTGTTCCTATCCACCCTTTTATTTTCTTATCTTTAAAATAGTTTTTTATATTATCATCTTTAGTATAAGGTTCAATTATTTTACTATTAGAAAATTGTTTTTTTAAATCTTCCTCTGAGCTATATCCAAAATATATTAAATATTCAATTTTGTCGTAATATAAATTTGAATCTAGATTAACTTTCTTATTGTCAATCGTTAAGCTAAAGTTATCCTTTACTTGATTTATATAAAATCTTCTAGAAAGTTGCACCAATATATTTTTTTTGGTATTAGCCGTAATATTTCTCCTTACATTTGTTATTTTAACAATAAATCCTGATTTATAAGCATTGTACTTTGAGAATTCTTCAGGTAAATCGACTTCTTCCACATCTACCGAACACTTGTCTCCATTGATCATATCAGTATAATTAAGTGTAAAAGAAATCCATTTATCAGAAGTAACTGTTTTTGAATATACAGTATAGGTATTACCGAGACTAAAGGCGGCCAACTTACCAATTCCCTTTTTTCCCATAGGATTACGTTCTTGTAGCCCATTGAATGGGGATTCCTTTTGTTTTGCTGAACCAATTATCGCATATTTATTTCTAAATTCATCAAAGTCTAATCCTTTTCCATTATCAATTATTGAGATAGAGGTACTTGATAATAAAATATTTACATTCGTAGCGTAAGCATCATAGGAATTAGCTATCAACTCAGCTAGTGCAGGGGGCGTTGTAGAATATAAATTTCTCCCTAGATGTGTTACAGTGTTATTTGATATAGAAAATTCTAAAGTATTCATTATGTTATACCTCCTCTAAATGCTTTTTTATACTTAATCCAATGATTTCTCCCAATTTTGGAGGAACCGCATTCCCTATTTGTGTTGCTATTTTAGAAAAAGTTAAGTCTTTTCTTTCCTTTATAAATTGATAATCATTGGGAAATGTTTGAATTATAGCACCTTCTCTTAATGATAATGCTCTATCTTGCTCTGGATGACCAAAACGACCATTTCCATAACCTGGAAATTGGGTTGTTATTGTAGATGCTGGCTTATCCCACTCTAATCTACCATATACCGCTCTAAAACTTTCTCCACTTTTACGTTTATAGCAATCAGGCAATAGACTTTCGTCCCAATCTTTCCAAGTTCCACCAGGCTTTGAACTTTTTATCCTTTGTAAGTTAAGTTCAGAAAGTCTCCTTGATGTATGAAGAAAATCAATTTCATTTACTTCCCCCGCTTTTAGTTCAGGTAAATGAGATATAACATCTCGGACTGTAACATAAGTATTTTTATCATAAAGACTATCAATAAGTTTTATATTTCCTAATTTAGAAGCAAGAAGTAATAACCTTTTTCTATTTTGAGGAACCCCATAATCAGGAGCATACACAACTTTCCAGGTTATGTAATAATTATTTTTTTCTAATATTTCCAAAAAATTAAAGAAAACATCTTCGTTAATTAATTGTGGGACATTCTCCATTGAAACTATTTCTGGTTGAACATTTTCTATCTGTTTTCCAAAATAATCTAAAAGATTCATTTTTTGTTTTCTATTATCATTTTCTTTATAACGATGGCTATATGATGAAAACGGTTGACAGGGGGCACATCCCATTAATATCCTTATATCAGTATCTTTAGGATATAAATTGTCAATTTCTCCATCTGAAATATCTCTAATATCTTTCAAAATAAATTTTGCATTATTATTATATTCATACGCGTATTTACAACTTGCTTCTATGTCATATCCAGCAATAACATTTATCCCTGTCTTCTGTATACCACATGTCAAGCCACCAATCCCACAAAACAAATCAATCGCATTAATATTCATTTTTGCTTCCCTCCTTTCAGCTATTTATTTTATAAATTTTAAAAGGCACTTAAATATAGACTGTTAACAATTATTTTATTATATTACTGAAAATAAATCAATTGATATAATCAATTTTCACTTTCAAAATAATGATTGGAAATGGCATTGTCACACTAGTATACAACTCAATATATAATATTTCTGATTCAAATTAATTTTATAAAGCATATAAATATAAATTAATAGATACTTTTTTGAAATATTATACTTATAATCTAACTTTTCATTAGTATATTAATATAAGTTTTACTTCTATAATCGATATCCCATTAGTATTATACGTACAATTTAAAGTGTTTTCATTTATAATATACATAGAATATATTATTCTTTCTAAATTATAAATTTAAATTTGAAATATAAAATATGTGTTGTAATCATGTATAACCACAGAAACAAACTTAAAATATTTTTCTAAAAATATTTGCTGAGGTTTTATATAAAAATCGAGCTAATTCAAATCATTAACTTTTACCAATAAAACAACTCCTATAAATCATGCGCAAACACTATATTAGACTATAAAAAATAAAATTAAGAAAGTGAGTACAAAAATATGGACAATAACTATAATAAATTTATAAATACAAATAGATTAGGAAAATCAACAGATAATAGAAGAAAAAGAAACGTAGAACATTTCTATAGTGACAAATCTAAAATTATATATTCTTCATCCTTTAGACGTTTACAACAAAAAGCCCAAGTTTTTTCCTTAGAGTCAAATGCAAGCGTACGAACACGATTAACACATTCTTTAGAAGTATCAAATATAGGAAGAAAACTAGCTGATAAAATTTCACGACGATTAAAAAAGGAAAATAAATTGGCTCCAAGAAACATCCTCCCTCTAGCATCAATCGTTGAAAATGCTTGTCTTCTACACGATATTGGAAATCCTCCTTTTGGTCATTTTGGAGAAGCAGCTATCAGAGAGTGGGCAAAATATTTAAAAAAACATCTCCCAGAAAACATTGATAATAATAATTCTTTACTTAACATATTAATTACTGATTTTGAAGAATTTGATGGAAATCCACAAGGTTTTAGAATTGTCACTAGACTTCATACCGATTTAGATGTCCATAGTTTAAATTTAACTTACTCCACACTACTATGTATGCTAAAATATCCTAGAACACCTGGATACGATAAAAATACAAAACTGTATAAAAAAGCTGGATATTTTCATACTGAAGAAAATATTGTAAAGAAAATATATGAAGAACTTAACATGACTCCAGGTTTCAGATACCCTTTTGTATATATAATGGAAGCTGCTGATGATATTGCATATTGCATGAGTGATATAGCTGATGGTATTGAAAAGGGTATAATAACTGAAATCGAATTCGTAGAAGAATTCGAAAAAGAATGGCACAGTCTTTATGGAGAAATAGATTCTACGATTACAATTCCTAAACAATCTAATTTGAAAGGATTTACTTACGACTTTTCAATACCATGGTCAAGGCAAGCCATAGAAGAAGCCGCAAATAGATTCATCGATCTTGCTGATGGTATTTATTTAGGAAAAGCAGAAAGTTTAATTTCTAAAGAAAATACTATGGGGAAAGTACTAGAAATTATGAAAAAGGTATCAAGAAGAATATTATATAAATCATTTGAAGCCGAAAGTATTGAAATCTCAGGATATGCAGTAATAACAGGCATCCTTAATGTATATACAAAAATATTAGAAATGAACTACGATGACTTTAGTAAAATACTAGAAGATAAGGATATAAATGGATATGATTTTGAAAAAAGGTTAATCCACTTTATAGGAAATCGATATATTATAGCATATCATAATGCTCTTGGCGAATTCGATAAAAATAAAGAAGACTATTATATTAGAGAATGGTGGCTAAGAGTGCATCTAATCATTGATCATATTAGTGGAATGACAGATCAATATGCTCTACAAACATATCAAATGTTAAAAGGAATTAGTATAATGAGATAAGCAAATTATTTAAATTCTAAGAACACCTTCCTTTACACTGGATTAACAAATAAAAGAGGCTCTATTAAATCCGGGGCATGGAAAGAATTCCAACTCCGGATTTCAGTTCTTTTTCAAATTTTGCTGATTTTGAAAAAGAGGAGAAAAACTATGCCATATTAAGCGTCCTAGCTTTCCCCCTGTTTTTCCCGACTTTGACAGTTTCGAGAGAAAAATATCGTTAGATAAAGAAAGTTACTCCTTATTTACCGCCGTTCCTCCTGAGAATTTATATTTATTCTTACACTTTTCACAATCACAAAATACATCTACAAAAGTTGCTTGATAATAATAACCGTTAGGTCTTTCTTTTGAAAATATTACATAGTTTTCTCCACAAGGGCATTTATATTTTCTCTCCCTTATTATATAATTATAAGTCTCTTCTATTTTTTCTGATACTAATTCTAAATTAATAACTTTTCCACTCATAATACCACTCCTTTTTTCTAAACTACAATTCTAATTACTATTTATTATCTATCATAAATAGTACACTTAGAAACCACCACTCCTATTACTTTTCTCTCTTATATCTAAAGCTCTTTAATATTATACACTCTCAATAAATTCAAAAAACAGAAATAAAAGTGATAATATACAAAGTAAATTAGTTTATAGAATTATATATAATATTCAACCATTAAATATTCATTAGCAAAACAGACTATTCTTCCATTATTTTGTAACTCTTTGATAACCATTGATCCTGGATGTTTAAATCTATTGTTTATCCCCGAAGAATTTAAGAAAATAGGTGTTCTCATAAAATCCTCCAATATTAAACTATTCCAATTATTATTTGCTCCATGGTGAGGCAATAAAAATATACCCGTATTATATGCTTCCTTTTCATAGCGTTTTATAAAATCGTAATAGTTTTCTGTTTTTTTCTTTGTCTTCAACGAAATATCTCCCGTTAGCATTGTTCCAAATCGATAAATTTCAAAATAACACCCAAACCTCACTCCATTATCTAACATTAAATGAATCCCAGACGTTTCTTTTTTTATAGGAGCATGGTATAAACACAAACTAGACTGATTCTGTTTAGAATTGTTATACTTGCTTGAGCAATAATTAGAATAAATCGTTCTCAAACCTACTTTAGCAGCGTTCAGGTTTCGTTTTAATAACTCCTCTAAATCTTTACAATTATTATTGCTTATAAGATTATCTATATCCAAAATTATAGTATTAATATCAGTGCTTATTCTTGCATTGTAAAACTTAAATATCCATTTCCCCTCTACAGAAAGAACCGTATTTCCAATTTTCTTTATCTTAGTATTTGGTAATCTATAGCCATCAATATCATGAAAATCTTTTATTTCAATTTCATTAAAGTCTTTTAACTCATCTCTTTCATCTTCGATTTTTTCACTAATACTCACAAGAACTATTTCATCAACCTTATCAAAAGTTGCACCATTTCCATAAACATATGCCATCAGCAATAAATAGTCCTCTTTCCCCCTATAATATGGTATAAAAATTCTTTTTATTTTGGATACTTTATTAAATAAATTTGGTAATCCATTTATATGATCATCATCAAAATGAGAAATAACCAACATATCTATTACATCACCTTGTGTAATATGTTGATTTATAGCTCCAGAAATGTTATTACCTCCACAATCATAAATGAACTTAAATGTTTCTCTATTGCTTAGATTAATTTCCCCTGTATAAAATAATCCTTGACCAGCATTACATAATTTAAATTTAGAACTCATTATCTTCTCTCCTTTAATTATCTATTCAATTCCTCTCTTACTACATTAAGAGCTCTCTCGATTACTACATGCATATCGTAATATTTATAGTCTGCAAGACGACCACAGAAGATAACATCTTTACCTTTTGCTTCTTCTAAATATTTTTGATACATTTCATTATTTTTAGCGTCATTAATTTGGATAGTATGGTTCATCTCCACGTTTCCAATCTATAGACACAGCCTTCATTTCCTTGTCAAGTTCAACAGCCCCAAATCTCTCTGGATCATGAACACGGTATCCAAATACTGTAGCACCACTTGTACGACTAGCAGCACGTTGAAGCATCTTACTAAGTTCACCACCATAGTATATATTATCCCCAAGTATTAAGCACACAGAATCATCACCGATAAATTCTTCTCCAATAATAAACGCTTGAGCTAATCTATCCGGACTTTCTTGAACTTTGTATTCAATGTTTAAACCTAATTCATTACCATTTCCAAATAACTCTTCAAAACGTGGAGTATCTGTTAGTGTAGATATTATCAAGATATCTTTAATTCCCGCAAGCATTAAGATAGACATCAGATAATAAATCATCGGTTTATCGTATATTGGCATCAATTGTTTTGACTCCGCCTTTGTAAGAAGATATAAACGCGTTCCGCTTCCTCCTGCTAAAATTATTCCTTTCATAAAAATCACATTCTTATTTTAGAATAGTTTATTTTTCTTAATTATATCTTTCTTATCTTTATATATTATTTCAAAAGCATCCTAATTTCTTTAATTTTTATGGTTCTTAATACAACATTCATTATAACATACGTAATACCGCCGACTCCAATATAAATTAACAGTCCAACTACTCCTTCTAATCCTAACATATATTTACATAGCATAATAGCTATGAACATTAGAGAAGATACACTAATAATTTTTATTAAATCAATATTAAATAATAGATTCTTATTAATAATATTACGACTATAATACCATTGAATAGCAAACACAAGAATTTCTACTACTACAGATGTTAGACTCGTTCCAATATATCCAAAAAGTGGAATAACTGCAATATTAACGATTACACTGACAAAGGCAGGTATCGTTGTTGACAACATAAATTCTTTATTTTTATTTCTAGCCACTAATACTTGATATCCAAGAATATTTGTCCAACCAATAAACATAAGGTTAAATACGATAATATACAAGACATACTTAACATCTTGGAAATCCTCTCCTAAAAATAGTTTAACAAACACTTCGTTGACCGCAATTAATCCAAAAATCATTGGAAAAATTATCAGATTATACAAAATGAACGAAAATCTTATCATATTCTGTGCTTCCTTTTCTTTTTTTTCAGAAAGAAGACTCGCTACTCTAGGCAACATAACAGCACCTAACGAACTAACCACAGTAATAAGTATGCTCGTTAACCTCTGCCCTTGTTCATAAATCCCAACATCAGAATACGATCCTAAAATACCTAATAACGTTTTATCTAATACTGCATAAAGTGATATTGCTACCTGTGGTAAAAACAGAAGTACAATAGGATGTAGGTTTTTCTTTATAACTTTTTTATTAAAAGTAGGTCGTTTTATAAATTTCTTCGCTGGTACCCACATTACAAATTGTCCTAGGAAATCGAATATGACAATTAAAAATACATAAAGATATACATCTTCGCTGCTTTTAATAAAGGTAAAAATACTAATTACTCCAGATAATTTTACAACAGTATTTCTAAGTGTTATTTTCTTAAAATCTTCTTTTCCTGTGAATAGCCATGAGATATCAATCATCTTTGAAAATAAAACAACACCTAATATTATCGGTATTATTCCACCCATATTTGGAACACTAATGACCGCTATCACATACGCAATAATTGCGAACAAACTCGCAATAAGTTGAATTGCATAAATATTCCAAAATGTGCTACTAACATCACTTGCAGCAGCTATTTGCTTCGTACCATATACCCCAACTCCTAACATCGCAAATAAAGAGAAGTAATTTGCAATAGAGTTATAAAATACATAATTACCTAAGTCTTCACTGGTAAAAATCCTTGTAACATATGGAACTGTTATTATTGGAAGAATTATCGTTAATATTTGATACGAAAGATTATATAAATAATTTTTTATTACTTTCATTATATTTCCTCATCAATTATAAAATCTCAAAATAAAAGATTTCTAATCTTTTTGATATTAATATTAGTATGGATTCAAAAATTCTATTCCTATCTAATATTATCAGTATACAACTATATCTTAATCATATTAGATTCTAAATTTTCATTATCTAAAATTAATATATTTTTGTGGCATCAATGCAATATTGATATACGGAATTTTTTTAAGAACATTAGTAGCTATTATCGATAAGAACCAACCTAATACTAAACCACAGATTATATGTATATATACTGATGTGATTCCTACTTTTAACATAATTATTCTTAACATACTACAAATCGGGGCATGTAATATATATATTCCTAAACTATCTTTACCGTATTTAGAAAAATAGTTAAAAAACTTTGGAAATATCTTCTCTACTCTAGGATATATTATAAATGCCACTCCTACACTCACTATAAATGCAATAGCCCAAAACTGTGGTGTATCGTAAGTTACATACATTTTCTTCACATTTGGTCTGTAATAAATTGACCAACAAATCATATAAATTATATCGAAAATTACAGTTGTACCAATCACTAACTTAATATTTAATTTGCTTAAATCTACTGAACGTAGTACTGCTCCTAACATGAAGAACATTCCCCATACTAATGTTTTTTGAACTATGTAGATATCTAAATTCATTAATAGCTCAATTACAAAACCTACTCCACTAATTATAAATAATGTTTCTTTTCTTTTTATATAAACAGACAATAATCCATATACCATTGATATAATCCATAAAGTATATAAATACCACGATACTCCAAGAGGAGTCTTATATATAGCAATTAAATTATGTAATGTTGTTGGAACTCTTACTGATGATCCAGCTGCTTTTTGCAAAATGAAATGAATTATAGAGTAGAAGATATAAGGTAGCCCTAATATTACAGTTCTCTTTAATGCATAATTCTTAAAACTTTTTAAGTTTTCTACAGGTTTGAAGAAAAAACCTGATAAAGCAAAGAATACTGGTATATGGAATATATAAACCTGAGCTGTTATTGTTATTAACATCTTATCATAGCTTGGAAATTTTCCTGATTCATATAACCCTAAGAATACATGACCTAATAGAACTAAAAAAATTGTGAAACCTTTCCCAAAATCTATCCAATTTATTCTATTTTTAGTCATTATTACCTAATTCCTCTCTTACTACATTAAGAGCTCTTTCGATTACTACGTGCATATCATAATATTTATAGTCTGCAAGACGACCACAGAAGATAACATCTTTACCTTTTGCTTCTTCTAAATATTTTTGATACATTTCATTATTTTTAGCATCGTTAATTGGGTAGTATGGTTCATCCCCACGTTTCCAATCTACTGAGTACTCACGTGTAATAACTGTTTTTTCTTGAGTACCTTTTTCGAAGTGTTTGTGCTCGATAATACGAGTGTAAGGAACTTCACGCTCTGTATAGTTCACTACAGCGTTCCCTTGGTAGTTTTCTTCATCTAATACTTCATGTTCAAAACGAAGACTTCTATATTCTAATTCTCCGTGTTTATAATCGAAGTATTGATCGATCATTCCTGTGAATACTACTTTTTTCGCACTTGCTTCTAACTCTTCGCGATTCTCAAAGAAGTCTACATTTAATTCTACTTCGATACCTTTTAGCATGTTTTCGATAATAACATTGTATCCACCGATTGGAATACCTTGGTATCTATCGTTGAAGTAGTTGTTATCGAATGTGAAACGTACAGGAAGACGCTTAATAATAAATGGCGGTAGTTCTGTAGCACTACGTCCCCATTGTTTTTCTGTATAACCTTTAATTAAAGTTTCGTATACGTCAGTACCAATAAGCTTAATAGCTTGTTCTTCTAAGTTTTTAGGTTCACTATCTTGCAGATGAGCTGTTTGTTCAGCGATTTTCGATTTTACTTCTCCAGGAGTCTTAGTTCCCCATAAACCGTAGAAAGTATTCATGTTAAAAGGCAGATTATATAATTTACCTTTATAGTTTGCTACTGGTGAGTTAATATAATTGTTAAACTCAGCAAACTGATTCACATAATCCCAAACTTCCTTGTTAGAAGTATGGAAGATATGTGCACCATATTTGTGAACGTTGATTCCCTCAACGTTCTCACAATAAATATTCCCACCAATATGGTCACGTTTATCTATTACTTTTACTTTTTTTCCTTGTTTTGTTGCTTCATGAGCAAAGATTGCACCTGACAATCCAGCTCCTACTATTAAATAATCGTA
>NZ_CAURJN010000013.1:0-49495 GCF_963525165.1 uncultured Gemella sp.
GAGTCAACATCAGTAAGCGCAAGTACATCAGCATCTGAGTCAACATCAGCAAGTGTAAGTACATCAGTATCTGAGTCGACATCAGTAAGTGAAAGTACATCAGCATCTGAGTCAACATCAGTAAGCGCAAGTACATCAGCATCTGAGTCAACATCAGCAAGTGAAAGTACATCAGTATCTGAGTCGACATCAGTAAGCGCAAGTGCATCAGCATCTGAATCAACATCAGTAAGTGAAAGTACATCAGCATCTGAGTCAACATCGGTAAGTGCAAGTACTTCAGTATCTGAGTCAACATCAGTAAGCGCAAGTACTTCAGTTTCTGAGAGTAAATCAAAATTATTTAGTGAAAATCCATCATTAAGTAAATCTGATTCTGAAAGTGTAAGTGCATCAAAATCAGAGTCAGCATCAGCAAGCACATCAGTATCTGAGTCAACATCAGTAAGTGAAAGTACATCAGTATCTGAGTCAACATCAGTAAGCGCAAGTACTTCAGTATCTGAGTCAACATCAGTAAGTGCAAGTACTTCAGTATCTGAATCAACATCAGTAAGTACAAGTACTTCAGTATCTGAGTCAACATCAGCAAGTGCAAGTACTTCAGCGTCTGAATCAACAAGTTCTAGTGAAAGTACTTCAACTAGTGAATCAACATCAATGAGTTCTTCTATAGTACATTCAAATTCATTAGTTGGTGATGTTACAGTATCTTATGAAACACCAAATGGTGAACAATTAAAACCTACAGAAGCTGTAGTTCCAAAAGGATCGACACCAGGAACTTCTTACGATACAACAACATCTAACTACAAACCTGAGCGTATTGAAAAAGATGGTAAAGTTTATGTACTTAAAGGTGTTAAATCTGGATCAGATTCTGAAAAAGGAATTGTTACAGATACAGCTAAAAAAGTAACATATGTATACGAATTAGAAAATACAAATTCACCTGAAGTAAAATTAGGTACGGTAGTTGTAAACTATGTAGATGAGTCAGGAAATCCAATTTCAGGAAAAACACCTGAAGGTCAAGTTATATCAGGTCTTGTGATTGATACGGATCTTGCTAGAGTAGGAGATAAATACGATACAACTGACAATAAGCCAACTATGATTATCGCTGAAAACGGTGATGTTTACGTACTTGTTAAAACAAACGGTACGGAGAACGGTTTAGTTAAAGAAGGAGTTACTAAGGTAGATTATGTTTACAAAAAATTATCACCTATAACTCCAACACCAGAACAACCAATAGTTCCGGTACCGACACCAGGAAATCCAACAGTTCCAACAGCTACACCAGGTCAGCCAGTAGTTCCAACAACTACTCCTGAAAAACCAGTAGTATCAAAAGGTAAACTAGCGAATACAGGTATTGAATCAACATCTTCAACTGTGTTAGGTGCTCTATCTGCAATGCTAGGACTTGGAGGGTTATTCTCAAAAAATCGTAAATCAGATAAGGAATAATTCTTTGAATACAAATAAATTTTAAAAAAAATAAGATGTAAGAAAATATTTTCTTACATCTTATTTTTTTTATTTCTAAAAAACTTTATATTAATTTAAGTATATGATATAATTATAATTGAAGAAAGTAGGTTTATATTATATGAAAAAATTTAGGATGATGTTAAAGTCGAATTTATTATTAAAAAAAATATTTTGGACATTAGTTTTTATTTTTATTAGTATTCTAGGAACAAAAATACCATTACCCTTTATATCTCATGAAAATCTTAGAGATATGCCTTTTGATTCAATTCTAGATTTAACAAATAACGATGAAACAAGAAGAAGTGTAATGGTTTTAGGGATTGGACCATTAATTTCAGGGAATATTATATGGCAAGTATTGACAATTACAAAAGTTGTTAATTTAAAGAAAACACCTAAAAAAAGAGCAGATTTTCAAAAACATCTTTTAATATTACTAATTTCATTAATGCAAGGCTCTATAGTTGTTTTGTCACTAATGAATGTTTCTACTTTTTCAACTATGGAAGATTGGAAAACGTTTTATATTTTATTGCTATTTGTTGTTGCTGGGGCTTTTATTATGGTCTTTTTAGGTAATATGAATAGTGAACTTGGTTTAGGTAATTATATGATTTTTCTTCTAATTAGTATTATGAATAGTAGTGCTAGTAGAGCTTATACATTAATATCAAATGATAATTTGATAAATAATTCAATTTTTATTTATATAATTATATTTACTATATTTTTATTATTATCAAGTGTTATTCTAGATACTGCGCAATATCGTATTAAAGTAAATTCTATTTTAACTAATAATGAGATGTATGATAAATCATATATTGCAGTTAAGTTAAATCCATCAGGAGGTATGGCATTTATGTATGCTATGACATTTACTGTTTTACCACAACTATTATTTAGAGTTTTAGGTTATATGTTTCCAAATCAAAAATGGATAGAATTTTTTATTGAAAATATGGATCTTAAATCTGAACTTGGTGTAAGTATATATTTAATTATGTTATTTACATTAACTCTAGGTTTTTCTTTTGTTAATGTAAATCCAGAAGATATTACGAAAAAATTACAATATTCAGGAGATTATATTAATTTTAAAAGACCTGGTAAACCTACATATAATTATTTAAAAAATGTAGTACTAAATATGGGATTAATCGGAGCTATTTATACCTTAATAATCGCAGGATTTCCGTTGTTATATGGACTGTATAACACAGAGTTGTTTGATTTAATGATGTTACCTGGTTCATTAATGATTAGTGTTGGGATGGTACTTTTTATTTATGATGAGCTATATGTGCTTAGAATTACTTCGAAATATAAAGATTTATTTGATTAAGAGAGGAATGATTTTATGTATATTTTTGTACCATCATGGTATTCGTCAAATTTAAATTCTTGGTCGCAAGATTTAATTCCTTGGTATTATGGGATTTTAAAAATGGACTTTGATGATACTATAAGTCAAATAAGAATATTTAACCAAAATAATGAAAAAGTTAGTTTATTATTACTACAATATATGCCGTATTTGAGAAATTTTTTAGATAGATTTGAATTATCAAATACATACTATATATCTGTATTTGATTATTTACAAGATATTAATTTACAATATAGTAAAAGTATTGATTATACAGATTTTGATTGGCCTGATGATGTAGAATTTATATTCACATTCTTTGCGCTGAGTGTTTATAGAGGAGAAGAATTATATGCAGCTGTTGAATATAATTCTGAAGGTAGATTAGCTTGGATAGAATATTATGAAAACGGCATTATTAGTGAGAAGATTATTGTAGATGACAGAGGTTTTGTTTCAAGTATTGAATATTATATTAATGGTGAAATATCTTATATTGAATATATGAATCAGTTTGGAATATGGCAATTTAAACACCATATTAATGAAAATAAAATTGAAATTAATCCAGAATGTAGTAGATTTGGTAGTAACTCTTTCGATTCTATAGAGCAATTAATTTCTTTTGCTCTACGTAAAATTAACGATGTTATTTCATTAAAACCATTTTCTCTAATAATTGCCGCTAATAATAAGCATAATCGTTTACTATTAGAAGAATTTAGAAATTGTAAAGTAGCTATGTCATTATTTTTAAATAGATATAATATATATTCAACTGACTTTGTAAATGAAGCTATGTTAGTCGATATGTTAGTGGTTGATACACAAAATATGTTTAATAATGTAAAAAATATTCTAGATGAAAATAATATTTATTCTGAAAAATTGTTACAAGTAACACCTTATGATACAAGGCTTGAACTAGGACTTAGCCAACGAGAAAAAATGATGATTTTATATATTTCTTTAGACAATATTTCAGATGAATACCGAAATGAATTAATAAATAAAACCATTGAGATTAGTAAGAAGAATAAGTTAATTGAATTATTATTTGTTACAGGGTACGATAATATACACAATGAGGTTTCTGAAATTATTGATAAAAAGAACAATGAACAAAAAAATATACTAGATGATGGAATTAATAATAAAATTGGAATGACTGAAGAAATAGCAAAGGATAAACAGCGTATAAATGTTAAAATAGTTAGATCTGAGGAAGAGATTATTACTTTATTAAAAAAAGTAAGAGTAGTAATTGATGTTAGCGAAGAACCGAATTTGTTTACGCAAATTGCTGCGATAAGCGCTGGTATACCACAAATTAATATAGTTAATAGCTCTTATGTAAAACATTTGAAAAATGGTTGGATTCTTAAACATCTGGAAGAAATAGAAGAAAGTATAGAATTTTATACAAGAAAATTATCTGAATGGAATAAAGCTTTGATATATTCTATTGAACAAATTAACTACTTTACAGGGGAACAAATATACTCAATATGGAAAGATAAATTAGGTGATACTAATGACAAATAAACTTAATGTATTATATATAAATGATATTAATAATTTAAATAGTTCAAAATTACAAGAAAATTATGAAATATTTCACTTAGGATATAATAAGTTTGAGGAAAACTTTAATAATTTAACTGAAGAAAATCAAAATATATATTTTGATTTGGTAATTATTGAAAATATAAATAGCGTACCCGCTATATTACTTATAGATAATTATGTAGATCCTTATCGTGTATATTTTACTAGTGAGAAAGATATAGATTATAAAAAAGAAATAGAATATTTTATAAATAAAAAAATGGCAAAAAGAATTGGCTCCTCAAATATTTATGACTTTTTAAAAACAGCATATTTTAGCTATTATGGTTCACAAAGTTATGGAGATAAGATGAATATTCAATCAATTACTGTAAATCCATCTTTTCATGGGAAAATTTCTTACGTAGGTTTTGATAGTATTAAATTAACAGGAGAATTTGGAGATGAATTCACTCCTCTTGTTACCTGGAGAAGTGGATATCAGTTTGTTTCAAAAAATCAAATTTGGGAAATGTTTCTTGAACATGATATTGAAGGTGAATGTGATATTCAACTAGTAATTAATTATATTCCAGATGGAGAAGTAAAAAGAGTTAGTAGAAGAGAAGTTTTCACTAAAAAAGACTTGAAGACGGTTATTAAGATTTTTGAAAATCAATATAATCCTAGATTATTTATTTCTTTATACGCTAGAGGAAGAGGTACAATAAAATTAGGAGATTTACACTTCAGGCAATCGAGAGAAGAACACGGTGTATTTTATCCAGGAGGAGAGAGTTTTTTAGATTCAAATATGCATGAAATGTTATTTTATTTCCATCCTGGTGATTTAACACCACCGTTAAATGTATATTTTTCAGGATACCATAGTAGAGAAGG
Organism: uncultured Gemella sp.; assembly: GCF_963525165.1. Classification (GTDB taxonomy): domain Bacteria; phylum Bacillota; class Bacilli; order Staphylococcales; family Gemellaceae; genus Gemella. Next base: position 5,318 of record NZ_CAURJN010000013.1, read on the forward strand.
TTTTGAAGGGTTTTATATGATGAGAAATTTAGGTAAACCGTTTCTATTAATATCTGATAGTGGTCTCGAAGGTGGGAGTTTTTACCTAAGATCTCCTGAAATTAAGAATAGAATTGTAGAAGTTATAAGCTATTATCTTGATAAACTTAAGTTCGATAAAAATGAAGTTATAACTTCAGGTCTTTCTATGGGTACATTTGGAGCTTTATACTATGGTTCAATATTTTCTGCTAAGGGAATAATTTTAGGTAAACCACTTTTTAGTTTGAAAAATATAGCAGAAAATATACAAACAATAAGACCGGGAATATTTAGTACTATTCTTGATATTATTGAGTCAATAAAAGTTAAAAATAATATAGAATCTAATAAACAATTGGAAGAACATCTATGGAAAATATTTAATGATGCAGACTTTAAAAATTCTAAAATTATTATTGGTTATATGAAACATGATGATTATGATAATACTGCTTTTCATGATTTAATGAATAACGTTTCTAATAAAGATATTGAAATTATTAGCAAAGCTGTAAATGGAAGACATAATGATAATACTGATGCAATAGTTAACTTTTTTATTAATCAATATAAACTGCTTTTAAATAATAAATAAAGAGAGGGTGATGATATTGAAAAATTATGTGATTACGTGGGATTATGAAACTGGAGATAGTTATCTATTTGGTTCAAATATTAATTATATAGCGCCAGATTGTGTTGAATTTGACAATAATCTTCTACCTCCGGGAACTGATATACGGACTTGGAGAAGTAAAATGAATTTTCAATGGAATAAAATGGGGAATATACTACCGATACTCTCGCTTGAAAAGCAATACTGGATAAAATTAAATGTTAAACTAAAAGAAAATGAATCGGTGTATATAAAAGTTGAATTTTACAATAGATTTAATGATCTTTTGGATTTCAAAATTATTTATGGAGTAGATAGTTTTATTTATCCTAAAACAGCTGCTTATTATAGTATTATATTAGTAAATAATGGAGTAAGTAGTTTTGTTTTTCAAAATATAATATTATCAACTGATGAATTTATCGAGGATATACCTGGATATACAATAAGTAATATTAAAAACTATACGGATGATTCTACTGAGTTAACTGTTATATTTTCTGAACCGATTCCAAGAGAAATTCAAATTATAAATAATAAATATATAGTTAACTATAAAGACGTAATAATAGTAAATAGTTCGTTGTTAGATGCTCATTTGTATTTAGAACCTGATTTTCAAGAATACTTAATGAATACTATTAAAAATCTGAAGCAAAAATACGAAATAAGTAATGTTAGATTTGTTGGATATGGACCAATTAGTAATTTTTCTGCGGTTTATTATTCACATTATATAGATGACAGTAATGCTAAGATTACAAATGAATGGTTAAACTCCGATAAATATAATAATATAATAAAGAAATATTCATTAAAAGAGAAAATAGGTATAAGTAAAAATGATAATGTAGATATTGATAAATCTAAATTAGAGATATATCTAATTAATAATAAAATAGATAAAAGATTTGCTAAAATATATGACAGAAGTAATATATTAGAAAAAATGGAAGTGAGAAAATAATGGGTTTGAATACAGTTTTTAGTAGCAACAATTTAGAACTTATAAAAATGAAAAAAGTTTTAAAAAAAGTTAATAGCTATAAATCCTATATGGAAAGGTTATCTGATGAAAAGTTAAAATCTTTAACTGCTGATTTCAAACGTCGTTTATCTTGGGGAGAAACTCTTGATGACTTGTTACCAGAAGCATTTGCTGCAATGAGAGAGGCGGCTTTCCGTGTACTTGGACTATTTGCTTATGATGTACAGATAATCGGAGCAATCACTTTGCATAATGGTAATATTGCAGAAATGAAGACAGGTGAAGGAAAAACATTAACAGCAATTTTCCCTACATATCTTAATGCTTTGACAGGTAAAGGAGTGATTGTTATTACTTCTAATGAGTACTTGGCAAAACGAGATGCTAAGGAAATGCAAGGGGTGTTTAATTTTATGGGGGTGAGCATATGTGCTGGATTAGAGGATGATGAAAATGATATTAGTAAACGTGAAATATATAATCATGACATAGTTTACACAACCCAAAGTGCTCTTGGATTTGACTATTTATTTGATAATTTAGCAAATAGTAAAGAAAATAAATTTTTAAGAGAGTTTAATTATGCAATTATAGATGAGATAGATGCAGTATTACTCGATAGTGCACAAATGCCGCTAATAATAGCGGGTAGCCCAAAGGTTCAATCAAATCTATATCCAGTAGTCCAAAAGTTTGTTGAGACACTTGAAGAAGGTATTGATTATAAAAAAGATGAAGATGATAATGTATGGTACCTAAATGAAGGTATTCGTAAAAGTGAGCAATACTTTAATGTAGAAAATCTCTATGATGATTCTCATTACTATTTGGTAAAAATATTAAATTTAGTTTTAAAAGCAAATGTTAATATGACTCTTGATAAAGATTACGTTATTAAAGATGATAAAATTAAACTACTAGATAAAGAAACAGGACGAATACTAGAGGGAATAACATTAAAAAATGGACAACATCAGGCTCTTGAAGCAAAAGAGAATGTTCCTTTATCAAACGAAAACAGGTCTATCGCTTCAATTACTTATCAAAATTTATTTAAATTATTTAAAAAAATTTCAGGTATGAGCGGAACAGCAAAAGTAGCAGAACAAGAGTTTATCGAAACATATAATTTAAAAGTTATTTGTATTCCTACTAATAAGCCGGTAATTAGAATTGATAGAAAAGACAAAATTTATGCAACATTACCAGAAAAAATAATCGCAATTTTAGAATTCGTAAAGAAAATTCATGCCACAGGGCAGCCACTTCTAATCGTTTCAGGTAGCGTACAAGCTACAGAGTTATATTCTACGCTATTATTGAACGAAGGTATTGCTCATAGTGTATTAAATGCTCATAATGCTGTAAAAGAAGCTGAGATAATTAGTGAGGCTGGTGAGTTAAATAATGTAACAGTAGCGACTTCAATGGCAGGTCGAGGAACCGATATAAAATTAGGTGAAGGAGTGTTAGAACTAGGTGGGCTTGTCGTTGTTGGTACTGAAAGAATGGGTAGTAAGCGAATGGATCAACAACTTAGTGGTCGTTCAGGAAGACAAGGAGAACCTGGATTAAGTCAATTTTTCGTATCGTTAGAAGACGAGTTATTAGTTAAACAAGGACCACGTTGGTTAGAAAAATATAGAAATAAAAAATATAATAGTATTGATGAAGTTATTCCCGTAGAATTGAGTAGAAGAAAATTCGGCAGTGTTGTTGAATTTGCTCAACAAGCTAGTGATGATAACGGAAAACAAAGTAGGAGTACTATTGCGCAATATGACGAAAGTGTAAAGATTCAAAGAAAAAAAGTATATAACGCTAGAAATTCATTATTATTAGAAGAAGAAATGAATTTTGATTTGAATAAAACTATTAAACTGCTTGTATCTGAATTCCTTAATAAAAAGAAAGAAGTTTCAATGTTAGACATTACAACGTTTCTAGCTGATAATTTAAATTATTCTAATAAAAAAATAGAGAAACTTATTAATTTAAAATCGAAAAAGGAAATTTCAGTAAAATTAAATAGTATAATACATGATGAATGTATAAAAGTAAGAAGTATATTTGAAAATAAACAAGAAGAGGAAGACTTTATTAGAGTGTCTATATTAAAAGCAATAGATGAACACTGGGTTGACCAAATTGATAGTTTATCAATACTTAGTGCTGTTGTTAGCGGGAGAACATACGCTCAGAAAAATCCGATTTATGAATATGCAAGAGAAGCTTATGAATCTTATAATGAGATGAGATATAGAATTAAAGAATCAACAATTAGAAATATAGCTAAAAGTCATATAGAAAGAAATGAAAATGGTGAATTAACAATATATTTCCCATAGTAAAAATGGAGGTCAGAATGACAATTTATAATTTCAATCTAGGTATAGGTTGGGCAAGTAGTGGAGTTGAATATGCCCAAACCTATAGATCACAAGTATTTAGAAATTTAGGTCTAGATGCAAAGTTTATATTTATGGAAATGATTAAAAGTGAAAATATTATTCATTTAACTAGAAATATCGGTTTTAAAGATGAAGAGATAATTTGGTTATATCAATATTTTTCAGATATTAAATTAAGCGAAACAACATACACAATAAAAGATGTTCTGAATGAATGGAATCAAAAAGTGATAAAAGAAGAACGTAGTAGTAAATCTGCGAAGTTTTATTTTGAAGGCGACTCATATGTAGTTATGTATTTAACAAGAGAAAATGAGAATTTTGTTGATAGAGCTGAATTTGTTATAAAGGGGAACTTATTAAGAAAAGATTATTATTCATATGTTAGAGTGTTTAGTGAGTTTTATTCACCAAAAGATAATGCTTGTTATTTATATCTTAGACGTTTTTACAATGAGGATGGATCAACAGCTTATGATGAAATTATAGATGGTAAAAATAGTGTTTTTAAATTTAAAGATAAAATCTTGTATTCTTATGAACAATTTTGTGAACACTTTGTAAAATTATTAAATACTACTGAGAATGATGTAATTATAATAGATAGGGCAACACAAATAGGGCAACCAATACTTAGAAATAAAGGAAAATCAAAAGTCTTAACTGTTGTACATGCCGATCATTATAGTGCAGATAGAGTTGATGATGATACAATACTTTGGAATAATTATTATGAGTATGAATTTAGTCATGCTAATCATATAGATGCCTTTATTTCTTCAACAGATGCACAGAGTAAGTTGCTTGCTAAACAATTTAAAAAATATACATCTTTCACTCCGAAAACTACCACTGTCCCAGTTGGTAGTATAAAAGAATTAAAAACACCTACTGAAAAGAGAAAGAAATATTCACTTATAACAGCCTCAAGGTTAGCAAAAGAAAAACATATCGAGCTTATAATTCCTGCTGTTGTTAGAGCTAAACAAGAAATTCCAGAGTTATCATTAGATATTTATGGTACTGGTGGAGAGTTAGAACTATTAGAAAAACTAATTGAGCAAAATAATGCTGTTGATTATATAAATTTAAAAGGACATCAAAATTTAGATGAAGTATATAAAAATTATGAATGTTACATTTCTGCTTCAATGAGTGAAGGATTTGGACTTACCTTGCTAGAGGCTGTGGGTTCTGGTTTGGCTATGATAGGTTTCAATGTTCCATATGGTAATCCTACATTTATAAAGAATAATCATAATGGTGTCCTTATAAAAAAAGGTGAAGATGAGACTAATGAGGAGTTGATTAATAAGCTAGTAGACTCTATAGTACATTTATTTAATAGTAACAATTTGAATGATTTTCATGATTATTCGTATAAAATTGCTAGTAAATACTTATCTAAAAAAGTAGAAAATAAATGGAAAAAAGTTATCAAGGAGGCTTTAAATGATTAATATATTTGATAAGTATGATGATGAAACACAAGATTTACATAACTCTCTTAAATTAGCCGGTTTTGATTATCCTACTGTAGTACTTGATGATAATGGTCACTTAGTGGATGGTGTAATATCACCTTATCAATACTTTATGGGAGAAGAAGAGAATTCTCTTAAACCAAGATATTTTAATCAAATTGATAAACCGGATTTATGGGAAATAGAAAGTTCAAATTCACAAGGTTCTGTTTTTGAGTATAATATAGAAAAAGCTAGTATCTTTTACGTTGAACCTAAAGAAAAACGTTTAGTACGAACAGTAGAATGGAAAGACACTAACGGTAAAGTTAGAAGTGTTGAATATTATAATAAACATGGAAGAAAATATGCTCATACAGTTTATGATGTTAATCAAATTTCAACCTTTTCTACATACTATCATGTTAGTGGACGAGAAGCAATAGTAGAAAATCATTTAACAGGTAGTATTGTATTAACCGAAGAAGAAGGGAATAAAATGTTTCCTAATAAAATAGAATTTCTACATTATTTTCTTAAAAAAGCTAAATTAGATACATCAAAATTTCTATATAATAGATTGTCGTTACCATTTCTTATGACTTATTACTATAATGAACCAGGAACAGATTATTTAGTTTGGCAAGAAAATATTAATAGTGAGATTCCTGGAAATATGTTGGCTGCATTGTCAAATCAAAGTCGACATGTTGAAGTTATGGTAACAGAAAAAGAAAATTACGAAAAAATAATGAATATTATAGATGAGCAATATAAAAATCGTATTCATTTATTAGGGAAAATTTATAAACCATTAAGAGAAATCAAATATAGCAATAAGATACTAATTGCTACAAATTCTGATCAAATTGAGAAATTGAAAGAACTAATTTCAGAACTAGGCGACTTTGAGTTTAATATTGTAGCACTTACTGAAATGTCGGATAAATTAATGAATTTTGGATTATATTCTAATGTAAGGCTTTATCCAAATATTAGAGGTAATAAATTGACAGAGTTATGGAATGAATGTTGTTTTTATTTCGATATAAATCATCACGGAGAAATTTTAAATGCTGTCCGTACTGCATTTGATAATAATATGGTAATATTAGGATTCGAATCAACACTACATAATAAAAAATATGTAATAGATGACTGTATATATAATGAAAATAATTATGCTAAAATGATTGATTTAATGAAACAAATTAAATCTAATAGTAAGTTAGTAGATGAAATTATTACTAAACAGTATGAAAAAGCAGGTAGTGTTGACAAAGATATTTATAAACAAGTTTTTAATAATTTAGGGGAAGAATAATATGAAAAAAGATAATAAATTATTAAAGAATATACTAGAAACTCAAATTGAAGAAATAAGAAAACAAAATAAAGGAAAAAAGAAAGAAAAAAATAAAGACCGTGGGAGTTATATTAATCAAATTATTATGATAATGTTAGGGCTATCTGTAATAGTAGGATTAATATACTCATTTGTAAAATTGTTTTAGAGAGGAGTGACTATTATGACTAGACCTGTATTTGTTTTAGCTGCTGATTATGGGTACCTTAGATATTTAGAAGCTACATTGAAGTCAGTTTGTTATCATCATGATAATTGTAAAGTATATATAATGAATAGAGACATACCTCAAGAGTGGTTTGTTGGCATTAGAAAAAGATTAAAATGTAAAAATAGTGAATTAGTAGATATAAAATTAACTGGGGATGCTATATCTAAAGAGTGGAAAATGGCACCTGATGGCGGGCATATAAATTATATGACATTTGCACGTTATTTTATTCCTCAATTTGTAGAGGAAGAGAAGGTATTATACTTGGACTCGGATGTTATTGTAACTCGACCTTTAAATGATTTATTTGAAATAGAATTAGATAATAATCTAGTAGCTGCAGCGAAAATTGTATTTGGGTTGGAAGACAGATTTAATGCAGGAGTTTTATTAATTAATAATAAATTATGGAAAGAAGAAAATATTCAAAAACAATGTATTGATATTACTAACAGTGAGCACGAAACCCTTCCAGAAGCGGATCAAACTGTATTAAATCGATTATGTGGACACCGCTATATTGTTTTAGATGATACATATAATTTTCAAATAGGGTATGATCGTCTTGCAGAACAAAGAAAACAATACTTTATTTTAGAAAAATCTCTAAGTCCTTTACCAGCAATTATTCATTATTTATCTGAAGATAAACCTTGGAATTTGTTTTCTTTTTCTAGATTAAGAGATGTTTGGTGGAAGTATTCATTAATGGATTGGTCAGAAATAATTGCCCATGAAATTCCGAAAAGAATCAAATCAATTTTAATTATGACGCACAGTCAAGAATTAGAACAAATTGAAAAATTAGTTGAACAATTACCAGAATTTACATTCAATATTATGGCATTGACTTTAATGGGTGATAAGTTAAACAATCTTCGAAAATATGAAAATGTACGATTACATCCTGCACTTTTAGAGTGGAATATTAATCGTTTAATTCGTGAATGTGATGTTTATTTAGATATTAATCATGGAGAAAAAAATCAAGAAGTTATTGAAAATGTAAAAGAAGCAGGGAAATTAATTTTATCATTTGAAAACACTGCAAATGAATATTATACAGATAAAGTATTTGATCTTTCTGAGATAGAAGAAATGATAGAGCATTTAAAAAATATATAATAACTTTAAAATAATGGTAGGAGTAAAAGGAAGAATGAATGATTTAATTAGTGTCATAGTTCCTGTATATAATACAGAGAAATATTTAAGAAAATGCATAGAAAGTATTTTAAGTCAATCCTATAGAAAAATAGAGCTTTTATTAATAAATGATGGTTCTACAGATTCTTCTGCGGAAATATGCAGAGAATATCTTCATAAAGATAAGCGTTGTTATTATTTCGAAAAAGAAAATGGTGGATTATCTGATGCAAGAAATTATGGGATTGAACGAGCGACAGGAGAATATATAACATTTGTAGATTCAGATGATTTTTTAATGGATTTAGCACTTGAAAAATTACATGCTACTGCCCTGTTAGGAGAATCTGATTTAGTTGTAGGTGGTTTTTGTTATTTTGACAATCCAAGTTTTTATCTGTTTGATAGAAATGTTTTTGGGGCATTACCAATTACAATTGTAGAAAAGGAATTTGCGGTTAATCAAATGGACGACCTATCCGATGCTCCATTCTTATGTTATTCAACAGCATGGGGAAAGCTATATAAGAGCAGTTTGTTTGAGAGTATTCGATATCCTTTAGGAAAATATGCTGAAGATCAATTTACTACTTGGAAACTATATTTAGCAGCTGAAAAAATAGCAGTTTCTAATCATACGATATATGCATATAGGAAAAATTATGAAGGGTTAAGTTTAAATTTCAATTTAAGTCATTTAGATTATATTGACGCTTTGGAAGAAAGAATCGAGGAAACAAAAAATATTGAAGGAATTGATATACAGAAAACCTATAAAATGTACGAATATGTATTGAATAGGAGAGTCGGTGAGTTAGACTATTATGGGTATGAAAAGGAAAAAGTCATTCTTCAAAATAAAATAGATGAATTAAAAAAGAATCATATTATTTAAAGAATTGCTCAACTGTTTATGAGAAAAGACATTTATAAGAAGAAAGAGAGAAAAAATGGAAATTATAAACGAAGAATACTTTCTAATAAGTATTGTGATACCTGTTTACAATGCAGAAAAATACTTAGAACAATGTTTAAATAGTATAAAAAATCAGACGTATAAAAATTTTGAGGTGATTCTTGTTAATGATGGTTCAATAGATCATTCTGAATCAATTTGTATGGATTTCGTAAAAGTTGATACTAGATTTAAGTACTTTACAAAGGTAAATGGTGGTGCTTCTTCTGCAAGAAATTTTGGACTGGATAATGTTACAGGAGATTATATTACATTTATAGATGCCGATGATTGGGTGGATGAAAATCATTTAGAAGTTTTAATCAATAATATTAAAGATAATAATTCTGATATGGCGGTTTCTTCTATCAAAAAGTTTGATATGTCAAATAATTTTCATTTTAGAATGTATTCAAATCAAGAAAAATACTTGTTAAATTATAATAAATTGAATAGAGAAGAATTTTTAGTAATTCTTCCCAAATTAATACTTGCTAATAATAGTTATAAAGTAGCGGTATCTAAATTATTCAAAAAAGAATTGGTTACGGATGTTAGATTTGATGAATCTATTATATATGGGGAAGATTTGGAATTCTTCTTTAAGATATATAATAATATTAATAGTATTTCCTATATCGATGAAGTGACATATGTATATCGATTACATGATGAGAGATCTTCTAGTAAATTTGGGCAATTGCATATGGAACAGGAATTAGCCATTTATAAAAAAATGTATGAGAGAATAGAAGAATTGGGACTTCCTACTATTCATTATGTGAACACATTGAGAAATCTATTAGATTATCGAAAAGATTATTTAGATAATAGAGATTTATATAATGAATATGTTGAGTTTCTAGAAAAGATTGAAAAAAGATTACTTATCCTAAAGAATTAATCAGTATCATTGTTCCTATCTATAATGTATACCCTTATTTGCAATTATGTTTAGAAAGTATCGAGAATCAGATATATCCACACTTTGAAGTTTTATTAATCAATGATGGTTCTAGAGATAATTCAAAAGATATCTGCCTAGAATTTGTTGAAAGAGATAAGAGATTTAAGTATATTGAGCAACAAAACGCTGGACTTTCAGCAGCTAGAAATACGGGGATTTTGAATGCAACAGGTGAATTTATTACATTTATAGATGGAGATGATTTTGTTGAGTCTAATTATCTTGAAGAATTATATCACACTGCATTAAAAAATGATTCTGAAATTGTTGTCGGAAGTTATAAAGAATTCAATGAAGAGGATAATAATTACTATATTCATATATTTGATTATAGGGAAGAGCATTATGAATATAGTGAATTAATTGAAAATATAGCCCAAATTGAAAGAAGAGGTATAGAATTCGAAACAAGTTGGGGAACTTTATTCCACAAAAGATTGTTTGAAAATGTTCTGTTTCCTGTAGGGAAAAATATTGAGGATACCCGTACAAATTATAAATTATATATGGAATCTTGTAAAACAACTTATATTCATAAAGATTTGTATGTTTATAGAATTAGAAAGGGTAGCTTAATAAACAGCATGACTGAAAAATTATTAACAGATATTTTAGAAGCATTACTGGAAAGAATAGCTGTTTTAAGTTTAGTTGGAATAGATATCTCTCAAGAAAAAGAGATGTTAAAAGATAGGCTTCAAACCCGTTGTTTACAAGCTAAAGAAGCAGGCTTAGAAAATACAGAAATATATAGAAGATGTAAAGAAATTGAATATTATTTAAATAGATAATTTATATAAATAAATATTAAAGGATTAATATAAGGTGGAACTATGGAAAAAATAGTATTAATAGTACCTATTTATAATGTTGAAAAATACCTTAGACAATGTTTAGATAGTATAAAAAACCAAACATACAAAAACTTTATTTGTATTATGATAAACGATGGTTCTACAGACACTTCAAAAATGATTGCTGAAGAATATTTATCGGATAGTAGATTTATTTTAATAAATCAAGAAAATAAAGGTTTAAGTGGGGCAAGAAATACCGGTATCGAGTACTTTTTTATATATATAGATAAAGAATATATATGTAATTTTGTTTCTTTTATTGATAGTGATGATGTAGTGTCGTTAGATTACTTAGAATATTTAGTTAGTAATATTGAAGAGGGAGCAGATATTATTGAAGCTAATCTTTATTTTTTTGATGAATATGATGTACCGGAGTTCACTTTTACTAGTAATAATAACACTTTTGTTTTAGAAACAATTGAAGAAAAGTTAATGAACCAATTAAATGATTCTATTAGGACTTCGGTTTTTCCTAAATTAATAAATAAAAAATTATTAACTTTAAATTTTTTCCCGGAAGGGAAAATTTTTGAAGATTTAGCCGTTATGGGAACATTGATAAATAATTCAAAGAAATGGAAAAAAATACCAGAAATTATATACGGTTATAGAGTAAGAGAAGGATCAATAATAAATACAAAATTCTCAAATAAAAAATTAGATATTTTTGAAATACTAGAAATTTACAGAAATAATTTTATTGGTTGTTCTTTAGAAGCAAAAATCTTAGCTGAAGAAATTAGTATATTGCACTTAACTTATCATCTCAGAGATTTTGTTCCTAAAATGCATGAATCCTCAAAGTTATATGTTAATAGTATAGTAGAATTAAGGAAAAAAATAGAATCTTATAAGAGTAATTTTCCAAAATCATTAATCAGTATTATTGTTCCTATTGACAATGTATCATCGTGTTTAGAAATATGTTTGAATAGTATTCAAAATCAATCATATCCATATTTTGAAGTCATTCTTATTAATGATGGCTCTACAGATAGTTCCAAAGAGATATGTCAAGAATTCGTATATAAAGATAATAGATTCAAATATATTGAGTTAAAAGATGCTGGATTTTCTAATGTAAGAAATATAGGAATACTAAACTCCAGTGGCGAATTTATAACATTTATAAATGGTAAAGATTTCGTGGATCATAATTATCTTAAAGAATTATACGATACTTTTGTTAAATATGATTCTGAAATTGTAATAGGTAGTTACAAAGAATTTAATGAGGTTAATAATAATTACTACTTTCACGCTGGAGCATATAGAGAAGAACATTATATAGATAATGATATTATCAATAATTTACTTAAATTAGAAAAATACAGGGAAGATTTTGAATCAAGTTGTGGGATATTATTTCATAAGAAATTATTCAACAATGTTCTTTTCCCTCTGAACAAAAAGTTTGATGAATTATGTATAAATTATAAATTATTTTTGAAATCTGAAAAGATTACGTATATCAATAATGATTTATACACATATAGAATTAGAAAGGAAAGTAATACTAATTATATTAATGAAAAAATATTAGCTGATATTTTAGAAGAATTATTAGAAAGAACTGCTATTTTAAGTATAATTGGAATTAGTATTGCAGAAGTGAAAGAAAACTTCTATAATAGAATTAAGAGACTTATTGAACAGGCAACTGATGCAGGCTTAGAAAATACAGAAGTGTATAGAAAGTGTAAAGAAATACTATATTTTATAGATAGATGATTACATAATATATTATACAAAATTAAAATGTAAGAAAAAGAATAAAAGGTAAAGAGAAAATAATGAGTAATAAAGATAGTTTAATAAGTATTATTATACCTGTCTACAATGTAGAAAAATATATAGAACAGTGTTTAAATAGTATTAAAGTACAGAGTTATGAAAATTTCGAAGTTATTATAGTAAATGATGACTCACAAGATAATACTGAGAGTATTTGTAAAAAAATAGCACAATCTGATGTCAGATTTAGATACTTTTCAAAAGAAAATGGTGGAGTTTCGTCAGCTAGAAATTTTGGGCTAGATAATGCTAATGGTCATTATATCACCTTTATAGACGGAGATGATTGGGTAGAAGAAAATCACTTAGAATTATTAATAAATTCTTTGATTAAAAATAATTCTGATATAGCAATCTCATCATATAAACAATTTAATAATATAGATATATTTTTCTATAGAGCATACACGAAACAAGAAAGATTTCTATTAAATTTTAATAAAATGCATAAGAATGAGTTTTTGATTGACTTTCCAAAATTGTTATCTACTAATGTTTGTTTTAACAATGCTGTATCTAAATTATTTAAAAGAAATCTAGTTAAAGATATAAGATTTGATGATAAATTAAAATATGCTGAAGATTTAGATTTTTATTTTAGATTATATCTGAATACTGAAAGTATTTCATTTGTTAACGAAGCTACATATGTATATAGACTTCATGAAGATAGTACGACAAGTGGATTCACTCAAGAATATGCGGAACAGGAACTCTCAATCTTTAAAAAAATGCATGAGAAAATTTATGAATTAGGTTTACCTACAATAAATTATTTAAATAAACTAGAGTCTTTATTAGATTTTAGAAAGAACTTTTTAGCAAATAAAGTTCTATTAAATGAGTATTTAGAGTATTTAGATGATATAAAAAACAATGCGATTTACCCCAATAAACTAATAAGTATTGCGGTTTCAGTTTATAATGTGGCTCCTTATTTAAATCTTTGTTTAGAAAGTATTATGAATCAGAGTTATCCTCATTTCGAAGTTTTATTAATCAATGATGGTTCTAGGGATAATTCAAAAGATATATGTTTAGAATTTGTTGAAAGAGATAAAAGATTTAAGTATATTGAACAACAAAATGCTGGACTATCAGCAGCTAGAAATACCGGTATATTAAATGCAAAAGGAGAATTCATTACATTTATAGGTGGAGATGATTTTGTTGATCATAATTATTTGGAGGAATTATATTATGCTGCATTAAAAAATGATTCGGAAGTCGTAATAGGAAGTTACAAAGAATTTAATGAAGAAGATAATAATTACTATATTCATGTATTTGAGTATAAAGAGGAACATTACATAAATCGTGAGTTAATAGAAAATATAGTCCAAGTTGAAAATAAAGGGTTAGAATTCCAAAAGATTTGGGGTAATTTATATCATAAAAGGTTGTTTGAGAACTTGATGTTTCCTATTGATAAAAATATAGAAGATACTCGAACTAATTATAAATTATATATGGAATCGTGTAAGACTACGTATATTCACAAAGATTTGTATATTTATAGAATTAGAAAAGGCAGTATTAGCGATAATATATCTGAAGAATTTTTAACCAATGAATTAGAAGCACTATTGGAAAGAATAGCTGTGTTAAGTATTGTTGGAATTGACATTTCTGAAGAAAAGAAAAACTTACATGACCGTCTCGAGGTGCGTTTACAGCAAGCTAAAGATGCGGGTCTAGAAAACACCGAAATCTATAGAAGATGTACAGAAATAGTGTATTTTATCGATAAATAATAATTAAAATATCAATATTAGTAAGGAACTAAAAAAGAGAACAGTTTTTGGTCTAAGTAGTACCTTCTTATTATAGAGTTCTAGTGACTAAAATATTTTCATATTCATTTAAAATTTGTAAAAACATGTGAAACTGATAACTAAAATATAGATAACGTATTCTAGTTATTAGTTTTTTTGTAAATTATTTTATAAAAAATTTTAAATACCTCTTGTAATTAATTATATTTAATGAGATAATAGTATATATAATGCAAATAGATTAAGAGGAGATTTATACTTATGACAAAGATTTTAGCTATTAATTCAGGAAGTTCATCTTTAAAATTTCAATTATTTGAAATGCCTGAAGAAAAAGTTATTACAAAAGGATTAGTTGAAAGAATCGGTATTGAAAATAGTGTATTCACTATCGAATTCAACGGAGAAAAAAATAAAGAAACAGTAGACATTCCTAATCACGATGTAGCGATTGAAATGTTACTTGAAAAATTAACAAAATTCGGAATTGTTCAAGATGTTAAAGAAATTGAAGGTGTAGGACACCGTGTTGTTCATGGTGGGGAATTCTACGACGCTTCTGTTTTAGTAACTGATGAAGAATTAGCTAAAGTTGATTCAATTGAAGACTTAGCACCTTTACACAATCCAGCGAATATTAAAGGTGTTCGTTCATTCCAAAAAGAATTACCAGGAGTTCCAAACGTATTAACATTTGATACAGCATTCCACCAAAGTATGCCTAAAGCAACATACATGTATGCAGTACCAAGAGAATTCTATGAAAAATATGGAGTTCGTAAATATGGTGCACACGGGACAAGTCACAGATATATTGGAGAAAAAGTTGCTGAAATTTTAGGAAAAGACCCTAAAGAATTAAAAACTATTTCTTGCCACATTGGTAACGGTGCTTCAATTTGTGCTATCAAAAATGGTAAATCATTTGATACTTCAATGGGATTCACGCCATTATCAGGTCTAGTAATGGGTACAAGAACTGGTGATATCGATCCAGCAACTATCCCTTACATTGCTAAAAAAACTGGATTATCTCTTGAAGAAATCGTGCGTATTTTCAACTTTGAATCAGGACTAAAAGGGGTATCAGCATTATCTTCAGATTTACGTGATATTGAAGATGTTAGGGATACTAATCCTCACGCAGCAGAAGCAGTTGAAGTATACATCAACAGAATTAAAGAGTACGTTGGAGCATATGCTGCAGCTATGAACGGAGTAGATGCCATCGTATTCACAGCTGGTGTTGGTGAAAATGCTACTTGGGTACGTGAAGAAGTATTAGAAGGATTAACTTTCCTAGGTGTACAAATCGATAAAGAGAAAAATAACGTACGTGGAAAAGTTGCAGAAATCTCAACAGCAGATTCTAAAGTTAAAGCATTCGTAATTCCTACTGACGAAGAGGTTGTGATTGCTAGAGATACTTATAACTTATCTAAATAATATATAAGATTACAAGGGCTGGGGGTTCTCTCCAGTCTTTTTATTAATTTGAAAGGACAATATGGTTATAGATAACTTCAGGAATAAATTTAAAGATGCTATTGATATTTTAAAGACATTTAACAAAAATGGCTATGAAGCGTATTTTGTAGGAGGCTGTGTTAGGGATTATTTACTTGGTGAAGAGTTTTCTGATATTGATATAACGACAAATGCTCTCCCAGAAGAAGTAAAAAAAATATTTCGAAAAAGTATTGATACGGGTATACAACATGGAACAGTTACCATTTTAGTAAATGGTGAAGGTTATGAAGTAACTACTTTTAGGACAGAGGATGAGTATACAAATCATCGCGCACCGGAGAAGGTTGAATTCGTTAATAATCTAAGAGAAGATCTTGATAGACGTGATTTTACAATTAATGCTATGGCGTTAGATTCTAATGGGGTATTATTTGACTATCATAATGGTGAAAAGGATTTATCTAGTGGAGTTATTCGTACGGTAAATAATCCAAATGAGAGATTTTATGAAGATGCTTTGAGGATGTTGAGGGCCTTTCGTTTTTCATCGAAATTAGATTTTGAGCTAGAGAAGGATACTCTGGAAGCTATTAAGAAAAATGCTGAGCTTATAAAGTTTGTTTCTATTGAACGTATAGTAAATGAATTTAAGAAACTTCTTAGTGGCAAGGGAAATTTGAGAAGTTTGGAATTGTTATTGGATAGTAAGCTTAATAATTATATTCCTTTTCTGGAAGAAATCAAGATTATCCAAGATTTTTCAAAATATTTATTTTGTCAAAGTTTATATATTTTATCTAAGATTAATAATATTTCCTTTGATATATTGAAAACTTTAAAATTATCAAATAAAGAAGTAAAATTAATTAAAGAATTTGATAAAATTAATGTGGATTTTATGAGTGAAATACCATTAGAATTAATATTGTACAAACATAATTTTGAAGATGTTGTTTTTGTTGCGGAATATTTTTCTTATAATAATAGACATAATATTGAGAACTGCAAATTAACTATTAATTCATTTGATGACGTTGATATTACATCGCAAGAAATTATAAGTATTATTGGAGAAAAACCAGGACCGTGGATAAAATCTGTAGTTTCTGAATTAGAACACGAAATTCTATTAAATAGATTAAATAATAATCGTAAAGATATACTAGATTTTTTATTAAAAATGCGAGATAATAAATAGATAATAAGAAAGTGGGGTGAGAGAATTTATGAATAAATTATTTTGTGTAGTTGATATAGAATTAACTGATGATAAGGAAATTATTCAATTTGCGGCGACAAAGCTTGATGAAAATTTTAATGAGATATCGTCAATAAATTATTATATTCAACCTAAAAAACAAGTTTCTGCTTTTGTAACTGAATTAACCGGAATAAGTAATGATATGTTAAAAGATAAAGAGTATTTTGAGGAAGTAGCTCAAGAATTATATGAGTTTATAAAAGATGATATTCTTGTGTGTCATGGCTTACCATCAGACTACGTTATATTAAAGAAAAGGTTTCATGATGTAGGTATTTGTTATAAGGCTAAGTTGTCTTTAGATACTGTTGAATTATCTAGGCTTTTTATGCCGTCACAGGTAAGTTATAAGCTATCTGATTTATCAAATTCTCTCACCCTTTATTCGGGTGATAAATATCATAATGCTGCAGTAGATGTAAGTGTAACGGTTAAGCTTCTAAAAGAGATTGCGATTAAAATAGCTAGCATAAACGAGAATAATTATAAACAAATTGAAATCCTTCTAGAGAAAATAGATATTAGTATGTATAGATTTGCTAAATTTTGTAGAAAAAATGTTATTGGTAGAGAACATATGTCTGATGAGTTTATAAGCTTTCAAGGCATTAATTTTAGGAAAGTTTTTTATCCGACAAAATCTATTAATCATAGGGAAAAATATATTTTATTTTCATCAATTGATGCGGAAGAGTATATTAGAAAATTTAAAGTATCAGATTTTGTTATTTTAAAGAAAAAAACTTCGTATATACCTTTAAATGCCTTTTCACTTTTCCCTAAAAAAGAGGATTTAAATTTAGATAAATTACTGATTAAATTATACGTCTGGATTTTAGAAACTAGAACTGGGGATTTCTCGGAGTTGAATTTACTTTATTTAGAAAAAATGTATATTGACGGAATTAAAAAAGGTGTTTCTATTAGCTCGAAATCATATTATTTTGATGAAAAGAATAAAGCTGCTCAGAGTTGCAAGAATATTGTTACAAACTATGAGTCTATAGAATATTTAATAGAAAGTGATATGTTTAAAAATCATACATTTATTTTTGAACATAAGAAAATTCTAGGGCGCGAGTTAGATTCTATAAATACTAAAGATTATTTTTATAAAAATATTATTACAGAGCTTAATGTTGCTATTTCTAAAGATTTGAAGAATAAAGACATAAAAGGTTTAAGAAATAATATTGATGGTCTAGTAAAATTTTTACATGAAATGTATGTTTCGGAAAGTCTGTTTTTATATAATGACAGTTTGAGCTTTATATTGCAGGATGTTGATGGCATTTTAATAGATATAAAACAATATAAAGATAAATTACCAATTTCTTATAAATTTATGAAAAAATTGCGAAATGTATTAACAAATTCTAAAAATACATATAAGTTTGTTATTCTTGATCAAGATAATAGTTTAAAACTTACAGTAGTAGATGATAAGAAAGTTAAAGCATTAATTAATGTTATACATTCAAAAAAACATAAATATTTGAATTTGAAATCAAAAGCAAGATATATATATTGTAATGGTGATGAGGAGTGGCTTAACGCTAAAAATACTGGTTCAGTCTTATATGTTTATGAAAGTAATAAATCTAAAGATTTACACTTTAGTAAACGTGAGAAAAAAAGTTATATAAAATTCTTTAATTTTTCTATTAAAGATAATTTTAACGACTTATATAGCGAGGTTGCCAAGAATAATCGCTTAGCATGTAGATGTTATGCTACAAAAGATATTTTAGAATATAGATATTATTTGAAAGATTTATTTGATTGTATTGTTGTTTTCCGAGGGCTAGAACATTAGAATAAATTTTCAAAGTGAGTTCTAGTAAGAAATCAAAGTGGGATATATTTTTGGAAAACTTTAAAATATTAGTTTATAAAAATTAAATCTCATAATTAAAAAAATAGTAAATTTATGATATAATATAAATAGTTTTTTATATAACTATGAATATTTTAAATTTTTGAAAACTATATCAATAAAAATTAGGAGGGACTTCAAGTTGAACATTAATAATTTAAAAGAACAACTAGGTCAAAAAGTAACTCTTGGTGCATGGATTGCGAACAAGAGAAGTAGTGGTAAAATTGCATTTTTCCAACTTAGATATGGAGCTGGCTTTATTCAAGCTATCGCTTTAAAAGAAGCTTTAGGAGAAGAAAAATATCAACAATTACGCCACTTATCACAAGAAACTTCATTAAAAGTAACTGGATTAATTAAAGAGAATGAAAGAGAACTTTCTGGTATTGAATTAGAAATTGAAGATTTTGAAGTAATCTCTGAAGCAATCGATTATCCAATTACGCCAAAAGAACACGGAGTAGAATTCTTAGCGGATAATCGTCATATCTGGATTCGTTCTAAAAAACAACATGCTATTTTAACTATTAGAAATCAAATTATCAAGTCTACATATGATTTCTTTGAAAAAGAAGGGTTCTTAAAAACAGATCCACCAATCTTAACTTCATCTGCACCAGAGGGAACTACAGAATTATTTAATACTAAATATTTTGATGAGGAAGCATATCTTTCTCAATCTGGGCAACTTTATCTAGAAGCTACTGCAATGGCATTTGGAAAAGTATTTTCATTTGGACCTACTTTTAGAGCTGAAAAATCTAAAACTCGTCGTCACTTAATTGAGTTCTGGATGATTGAAGCTGAGATGGCATTCTGTAATCATGATGAAAGTTTAGCACTGCAAGAAGCATTTGTTAACCACCTATTAACTGATGTATTAGAAAAATGTCAGGAACAACTTAAAGTTCTTGGTCGTGATCTAGAAGCTTTAGAAAAAGCGAGAGGAGAATTCCCACGTATTAAATATAAAGATGCTATCCAATTACTAAAAGATAATGGATTTGATGATATTGAATATGGTGATGACTTCGGATCACCCCACGAAACATTTATCGCAAACAGCTATAATAAACCAGTATTTATTACGCACTGGCCATTAGATATTAAACCTTTCTACATGATTGAAGATCCAAATGAACCAGGTGTAGTACTTTGTGCTGATTTAATTGCTCCAGAAGGATATGGTGAAATTATCGGTGGTTCTCAACGTATTGATGACTACGATAAATTGTTAGAAAATATTAAGAAACATGATTTAAATCTTGATGCTTATGGTTGGTATTTAGATTTACGTAAATATGGTTCTGTAGAACATGCTGGATTTGGATTAGGTTTAGAGCGAACTGTTGCTTGGATTACTGGTAACGGACATGTTCGTGAAACTGCTCCATTCCCACGTTTACTAAATAGATTAACACCATAGGAGTTTTAAAATGATCAATATCAATATAAAAGGTCTTTTAGTTGATGCTGATTTTTTAATGAATTATACTTCTCATAACTTATCTGGAGAGGAAGCTATGTTTCTTCTTCAGATAAGTTATTTGACAAATCAAGGGAAAATACCTTTTTCAATAGATTTATTTAAGAGTGAGCTGAATAAATCTGAAAATGAGATTTTTTCTATGCTTGATAATTTAATTAATAAAGGAAGCATAGTTATATCACCTGAAAGTAAGATTGCATTTGTTGTCTTTAATAATAAAGAAGAGTTTTATACATTGCGTGAATTGCTAAAATTAGTAGAGCGAGTTACTGGAAGAATATTAACTTCTAAAGAGATTGATATAGTGACTTCTTGGTTCGAAAAACAATATACAAAAGTACAGATAGATGAGGCTTTAACTTTATCTAAAAATATTAGTTATGTTAATGGTATATTAAACAATAAAGTAAATAATGATTTGCAATCAGAAAGTGGAAGTAGTTTAGGTTATGACTGGTTTAACAAATAGACAAAAAAAGAATAAAGCAAAAAAAGTTATGGAGTACTTAGATAAAGTATTTCCTAATGTAGAGTGTGAACTTGATTTTTCTAATAATTTGGAGTTGGTTATTGCTGTTCTCTTATCAGCACAGTGTAAAGATGAATACGTAAATAGAGCAACAGTGGGATTATTTGAACATTATAAGACAATTGACGATTATGCTGATGCTAGGGTAGAAGATATAGAAAAGTATATCCGAACACTAGGGCTATATAAAGCAAAATCGAAAAATATAGTTGGAATGGCTAATATGCTAAGGGATGTTTATGATTATAAAATTCCACAGACTAGAGAAGAGTTAGAAAAGCTACCTGGTGTAGGAAGAAAAACTGCTAATGTTGTTCTTTCAGTTGGATTTAATATCCCTGCTATTGCTGTTGATACACATGTTGAACGTGTAGCGAAAATGTTTGGATTAGCTGAATTAACGGATAGTCCGCTTCAGGTAGAAAAAGCATTAATGTCTATTTTCCCTATGGAAAGTTGGGGGAAAATACATCATCAACTAATTCATCTAGGTCGTTATAAACTTCCGGCAAGAGGTGAGCGAACTATTGACCCAGAATTAGAAAAATTATTAGTATTGAAATGAGAGGAGAAAGAATATGTTAATTATATTTATATTAGCTTGTTTTTTAATATTACTAGATCAACTTAGTAAAAATTTTATAGTTAATCATTTCTCATTAGGAGAAAGTAAGGAAGTTATAGCAAATTTCTTCAGTATCTCATCTCATAGGAATAGAGGAGCTGCATGGGGGATTTTACAAGATAGTCGTTTATTTTTCTTAGTTGTTACGGTTATCTTTATTGCTATTTTAACATACTATCTATTTAAGCAAAAAAATACTTTATCTAGTTTTGATAAAGGGACTTTTGCCTTAATATATGGTGGAGCAATTGGTAATTTTATTGACAGATTAACTAGACATGAGGTAGTTGATTTTCTTGATTTTAGAATTTTCGGATATGATTTTCCTATATTTAATTTAGCGGATTGTTTTATTTGTGTAGGGGTAGTATTTTTACTATTTAAGATCTATAAAGAAGAAGAGAAATAATAATAGAGAGCGGACTTTTTAAGTCATGCTCTCATTTTTAAATTATGCCTAGTAAAGAAGATATGAATATCTAATGGGGAAGATTCAAAAGTCCTAAAATTTAACAAGGTTTATATATATATAAGAACTCATAGACGCAGTGGTTTATTGATATCTAAATTCGCTTTATAGAAGTTTTTTAGATATTTAATAAACTGTGTGGGGGTGACTCGACAAAATCTTATTCCTCCGAAATTGCGATTTTTGAGTCACATCCTATGAAACAGCAGGAAAAGTTGACAAAAAAGAGAGTTTATATTAGAATAAGTTATGAGATAGAAAGAAGCCTTTTTAATCTCCTTTCCAGTCTCGATTCGTTTAAACGTAAATAATCTATAGTGATATAGAGGTGTAATAGAAGCACGTTACACTGCTTGGCAGAGCTTAAGAACTGTTCCTCGGCGACGAGCCTAAGAAGCACAATGAGGAGTTAGTCGATCACCACTTTGACTAATCGTAAGACCTGGTAGAGTCTTTTTCTAACCCGTGCTTAGTTTTATTTTGTGGAGTGAAAATGGATAATGTTGATTTGAAAAAATTGTATGATGACTATAAAAATAATTTTCATAATAATTCTTGTAAAGTAGAGATTAATTATAAAAAATTAAGTGAATTTATAGTCAAATTCAATATTTTAGATTTACATCATTTATTTGGTATACATAAACTTGAAAAAATCAGTGCTAGTAAAACAATAAAACTTTTAGAGAATAATGAGTTAGATTTAATAAAATATAGAAATTATAAAAAAATTAATGAAGTGGTTGATAGAATTAATAATTACAACTTTATTTCAGAAATTTTTATTGATAAAAAGTATAATTATTGTGTATTAGATAAAGATTTGAATAAAAACACCATGAATTTATCTGTTGTATTTTATAAAGAAGATGAGGATAAATATGTGGTATTTGGATTAAGAAAAATCTATAATAATGTATTTGTTCCTACTACTTTATATGAAGGTAGAGGGACTGCAATATATAAAAGTCGTAGACAAACAACGATAAATAATATTAAATGGTTAGGGACGACCAAAAGTCCTAAAATTTAACAAAGTGTATATGGTAACTCATAGACGCAGTGGTTTATTGATATCTAAATTAGCTTTATAAAAGCTTTTTAGATATCTAATAAATTGTGTGGGGGTGACTCGCCAAAATCTTGTTTCTTAAGAAATCACGATTTTTGAGTCACTTCCATTTTTTGTTATAATAAGATTATATTAGTATAAATATAAAGGAGTTTTAAATGTATTATTGTACTTATGAAAGCAAAATAGGGCTTTTATATTTAATTTCAGACGGTAAAAGTCTTAGTGGTTGTTATCTAGAAGGGCAGAAGTATTTTCCTAATAATATTGATAACTATCTTTTAAATGAAGAACTAGCTATATTTGTAAAATCTAAAGCCTGGTTAGAAAAATATTTTAATTGTGAAAATCCAAGTATAGATGAACTCCCCTTGAATTTTAATGGAACTGAATTTAGAAATACAGTATGGGGAGTACTTAAAGAAATTCCTTACGGGGAGATAGTTACATATAGACATATAGCAGAAATAATTGCTAAAACTAAAGGTTTAAAAACTATGTCAGCGCAGGCTGTTGGAGGAGCAGTTGGGCATAATCCACTGCTGATATTTATTCCCTGTCATAGAGTGATAGGTGCAGATGGAAGCTTAACAGGATATGTAGCAGGTCTAGAAAATAAGAAATTTCTATTAAATCTAGAATCCGATAATAATAATTATTAATTAAAGGCTGAAATATCACCCAACAATAGAAGAATATACGAAAATATGGTATAATTAATTAGATTAAATTTTTTATTAGGAGAAATAAATGAACGATAAAAAAATAGTATTTATGGGAACTCCAAAGTTTGCTGTTCCTGTTTTAGAAATGATAATAGAAAATTATGGTGTTGATTTAGTAATTACTCAGCCTGATAAAAAAGTTGGAAGAAAGAAAGTACTAACTCCGCCTCCGGTGAAAGTCGTAGCTTTAGAAAATAATATTAAGGTGCTACAGCCTGAAAAAATATCAATAGACGAAGATACTTATAGTATATTAAAAGAGTTGAATCCGGATATTATTGTTACGGCAGCGTATGGACAGCTTGTACCTGAAAAAATATTAGAGATTCCAAAACATAAATGTATTAATGTTCATGGGTCTTTATTACCGAAATTACGTGGTGGAGCTCCTATTCAGTATTCAATACTAGAAGATCATGGAAAAACGGGTATAACAATTATGTACATGGTTAAAAAACTGGATGCTGGAGATATGATTTCAAAAGTAGAGGTTGATATTCTGGATAGCGATAACTATGAAACTTTACATGATAAACTTTCAGTCGCTGGGCGTGATTTATTAAATGAAACTTTACCGAAAATTTTTAGTGGAGATATTAATCCGGAGAAACAAAATGACGAAGAAGCGACATTTGCTCGCAATATCTTAAGAGAAGATGAGAAGATTGATTGGAGCACTTCAGCTAGAGATGTATTTAACAAAGTTCGTGCATTAGATCCAACCCCAGGTGCTTTTACATATTTAGAAGGTAATGTACTGAAAATTTGGTCTAGTGAAGAAGTTAAATTAGACGTTGAAGTTAAGTTCGACAAAGTAGGAACTATTATTAAACAAGATAAGAAAAATATCTATATTCTATGTGGTAATGGGACTGTGTTAAAAGTAAATGAACTTCAAGTTTCTGGTAAAAAACGTATGCCTGTAGTTAATTTCTTATCTAATAAGAAGGATTATGTAGGAACAGTATTAGGTGAAGAAAATGAGTAGCATTAATGCTAGGCGTATTGCTTATGAAGTTCTGTACACTATTTTTCAAGAAGATGGCTATAGTAATATCACATTAAATAAATATTTTAATCAGTATAAGGTAGAAGAACAAGATAAGAGATTTATTAGTGAAGTAGTATATGGAACTATAAAAAATAAACTGTATCTCGAACATATTCTTAAATCTTATTCTAAAGGTAGAGTAAAACCTAAGGTTAAAGTTATTTTATTAATGAGTATTTATCAATTGCTTTACATGAATAAGACACCAAATTTTGCAGTTATTGATGAAGCTGTTAAATTAAGCAAGAAAATAGCAGGGAATATAACAGGGAAATTTGTTAATGGTATTCTTAGAAATATTGAGCGAAATGCAAGTGACCTAGGACTTAAGTATAAAAATAAAACAGAGCAGTTCTGTATAGAAAATAGCTGTCCAAGTGAATTGTACAATATACTTAAAGAACAATACGGAGTTGAAAAGGCTCAAAAAATAGTTGAGTCTTTTAATGAAAAGAGCAAAAATAGTATTAGATATAATCCTTTAAAAACCACTAAAGAAGAGTTGCTTGATAAGCTAGGTGATGCTGTTAGTGAAAGTGAGATTTGTGAAGATAGTCTAATACTAAACAAATTAAATTTGGATAGTAGTTTATTCACAAAAGGATATTATATTATTCAAGATGAGGCTAGTGCTCTGGTTGCATCGTCAATTGGCTTGCCAGTAGATAAAGAATATAAAATATTAGATACTTGTGCTGCTCCTGGTGGGAAAAGTTTACATATAGCAAGTAAGTATTTTAATTCTAGTTTAATTTCATGTGATAAATATATACATAAGCTTAAATTAATTGAAGACAACAAAGAGAAACTTGGAATTGCTAATATTGAGGTTAAAGAACAAGATGCTACTTTGAAGAATACTTCATTTAACGACAAGTTTGACATTGTTATTTGTGATGTTCCGTGTTCAGGTATAGGGGTTATAAAAAATAAACCTGAGATTAAGTATAAGATCACAAATTCATATGTTGAAGATATTGCCAAACTTCAATACGATATTTTAGAGAATAGCAAAAAATATGTAAAACAAGATGGAATTCTTATGTATTCAACTTGTACGATAGATAAGAGAGAAAATATAGAAAATATAGAGAAGTTTTTAAATGAGAATAAAGATTTTAGTTTAGAGAGTATTTCTTTAAATAATAGTATTGTAAAAACGAGAGAAAATGGTGTATTAGAAATACTACCTGATGAGTATAGTTGCGATGGCTTCTTTATCGCAAAACTTAAAAAAATGGAGGTAAAATGTTAATTTCAGATTTTAAAGGCTATAAAAAGTCTAGATGGTTAAAAGATTTCGAGAAAATGTCGATATATTCTTTAAGGCTTGATCAATTGGAAGAATATATTGTAAGTATCGGTGAGAAAAAATTTAGAGCAAAACAAATCTTTGATTGGTTATACAAAAAAAGAATTACAGATTTTTCAGAAATGAAAAATGTTCCTAAGTCTCTACAAGAAAAACTTGCTGAAGAGTTCGAGATTACAACTTTGAAAACAATTATTAAGCAAGAATCAGCTGATGGAACAATGAAATTCCTATTTGAGCTACAAGATAAGTATACTATTGAGAGTGTACTTATGAAAAATAAATACGGTAACTCACTATGTGTAACTACACAGGTAGGTTGTCGAATTGGATGTACGTTCTGTGCTTCTACACTTGGTGGTTTAAAACGTAATTTAGAAGCGGGGGAAATCGTTTCTCAAGTATTAAAAGTACAACAAGAATTAGATAAAAAAGATGAACGTATCTCAAGTATCGTAATTATGGGTATCGGTGAACCATTCGAAAACTATGATGAAATGATGGACTTCATTAGAATCGTAAATAGTGATGAAAGTTTTAATATAGGTGCTCGTCATATTACTGTTTCAACTTCTGGTATTGTGCCGAAAATTTATGATTTTGCGAATGAAAAAGTTCAAATTAATTTTGCGGTATCATTACACGCCCCAACTAACGAATTACGTAGTAAAATCATGCCTGTAAACAGAGCATATAATATTGATAAGCTTATGGAGGCTTTAAAATATTACCAAGAAACTACTAATCGTCGTATTACATTCGAATATGGTTTAATGGGGAAAGTAAATGATCAAAAAGAACACGCAGAGAAATTATCGGAAATTATAAAAGGTTTAAACTGCCACGTCAACTTAATTCCGATTAACTATGTGCCTGAACGTAACTATGTTAGAACTAGTAAGAGTGATATTTTCGCTTTTGAAAAAGTTCTTAAGAAAAATAAGGTTAATGTAACAATAAGAAGAACACAAGGTGATGATATTGATGCTGCTTGTGGACAACTTCGTGCTAAAGAACGTAAGGATGAGGTAAAAGGAGGAATTCCAGATGCCACTAGTATATTCGTATAATAGTAATAAAGGTAGAAAAGAAAAAAATGAAGATGCAATTAGTGTATCAAAGAACAAACAAGGAGCAGTAATTGCAGTTGTCTGTGATGGAGTAGGAAGCCATAGTAATGCAGCGTATTCTAGCAACTATATTGTGGCAACTTTAGAAAAAGAATGGCATGATTTAACATTTGCTAATTTTAACAATATGAAAAATTGGTTATATGAGAAAATTGAGCAGTTGAATAAAGAATTGTTCGAAAAATCACAAAGAAAAAATAAGAAAATGGGAACTACGATTGTTACTGTTGGAATTTTTGATAATCAAGTTGTAGTTTATAACATTGGTGATAGTAGCGCATATGGTCTTACTAGGGATAATGAGATGAATGTATTAACTGTAGAAGATTCTTTTGTTGGTGCTTTAATTAGTGCTGGTGCTATAACTGAAGAAGAAGCTAAAAATCATCCGGAGCGTCATGTACTGACACAGGCAATAGCAACTAAAGAAAATATTGATTTGCATACATTTATAGATGATGTGAATAACTATGATTATTTACTATTATGCTCTGATGGTTTAACGAATATGGTAGAAAATGAAGAAATTCAAAATATCGTTAGAAATAATGAATTGACATTTGCTGTTGATGATTTAATTGATAAGTGTGTTAAACGCGGGGGAGTAGACAATATATCAGTAGCAATAATTAAAAATCTAAGGGGTGACAACCATGATAAATAAAATTATATGTAATAGATATAAAATTTTGGATCATCTAGGAACTGGAGGTATGGCTACAGTTTGGCTAGGTTATGATACTATTTTAGATAGACAGGTAGCGATTAAAACATTTAAAATTGATGCGAATGATGAAGATGCGGTAAAAAGATTTAATAGGGAAGCCAAAGCGGTAACTAGCTTGTCTCACCCTAATATAGTGTCAATTTACGATGTAGAAAATGAAGGTGAATTTTATTATCTTATTTTAGAATATGTAGAAGGAATGACGTTAAAGGATTACATGATTAAAAATCCTCGTATTCCTATTGAAACAATAGTTCATATTGCTAAGCAAATTGCTGCAGGTCTTAGTCATGCACATCAAAATGGGATAATACATAGAGATATTAAACCTCAAAATATTTTAATGAATGAAAATCTAACATGCAAAATAACTGATTTTGGTATAGCAAGAGCCTATGGTGATACTACTCTTACACAAACAAATCAGATGTTGGGAACTGTTTACTATTTATCACCAGAGCAAGCGCGTGGGAATGTTGCAACAGCTCAAAGTGATATTTATTCACTAGGAATTTTAATATTTGAAATGATTACTGGACAAATACCTTTTAAAGGTGAATCTGCTGTAGCGATTGCTTTAAAACATCTGCAAGAGGAACTGCCTGATATAGATAAGTATAGAGAAAATGTGCCTCAAAGTGTGAAAAATATTGTCTTACAGGCGACTATGAAGAATCCTAATGAAAGATATATTAGTTCTAAAGAGTTATCTGATGATTTAAGTACTGTGCTTAATCCAGAGCGTTTGTATGAAAATAAATATACTGGATTTAAGATCTCTACACAACCTGTTCAAAATTATAATCAAACTCAGTACATTGATAAAAAATATAATGATTCTCAATATGATTATCCTGAGGAAAATACGTATGATGAAGATGATTATTACTATGAAGAAGACAATAGAAATAATAATCAGCGTTATCAATCTAAAAAACTCCCAAAAAATAATTATAATAGTGTAAAAAATAGAGATGAAAAAGAAGAGACATCTAAGGCTAAACATATTTTCCTTGCAATTTTAGCCATGGTTACTATCGTTGTTGGTACATTTTTCGTCTATAATTATGTTGTAGGTTCTAATAGTGTATCTGCACCAGATGTCCGAAATAAAACAGTAGAAGAAGCTAAAGTTCTAATTGTTAAAGTTGGTTTAGAAGTTGGAGATGTAACTGAAGTAGCAAGTGATGATGTAAAAGAAAAAACTGTTATTGATAGTGATCCTAAAGCAGGTAAAAAAGTTAAAAAAGGTTCAAAAGTTGATTTACGTGTTTCTTCAGGGAAGAAAACAGTAGATATGCCGAATTTTGTAGGTATGGATGAAGAAACTGTTAAGAAAAATGCTTCAAAATTAGGATTTAAAAATATTACAGTAGAAAAAGTGGAAAGTAATAATTATGATACCGGAAAAGTTGTTTCTCAAAATATAAGAGCGGGTTCAGAAATAGTTCCGAAAGATAAAGAGTTAATTATTCAAGTTTCTACTGGTAAAAAGAAAGTGACTATGCCTAATTTAGTAGGCGAAGATAGTGCAACTGTAGAAAGTACTGTAGAATCTTACGGATTTAAGCATGTTACTTATAAAGAGGAGTACTCAGATAAAGATGCTGGAACTGTTATTTCGCAAAGTATTAGAACAGGATCTAATATAGTACCGAGCGAAGAAACTTTAGAAATAATTATTTCTAAAGGAAAAGAACGTACTTCATCTCGTGATGATTCAAGTACTGATTCAAGATCAAACGATAATAGAAGCTCAAGAAATAACTCAACAAGAAATAGTTCTAGTAATAATAGTAATAACAGAACTAACAATAGCTAATTATTTTCAATAAAAGCACAGAAGAGATATTTATTGGTTTTACACTAAATTCGAAACATAAAAGTGTTTATTCGAATATGTAAAATAGCCATTTATTTCAACTGTGCTTTTTACAAAGTTATAAATTTATTTTATGGTGATTAATATGAATTTGACATTACAAAAAAAACTAGAATTACTCCCGGATAATCCAGGATGTTATCTATATAAAGATAATATTGGAGAAATTATCTATGTAGGTAAAGCAAAAAATTTAAAAAATAGAGTTAAAAGTTATTTTACAGGGACGCATAATAAAAAAACTCAGACGTTAGTATCTAAGATAGAAGACCTTGAATATATAATTGTTAATTCCGAAAAAGAGGCGCTATTATTAGAAAATAATCTAATCAAAAAATATAGACCTTACTTTAATATTCGATTAAAAGATGACAAAAGTTATCCGTATTTAATGATAACTAAAGAAGAACATCCTAGATTATTAATGACTAGAAAGTATAAAAAAAATAATAAAAATATCTATTTTGGACCTTATGTTGATATAAAATCAGCTACAGAGGTTAAGAAGATATTAGATAAAATATATCCATTAAGAAAATGTAATCCGGTCGAAAAGAGACCGTGTATGTATTATCAAATTGGAGAATGTATAGGACCTTGTGCTAAAAAAATTACTATTGATGACTATAAGATACAAATTTCTAAAATTAAATCTTTCTTAACGGGTAATACTAAAGAAATATTATCAGATTTGAGAACAAAGATGCAGGAGTATATTAAAAATTTGGAATTTGAAGCTGCTGGTCAAATCCATAGTTATATTAAGTCAATAGAGGTTTCTGTTCAAAATCAAGTTGTTGCGGATAGTACTAATGTGGACAGAGATTATATAGGATTTTCATTTAACGACGAATATATTTGTATCCAAATATTTTTATCAAGATTAGGTAATATAATTGAACGTAAGGTTGAATATTTTAATTTGTATGATAGCCCGGAGGAAATTTTATATTCATACTTATTACAATATTACGCATTAAATAAACTTCCAAAAGAAATATACATTGATGACGTTGATGAGAATTTACTTTCTGATGTAGTGGATTGTAAGATTATAATTCCAAAAAGAGGAAATCATAGAAAAATTTTAGATACTGTAAAAGAAAATGCAACGTATTACTTAAACAATAATTTAGCCATCGAAGAACTTAAAGAGCGAAAACTACAGGTCACACTTAATAATATTGCTGAAAAATTAGGGGTGCAGTCTATAAATAGTATAGATGCTTTTGATAATTCTAATATAATGGGTGTTGATGCAGTATCTGTAAAAGTAAATTTTACTAATGGTAAAAAGAATACTTACAATTATAGAAAATTCAAAATTGATGAATCGATGGGGATTAATGACGTACAAACTATGAAGGAAGTTCTTTATAGAAATTATAAAGATAAAAAAACCAATACGGAATTATTAATAGTCGATGGTGGAAAGAATCATCTTAATGTTGCTATTGATGTAGTCCATAAAACTCTAGGTTTATCTCAAATTAAAATCATTGGTTTAGCAAAAAATGAAAAGCACATTACAGAATATATTATTACTGATGATTATGAAATTATAGAATTTCCAAAGAGTTCGGCAGAATATTTATTCTTAAAGCAAATACAAGATGAGGTTCATAGATTCGCTATTACATATCATAGGGCGACAAAAAATAAAAATATGTATAAATCGAGTCTTGATGATATTAAAGGAATTGGTAAGGTAAGGAAAAATCTATTGCTAAAATCATTTTCTTCACTAGAGGAGATCAAAACTGCATCGGATGACAAGTTGTTGAAGCTTGGTATTCCGAAAGATGTTATAAGCAACCTAAAGGAAAAATTATAAATTATTAAGTTATCCATATTTTTTAAAATAAAGTATACGGATAACTTAATTTTTTTAAATAAATCTATAGTAATATTGCTAAAAGTATGGTATAATAACTTAAAGAAATTTAAAAAGTCGAGGAGGCAACTATGAAATTTTTATCATTCAGTTATAACGATAAAGAATTATATGGAGTAAAAGTAAAACGCGAAGAAAGTGCATGGGACTTAATTAAAGTACTAGAAGATTTTGATAATAATGAAACTATACCACAAACTTTAAGAGAAGCGATTGAAGTGTATGGTGTATCTTTTATAGAAAAAGTTAGAAAAGTACTAAAATTAGTAGAGGAAAGTAGTAATGCCGATAGCTATAAAGTACCATTTAGTAAAATAATTTGGCGTTCACCTATTACAAGAACACCGAAAAATATTCTTTGTGTTGGACACAACTATGAAGCACATGTTAATGAGCTTGGCGACGAGTTGGCAAAAACTCCTAAAGATGTTCTTATCTTTACGAAAGCTACAACAGCTTTAGCTGGAAATAATGAAGTAGTGCCATCTCATAAAAATATTACAGATAGCTTAGATTTCGGAGGAGAACTAGCTGTAGTAATAGCAAAACCAGGTAAAAATATATTAAGACCTCTAGTCTTAGATTATATCTTTGGATATACAATAATGAATGATATAACAGCTGCTGACTTACAATATAAACACGGACAATTTTTCTTAGGGAAATCACTAGAAAAATCAGCTCCAGTTGGACCGTATCTTGTAACTAAAGATGAAGTTGGTTCTCCTGAGTCTATGAATATTGTAACAAAAGTTAATGGTGAAATTAAACAAAATGCAATGACGTCTGAAATGCTATTTAGAATTGATGATGTTCTTGCAGAAGTTAGTAAAATCGTTCCTTTAGAAGCTGGGGATATCGTTGCTACAGGTACACCAGCAGGGGTTGGTTCTGCTCAAAAACCACCAAAATACTTACAACCTGGTGATGAAATTAAAATTACTGTTGAAGGAATTGGTACATTAACTACGGTTATTGGAGACTAAGTAGAAAGGAAAAATCATGGCAAAGAAAGCAAAAGATAAACAAGTTACACATATTGAAAAAGATGATTTAAAAGCACGTCAAGCCGCAATTAATGAAGCTATAAAAGTTATTGAAAAAGAATACGGTAAGGGTGCAATTATGGATATTTCATCAGAAAATCCAATTAAAGTGGAAGCAGTATCGTCTGGATCACTAGCAATCGATTCAGCTTTAGGTATAGGTGGATATCCTAAAGGACGTATTGTTGAAGTTTATGGACCTGAATCATCAGGGAAAACTACAATTGCACTTCACGCAATCGCAGAAGTTCAAAAAACTGGTGGAATCGCTGCATTTATAGATGCTGAGAATGCCCTAGATATTGAATATGCAAAAGCATTGGGTGTTGATTTTACTCCTGGTAAATTCTTCTTATCGCAACCTGACAGTGGGGAACAAGCACTTGATATCGCTGAAAAACTTATCTTATCTGGTGCGATTGATATAATTGTAATTGACTCAGTAGCTGCATTGGTACCAAAAGCAGAGATTGATGGGGTAATGGGAGCTAATCATATTGGATTACAAGCTCGTCTTATGTCGCAAGCACTTCGTAAATTAACTGGTCAAATAAATAAAGCTAATACTATCGCTTTATTTATTAACCAACTTCGTGAAAAAGTAGGAGTAATGTTTGGAAGCCCTGAAGTAACAACAGGTGGACGTGCATTAAAATTCTACTCTACAGTGCGTATAGATGTACGAAAAGGAGAGGCTATTAAAGGTGCTGATAGTGAAATTTTAGGTAACAGAACTAAAATTAAAATTGTTAAAAACAAAGTAGCTCCGCCGTTCAAGATTGCTGAAGTAGATATTATGTTTGGTGAAGGAATTTCAAAAATCGGGGAAACTCTTGATTTTGCAGTTGACTTAGATATTATTAATAAATCTGGATCATGGTTCTCATATAATGGTGAACGTTTAGGTCAAGGACGTGAAAATGTTAAAAAAGTCTTTGAAGAAAATGAAGAATTATATAATGAAATATATGCTCTTGTAAGGGAAGAGATGATGAATAAAACTGGGAAAAAAAGTATCTCAGTAGATGAAGATGAAGTAAATGATGATGCTGACGAACTTGATTTAGGGATAGAGACTTTAGGTGAGGTAGAATAGTAATATATGAATAAAAAAATATTTAAAATTGTATTATGGTTAATGATTTTCATTATATTAGCTAGTGGGTTTATTTCTGCAATAGCTATGTTCTTGTAATCTATATACAAACTAAATAAAAGGGGTTGCCCCAAAAGTCATAAATTTTAAAAGAAATTTATATGAGAACTCATTGACGCAGTGGTTTATCGATATCAAAATTCGTTTATAAAAGTTTTTTAGATATCTTATAAACTATGCGGGGGTGACTCGACAAAATCGATTTCTCTGAAATCACGATTTTTGAGTCACTCCCTTTTATTTTGAAAATATGATAAAATATTATTAGAGAAGAATAGGAGAAATAATAGTGAATTTAGTACAAAATATGAATGAAAATCAGCTAAAGGCTATACTAAAAACAGAAGGAGCTGTAATGGTTATAGCCGGGGCTGGTAGTGGGAAGACACGTGTATTAACAAATAGAATAGCTTATTTAATTTCTGAAAAAAACATCTTAGAAAATAATATCTTGGCTATCACTTTTACGAATAAAGCAGCTAAAGAAATGAAAGAAAGAATATACGCTCTTGTTGGGGAAACTTCAAAATATATTTGGATAAATACATTCCACTCTATGTGTGTAAGAATATTACGTCAACACATTGAACTATTAGGCTATAATAAAAACTTCACGATACTTGATACAAGTGAACAAAAAAGTATTATAAAGAATATTGTTAAATCTCTAGATTTATCAGAAGATGCATATCAACCTGCCAACGTATTAAAAATAATTTCAAATGCTAAGAATAGTTTAGTTTCAGTAAAAAAAATGAGAGAACAATCTCGTTTTGGTTTTATGAAAAATGTAGCAGAGATATATGCACACTATCAAAGTTATTTAAAGAAAAATAGCGTATTGGACTTTGATGACTTAATGCTTAAAACAATTGTTTTATTTAAAAAATTCCCTGAAGTTTTAGCGATTTATCAAAATCAATTTCAATATATTCATGTTGATGAGTACCAAGATACAAACGTTATTC
Source organism: uncultured Gemella sp. (assembly GCF_963525165.1). Lineage (GTDB taxonomy): Bacteria > Bacillota > Bacilli > Staphylococcales > Gemellaceae > Gemella. The sequence goes on from NZ_CAURJN010000013.1 coordinate 40,576, forward strand.
AATATAGATTAATTAAAATGTTATCAGAAATACATAAAAATGTATGTGTTGTTGGTGATGATGATCAAAGTATTTATAGCTGGCGTGGTGCATGTAGTGATAATATAATAAACTTTGAAAAAGATTTTACCAATGTTGAATTAGTGTTCCTTGATCAAAACTACCGTTCTAATTCTACAATTCTTGATGCAGCAAATGCAGTTATTAAAAATAATACCGATAGGAAAGAAAAAGCTCTATGGTCTGAAAATAAAGGCGGAGGGAAAATTTCTGTTTATGCAGCATCTAATGACAAAGATGAAACAGATGATATAGCAAAAAAAATAGTTGAATTGAAAAAAGAAGGTATATCTTATAAAGATATCTCAATTTTATATCGAGCAAACTATCTTTCTCGTCAAATGGAAAATTCTTGCTTATCTTTTGGTATTCCTTATAAATTAATAGGTTCACTTAAATTCTTACAACGTCAAGAAGTCCGTGATTTACTTTCATACTTAAATGTAATTGTAAATAGAGCTGATGAATTTAGTCTGAGAAGGATAATCAATGTTCCTAAAAGAGGTATAGGCGCTAGCTCAATAGATAAAATTGATAAATATGCTGAACAATATGGTATTTCTTTATTTGAAGCTTTAAAAAATATTGAAGCAATAGGAGTGTCTAAAAAAATAGTAACCAATATCCAATTACTAACAAATCTTATTGAGAAATATTCAGAAGTAGGAAAATATTCAATAGATGAATTAATTATAGGAATTTATAAAGATTCAGGTTATGAAAGTATGTTAAAAGAATCTAATGATCCTTATGCAGAAAGTAGAATTGAAAATATTTCTGAGTTGGTTTCTTCTGCTAAACAATTCTCAAGCATGAATGATAGTCTTATTGATTTTATCTCGGAAATGTCCTTAACTTCAGATGCAGATGATGAAAATCAAGAAGATGCGGTAGTTTTATCTACAGTCCACGCTTCTAAAGGATTAGAATACAAAGTAGTCTTTATAATGGGATTAGAGGAGAACTTATTCCCATCCATTAGAGATGCTGAGAGTAGTGCTGATGAGAAGAATAAGATGGAAGAAGAGCGTCGCTTAGCATATGTTGCTATTACACGAGCAAAAGAAAGATTATTTATGTCGTACGCAAACAGACGAATGCAATTTGGTTCTATCAAGATGAATAAACGTTCTAGGTTCTTAGATGAAGTCCCTAACAAACTTATGCATTTCGAATCTTCATTTGGAGGAAGTTTTGAAAGCACTGATTCAAATATAGATCAAGCTAATAAGTTTATTAGCAGGCTTAGTCCAAAAATTAAGATTTCAGAGAAACCTAAGACTTTAGTTAGTACGAATTATGGTGTAGATGACATTGTACTTCATAAAAAATTCGGAGAAGGTAAAGTCTTAGACATATCTGCTGACAGTGTAAAAGTTGAATTTAGTGAGGTTGGTGTAAAAACTTTATTAATTGAGTATGCTAATCTGACTAGAAAGGATTAATAAATTATGAAACAAATTCAAGAAGAAATTTCCAAGCTAGTTTCTTTATTAAACAAATATTCATATGACTATTATGTTGAAGATAATCCGCAAGTTTCTGATACTGAATATGATACTTTATATAAGCAATTAGAAAAACTAGAAGAGAAATATCCTGAATTAATTTTAGAAAATTCTCCTACACAAAGAGTAGGGGACAGAGTACTTGATGAGTTTGAAAAAATTACTCATAAAGTACCGATGTTAAGTTTATCAAATACATTTTCTACAGAGGATTTAAAAGAATTTGATGCTAGAGTGTCAAAATTAGTTCCTAATGAAAGGGTTGAGTATATATGTGAATTAAAAATAGATGGTCTTGCAATTTCTATTAACTATGAGAATGGTAAATTAGTTAGTGCTGCTACTCGTGGGGATGGAACTATTGGTGAAGATGTAACTGAAAATATAAAAACTATTTTCTCTATTCCGAAAGTTTTGAAAGATAATAGATCATTTGAGGTTAGGGGAGAGGTTTATCTTCCAAAGAAATCTTTTAATATTCTAAATAAAGAACGTGAGGAAAATAATGAGTTATTATTTGCGAATCCTCGTAATGCAGCAGCAGGATCTTTAAGACAATTGGATTCAAAAATAACAGCAAAAAGAAGATTATCCGCGTTTATTTATTCAATAGTAGGCGATGATAGTATTGTTTCTCAAGAAAATGCATTAAACACAGCAAAGGAATATGAACTTCCTGTAAATCCTAATTTCAAACTTTGTAAAAACATTGATGGAGTAATTGAGTATATTAATTACTGGACAGAAAACAAACAAAATTTACCTTATGATATCGATGGAATTGTAATAAAAGTTAATTCTTATAGAGTTCAAGAAGAAGTAGGATATACACAAAAGAGCCCGCGATGGGCTACAGCATATAAGTTCCCAGAAGAAGAACTTGCAACCAAATTATTAGATGTAGAACTTAGTGTAGGTAGAACAGGGATTATTACACCTGTTGCAATTTTAGACCCAATCGTAATTTCTGGTTCTACAGTATCTAAAGCATCTTTACATAATAAAGATATTATTGACGAACTTGATATTCATATTGGAGATATGGTCATAGTAAAAAAAGCAGGCGAGATTATTCCTAAAGTAGTTCGTGTAGTTAAAGAATTACGAACTGAAGGAACTACAAAATATCAAATGCCATCTACTTGTCCATCTTGCCATCAGGAAACTTACGTGAAAGAAAATGATCCTTTTACAAGATGTAAAAATCCAGATTGCCCTGAGCAAAATATTAGAAGGATAATCCATTTTGCCTCAAGAGAAGCGCTAAATATTGAAGGACTTGGTGATAAAGTGGTAGCGACTTTATATGATAAAGGTATCATCGCGCATACCATCGATTTATTCTCCTTGGATAGAGCTAGATTAATTTCATTGGAGCGTATGGGAGAAAAGTCTGTAGATAATTTGTTAAACGCCATTGAGAAATCAAAAGAAAGCTCACTTGATAAAGTAATCTTTGCACTTGGAATACTAAATGTTGGAAAAAAAGCAGGAAAGATACTTGCAGAAAAATATTTGAACCTTTCTAATTTTATGAATGCAACATTAGAAGAACTTATTAATCTTGATGATGTAGGACAAATTACAGCAGAATCTATTTTAGATTATTTATCAGATGACAATAACATCCAATTTATAAATGATTTGATTAGCGTTGGAATGAATCCTCAATATGAAGTTACTGCAGTCAACTCTGATAATATTTTTTCAGGAAAAACAGTCGTGTTAACTGGTAAGCTTGTTGAATTAACAAGAAATGAAGCGAAAGAATTTTTAGAAAAAAATGGAGCAAAAGTTACAGGAAGTGTCACTTCAAAAACTGATTTAGTTATTGCTGGAGAAAAAGCAGGTTCGAAACTCGCAAAAGCTGAACAACTAGGTATTGAAGTAATTAACGAAGAGCAATTTGCTAACATGGTAAGAGAGGTGGAATAATGGATAATAAATTACCGTATAAAGTTTTTGGTATAGTAATTGTGTTCGTATCAATCATTACATTTTTCATCATGAACTATAATTCAGTACCAGTTTCATTTATATTCTTTACTGTTAAATTACCTTTAACAATACTATTCTTCGTATATTTCTTTATGGGGATAATCGCAGCTAGTTTTTATTGGTATCAAAAATATAAAAGTTTAGCTAAAAAATATGAAAGAACAGAAAAATTATTATTTACTAAAGAAAAATTAGAAGATAACAAAGAATAAAGTAAACTCACTGAACGAAAAGGGGTGAAAAAATGGGGATAAAATATAATTGGATTTATCCTAGTTATGATGAAAATTTTATAAAAGAATTAGAGGCATATAGTATTTCTAAAAATATAGCTAAAATATTAAATGCTCGTGGTATTACAGACATGACCGTTGTCAAAAAATACTTTTCTGATGAATATGAAGAAGGTTATGATCCATTTTTAATGCATGACATGCAAAAAGCTGTAGATAGAATTAATGAGGCGATTGAAAATGAGGAGGAAATACTTGTTTATGGTGATTATGACGCAGATGGAATTACATCAACAGTCCTATTAGTCGAAACATTAATATCGATGGGAGCAAATGTATCGTCATACATTCCAAATCGTTTTGAAGAGGGATATGGACCAAATAAAGAAGCTTTTACTAAAATAATTAATTCAGGAATTTCTTTAATTATTACAGTTGACAATGGAATTGCAGGGGTAGAAGAGGTTAATTTAGCAAATGAATTGGGCTGTGATGTGATTGTTACTGATCACCATAAAATTCAAGATACTATGCCTAATGCTTATGCTATAATTCATCCTGAGCATCCAGATGGTAATTATCCTTTCAAGAAATTAGCTGGAGTAGGAGTTGCGTTTAAACTAGCCCACGCATTATTGGAAATATTTCCAGATTTCTTATTAGATCTAGTTGCAATTGGTACAATTGCAGATATGGTATCTATTACGGATGAAAATAGAATCTTTGTAAAACAAGGTTTAGAGTTGTTAAATGAAGATCCACGAATAGGTCTTAAGATGCTACTTGAATTATCTAGTATTGATACAAAAATTGATGAACAAACAGTTGGTTTTTATATAGCTCCTAAGTTGAATTCTATAGGTAGAATGGATAGTGCAAAATTAGGATTAACTTTTCTAATGGCAGAAGATCCTGTAACAGCAAAATCATTAGCTGAGCAAATTGAACAATACAATATTGAACGAAAAAAAGTTACCGAAGATATTGTAAAAGATATTATAAATAAAATTGAAACTTCTGATAAAAAAGAAAAGAATGTAATTATGGTATCCGGCGAATATCATGAAGGAGTTCTAGGTATAGTGGCATCTAATATTGTCGAAAGATATCAAAAACCTGTATTTATTATGAATGAGAAGGATGGTGTCCTTAAAGGATCAGCGCGAAGTATTTTTGATTTTAATATTTACGTAGCTATGAATAAAATCTCTGATTTATTCCTTGCATTTGGAGGTCATACACTAGCTGCTGGATTTTCTTTTGATGCGAGTAATTTTGATAAAATTGAAGGATTTTTAGATAATGAATTTGAAGAATTTAAAAAACATAACGAATTAAAATCAAGTAAGAATATTGATATAGTAACTTCACTTGAAGATATTAGTTATCAGTTTTTAAATTCCTTAGATGTATTAAAACCTTATGGTATGGATTTCGAAAAACCTAATGTATTAATAGAAAATGCAATGGTTCTTAATAAAGCATACTTTGGTTCTGAAAAACAATATTTAAGACTTACTATTGCAGATGAGGTTGGAAATTTAGAATGTATTAGCTTTAAAGATGTTGCAGCGTTTGATAAAGTCGAAAAGAATGACATTGTTGATTTGTTATGTACTTTGGATAAAAATAACTTTAATGGACGATCAAAACTACAGGCTCATATTATTGATATAAATATTAAGGAATTTTTATTTGAAGATTTGAGATTTATGAACTATGATATTTCAAAAATTGACAATAAAGCAATAAAGATTTCTAAAAAAATTGATGACAGGGATAACAATTTCTATTTATATAAAGATATTGAACAACTAGAAGAAAATATTGAAGATATCTACTTATTAGACATTCCTACTAGTAAGGAATATATTGAAAAATTAATTAAGTTAAATCCTAAGAAAATATATTTAATTTGTGAAGAAAAGCAAATATTATCTGATGTTTATTTAATTGACAAAGATAGATTGATTAAACTTTTTAATATAATTTTATCTACGCCTAATAAACAAATTAATATTGCACAGCAATTAGATAAACTATTATCAGTCTTAAAAACAAATGTAGATAGTTTAAAAATTATGATTCAAATTTTTAAAGAATTAGAGTTAATAACTTTTGTAAATAATACAATAATACTAAATCCAAATTATAAAACTGTTGATTTGAAAAAATCTCCAAGTTTTGTAAAGATGGAAAGTATATTTGAAATGGAAAACTTACTTTTAAAAGAGAGTATAGTAAATATTGATAAATTATTCAGTAAAAAGTAACTATATAAAAAGGAGAACAAAATGAAAATTTTATACTTTTGGGATGCATACTGTGGTTGGTGCTATGGATTTGATAAAATATTCACTAAGTTTTATGAAAATCATTCAGATGTAGAAATTGAAATAATTTCGGGTGGATTATTCTTTGGAGATAATAGCAAAAAAATTAAAGAATATGGATATTTCCAAGAAGGAAATAAAAAGATTTCTGAAATGTATGATGTAGAGTTTGGAGAAGAATATAATAAAGTGCTTGAAGAAGGTGAAATGATACTAAACTCTGTTCATCCGGCAATAGCCATGGATGTTGTAAAAGAATTTATACCAAATTCAAAATTATTAAATTTTGCTTATGATATTCAATGTAAATTTTTTATCGAAGGAAAAAGTCTTAGTGAAGTGAAAACATATGTAGAATTATCTGATAAATATGAAATTGATAGTTCTGATTTTGCCTTAAAATTAACTATTGCTTTTAAAAATCCTAATCCTATTCACTCGGACTTTATAAAAACACTGAACTTAGGAATTGAAACTTATCCAACAGCAGTATTAGAAAAAGAAGGCGAATTTTATGATTTAAGAGGTTATGCAACAGAACCTGAGGATATTGAAATACATTTTAACTTAATAACAAAAAGATTTTAAACAGTTATATTAATTATTTTTTTATTGTGACAAATTTATGTACGAATTATTTTAGTGGATAAACCTATGAATTCAATGGTTTTTAAATTGAATTCTTGTATTTATTCACTAATTTTTTTTTATTTTTTGACTTTTTACTTGTATCTTATTTACTGTTGTAGTATAATATGTTTATAATTAAACGATACTGATTATCAGTATAAAATTTATTGGAGGCATTCTATGACAAAAAAATACAATAGCAAATTCATAGCTGGATTAGCAGTTCCTATCTGTTTAACAATAACTACTACGGGAATATCTAATCCTATATTAAATACAAAGTTAAATATCGCTTATGCTCAAGGTGAACAAAGTGAAGGTTTTAAAATCTACGAAGCTGAAATAGGAGGAAGTGGTTCATTAGAATTTACTGTCGAAGGTAAAGATTCATCTAATGATATATTTAACAAATACTGGAAAAATGTTGATAAACTATTAATCGATGGGAAAGATTTCGGTTTTGATAGTGAATCATCTGCTTCTAAAAATTATACATTATATGGTAATACTGTATATATTAGTAATAAAGATATAGAAGCTCATTATAATAAACAAAAGAAACACAAAATTGAATTTATTTTTAAAGATGGTTCAAAAGCTGCATATGAAGACGAAGGGTATGTAGAACCGAGTACTGCTACATCAACACCAGCAACTAATACTTCATATGCTCAAAAAGATTTAGTTACTAATGTAGAAAAGAATAGCTATGGGGATGAGTTAAACATTACTCTTGCTGATGGATTTAAAGCAGAAGATGTTCTTAAAAATACTAAAGAAGTTATTATTAATGGAAAAACCTTCAACAAAAATCTTTTTAGCAAAAACTGGAAAGGTCAAATCGTTACTTTCGATGACGGTGGAGACAGTCTTAAAGCATTTAAAGCTTGGAACTTTGATGGAGACAATACAATCGTATTCAAAGCAAATGACGGTAGCGAAAGCAAAGCATATACTACTGGTAATAAGGTAGCTGAAGAAAAACCAGCTGATAATAAATCTACAGAAAAACAAGATACACCAGCAACTAATACTTCATATGCTCAAAAAGATTTAGTTACTAATGTAGAAAAGAATAGCTATGGGGATGAATTAAACATTACTCTAGCTGATGGATTTAAAGCAGAAGATGTTCTTAAAAACACTAAAGAAGTTATTATCAATGGAAAAACTTTCAACAAATCACTTTTTAGTAAAAACTGGAAAGGTCAAATTGTTACTTTCGATGACGGTGGAGAAAGCCTTAAAGCATTTAAAGCTTGGAACTTTGATGGAGAAAATTCAATCATATTTAAAGCGAACGATGACAGTGAAAGCAAAGCATTTACTACTGGTAATAAAGTAGTCGAAGAAAAACTAGCAGATAATAAAACTACAGAAAAACAAGGAGAAAAAACTTATTCACTTACTGACAAGTTAGAAGATGGTGAATATACTTTAGGATTTAACGCTTTATATGCTGATGGAAGACAAGGTACTTCTATGTTAGAAGGTTTCTTCGATAAAAATGTAAAATTAGTAGTTAAAGATGGAAAAATGAGTATTACAATGTTAAACACTTTATTCGCTCATGGTTTATATGATTTTGCCATTCAAAATAAGGGTAAATGGGCATCAGGTGTGAAAGAAAACTTTGGTGAGAAGAACTCTGCAGGTCAATATGATAAAGCGTTATTTACTCTTCCTGTAGAAGATTTAGACCAAATACATTTAGGTGGTGTTATTGTTTCTTATATGGGCTCTCTTGAGAGTGATAAAGGAAACTTCGATAAATATACAACCGTAAAACTAAAATTCAAACCTGAAATTAAAAAAGGATGGAATGGATTCGAGTTAGTTGAGAAAAACAATGAAGAACGTAAAAAAAGTGATGATCTACTTCAGAAAAAATTAATTGCTAATGGGGTAGATACTAACAAAGACGGTAAAGTAACAGAAGATGAATTAAAAAACTTTACAGGTGATATCAATATTGGTTCATTAGAAATTGATGGCAAAGTTGATAAAGGTGCAATTTATAATTTAGATTTATTAAAACACATGGGCCCTGGAGTTAAATCATTCTCATCTGACAGTAATAACTTGGGTGAATTACCTGAAGATTTATTCAAAAATGCAGTTAATATTGAGCGTATTAACTTAGGAGGAAATGGTGTTA
>NZ_CAURJN010000014.1:0-41366 GCF_963525165.1 uncultured Gemella sp.
ATCATGAGCTTTAAGCTCATGACCCTTCTCATCAGTCCTAAATTTTGGAGAACCCTTTTATCTCTCATCACCTAATAATTCTGATCTTATTATCACGCTTATTGCTAAAACAAACATTATTAGACTTAAGAATATTGTAACATAAGTATTTATATCAAGATCCATATCAAAAATTACAGTTCTCATACTCGTTAATTGGTAAGTTAATGGATTAAGTTTTGATATATAATATAGCACCTTAGAATTGTCTAAACTATAAAAAGTCGGTGCAGCAAAAATTATCGGTAGTAATAATGTTCCTAGGATAAGATCTCTGGTTCTATATGATACAGTTCCTAATGAGATAATAACCCCAAGAGAAAACCAAAACACTAGACTAATAATTACAATAATTAATACTTTTAAGAAAGGAACTATCTGTATTTTTATTCCTAAAAAGAACGATAAAAAGTAAATTAGTAATACTTGGACTATTGTGATTCCTAATGGAAATACTAATTTTCCTAGAAAATAAGAAATAGCTGATGTTCCTTTTATTCTTTTATACGCTAAAAGTCCCCATTTTTTATCTAAATTCACCCTATAAACCGACTGATTCATCTGAGAATTTAGTATTACTCCAATTATTCCAACAAAAATATATTCAATATAGCTAACATTTTCTCCTTTAAAAGCTAAACTTGAAAAAGAGTTCCCTATTCCCAAGCCAAAGAATACAAAGTACAAAATTGGAACCATAAGCTGAGTATATATAATCTGCTTATTATTTTCAATCGCCTTATATTCTATATACGATGTTGCCCAAAAATTCTTTATAGCATTTTTCATATAATTACTCCTCCAATTCCAATATTCTCTTCAAGGTAATTTCTTCTTTCTGCAAGTTTCCTATTGTAATATTTTCTGCCAATAATAGTTTTAATACATTTGAAATTTCCTCTTCTTTTTCCAAGAAAATTTTTAAATTTTTATCATCAACAATTGTAATAATATCTTTATATTTTCCTACTATATCTTTACTTAATTCACCATTGTAAGAAATATTGTATACTATTTCTTTATTATATTCTCTTAAGAAAGTTCTCATTTCGCCAAAGTATAAACATTCCCCGTCGTTTATATAAATTATCTTATTGCAATACTTTTCTATAAGATCTAAGTCATGAGAAGATATAAAAACAGCATGTTCTTTATTATTATTTTTTATGTATTCTAATATATTTTTTGATAATACTACATCTAATCCTGTAGTAGGTTCATCTAAAAATAATATTTTTGAATTAGATACTAGACTCCTTGCTATTTGTACTCTCTGCAATTGCCCTCCAGATAATTCTGTTAAATCAGATTTTTCCTTACCTTTTAAACCTAGAACATCAATAATCTCATCTACACTTTTCCTACTAATAGTATTTTGAGAATATAATAGCCCCATATAAATATTGTCGTATACATTTAAGTACCAATCTACTGATTGATTTTGCATACAGTAGTCCACATCTCGAACAGACACTCCTTCACCGAAAGATACCTTTCCTTCGATATTAGAAAACAATCCTAATGTAGAATTAATTATCGTAGTTTTCCCTGAACCACTTTTACCTATAAGTGCAATCATATCTCCTTTTTCCACAGAAAAAGAAATATTTTTAATCGCGTAATCACTAGAATTTTTATATTTATATGCTAAATCTTTTACTGTTAAAAGTTTTACCATTTAACTCCCTCCTCTCGATATTACGTTTTACTTCTAATTACTTTTTAGAAAAGGGAGTGACTCAAAAATCGTGATTTCGTAGAAATCGATTTTGTCGAGTCACCCCCGCACAGTTTATTAGATATCTAAAAAGCTTTTATAAAGCGACTTTAGATATCAATAAACCACTGCGTCTATGAGTTCTCATAGACACTTTGTTAAATTTTAGGACCTTTTTGTCAGCCCCTTTAACTCTTTAATATGTAGTTTACATGTAGCTTACACAATAAAGTGCATCTTCTTGAATGAGTGGCTTATTAATCGAGTGTCTACTTTAACAAATACTATAAAATCATTATCATCTGTTAAAATAGCTGACTCCTCTCCTCTATCCAAATTATAATGAGAAACAACAATTTTTTAAGATCATAAGAAACTCAAAAAATAATGATGATTCTCTTTATTATTATTTACATTATAAACTATAAAATTCCAATATCTAATACCATTTTTTTGTCCTCCTTATTTTATGAGGTTATAAAGCTTTATAGTTTTATTGTAATATAAAAACGATATGAAAGCAATATGAAAAGAAAAAAACGCTTTCAAAAATATCACCTGTTATTTCTAGTTAATAAATACTGGTTTTCGTAGTAATATAACATAGTATTACTTCTCAAATTGAACCAAAAAATGTACACCTAACTATTTCTAAAAAAACTAAGTGTACATTGTTTCATTAATTTTTCATTTTTTTAATTTTTTCTAAAAACTCTTCCTTAATCTAATAAAGTCCTCTCTCTATTTCTTAAATTCACATACAACACATGAATAGCCGAAATTGCATTTATTAATAAAATATAATAAGCAATGTTTTCTACATATAATCCTACAAAACTTAAAATAATAGTAAATACAGGTGCACTTATTCGAAAAATTTGTACTATACTTTTTCTATAATCCTTATCATTAACTTTTATAAAATTAGTCCTTAATTTTATACTGATTGATACCCCGAGTGCAACTATTAAAGATAATAATATCACTTGTAATGGTAAAAATACCTCACATATAACCAATATGAAGAATACTATATCAAAAATTATGTAAGACATAAGTATCTTATTTAAATTTATATCATATTTCTTAGTAAGTATTAAAAATAAAACTACTGTTAGTCCTGGTATAAAAAATATAATACTAGAATACTGTATTAAATTCCTAGCCGCTAATTGTTTTATAAACAACGGTATAAAAAATACTGCTGCTCCTGACAATAACGCTGTATTGATAATAATATATTTTCTTTTCAACTTATTAAAAACTAATCTCTCAGAATTTTTCTCAGTTTCATTTTTAAAATTATTTATTTTGAAACTTGAAAATAAAACAAACATAATTATAAATACTATTAAATATTCATCAATATTTACCTTATAAATATAACTACCTAAAGAAAAACCAAGTAATTTAGACAAGTTGCTATATAAGGATATATCTGTTACTCCAGCTTTGATAGACTTACTTTTCTCTATTACAAATAAATTATAATTAAGTAGCACTATCGATATTAATAAGTAATAAACAAAATAAAATGTTAAGACATAATATAAATTTATGTTATTCTTAAGAATAAATACTACTACTGAAAAAACTATTAAAATATAATATAAATACTTTGTTTTTATACTAGTTAAAATCCTGAAATAACTAGTGTCTAAAAAAATAAATATTTCTATCAAAGTCGTTATTAACAAAATAAAATATATAGGAAAATTATATACTGATATAAATTTCACCGTTATGTATGAATATAAAACACTCAAAATTAAGTTCAAACATAAATATAAACTTCTCGCTAATTTAACATTAAATTCTATAAAGAACACCTCCTATATGATTCACTTTGTTCTTATTTCTTATAACTCTCTTACCTTATTAACTATTATGATCCTGTACTTTGATATTTTTTTAATCCGAAATTCCATATTGTTTTATAGATTAGTATAAGTAGAAGCGGTCCAAATAATATTAAAAGCCATGTTTCTAAATTAAAACTATCATGTGAATTTATTAAATTTACCACTGGGAAATATCCCACAAATGCGAATGGAATAATTATTAGTACTACTTTAATGAAAAACGGATAAATATTAACTGGATAATTTGCCAATTGATACAATTGCCATAAAACTGATTTTATACCATCATTTGTTATCGAAAAGAAGCTAATTGATACTAGTGCTAAGTATATAGCCTCTCTTACTAAAACTGCAGATATTGTAAATAAAATGAATTTTATTATAAATAAATAATTTACATCAATATCTAAGTTATACAATGAAAAAATCACAATTACTATACCTGTAATTAACTCAAATAAAGCTTCCTCATCTAATTGGAAAATAATAAATTGATAAAGTATATTAAGCGGTCTTAATAAAAATAAATCAAGTTCTCCAGTTTGAATTAAATATGGAACTTCTAAAGTTGTCACGAAGAAAAATTCCCATAACGCCGATGTTAATGTTAGAAAACCATATAAAAACAACAATTGATATAAAGAAAAGCCACCGATTAATTCTGTATAATTAAGCGTAATAAGTAATACAAATAATGTTGTAAGAGTATCTAGTAAATAACCAAAATTTCCTATAATAAAATCTAGTTTATAACTCAATATCCTTTTTACATCCATTTTAAAAAACTCTGCATATAAATATAAATGTTTCTTCATATTAACCTCCCATTATATCAAACTTGTTAAATACATATTGTGATAATCTTTTTGAAATTATCAATAATATGATTAACCAAAATATCTGTACACCAAGAATAAATAAGACTTTTCCTAAATCATTATCATGTACAATAATAGAAATAGGTGCATACATTACAGCGTAAAATGGAGTTACCTCTGATATTCTTAATAATAGTTTCGGATATAAATCTAAAGGTAGCAATCCTCCACCGAAAATAATAAGAAGAGCATTAACTAATTCAGATACACCGTTTATTCTTATAAATACTGTTGATAACAATGCAATAATATAACCTAATAAAAAAGCAACAATATAACTCAAAATATACACGAATATAAAAAGTACAAATCTCTTAAGAGATATGGTTCTAAATATTAAATTATAAAACAGTAAAATATAAATAACTAAAATCGGCAGTACTTGAAATTTTAATTTATAGAAAAAACTGCCTAAAGTAGTGAAAAACGTTATAACTATTAATCTATTAGGCTTATTCAAATAATTAATAATAGTACCTTTTAAAATCTTCTCAGATACAAAATTGGTAGTTATTTTTATAGGTAAAACTATTTGTAAAATAATCGCAAACAGTACATAAGTTATTATTTCATCAATATTTTTAGAATTGTATTTTTCAACATATAACCAGATACTATACTGTATTAATACCATAGAAAGTGATGCAATTATCTGCATTATCGTATTAAATTTGTATTGTAATAAACTTTTGTATTGATATAAAGTATAAGCAAAAAATCTATTCATATTTATCACCCGTCTTATCTTTCACAAGCAATACTTCTTGTAGATTTAAGTCCAATACTTCAGTTTGTGTAATAATACTTTCATTGGGTAGTAGTTTTATTATATCTAACACATTAAATTTAGTTTCATCAAAAACAAATTCTTTAGAATCAATATTTGTACGTAAAGGCAATATTCCTTCTTTAGCTAAATCTACTATATTCTCTCCGTACATTTTTAATTTTTTATATTTATTAAAAATTTGCTTGAAGCTCTTCACTTCACCATCATAATTAATTTCGCCATCACTTATCAAAATCATTCTCTTACATACTTTTTCAATATCAGAAATCTCATGAGTTGTTAGTATGATAGTAGTATTATACTTCTCATTTATTTTTAGTATTAGTTCCATAATTTTCTTCTTTGTTTCTATATCTAAACCGATAGTCGGTTCATCTAAGAACACCAGTTGAGGTTTATGAATAATACTAGCTATAAACTCCCCACGCATTCTTTGTCCTAAAGATAGTTGCCTTACTGGTTGATATAAGTACTCTGTTACATTTAATTCTGTTATTAAATAGTCTAACCATTCTTTATTATCTACTTCATAGATTTTTGATAAATACTCAAAAGAATCAATTAGTGGTAAATCCCACCATAAATGTGATTTTTGTCCGAATAGTGCACCTATGTTTTTAGCATTTTTTTGCCTATTTACAAATGGATCTTTACCGAATACTTTTATCGAACCTTTTGTAGTAGTTAGTATTCCTAACAGTAATTTTATTGTTGTGGATTTCCCGGCTCCATTATTTCCTATGTATCCTACAATTTCTCCTTCTTTAATACTAAAATTTATGTCCTTCAACGCTTGTTTAACTATCTTCTCTGTATTAAAAAAGCCAACTCTATTTTTTATTATATAATCTTTACTAAGACTCTCAACACTAATTATCTCTTTCATAATATTTCCTCTTATTTTCCTAATTTATTATCCGATTTACGATAATTTTCTTCATCAAATTCTACTATTTTCTAGAACCTGTTCTTTTGTTTTTTACTATATTAACGTGTTTTTCTCTTAAAGTCAATATTTTCTGAATATTATATCGATTTTTCTTTTAATTTGCGATAAGGAAATTATTTTCGCTAGCGAATTCGGTTATTTTTGAAACAATAAAAAAACAACCCCATCTCACTAAATCAGGAGATAAGGTTGATACTTAGTAATTTATTTCTTTTGTCTTTTAACTCTTTTTCATAATATTTCCTCTTATTTTACTAATCTATTATACCAATCAAAATTTAACCCCATCTCTTTTTTTATAAATTCATAGGACCTTTCTGGTAATGATGAACGTAGTTTCTCCAACTCCACTTTAATTTTGTCCTTAAATAATGTCAATTCATCAACTTCTTGAAATATAGATATAGAAAACATTAATGAATATATACTCTTCCTTACACTAGATAGTTTTTTCCCTCTTGTTTTATTAATATGATGGTTTGTTCCAGCTAGTCTCTTAACATCTTCTGAATACGGCAATTTATCTATGAATTTCATAAAATTATCATCTATTGGAATCGAGGTACTAGTGCAATAAAATCTCTCATTATGTGCTGTAATATTCCTATAAATACCCAGAATTTCTAATATTCTAGAAAAATTAACACTGTTTATAAGCAATCCTCCATCCCCTGCTATATTAAATTTTTCTAATATTTTTTCTTTAACTTCATTTATTTGTATATTAAAATATTTACCAACACTTCCAAATGTCATAATATTCATTAAAACCCACATTGGGAGATATGTGTGTTCATCTATATATTTTTTTATATATGCTTTCTTTTTCCTTTGCCTTCCTATATTTGAATATATCATTGTCATAATCTCATCATAGACAGTGTCATTTGTATATCTCTTTTTCTTAGGCTTCATGTATTTAAGAGTAGCTGCGTCATACTCTGTTCCAGCTGTCACTGTATATCTATGACCACTTTTTTCTTCTATTTCTTCGATACTAAAAGTTTCCCTATTATAATAAATTCTTCGTAAATACTCATTCTCCTTGTGCAAAGTTTCAGCAATTGCTTTGTTCTGACCATAATTAGTATGAACATCATAAAAAGATTGAATTATAGCGTGTTTTAATTTTTCCTCAATAATTAATATTTCTTCTAAAAAAATTAATCTTAATTTCCTATCAAATTGATATAACGCCTCAAAATGTTCTGGTGTAGTTCCTAAAATATAGTAGTCCTCATTTGTATTAGCTCCTGCTGGATAATTACCTCTATTCTCCAAAAATGGATTTTTATAAGCATTTATTAGATTATAATGACTATATTTTTCAAGTATTTTTTTACTAGATTTCTCTATAGTCATACCTCTTTTGACTAATAAATCTATTCTCTCTGTTTGAGTTTTATATATTTTCTCCATAAATTACCATTCTCCTCTTATTAGAAAAGCCCCCACTGTGTACACAGCAGGGGCTTCTATTCGATCTGTACATTCAGTATATCATAAATTAACTGAAACTACAATAAAAATAAATAAATATCTTTAATTCACTTCGAAAAAATATATTTTAATTTATAGCAGATAAATCTACGATATTTTTTTAAGACTCATTAGTGATATTACTATAATGATAATTAAAGAATATAAATTTATGTACGAAAAATATTCTTTTCCTAATTTTTCTATCAGAAACGCTATTATTATACCTCCTAGAGAATACAAGACACTTCCTAAAACTAGAATTAATGATAATACTTGCCCCATTATTTTTCTAGAAATTTTTCTTTGGAAGAATGTTGCTTTATAAATTAGTACTGGTGCTGAAGCAACTCCTGCTATAATAAGTATAATTACTGAAAAAATAATATTCGTACTAAAATAAAACAGTATCAATAATAAACAATGCACTATAATACCTAGGCAAATTAATTTTTCTATTTTAATTTTTGATATAAATTGTAAACCTATTATAAGTGAAGCTAGTATAATACCAACAGATTGTAAAGAATTTAATATTCCATACGCTACACTATCATTATTTAAATTTTGTTCTACATATATTGGCAATAAAACGATAAAACTTCCCCAAGTGAACATATTCCACAATGTCGTATTAATTGTCATAAGAAATATCTCACTATTTTTTACAATATACTTCATAGAACTAAATATTGTATATTTTTCCTGTCTGTTTTCACTGTTACTAAATATCTCGTCACTTTTTATTGTACTTATTATTATCGCTGAAATGAAAAATAATACAGCACCTATTATAAAAGCTATACTATTATTACCTAGCACTCCCATTATTGCCACAGAAATCGAACCAAAGATATAAGAGATGTCGAAAAATATTATCATCAATGCATTAGCTGTTACTAATTGTTCATCATCACACACCTCTTTTATTATTATATCTCCTCCTGCTGATAAAGGAATTCCTATGACGCTATTCAAACCTATCAATAATCCTATAATACTTAAAGATATCTTATCATTAAACGGCAATAAAAAAATAATCAGAAAAATACTAGCTCTTAATAGTAAAAACAAGAACATTGCTCTTCCAATATTAAACCTATCTAACACTTTTGATATTAATGGTCCAAAAACTATAGCTGGCAATTGAGTCAATACACCAAAAATAGCTATCAATAATGGGTTTTTAGTTTCTTCATAAATCAACCAGATAATACTTATACTAACAAATGATTGCGCTAATGTTGTAAAATTAATCGAAAAAAAATACTTTATAAAATCAACATTTTTTAAAACACTCATATATTTATTCATAAATTAATTCCTTTTTATTCCATACTCTTTCATGTCTTATTCTAAAATTTTAATAATATGTGAATTTATAAATTTTAAATATATCTTCTAAAAATTTTTCCCTTATTTTTCATAACATATAAATAATTACTATATTTATTATAATATGAAAATAAAATGGTAACAATTTGAAAATTTTAATATAAAATCATGCACCCTCTACTTCACTTCTCCCTTTTTCTTATAATATTCTTTCGCAAAATCTACGCAACTTTTTAAATCTATACAAAGAACTGATGTTTTCTGAATCTCTTTTATTCGATAACTTTCCTTACAATTCTCCAAGAATTCTTTCTGTACTGTTAAAAAATCATCATATATATCTAATTCGATATTAGAAAATTCTAACCACTCACCATCCACATTAGCACTTTCTTTTATTGTTTTTCGATTTAGTGAGTACTCTGCAAGATGCAATGCTGTATTAGATTCAAAATCAGTTCCTAATAACAAAATCTTGGCATTTTGATTATACAATCTCCCTAATGGTGAATTGTATCCTAAGCCATCATCTAATGGATGCTCTTTTATAATTTCCTGTACTTTTTCTCCTACTGCTGAAAAAGAATATAGTGGATGTGAACTTCTAACAGAATGTTTTAGATTCATAACAAACTCGCTAAATTTTCCCATACCTTGTGTACTAGACAGATCAACATCATAAGATAAACTCTCTTGTTTTATTTTTTCTATCCACTCCTTAGGAACTTTAGGATATTCCCAATACTCTGGAGACATATTTTCTAAAGATTGTGTTGGAACAACGAGTGTTCCACTTTCTCCTAATCTTTCCATAAGTGCTTCATAAATACATCTTGCACCGCCGATTATATAACCGAATTTACTAAGAGAAACATGTGCAATCAAGATATCGCCTTCTCCTATTTCTAAATCTTTAAATAAATTTAAAAAATCACTTTTACCTATTGGCATTAAATTATTATATAAAGCATCACTCATAAACTTATAACTCATGCTTGTCCTCCTTATTAAATGGGAGTGACTTAAAATCTTATTTTCGGAAAATCGATTTTTAAGCACTCCCCTATTTTCATTCTTCTATTTAATCTATATCATTTTTTACTAACTTTCACTTGTATCACAATTTTATAATATTATCAAATTTTCCTCTTAGTTCATCACTTATATCATGGCTAATCATTATTATAGTTAATTCTTTATTTCCTAACAGCATTTCTACTAAACTTTTCGCTGATTCTTTGTCTAAAGCTGATGTTCCTTCATCAATTAAAAGTATTTTTTTACCATTAAATAACGCTCTAGCTATAGTCAATCTTTGGCGTTGCCCTCCTGAAAGATTCTTTCCATGAACCTCTACTTCTGAATATAAGAAGTCTTTCTGTATTAAGCCCACTTTTTCTAAATACTCTGCTACTTCACTATCCTCTACTACTTCTCCCATAGTTATATTGTCTTTAACAGTACCTGAAAATACAAAATTTTCTTGCTGAATTATAGTCAGTTTTTCTAGTATTTGTTTAGTAGATAATTTTTTCAAATCAACACTACAATATTCTACACTACCTTTATAATTTCTTAATTGCCCTGTAATTATTTTAAATAATGTTGATTTTCCTACTCCACTATCTCCGCTTATTAAATACTTATTCCCCTCTTTTATATCAAGATTCACATTATTTAGAATTTCTTTATCACCATAACTGAAATGTAAGTTTTTAATTTTAAATAATGTTTCTCTTAAAGAATATTCAACAGATGAATAAGTATCCTTATTATTTAACATAAATTCATCATGCTTAGTGAAAATAGGTTTTGTCCCTTTAACAAATGCTATCCTATAGCCTACTTGGCTCATACCATCAAATACAAGATTGGCAAACATTCCTACAGCTGCAACTGCACCAATTTCCAAGTTATCTTTAACAACTAAATACCCTGTAACAAAAACTAATAACACTTGGAAAAAGACATTTAAGCCAAAGTTAAGCATATAATAATTACTTTCCAATTTACTTTGTTTAACAAATACATTTTTCAAAATTCTACTTATATAAGCTATTCTTTTAGGAATTATTTGTAATTTATTAAGAGAGAAATACGTATCATAACCTAGAATCGTCTCCTCTAACGAAGCAACATAGTTTTCATTTTCTTTAGTAACTTCTGTTCCCATATTATGAAGTTTTTTATTAAAAACTTTTGGAAGATAAATTAATATTCCTGTTCCTAAAATAGTAATTAAAGAAATGATCCAGTGGTATTTCAATAGAGCATAAAGAGAAAATACCACACCAGAAAGACTGTATATTATAGCAAATATATTCCTCAAACCTTTTTCTTGAATCATTTGAATATCATTGTTAAACCAAGATTGATAAACACCAGATGAGTTATCTTTATACTTTTCAATATCTAATTCTATAAGGCTACTAGACAGATTATCCTTAACATCTATTCCAATATCTTGAATAAAAATCTCCTCTCTTACCTTTACCACTCTATCAATTACTATAATAAAAATCCACGTAACTGATAAGAATAAGATAATTTCAAAGAAACTATGTAGATTTCTATCAGTAAGCACAGTTATAGCATCTGCATTTAAAAAGTTACTTTTCATAAGAAATAACTGTCTTAACAATATAAGAAAACAAATTAATAAGAACCTATATTTAAATTTTAAAATATATTTTTTCATAAATACCTCCTACTTTTAATTCCACTTAATTTAATAACATGCTATTAAGGAAAATTTTGAGAAATATATAAATTCTATAAATATTCAAATACCTTAAATTACTAACCTAATAATTTCACACAACCCTTAACTATTTTGTTACTACCAATTTATCTTTCTTTTCTAAATAACGCATATATCATTAAAAACATTATATTTTACTAAAAAGATAATTTCAAGAATTTTTATAAAAATTACTGAAAAAGGATGTCACCTGTATAGCACAGATAACACCCAAAATGCAGGGTTGCCCAAAAAGCCTTAAAATTTAACAAAGTTCATATGAGAACACATAGACGTAGTGGTTTATTGATATCTAAATTTGCTTTATGAAAGTTTTTTAGATATCTAATAAACTTTGTGGAGGTGACTCTAAAAAATCGATTTCTTTGAAATCACGATTTTTGAGTCACTCCCAAACGCACCTGAACAGTTTAACTTCTCTCCTGCCTTTATTTTTCCACTTATTATAAAACAAATAACTAAGAAATTCTATTATAAAGTCCGTATTAATTTCTTCTACATAAGATTCGTCAACAAAATAATATTCAAAATTTATATTATTATTTTACAATTCTTCTAGATAATATCAATAATATAATAAAACTTGCTAATAACAGTCCATAAATCATTAAGACAAGTTTTACTTCTATCGCCAAAGATAATACTAATGAAATATATATAATAATTAGTAATGAAAATAATAGAACTCCTATGAAATTCATATAGATTTCTCCAATTACAAAAGTTCTTATTTTATCTAGAGATATTCCCATGTTTTTTAATATCTTAATTTCAGCTTTTCTTTCTTCTAAACTTAATATCATCGAATTAAATAGATTTATTACAAATATAATTAAAATAAAGATATTTAAAAATAACAAACCAAAATAAACAAAGTTATAAAACTGTAAATTTTCACTTATTACATCTCTTGTATATAGACCTTCTAAATGTCTATTAGAATTCACGTAATTCTTAATAGTATCAGTATTGTTGTCAGTATTATAGACTTCTACTGATAAGATATTAGAAGTTTCTATTTTTGATGTTTTAGGTGCAATAGCTACTAAATTATAAGGATAAAATTGATTATCTATTATTGTGGATATAACATACTTCTCCAATTTTCCTGTCCTAGAATCTTTTAAATCTAAAGTATCACCTAACTGTAAATTCAATAATCCCCTAAGCTTTTCATTCAGAATCAATTCATTATCTAAAAAATTATTATTTAATTTTTTCCCTGAAATCACATTAAAAGTTCTCAGTTTATCTCTTTTTTCTATGTCTAATTTAATAATTTCTATTTCATTTATATCAACCTTTGATTTTTCACTTAATCTTTTCCAATCATCACTATAAGGAACATTTGAAGCTATTCTATAGTCTTTTGTATATAATATTTCTACTATATCATTGCTTCGTATTTTTTCCTCTATATATTTTAAATCATTATTATTAACAAAATTCTCACTTTTATTCTGATCAGCATTTGTTATTATATAATCAGCAGGTAGCTGATTTAAAGTATTTTCTTTAACCTTATTAGAAAATATAGATAAAAAATTAAAACTAAATAATAATAAGACAATTGATAAGACCATCAATTTCATTATCATAGCATATTTCTTATAATTATTAGCAAATGATTTAACTGGATATGAAATATCAAAGAACTTTTCTCTTTCAGACAACTTATACAATCCAACAAAACAGTACTTAAACACTATAAAAAATGATACTATTGAAATAGCTACAGTTAAATATTTGAAATTTTCATTATCTAATACATTAGACAATGCAAAAAATAATAAATTTATTATTAATAAGGATAAAGTTTTTCCCCTTAATCTTGTATTGATAATACTATCTTTTTTATGAATAACCTCAATATCATCTACATATTTATCTTTCTCTTTTCTAAGCAACAGATATGTTACTAATAAAACTATTAGTTGATTTAACAGTAAATATACAACTGCATAAAAAATAAATGTTGAAAATGAAAGTATTTCAAAAGATACATCTAACTTCTTAAAAATACTATTAGAAAGTAAATATACACCACCTGATAAAAATATTCCTAATACAGATCCTACCATTGCTAAGATTAAATTTTCACCTATAAATATTTTATTCAGATGCTTATGACTAATTCCTATTCTCTTTAAAACTGTCATTTCAAAAAAACGAGATCTTATTCTCATTTTAAAAATTCCAAACAATGATATTATATATGTCAGAAGCATACCTGTTACCATAATATAAAATAAAGGAGTATATATTCTTATTTTTTTATAATCTAATTCTTTATTTTTCATACTATCATATTTTAATTTTTTATCATTAAAATATTGTTCTAACATTTGTTTTATAGCTTCTTTATTTGCTTTTGTTTTCAGCTGAAGCAAATTAACTTTGTCTTTATATTTATTATTTTTCTGTAAATCAGATAAATTAATAAATATTTTCAACGATAAACTATCCTGAATATTACTAGAAACAATTGCAGATATTTTATAACTATTATTATATATAGTCATAGTATCTCCTACTTCTAATTTATACCTATCAGCATAATTTTTATTAATAACAGTTTCGCCAGTCTTCAACTCTTTATTTCCATTTAATGTTTGGTATTTTGCAAGTTCCATAGAATTATTTTCAAGCCCATAAATTGTTGTTTTGTCCTCTAGTTCTAAAACTAATAATTTATTAAGCTTTTCGTAAGGAATAGGAATCTCCCCTATCTTATCATTATCAAAAAACACATTTTTTTCGATGTATCCAAATTGTAGATCATATTCTCCAAATTTCTGATTATTTTTATTTTTTAATCCAGTACTTACACTAAAAAATATAAGAGTAAAAACTAGCAATAATACTAGACTTATACATGAAGATATTAATAGAATTTTGCTTTTATTTCTATTAAATTTTATTGAATTTAAAATATATTTCTTTATCATATCTTCTCCCCCATAAACTAAATATTAATTTTTAATAACTCTCTTTGTATCAGATCTACTCGATTACTTAAATCAATATCTACATTATCCCTGTCAAAAGATAAATTTGAAATGATGTTGCCATCTTTTAAAAAATATACTTTATCCGCATATGCAGCAACATAAGAATCATGACTAACCATTATCATCGTCTGCCCTAATTTTTTTATAGATTCACGAATAAATTTTATCAAATTAGCTGCGTTTTTAGAATCTAATGCTCCTGTAGGTTCATCCGCTAAGATAACTTTAGGGGTATTCATAAATGCCCTAGCAAATGCTACTCTTTGTTTTTCTCCTCCTGATAATTCAGTTATATTTTTATCCTTTTCATTCTCCAAATTCGCCATTTCTATAAAATAATTTGCTTTATTTCTAATTGTTTTTATGTCTTCCTTTTTTAACACTCTAGCAGGAAAAATAATATTTTCATACGCAGTAAAGATATCTAGGAGTTGATAATCTTGGAATACTATCCCTATATTCTTTAATCTATATTCTGCAAGTTTCTCATTGTTAAGACTAGTAATATTTTTATTATCAATTACTACTTTACCACTATCTAACTTTAACAAACCTGCAATGATTTTTAATAAGGTACTTTTCCCTGATCCACTCTTACCCATAATAACAATAAATTCACCTTTTTCCACGAATAAATTTAAGTTATCTATGATTTTTCTGTTTTTAATTTCTTTATTAATATTTAATAAATTTATCATATTTTTCACCCATTCATTACTCCAATATATTTCATATCACATAAAAATAAACTAAATTTTATAAAATATATCAGTCTTCCCTTTATTAAACTATTTATGTAACCGTACTTTTGTTTTATCTTTAATATTTGAATTTTTTAAAAATAGAAAGTAATCGTTTACTTTAATTGTATTTTATCACAATGAGCATAGAAAGTGAATATTTCAACATATAAAACTTAGTTTCTTCAAATAAAAATATTTATCTTATTTAAAGAATTAACAACTCATATTTACGCATAATAGAATCAACATTTTTTTATTTAAAAATTGATTTAAATACAATAATATTTCTCCTCTCTTTCTCCTCTATATTATTTTTTTCTATATTAGCAATAAATTTTTTATCTTTTTTGTGTTTTAGTTAATTATAATTTTCAGAAAACTTCTTCTAATTATCTTGACACGAAAAAAAAAGTCAGTATAATTAAAGTTACATAAATACTATAGGGGATTCAAAAATAACTAAATCTTAAAAAAGTTTATATGAGAACTTATATTCATAGTCTAAAATCATCTTATAAAAGCTTTTTAGAGATCTAAGAAACTTCATGGAGAAATTGACGAATCGATGTCTCGGAAGTCGCTATTTTTGAGTGACTTCTATAGAAATATAATCTATACAAAGGAGAGCAATATGATTAAAAATATTTTAGAAGTTATAACATTGAACAAATTAAAGTTATGCATTATGTTTATTTTGACACTAATAGTATCAATAGGGACTGTTTATGTTGTATACGCTCGTGTTGATATTGTTGATTCTGTAATATACAAAACAGGATCTCTTTGGACAAAAGTTGGCGTTATTATTTGTATTTTAATAATAGTGGAATTACTTAGAGCGTGGTTAAAAATTATAATTGCACAATTAGTTAAACAATGGAAAATATATCTAGGTGATAGAATTAGTAAAAACATAGAAACTATGTCTCAATCAGAATTTAATAAGGTTGATTCTGGTGAGCATATGACTAAATATACTTATCAACTTGAATTATTATCTGCGTATTTATTCTCACCATTAACTGGTTTACTTAGTGCTATTGTATTATTTATCTCATCAATAGTATTTTTATGGCTTATTAATTGGAAATTTGTTGTATTCGCCCTATTATCATCAGTCGCTATGTTTTTAATAAGCGGTAAGTTTGGTAATAAAATTAGTGTAGGATATACAAATTTATCAATTTTATCAGGGAAATTCTCTGGAGTTTTAAAGGAATATTTAACAGGTTATGAAGATTTGAAAAATATCGGTAAGATAAATTTATTCTCAAAAAATGTTAAGGCTAGTCAGATTCAAAAAGAAGATCAACAGTATAGTATTTCTAAATTAATGGCATTCGGTGAATTAACTTTACAAAGTATTGAGAAGCTACTTGAATTATTAATTTTCATCTTTGCGATTTACTTAGTTTTAAAAAATGAATTAACTATAGGTACAATAGCTTCTGTATCTACTATACTAGGAATTTACCTTACTTCTATCAATCAATTGGTTGATTTGTATATTAAGGTAATCGGTACAAAAGAAATATTAAATAGCGTTATAACTAAAGCAACCTCTAAAGAAACTATTTATCCACATGTTGAAGAAAACATTGAATTTAAAGACTTTAATTATAGTTTCGGAGATAACCATGTCATTAAAAATTTCAACTTTAATATAAATAAAGGTGGAAAATATGCCGTAATCGGTAAAAGTGGTTCTGGAAAATCTACTATAATCAAGTTGCTACTAGGGAAATTACAATCCAACCAAGATAAAGTATTAATCGATGGAAATCCCCTTGAAATACAGGATGATATTAACTTCTCTAAAGAAATTGGATATGTAAGTCAACAAACATCTATTTTTAGCGGTTCAATCCGATATAACATCACTTTAGATGATAGTTATTCAGATAAAGAAATATGGAATACGCTAGAAAAAGTTTGTTTAGCTGATAGAGTTAGAGCTTTACCTGATGGCTTAGATCATAACTTATCTAATATGGGAGAAATCCTATCAGGAGGAGAAAAACAAAGGTTAGTTCTTGCGAGAGTTTTAATTAGAAATTATCCAATTTTAATTCTTGATGAAGCAACCTCAGCATTAGATGAAAAAACAGCAGTACATATAGAAAACAATATCTTAGCAGACGATAAGTTAACTTTAATAATGATTTCTCACCATATACAAGAAGAAATCAAAAAACAACTAACGGAATGTGTAGAATTAAAAGCACAGTAATATTATTTATTAAATGGTTTAAACAAAATGGGAGTGACTCAAAAATCACGATTTTTGAGTCACTCCCGTTTTTTTATTTTCCCCTATATAATCTAGCAACAGCAGTATAATAATTATATTGAATACCTACATTCCAAATTAAAATTTTAAACTAAAAATTTCTACACTTTGAACAGTGTTTTCCTCCAGACTTTGTTCAAAAGTATGAACTTATGAGAATTTCTTATAAAAGTATAAATATCTCATTATAAATAGAAATGAAACTAACACGAATAGAAATGCAAACTTAACTAGATTATCTATAAATTGTAAATAGATAAATACTAGTAAAACTCCTGCTACCTCTACCAAGTATTCAATTACACTCGCTTTTTTCCAGTTGATTTTGTCATATAAGTCAACCACATAATATTGAGTAATACCTAATATCATAAACGCCAATGCAGCTAAACTATATGCCTTAATGTCTGTTTTATCCTGAGTAAAAGCCTCAGGTAAAAAGCTTGTAGTGTTTGTTAAATATTTATTCATTGCTATAAATAAGAAACCTACTATTTCAACTTGCAATACCAACAAACCTAAATCTTTAAGCTTATTCATTTTTCTCCTCCTCCCTTTTAAAATTATTTTATTAACTAATACAATATAATTACTTATACTTATTCGATTTTATTATACCACTTTATAAAACGTATTTAAAATATTTGTGATGAAATGTTACGTGTATTTTTTTATGAGAGTGACTAAGAAATCCTAAAATTTAACGAAGTTTATATAAAAACTCATAGACACAGTTGTTTATTGATATCTAAATTTGCTTTATAAAAGCTTTTTAGATATCTAATAAACTTTACAGGAGCGACTCGTCAAAATCGATTTCTACGAAATCGTGCTTTTTGAGTTACTCCCCATTACATATACCTCATCATACATTTTCAAAGTTTCTGGATAAGATCTGTGTGAAATATGAATTACAGTCTTATCTTTCATACTTAATAATAATTTTTCAACCAAGATGTATGTATCTTTATCCAATCCTGATAATGTTTCATCTAAAACTATAACCTGTTTTTCCTGTAATATAGCCCTGATTAACGCTAATCTTTGTTTTTGTCCACCAGATAAATTAGATTTGCTCTTATCGTACTTAATATTAATTAAATCTGAAGCTTCTTTAAATTTTTCATCTAATTTAGTTTCTTTTATTAAAGTCATTATTTTATCCGCTTCTATGTTTTTATAAAAAGTAAGATTATCGATAACCTTACCTACAAATATAAAGCTATCTTGAGGAACATAAGTTATTATTTTCTGAATTGTGTTGTATTCACAACTGTTAATATTTTTTCCGTTTAAAAATATATTACATCCTTCAAGGTTTTTCGTTAATAGTAATGCTAATGTCGATTTTCCACTGCCACTATCTCCTTGAATTAAATACTTTTTACCTTTTTCAAAACTAGCTGAAAAATCACTAAAAATTTCTCTATTATTAAATTTATAACTTTCATTTCGAACTTCTATGTTTTCAAAATCGATAATATCATAACTATCTAGATATTCAAACTTCTCTTTAGAATCTAATTCTCTCTTTATATCTTTTACCGATGTTATATTAGCTATAGAAGCTGTTATCAAATTAACAGGCATTACTAACTCTGTAGAAATAGTAAAAATAGATACTATATCCCCTACACTCGTATTTCCTAATAGAGCTTGACGACCCCCTATGTATAAAATAGCAATAATAGTAGCGTAAAATACTAATCCAGTTAAGACATTTACAAGTGATACTAAAACATTTTTTCTATTAACAAGTTTATTAATTTTTTTATATTCATTAAGTAATTTTTCATAAAATATATTAGCCGAATCGCTGTTCTTAATAACTAATAATCCCTCTAAGAAATCTTCAAGTTTATCATTATATCTAGCCTTTTGTTTTGAAATACTATTTTGAACATTTTTCAAATATGCTTTAAATATATTAGGAATTACAATCGGAAATAGTGACAATCCTATAACCCAAAAAGCTGTTGTTACATCTAATTTGAACAACGCTATAGTAGCAAAAATAAAATAAACCATTCCCTGATACAAAGAAAAAATCGTATTATAATATTGATCTTTTACCATTTCAATATCATTATTTATAGTAGATAATAAATTTTTACTCTTTGTATCTAGTTTATTCCTAAGTAAGCTTCCCACAAGGGTTCTATGAATATTAAACCCAACTTTATTTAGATAAATAGTATCTAAAATCTGACGTGAATATTCACATATAAGCATTAGTATAATAATTACAGATAAATAGATAATTTGATTGTAGAATAATTGCTCATTATTAGTAGTAAGGGCATCGACAACATATTTAATTTGATATGAAAAATAAATATTAATTCCTGAAACTACTGTAATAAGAAATAAAACTACCGCAAATAATAATTTCCTCATATTTCTCACTCCTAATTTGAGTTCTTCTATTTAAAAGTACAGTTTTTATTTTATAAATATCCTTTTAAAATCTAAATACAATAAAAAGAAATCAATTGCTCATAGAAGCTAATCAATTTCTTTCTTAATATTTGATATTCTAAAATAATTCAATCTATAGATTAACTTTCCACTCAACATAAAATCCAATTAACGTTTGTTAAATTATAGAAATTATATCAAATAAAAAATTGCTAGTCAATGTTATTTCTGAAAATTCAAGATAGTTTTTAGAATTTGTCAATTCGCAAATTAAATTTCAATTCAAATAATAAATAGGAATTTAACCTAAAACTAATCTTTTAACTGAAACTAAAAAAATACATGTCTTCTCTTTTCTAGTAAATTAAAAAATATTCCATACAAAAAAGCTAGGAAAAATTCCTAGCTTAACATTCACACTTGAAATATAGGTAGTGAATCACCTTCCTTTATACTACTATATTTCTACTAGAAAATCAATTTTTTTATTTCGTTTTAGACCTTTTACTTCTTTAATACTCTCCTACAACTTTGTATTTTCTCAGTATATATTTTAATTGTTCATCCGTAACATCTTCGTATTTATAATCTATATTTTCTACTGCTAGATAGTTCAATACTTTCCTAATGCTAACATATCCTTTTTTTGCAACCACGATATGATCTAGCATTTCAATACCAACTATTTCACCAACTTCCATTAGATTTATCGTTGTTTTAATATCTTCTATAGAAGGAGTTGCGTCTCCACTCGGGTGGTTATGTACACAGACGATGCTCGAAGCACTATTTTTTATTGCTAGTTTAAATACTTCTCTTGGATGCACTACTGACATAGATAAACTACCTTTGAATACTTCTCTTTTTTCGATTATTTTACCTTTCGTATCAATATCTAATACTACGAAAACTTCTTGCGTTAAATTCTCTAAAGATGATTTTAAATAATTGGCTATTGACTGCGGGCTATCACACTTCACATCTAAAACATTCGTCGCATATATTCTTCTTGCAAACTCTATATTCGCTAGAATATGTATCGCCTTCTCCTGACCTATCCCTTTATGTTTCATAAGTTCTGTTAAAGTTGCATCTCTTAACTTTGTAATGCCACCCATATCTTTTAGAATCATGTCGGAAAGCTCAATTACATTTTGATTTTTTGTACCTGTTCTTAATAATATTGCTAGAATCTCTTTATCACTGAGAGCTAAAGCACCTAATTTTTTGAATTTCTCCCTCGGACGATCTTCTTCACTAAACTCTTTAATAGTGTATGCTACCATAATAATCCCTCCCTTATTAATATTATTGTTAAATAGCTGAGTGCTATGAATGGTACTAGTGGTAGTTTCGTTTTTCTTTTAACTTTTTTCAAAATAATTAATCCAATAGCGAAGAATCCTGCATATAAAAATGTGAAAATTAACAAATACACTCCCTCAAATAAATTTAAATTTAAAGCTAATACACAAAATACTTTTATGTCGCCATAACCTAAACCACCTCTTGTGAAAATATATAATATATGAAAAATAATAACAAGATAAATAAAATCTAAAAAATTGAATAAATAATAGTGAATATATATAGAAGAAAAATTTAATATAATTAGAAGATAAAACAACTCATCATTAACTTCAAATGATTTTATATCTTCTATTCCTAAAAAAATGAGAATAATAAATATACTGACTTCAAGATAACTAATAAAAATAAAATGATTTTGGAAAATAATAAATAATACAATAGTAATAAAAGTAAAAATTTCGTATAAAAATACATCTAATGGAATTTTTTGATTACAGTAACTACATCGTCCTTTTTTAAACAAATAGCTAAAGATTGGAATTAAGTCGCTCCCCCTTAATTCTTTATGGCAACTTGAACAACGACTTCGTCTAAATAGGAACTCTTTTTTATTTTCACTATCTACTAAACATTTGATTGCACTAGCAAATATAAGACTTACAATAACAATAAATATGTATCTTTCCATAAATATCTCCCCTCACTTTATAACCCTTCAATTATATTTTATCATAAGTATATTTACCTAACCAACTTTATCCTTACTGATGTTTTAGCTATTAAATAATATTTTTTTATTCGTAATATTTTTTAAAAATCTCTTCGGAATTCTGTATACAACTTTTCCTCTTGAATAGATTTTCACAAGAAATCATACTCATTTTCAATTTCTATTATCATTCTAGTCCACTCATAGTAATATCTATTTTCAAAAAAATTTACATTTTTTCATTTTTGTAGTATAATATTGTTTATAGTTTTCCGAAGGCAAGATTTCCGCCTTAAGGAAAGTAGTTTTATATTCTTATTCTACACTATTATTTTTATAGAAGGTGATTAAATGATTTTTAAAAAATTTTTGAGAAAAAGTCAAGAAGAGTTAGAAGCTGCGAATCAGCTTTCTCTTCAAGAAATTAACAATACAGTTGATGTTCCAAAAGAAGGAAGCTTTTTAAAGAAAGTCCTGGCTTATAGTGGACCGGGAGCATTAGTAGCAGTCGGTTATATGGATCCTGGTAACTGGATTACCTCTATCGCTGGTGGTGCTCAATATGCGTATAGCTTACTATTCGTTATACTTATATCGAATCTTATCGCGATGTTGCTTCAATCAATGTCTGTAAGATTAGGTATTGTAACTGGTATGGACCTAGCTCAAGCAACTAGAAAGCATACTGGTAAAAAAATGGGATTTGTTCTCTGGATAATTACCGAACTAGCTATTATGGCTACCGATATTGCAGAAATTATTGGTAGTGCTGTAGCTTTAAAATTATTATTCGGTATTCCTTTACTAATAGGGGTTATAATAACTATCTTTGATGTATTCTTACTCCTATTATTAGCACATTTTGGATTTAGAAAAATCGAAGCTATTGTAGCTACCTTGATATTTACAATTCTAATAATATTCTTCTATGAAGTTTTATTAGCTAACCCTAATACCGGCGAATTAATTAAAGGTTTTATTCCGAACAAGGATGTAATTAATAATAAAGGTGCATTATTTATTGCCTTAGGTATCGTGGGAGCTACAGTTATGCCTCACAATCTGTACCTACATTCTTCTATTGTTCAAGCAAGAAGATACGATAGAAAGGACAACAAAGTTAAAAAAGAAGCTATTAGATTTTCTACTATAGATTCTAATATTCAACTTTCAATCGCATTTGTTATTAACTGCTTACTATTAGTTCTAGGTGCTTCTTTGTTTTATGGTCATGGTGATAGTCTTGGACGCTTTACAGACCTTTATAACGCTTTACAAGATAGCAGCATTGTTGGAGTTATTGCTTCACCACTCCTTAGTACACTATTCGCCGTAGCTCTATTGGCCTCTGGTCAAAATTCTACTATTACCGGAACATTATCAGGACAAATAGTTATGGAAGGTTTCATCCACATGAGACTTCCTATGTGGATTAGAAGAATGCTGACTCGTGTAATTGCGGTAATGCCTGTTGTCATTTGTTTAATAATTTTTGGTGATAGTGAACAAGCAATTGAAAGCTTACTGATTTATACACAAGTATTTTTAAGTATTGCTCTACCAATATCCATTATCCCATTAACACTCTATACATCAGATAAAAAACTTATGGGAGAGTTTGTTATTAAAACATGGATGAAAATTGTTGCATGGATCTGTACAGTCGTATTGATAATCTTAAATTTCTGGTTAATAATATCAACATTCATATAAAATAATAGGAGTGACTCAAAAATCGTGATTACTAAAAAATCGATTTTATAGAGTCACCCCTTTTTTCATTTCTTAATATATTTAAATTGTACTTAAACAACAAAAAGACAGCTCTTATGAACTGCCTTTTTAATGAAATTATTTAACAGGTAATACTGCTCCATTCCATTTTTCTTTAATGAATTTTTGAGTATCTTCAGATTTTAAAGCTGCAACAAGTTTTTTAACAACAGGTTTGTCTTTGTCACCTTCACGAACAACGATAATGTTAGCGTATGGGTTGTCATCTGTAGCTTTTTCAACTAAAACTGGTTCAGTTGCTGCATTTAATCCTGCGTCAACAGCGAAGTTAGCGTTGATTGAAACTAGGTCACCTTCACCATTTTGGTAGAATTTAACCATTAAAGCTGGATCATTTTCGTAGCTGAATTGTAATTTTTTAGGGTTTTCAGCGATATCATCGAAAGTAGCTGTTACTGGATCTACACCATCTTTAACTTTTACTAATCCTTCAGAAGCTAGTAATTTAATTACGCGTCCCCATTCAGATTTGTTGTTACTTACTAATACTTTAGCACCTTCTTTAAGATCTTTAACGTTTTTAACTTTTTTAGAGTATAATCCGATTGGCTCTAAGTGAATTGCACCAGCGTCTTCAATTTTGTATCCATTTTCTTTAATAGCATTTTTTAAGAATGGTACGTGTTGGAAGTAGTTAATGTCGATTTCTTTATCGTTTAACGTTTTGTTTGGTACATAGTAGTCTTGGTATGTAACGATGTCTAATTTGATTCCTTCTTTTTCAAGTTGAGGAGCAACGTGCTCTAATAATACAGCGTGAGGTACGTTAGTAGCCCCAACTTTAACTGTTACAGGTTTACTAGGATCTAGTTTATCAACTTCGATACCCTTTTTCTCAGTTTTTGATGCACTTGAGCATCCAATTAATACGATTCCAAGTATGAAACTTGTTACTAAAAATAATAGTTTTTTCATTTATAATTTTCTCCTTTTGATTTTTTATTATTAATATTTAGGTTTTATGAATTTTATGCAAAAAAAATCACCCTTACTCTCCTAAGAGAATAAGGGCGAAAACTAATTTCACGGTACCACCTTACTTTTTCGTATACTACGAACTTTCTCACTACATCATTTATGCATCTAGAATATATCTGATATAGTGTGCGTTTGTAACGTAACGCCTACGAAAAAAGCTTGTGTTTTAAAACTCACTTTTTTTACCATTCAAACCATTTTCCTTTATCATCTGCATTGTGTGCTTTCACCTACTCACACTCTCTGTAAAAGTTACTATAAAGTACTTATTTGAATATCGGTAATTTTTAACTTGACTCTATATTATCATTAGCAGATAAAATTGTCAACACTTTTTTTGAATTTTTTTAAAAAGTTTTTTGAAAATTCACGAATATTTACTTTTTCGTTTACATAAAATACTATTTTTTTAAAAAAACCGCTAGTTAAGATTATTATTTTTTAACCATTGCTCTATTACTTCTACAGTTTTATCTCTATATTTCGGAGCCTCATACATGTGATCTGATCCTTCTATAATACTTAATGTCGAATTTTTATATTTCTTAGCTGTTGCTTTGGCTATATTTGGATGTACCATTTTATCCTCGCTACCTGTTATAACAAGCACAGGTTCACTTACTTTCTCAAAATTGATATATGCTCCTTTTTGTTTGTCTAAAAACGGAAGTGCCATTTGAAAATAAGTAAAACCTGATTCCGGAACTAGTTTAGAAAATTCTCTTTCTTTATCCGCTTCTTCTTGATTATTCATACAATAATCATAGAATGCATGTTTATACGGTGGCATAGATTTTTTCCAAAATCCCCAACGTAGAAAATGTTTATAGAAACAAATTACCATACTTGGATAAAAAGCAAAAATTCCTGCTGCTGGGGCAGTTCCCATTAATACCAAACCTTTGACTTTTGTTCTCATAGCAACCTTCTGAGCAAGAAGCCCTCCTAATGAATGTCCTAGTACTATTGGAGTTTCATCTAAAGTTTCTATTAACTCTACAATATCATCCGTAAACTCATCTAAACTAACTTCTGCTACCTTTTTTTCAACTTCTTCGTAAGGTAAATCATGATATCTTAAAGTTGGAGTATATACTTTTAAACCTAATTTTTCTAGTTCATCAACAAACTCTCCCCAAACAGTTCCATCACACCACGTACCATGTATCAATACTATATTCGTCATAAAAATTCCTCCTACCACACTATTAGTATTATTTTTTCTACACTAATTATACACTTAAATCTCTTATTAATCAAATAATCACGTGAAAATGCTCCATAATATTTATTATAAAAGCCAAACAAAAAAGAGTAGACTCAAAAACTGGTAAGGATTTTTGCTCTACTCTTTACATCACCACTTGAAAGTTATCAAAAGGTGAATTAAACTTTGGAGGCTAATTTTAGAATTGTTCGATCATTTCGCGAACTGTTTTTTCAATATTATCTGAATATGAGATTGCTGATATAATAGACACACCATCGACATTTGTTTTCATAACATCTTTAATATGTTGTGTCTGAATACCGCCGATTGCGACTAATGGCATTTGTGGTAAAAATCTTCTCATTAATTCTAGACCTTCATAACCTATAGCACCACCAGCATCATCTTTTGATTGTGTGACATATACAGGTCCTACACCAACATAATCTACATATTCAACTTTGGATTGTTTAAATTCTTCTTCATTTCCTATAGAGAGACCTATTATTTTATCTGGCATTAATTTTCTTATTTCATCAACACCAAGGTCATCTTGCCCTACATGTACCCCATCAGCATCGATTTCTAATGCCAATTCTATATCATCATTAACAATAAATGGAACACTGTATTTTTTACAAAGATCCTGTAGTTTTATTGCTAATTCTACTTTTTCTCTACCTTCTAAGGCTCCTTCACCTTTTTCACGAAATTGAAATAAAGTTATTCCACCTTTTAAAGCATCTTCAACTACTGTATATAAGTCCTTACCTAAGCAAGTAGTAGTTCCACAAATAAAATATAATTTTAATAGTTCTTTATTAAACATCTTATTTCACCTTTTTAAATGCTTTTATATCTTGATCTGTAATTTCATATAATGCATTAATAAATTCAACTTTAAATGTTCCTGGTAAATGTCCATTAGGACGTTTTTCTGCCATTTCCCCGGCAATATTATATGCTAACATAGCTGTCTCTAGTGATTTTAATTCTTCACCTTTCTCTAGTCCAATAAAGCTTGCTAGAACTGCTCCTAATAAGCATCCTGTTCCAATAACTTTAGGCATCATTGCACTTCCGTTATGTATAGTTATTACTTGTCCATTAACTGCAATAGCATCAACTTCCCCAGTTACTACTATTGGAATATTAAACTTAGCATTTGCCGCTAAGGCGATTTCATCAATATTATCTACTCCAGCACTGTCTACTCCCTTAGAAGCTACATTTATGCCAACTAAAGATGCAATCTCGCCAGCATTTCCTCTAATAGCCGATAGTTTGTAATTATTAATTAAATCTTCTGATACTTTTTTTCTATACGCTCCCGCTCCACAGGCTACAGGATCTAATACTGCAGGTACATTATATTTTTCAGCTATTTTAAGTGCCTCTTGGTATAACTTCCAAGTTTCATCTGTTAATGTACCGATATTAATTAATAATCCTCCAGCATATTTTAATAAATCTTCTAGGTCTTCTGGATATTCACTCATCGCTGGTGATGCTCCCAACGCTACTAATCCGTTTGCTGTGAAATTTTTAACTACATCATTCGTGATACAAATCACTAGTGGTGCCTTCTCTTTTAATAATTTTAAACTTGTCATATTTATAAATCTCCTTTAAACGCAATATGATTTACAGGTCCGTTACCATGACCTAGCTCTGGTGTGTGTTTTATCGCTGCTGTTATGAATTTTTTCCCAATATCTACAGCTTCAATTATACTTTTACCTTTTGCTAATTCTGCAGCAATAACAGCTGAGAATGTACAGCCTGTTCCATGTGTATGATTAGTCTTAAATCTTTCACTAGTCCATACTTTTTTAGTACCATCATTTAAAAATAAATAATCTTTTGCTTCTCCAGTTAGATGTCCACCTTTTATAACTACTGATTTACATCCAACTTCATCGATAATGAACTTTCCTGCACGATTAACATCGTCCTCTGTTAATATTTTAAAATTAACAATTTCTTCTGCTTCTGGTACATTTGGTGTAATAATAGTTGCTAGTGGTAATATTTCTTCTTTTAGATGTTTTCTTGCAATATCATCTATTAATTTATCACCACTTGTCGCGACCATAACTGGATCAACAACATAAGGAACATCTTTAGGCAAATATCTCTTAATTAATTTCATCATGTCAGCATTT
The DNA here is from genome assembly GCF_963525165.1 of uncultured Gemella sp. GTDB lineage: Bacteria > Bacillota > Bacilli > Staphylococcales > Gemellaceae > Gemella. The sequence goes on from NZ_CAURJN010000014.1 coordinate 28,440, forward strand.
GCTATCATTCCAGTTTTTATACTATCAGGTGTTATATCATCAAACACACTTTTTAATTGTGCTTCTAATATATCTAGATCCAAGTTTCTTATCATTTGAACACCTAACGTATTTTGTGCAACGACACTAGTAACTACAGCCATTCCATACACTTCACGTGCCTGGAAGCTTTTCAGGTCAGCCATAATTCCTGCTCCACCAGTTGGATCAGTTCCTGCAATAGTTAATGCAATATTTAGTTTACTCATACTCTATACCTCTAAATCCCAACGTTCTTGTGTATAAGCCATATTGAAGAAACGACGTTCATGTTCACAACTTTCTAAGAAGTTTTTAATAAGTCTTTGTTTACCTTCTTCACTCATAAACTTAGCTTCACGATTAATAATTTTATAGTACTCAGTAAGTACTTCATCAACCAATCCATCTGCATAAAACTCTACCCAGAATTTTAAAGGATGATCATCTGCTAAATTATGATTAGCAAGAATTTTTCTAGCTACCATTTTATAAATCCATGGACATGGTGCCATTGCACTTAACGCTTCTGCCATACCAAAAGCAAATACATTATAATACATATGTTTTATATAATGGTCTGCCGATGGATACCATTCCCCACCTTTAATTATATCTTGATAGTCTCTCCCTATATAATCTGCTAAGTTCTTGTGAGCAGCAATTTCTTCGTTTAATACAAAATTAATCTGACCTAAGAAAAAGTTTTTTTCAACCTTATCATTACTTTTTGCTAAAAGAATGGCATAAATATCACTAAAATTCTCTAAATAAAGTGCATCAGCTTTCAGATAGTGCTCTACTGCTTTCTCTGATAAATCGGCATGAATTAATCCTTGAATAAAGCCATCATTATATATTTTATCTACAATTGGCAATGCCTTCTCTTCCATAATTTCAGTAATAAGCTTCATAGGTATATCCCCCTCAGTATATTTAATTTTAGTATAAAATAATATCACTTATGATAAATAAAAAAGTCCCCTTACTAACGTAAGAGAACTCTGAAACATATATTACTCATAGTATATTTTCCAATAATGTTGGATTAATTCTATTTTGAAAATATTCACGTTTCCTACGCTAGCATTATCTAGATCAGGTCAAAGGGTCTAACTATGTTATCTCAGCCTAAAGGCTCCCCCAGTGATTTTACTCTATTTACTTTTTAAATCGTAGCATAGAAAAAATAAAATGTCAACAATTTAGTTTAAAGGTTTACAAGATTAATATAAATGATATTGTAATAAAACACTTTTATTTTTAATAGTAATATTTTTACATTCTTCAAAATAACCAACTTAGGGAATATGTCCAATTTGTGAACTAAATTTGAAAGTTTATTGTAAATTTTGCCTATTTTAGGTTGTAACCGATGGTGATTATCACTTTTATCTTTATTTTCTTTTTTTTTTGTAATATAATAGTGATAACGATTTAATATCTAATCAAAATAATAAAATCTAATTTAAATACAAAATAAAGGAGAAATTTCCTAATATGAAAAATACAACATTATTAAAAGTTTTGTCTGCGACTGCTATATTCTCAGCAATTGCAGCTATTGAATCTTATGATCAAGATAACTTCGCTTTTGCAGCAGAAACACCTGTTGTTGCAAGCAATCCGGCAACAGCTACTGCTTCTACAGATGAAGCTGAAAAAGCTGAAAGAGAAAAACTTGAAGCCGAAAAAGCTGAAAGAGAAAAACTTGAAGCCGAAAAAGCTGAAAGAGAAAAACTTGAAGCTGAAAAAGCCGAAAAAGAAAAACTTGAAAGAGAAAAATCTACAACTGCACCTACAACTTCAGTTGCTCCAACTACTCCAGCTCATAACGCTGAAGAACCAGCTACTGTAGCACAAGATGTTAAAGCATTAAAAGATGGTGAATATAAGATTACTGCTGAAGCCTTAAAATTCTATGAAGAAGGTCAACCTTCTATGGCTGCAGCTGCAATCGACAATGATAAAACAAAATTAATTGTAAAAAATGGTCAATATTCTGTAAATGTTTCATTTAAACCTATCACATTTGGCGGTCTTACAGGTTACTTAGGAGACTTAAAATACTATGATGGTGATAAAACTCATGAAAATCGTAAAGATATTCAAAAAAATGAGTTTAAAGACTCAACTATAGTTGAGAATTATAGTGCTAATGAAACTGACAATTTTGTAGATGCATACAAAAAACAATTCCCAAATCGTACTGTTTATCCAAAAACAGTTAACTATAATGTAGATAAAAATAAAATCGATTCAAATAATAAACTAGAAACATATACTGAAGTGTTTGTTCCTGTTATGGCTTCAATTAATCCAGCTTTCGGAACTCAAAAAATGACTTTAAAATTTGACTTAACTTCACTTTCTAGAAAAAAAGTAACTGCAGATAACTATCAAGCTGCTACTTATGACAATCCTAATAAAGATGTAGAATATAAAGGTACTATTAGTAAACCATTCCCTATTCACGTTCAAGGACATTTTAGAAATGCTAATAACAATGATGAAGAATCATTATACGGTTCTGCATTAGATAGCTACGTTAAAGTTGAAAAAGTTGGAGATAAATACAAATATACTCTTAGATTCAAAAAAGGTCTTGCTGATGTAGGTGGAGAATTCTATCCATTCGAATTACATAAAGTAGCATACCAAGGTAAAGATATTCCATTAACTACTCTAGCATCAAATGGAAATTCTTCTGTAAAAGAAGGATCTATCACTACTGATAAACTTTTAGAAAAAATTCAATTAGATGGTACTGCTCCATATCCTAACGGTGCTTTAATGTCGCACTTTGTTACATTGCAACTATACTATATAACTGCAACCCCATATAAAGAAAGACCTGCTAAAATTGAAGAAGTAGTAGCTCCTGCTAAACCAAAACCAGTTACACCTAAACCTGCACCGGTGAAACCTAAAGAAGAGCCTAAACCTGCTACACCAACAGCTTCAGATCATGTAGCTGATGCAGATAGAGTTCCAAATACTTTCCCTGCTACAGTGAAAGCTGAATTAAATGGTAGAACAACTGGTACTGCTTCAATCTATGAAGACTCATTTGTTAAAGATGTAAAAGTTGAAAAAATTGGCGATAAATATCAATACACTATCCGTGTTAAAGAAGGTAAATCTACTTCTAACTTCTTACTACGTAACAAGCCATTCACAGTTTCTAAACTTACATACAAAGGAACTGAAATCAACTTTACTGAAGTTGATGCAGCTACTAAACTAAAAGAAGGTAAAATCTTAACTGATTCTTTATTAGACAAAATTCAAGTAGATGCTGTTATGAGCGTGCAAACAAAAGGTGGAGCTAAACCAAGATATGAAGAAAGAGCTGCTGAAAGCACAATAGCAGTAAACTTCCCTAAAGTTGAAAAACCTAAAGAAGTTGTCCCTGCTAAACCTACTGTACCAGATCATGAAGTAGAAGCTAATAAAGTACCAGCTACTTTCCCTACTACAGTGAAAGCTGAATTAAATGGTAGAACAACAAATTCAAGTTCAATCTACGAAAATGCGTTTGTTAAAGATGTAAAAGTAGAAAAAGTTGGAGATAAATACCAATACACTATTCAAGTTAAAGAAGGAAAATCTTCTACTTACTTACTACGTAATAAACCATTTACAGTTTCTAAACTTACATATAAAGGAAATGAAGTTAACTTTACTGAAGTTGATGCAGCAACTAAACTAAAAGAAGGTAAAATCTTAACTGATTCTCTTCTAGATAAAATCCAAGTTGATACTGTAATTAGCGTCCAAACTAAAGGCGGAGCTAAACCTAGATTTGAAGAACGTGCTGCTGAAAGTACAATAGCTTTGGACTTCCCTACTGTAGAAAAAGCAAAAGAGGAAGCTGCTAATAATCTAGTTTCAGCTAAAATTTATGATGCTCATGTTGCTAATAAGTTATCAATGGCTGACGGTGCACTAGTTCACGAAAAAACTCGTGTAGAAAAAGTAAACGATACTTATCACTACTACTTAACATTTAAAAACTTACAATTCGGAGCACTTGTTGGAACTGTTGATTCAATAAGCGTTGATGGTAAAACTGCTGAAAGAACAGATCTTGGTGGTGAAGGTAATGAAAAACTATTCCACTTCACAAGTGCTGAAAAATTAACAGAAAAAACTATCAATTTCGCTGTATTAGCTAATGGCAAACCATTAGTAGGACATTCAAATGTTCCTGCCACATTAAACTTTAATTGGAATGCTGCTACACCATTAACAACAGATCAAGTTACTGTAGCACACCAAGAAGAAACTAAAAAGGCTCAAGCCGAAACTGCTCGTCTTGAAAAAGAAAAAGCTGAAGCTGATCGTCTTGAAAAAGAAAGATTAGAGAAAGAGGCTGCTGCTAAAGCTCAAGCTGAAAAAGAAAAACTTGAAAAAGAAAAAGCCGAAGCCGACAGACTAGCTAAAGAGAAAGCTGAAAGAGAAAAAGCTGAAGCTGACAGACTAGCTAAAGAAAAAGCTGAAAGAGAAAAAGCTGAAGCTGACAGACTAGCTAAAGAAAAAGCTGAAAGAGAAAAAGCCGAAGCTGACAGACTAGCTAAAGAAAAAGCTGAAAGAGAAAAAGCTCTGAAAGAAGCTATTGAAAAAGTTCAAGCTGAAAACAAAAAAACTGAAGAACAAGCTAAAGCTGCTAAAGATACAGTAACTAATTTAGAAACTTCTAAAGCTCAATTAGAAAAACTAGTTAAAGAGAAAGAAGAAGCTATAAACAACGCTACAACTGAAGCTGAAAAAGAAAAATTAGCTACAGAAAAAGCTACAGCTGAAAAAGAACTTACAGCAAAAGTAACTGAATTAAAAACTGAAACTGAAAAAGCAGCTAAACTTGAAAACAAAGTTGAAGAAATCAAAAAATTAGAAGAAGTTAAAGAAGAAGCTGTAAAAGACATTGCTAATGATAAATCTTTAACTAAAGAAGAAGCTAAACAATTAGAAGCAATTGTAAAAACTGCATCTCTTAAAGATACTCTAGTAGCCAAAGTAGAAGGAACTACAGAAGAAATCAAAGTTTCATTCGACAATACAGCTGTAAAAGCGTCTAACTTAGTTGTTAAAAAAGCTGATACAGAAACAGTTGCAAAAGTAGAAGAACTAGCTAAAAAAGCTGATGAAAATCTAAATGTTGTTAAAACAATCGATCTTTACTTCACAGATGCTAATGGAAATAAAATTAACAAACAAGGTGAAACTCGTACAGTTACTGTTGCTGTAGTAGCTAATGAAGGTGAACAACTAGAAGTTTACTACGTAAATGAAGACAAAGTAAATGGAGACAAGTTAGAAAAAGTTCCTAGTGTTTATAAAGATGGAAAACTTACATTCTTCACTAGTCACTTCAGTAAATACACTATCGTAAAAGAAGGGAAAACAGTACCTTCGAATCAAAACACTCCTGTAGCACCTGCTCCTACAAATAAAAACGGTGAAGCTTTAGTTCAAGAAGAACTACCTGCTTTTGATTTAAATAAAGTTTTAAATGAAACTACTCAAAAAGACCCTCTAAATATCTTTGGACAAAATGATAACAACAATAGTAAAGATAAAGGTAGCCTTGATGTAGTTAAAACTAATAATCAAGTAACATCTGCAACTCCTGTAAGTACTGTTAAAAAAGGACTTGCTAATACTGGATTAGCTACTACTACTACTGCTGGATTAGGTGTATTAGCACTACTATCTGCTTTAGTATTACGTAGAAAATTTAATAAATAAATATTAAAATCTTTATACAAAGGGGTAAATTACCTCTTTGTATAAAGTCATGTATAGAGAATTTTTAAGGAGGATTAACAAAAACATGAAAACTAATAAATTATTAAAAGTTCTATCAGCAGCAACGATTATCTCTACAGTTGCTGTGGTAGAAAATACTACACAAAGTACCTCTACCTTTGCTGTAGAAAATAATGCCATTGGAGCAAAAGATATAAAAAATCTTCCTGATGGAGAATATAAAATTACTGCTGAAGCTATTAACTTCGGTAATGGGAAAAATCCTTCTATGGCTGCCGCTGGTTTAGATACAACTAAAACTAAATTAATCGTGAGAGATGGTCAATATTTTGTAAATGTATCTTTTAAACCAATTGCATTAGGTGGTTTAAATGGTTACTTAGGTGATTTAAAATATTATGACGGTAATAAAACTCATAAAAATCGTTTTGAAATCGAAAACAGTGAATTTAAAGATACTACTATAGTTGAAAATTACGGCACTAATGAAACAGATAATTTTGTAAAAATATATAAAGAGAAATTCCCTGAACGTACTGCATATCCAAAAACACTCTCTTATAGAGTAGATAAAAATAAAATTGACTCAGAAAATATGCTAGAGACATATACACAAGTTTTCGTTCCTGTTATGGAGTCAGGATCAGCTGGTTCTGGAACACAAAATATGATTCTAAAGTTCGATTTAAGTAATGCATTAAAAGTGGTAGCGAATACTCAACCAACTCCAGCTAAACCTGCTGAAACTACGACTACTGTAACTCAACCTACACCAAAACCTGAAACACCTGAAAATACTGAGCCTGCAGATAAACCAACTGATTCAGGAACTGTTAAACCAGCAGAAACTCCTAAATCTACAGAACCAGCTAAACCTGTTAAACCTGTAGAAACTCCTAAACCTACATCTTCAGCTACTGCTACTTTCTATCAAGGAGTGAAAGCAACATTACTAAATGCTTACCAGCCTGGTAGAAAATCTATGGGAGATGCAGCTTTAGAAAATAGTAATGTTACTGTATTTAAAGAAGGAAGTACTTATCACTACATCGTAAGATTCCACGATTTATCTATTTATGGTTTCACTGGTGGAATCTCTAAATTCTGGGTAAATGGTACAGAGTACCCTGTTAACCCAACTCGCGGTGCTAATAACCAAGTAGAAGTCCACTTCACTTCTTCTCAAAAACTGTTATCAGTTCCTGTTTCTGTATTTGTTCAAGCTATGGAAACTATTATGACAGGTGGTGGAAAACAAAATGCTACTTTATCATTTGATTGGTCTAATGTAACTGAGAAACAAGGGATACCTATAGCTGGTGGAAAACCAGGTAACAGTGGTTATACTCCAGGACCGTCTAATCCAGGAGAAAATCAAGGAGAGCGACCTACTTCACCTATTACACCAACTACACCTCTTCCTGCTGCTTCACAAGGGCAAGGTGTAGAAGTGCCAGTTACATTCTACGATAACGTAACTGCTTCTCTATTAAATGCTTATGAATCAGGTCGTGCGTCTATGGGGAATGCCGCATTAGATGGAATCACTGTATTCAAACATGGTGATACTTATCACTACAAAGTTCGTTTCCACGATATCAAAGTAGGAACTCTTACAGACGGTATTACTCGTTTCTGGGTTAATGGAACTGAATATCCTGTTGTAAAAACAGGTGGCGCTATGAACCAAGTGGAAATCCACTTTACATCGCCTGAAAAATTAACTAATATTCCTGTTTCAGTATTCGTTCCAACAATGGAAAGCATTATGCCAGGTGCTGGTAAAAAAGATGCAATCCTTAGCCTTAACTGGTCTAATGCTACTGAAAGACAAGGAACTGCAGTTATTGATGGTGGTCAACCAGGAGCAAGTGCTGCTGGTAATGGCGCTGGTGCTTTAACTCCAAAAGGTGGACGTCTAAACAATGGTCGCCTATCTAACACTGGATTAGAAACATCATCATCTATTCTTGCAGGAGCTCTTACTCTAATGAGTGCCTTCATGGTTGGTAGAAGAAAACAGAAATAAAATAGTAAGATAATATCTCGCTAAATAACTATAATATTATCTACTCTGAAAGGCGGGAATATTTCCCGTCTTTCTTAATTAAAAATTAAATAATATAAAAGAAAGTGAGTTTATACAATGAAACGAATTTTAAAACTGTTAACAATAGTTATCGCTACATTGACGTTTATAGTTACATCTAGTAATGTACCATTCGTTAAAAATGTACATGCAGCTGATAAGGTATACAGTGTTCCTGTGGAACTATGGCATGCTGAAAATAGTGGTCGTCTTTCTATGGGGAATAATGCATTAGCTACACATGCTACAGTAAATGTTCATGATAATAACACTTCTACTATTACTGTTCAATTCACCCCGATGGATTTCAGTAATATGCACGGTCACTTATTATCACTTAGCATCTACTCATCTCCTATTTTCTCAGGAAGTCTTACTGCCGCTTCAGTAACAAGCACTTATAATGATACTAACTTAGATGGTGGTACTAGTACTTACCCTGGAACACTAAGCTTTAACTTTGGTGAGGCTAAACCTGATAAAGTCGGTGTTAGAGTTGCTGTTGATGCTATGAACCAAATTATGGGGGGAGATGCATCTCAAAATGCTATTATTAAATTTAACTGGGCTGCTGCTAATCTAGTATCTGGTTCTGAAGATTCTTCTAAAGACAAAGATAAAGATAAAAAAGAAGACGATAAGAAAAAAGAAGAAGAAAACAAAGACAAAAAAGATGAAAATAAGGCACCAGAAGGATTTGTTGCTAAAAAATTAGAAGATTACTTCAAAGATGATCAAAAAACAAAAAATCCTGGTCTTTATAATCTTGATATCACAGGTTCATACCTAAATCCCCTTACTGGAGTTACAGCTGATGGTGGGACTAAAAACACTGCTATCGGTGAAGGTATGGTTCAAGGTGTAATCTCACCTATTAATGCAGGTGGAGACCTTAATGAAGCTCTTAAAAATCAAAAATCTAATGGTGAAAAACGTTGGTCTAAAGCTATGCTTCAACGTACAAAAGATGGTAAATTATACGCAACTGTCCGTATTCACCTTATGAACTGGGTTCAACGTAGTAAAGAACAAGGTCCTTTCATTAAAGTTCTTCAAAAAGATGGAGAGTTCAAACAAGTGGAAGCTACTGAAACAAAAGTTAACATCGAACAATATAAAGATAGTTATGTTGACTATCGTTTTGAAGTACCAAATGAAAACTTCTTAGCTATGGTGCAAATGTATGTAGAGCCTATGAATCGTCCTGTTCGTTATTTCGTGGAAGTTAATACTGATACTATTAAAAACGGAAATGATGGCTTAGATATGGAAACTATCAAAGAAACAAACTACCAACCATACTATTTTGGTGGTATTGGAGTTCTTGCTATAGCTGCTGGACTTTACTTTCCTCGTAAAAAAAGAAAAAATAACTAGGAGATAATTCATGAAAAGAAAACTATCCCTACTATTTACACTACTTCTAGCTAGTATTTTAGTACTTACTGCTTGTTCATCACAAAACAAAGCCGGTAACACAACTGGAGCTGATCCTAATCTAGCTGATAAAGCTTTTAATGAGACTATAGATTTAACAGGTGTAAATAAAGATAAAAAATCTGAAGAAGAAAATGGTAAACGTGTAATAATGGATTCTGTAGCTCTTGCTCAAGTCGCTAATGTTCTTGATATTAAATTAGCAGGTGTCCCTACTACAAAATTAGGACGTATGCCTAAAAAGTATAACAATACTGTTCAAATCGGACTTCCTATGAATCCAAATATGGAAGTTATCAAGTCGATTAATCCTTCTATCGTCTATGCTCCAGATAGTTTGCAAGACTGGATAAAAGAAGGTTTCGAGAAGAATAAAATACCTTACAAATTTGTAGATATTCGTAGTGTTAATGGATTATACGCTATTACAGAAGATCTTGCAAAAGAATTTGGTAAAACTGAAAAATTCAAAGAGTTAAAGAAAGAACACGATGAATTCTTCGCTAAATTCAACGAAAAAATCGCAAATAAAAAGAAACCAAAAGTTTTAGTTCTAATGGGACTACCTGGAAGTTATATGGCAGCTACTGAAAAATCTTATGTAGGTAACCTTGTTAAATTAGCCGGTGGTGAAAATATCGTTAAAGGTAATGAGGAGTTTAAAAATCTAAACTTAGAAACTGCTTTAAACGATAAACCAGATTTCATTTTACGTACTGCTCATGCTATGCCAGAGACAGTGACTGAAATGTTTAAAAAAGAATTTGAAAATAATAAGAGTTGGTCACACTTTGATGCGGTAAAAAATAATAAAGTTATCGATTTAGACAGCTCTATATTTGGTATGACGGCTACATATGATTACCAAAAAGGATTAGAAAGTCTGTACAGCATTTTCTATAGTAACTAATACTTAAAACCAGAAGTAGCAAATTGCTACCTCTGGTTTTTTAAATGATACAATTTTAAAACAATGTGATATACTAAATATAAAAACTATATAAGGAGGTTCTTGATGTTTAAAGACAAAAAAATAATCACTTTTTCTGTTCTTATTTTACTCTTATTAAGTACAATATTTTTTGCAGCAAACAGTGGTAGTATAAAAGCTAGCGTCGGGCAATTAGCTGTTGGTATCTTTACCGGAGAATATGCCAATGTAAATGCAATTATCGACGTTCGTTTTCCAAGAATTATCATCACTATTTTGGTTGGTGCTGCTCTTGGAGTTAGTGGTTTATTATTACAAACAGTATTAAAGAACCCGCTTGTCGATCCTAGTATTATTGGTGTTTCTAGTGGAGCCAACCTATTTTTATACCTAGGATTAGGAATATTCCCACAATTTATGATATTTAAGTCTGTATTTTCTATCATCGGTGGTGTCCTTGGTTTCTTAATCATTTATTACCTAGCTGGTAGAACAAAAAATAATGTTAAAATTATTTTAATCGGTATTGCGATAAGTTATTTCTTCACAGGGATACTAAGTTCTATGCAGTACTTCAATGCAGCTAACTCTACAACGTCATCTGCATTCAAAACTGTTGGTTTAGGTACTAAAAACTGGGATGATGTTGCATTATTACTAAGTTGGATTCCTATACTACTAGTTATTAGTTTCTTCTTAGCTAAACTATGTAATATCTTCGCTTTAGATGATAATATTATTAGTTCACTTGGTATTAATATTAATATGATTCGCCTGCTAATTTCATTTGTTGCAGTAGCTCTTGCATCTGTTTCTACAGCAGTGGCAGGAGTAATGGTGTTCTTAGCTCTTATTACACCTCATATCGCTAAGATTATAATTGGACGAAATCATATTTACACTATCCCATTTAGTGCTCTACTAGGAGCATTTATACTTCTTTTATTCGATACGATAGGTCGTGTTATTTTCGCACCAATAGAAATACCTGCTGATTTAATAATGATGATTATAGGTGGACCTGCATTTATTATTTTAGTTAAGAAAGGAGTAAGTTAATGGAAAATATAATAGAAATTAATAACCTTACGTTTAAGTATGATAATAAAAATGCACTTTTTGAAGGTCTAAATGTTAGCATTGAAAAAGGTAAAATTACTACCCTACTTGGTAAAAATGGTTGTGGTAAAAGTACTCTTATAAAAATATTAGCAAAAAATTTAAACTATAATTCTGGAAGCATAAAAATCGAAAATAAGGAATTAAATTCATATTCATTAAAAGAGCTTGCGAGTATTCTTGCGATTGTTTATCAAAAAAATGAAACTCCAAGAGAAATTACCGTCTATGATATGGTTAGTTTCGCTAGACTTCCTTATCAAAATATTTTCTTTTACAAACCTAACGCTAGTGATATTGAAAAAATTGAATTTGCTCTTGAAAAAACTAATTTACAAACATATAGAGATAAGCGTGTGGATGAGTTATCGGGAGGTCAGCTTCAACGTGTTTACATCGCAATGGCATTAGCACAAAGTACTGATATTATTATACTAGACGAGCCTACAACTTTCCTTGATATAAAATATCAAAAATCTATAATGCAGCTTGTAAGAGAGCTTAATAAATCTCTAGGAATTACTATTATCATGGTATTGCATGATATTAATCAAGCTCTAGCTTATAGTGATAATATTATTGCTCTTCTTGATGGAAAAGTAATTAAAAATGATAAAGCTGAGAACTTCTTTGATGAAGAGCTGCTAAATAAACTTTATGATGCTGATATTAAAATAGAAGATGGAAAAGTAATTAGTTGGTAACTTTACTGACAATATATGAAAAAATTAAATCAATCGCTATATCAGAATATTAATATTTTGATATAGCGATAATTTTATATCTGTAAAGGTTGTTAATGTTATTTCAGAAATCTTTAAATACTGTTATATCAACGTTTATGAGAATTTACCCTTTAAAAGGTAGAGCAAAAACTAGAGTAGTTAATAAGTTAATTCAGCAATCTTATCTAAATAAATGCTGACTGTTTCTAGCTTTCTTTGAGGTGCTAACTCTGCGTAAGTATCCACAGTAGTTGACATTGACTTATACCTCATTCTGACTTGGAGTTCTTTCCAATTTGTGCCTGCATTAAGCAACATTGAATCATGAGTGTGTCGGAACAAATGAAAACCATAATCTGGTAATCCTAGACTTACTAATTGAAAATGATAAAATAAGAATGTACAAATAGGTTATAATAGTGCATATTATCAGTTTCATTACCAGATTTGGCACAGCATTTATTCGACAAACTTCATTGAGTCTCTTAATAAAGAAATCAAACGTCAAACGAAAAAGAAGGTTTTTTTCCTAACGAGAAGTCTCTGGAACGTTACTTAGTTACTTTGTTTGAAGATTATAATTTCAAGCAAAGTCAACGAATCCATAAAGGGTTTGGCCAATGTTATGACACACTCGAAAGCTTATTTGATTAATACTCCGTAACTCTACTTGAGTGTTTTCACATACTTATTGACAGCATCAACATGATACAAGTAGGTATTTCTTGTGAATAAATTTCATCAAAAAATTTCATAGATAAGTCCTATATATAATCATGGTAAAGTAGTAAAAATAGTTGTTATCCTAGTTGATTAAAAAAATCTCTGATTTCCTC
>NZ_CAURJN010000015.1:0-41150 GCF_963525165.1 uncultured Gemella sp.
GAAATATCGAAAAGTGGGTTAACGACAAAGGTTATGCAACAACTTCTGTTGTTGAGAACAAGGTGCAAGAAACAGCAAATAGCTTTAGTCGAGAAATCAGTAATGTTAAAGAAGTAATTAAAGATAAAGTTTTAAGTAACGATAATTTATTATTAGGTACTAAAGATTTTATTCCTAAACATTTTGCTCCAGCCTCACCATGGCAAAGAGCATTAGTATGGGAAAACGAAATAGAACGATACAACGATTTTGCGGTAAAATCTACAATTTACCATTTTAATGGTTTATGGCAAGATGTCGCAGTAGAAAAAGGTAAAACATACGAATACGGTTTTTTCGTTAAAGGTAGTCGATATACTAATAAAATAGTATTTAGTCCTGGATGGGCAAGCGACAACGCCAAAAGACCATTAGCTGAATATAACATAAGAAATACAGAGTTTACATTAACGACAAACTGGAAATTTCATTCTTTCCGATTTACTGTAACCTCAAGTGGTTGGTCTCAGTGCCGAGTAGAAAAAATAGAGGAAAATAATGGTATTAAACTTTCAATTTGCGGACTTTATCTTAGAGAAGTTAAGAATAACGAAACAAGTCCATTAGGTTGGAAACCCGCTTTTGAAGATGAACAATTAAGTATCAATGAGTTAAATACATGGAAGCAAACTGCTACAGAAACCTTAAATACTGTAAGTAGTGGTTTAAACGATACTGTAAGACACTCACAACTTCGAATAGGTGCTGATGGAATTGATTTTGGTTCGAACAAAGTATTCAATGGAAGAAACCTTGCGAGTATCCTTTCTATTAGTCCAGAAAGTATTCAAGCTATTACAAACAAGCTAATCATTACACCAGCTAATGAGAATTTAGTTAAATCTGAATATAGAAGAAATTCTAGCTTTACGAAAGATATGCAAATTAGTGAAGACTTTGATATTGGTAAGACTACAGATTTCTTAGTTAAAGGAAAAGCACGAACTAATAGCTATGAAAATAGGTTTAGGTTTGCAATAAAAATAATATATAAAGATGGGACTAGTGATTTTGTAACTGGAGTAGACAGTGCCACATATATAAATGGTGGGATGTTTTCCGTACCTTTTAAAATAAACGAAAGAGAGAAAGAAATAAAGAATGCTTATTTTACAATAGATAGATATGGAACACCTATTTTTGATGAATTAAGTATAGTACCACAGAAAAGTGCAGAATTAATTGTAGATGGTTCAATCGAGGGTCGACAAATCAAAGCTGAAACATTAGAAACTGGACACCATAAGGCAGGCAGTATCACTTCAGAAATTATTGCTGCTAACGCTGTTAGAGCTAAGCATATATTGATAGATGATGGGTTGATAAATAACCTAGTAACGCATAATGCTTTCATTTCTAAACTTTGGGCGCAGGACGCTTTCATCAGAAGTTTAAAAACTGTTAAAATTTCAACAACTCAATTAGATACTGACTGGCTTTCAGCATATACAGGAGATATTGGAGGATTCAGAATTGGTAAGAACCCGAACCAACCTGGAGATTTCTGGCTTACAGGTTCGAATAACTTTAACTGTGGATTAAACCCAGGTCACAACATTGGGACACGTGGTGCTCAAATTTGGGCAGCATGGGGGTATAATTGGAATCAAGCAGGACCGAATGCATGGTGGGTTGATGGACAAGGTAGAATGAATTGTAAAAGTTCAGCTACATTTTATGGTGGATTACATGTGTATAATGCCAGACTTGATACTCACGGTCAAGATATTCAAGGAGATGCAAATAGTGCTGGTGCAAAAACTACTGTTATTTGGTGGTCGCAAATCAACAGGGTTAAAAGTTCAGTATCTGATAAACGTTTCAAAACTAATATTAAACCAACTAAAGTTAAGGCAGTAGATTTACTTAATAAAATTGAAATGGTTGAGTTCAACTGGAAAAAAGATAATAAATTCGAAAAAATCGGAGCAATAGCTCAACAAGTTCAATCAGTAGAAGAAAGCCTTGTTGTTAAGGATATGGATTCTAAGCAATCACACAGTGATTATTTAAGAATTAGTTACTATGACGCTATACCTTACCTTATTAAGGCAGTACAAGAATTGTCAGAAGAAAATAACAAATTAAAAAATAAATTGGAGGAAATAATAAATGGATAATCAATTACAACCAATCGACTTAATCGCACAAGAATTAAGCGAAAAAACAATGCAGTTAGCACATTATAAAGTTGCTTATAATAAATTAACTGAAGAATTAGAGGCTAAAGAGAAAGAGCTTAAAGAATTAAAGGAAACTAAAGTAGAAGAACACGAGGAGGTAGAATAATATGGCACTAGAAATATCAGTGAAACAACCTAACCCAACGGCAGGTGGTTATAAGAGTGTGAACGTATATTTTAATATGAATACTGGAGGTATTTATTTCAACGGTAATATTGAATTACCAGGGAAATTTGCAACTGCTAGTGACGCAGAGACACTAGAAGAAATTAGAAAACAAATTGCAGTTCAAATGTACACGGGTGAAGCAACTCCAGCACTAGTTGCTGAATATGCTAACCTTAATAAGCAAGTTGGAATTTTAGCAGGTAATAAAGAAGACGTTACAGAACGTGAGAAAGCATTAACTAAACTATTTGCTAAGGTGAATAAAGGTAATGATAAAGTACTAATGACGTTACTTTTAGACGTGTTAGATCCTAAGACAATATCAACAAATAAAGATAAAATTATCAATGCTTTTGATTCTTACGAAGTTAACACGGATTATTCAGTAGGTGATAAGTTTAAATTTGATGGCAAACTATACGAAGTTATCGCAGAACATACAAGTGTTGTTGAGTGGGTGCCAAGTGCTGAATCAACTAAATATAAAGAAATTACATTTGAACGTACTGAAAATAAAGAACAGTTAGAAGATGATAACAACCGCTACATCACTAAATTACAACTTGATGAAGCATTAACAAAAGTAGTTCAAACAATTATGGAACAATTATCACAAGACGATGAAGGAGAAGAAGAACATGAGAATCACGGAGAAAATAGCAACAATTTATCACACAGCGAGGGGGATAATTAAGATGAAATTTAGTGTAAAACATGCAAAATTTAAACAAAATGATTATTTAGTACAAACTCACATGAGAATGGTTATTACAGAAGTTGAAACTTTAGAACAAGTTCCTAACTTTGGAAACTTACGTGAAATGGTTAGGTTAGCAGTTGAGGAATTTAAGCGAAAAGAAGCAGAACTTAAGGCAATTGAAGAAGTAGCGACACCTAAAGAAGTTGTAACTGAAGCACCAAAAGAAGTTGTTGTTTCAACTGCTCCAGTAAGTGAACAACCTAAAGTTGAGGAAACTCCAAAAGAGGTAGTCACACCAACATTAACTGTAAGTGAAGCACCAAAGGAAACTACAGAAAGTACAGAGCACGCTGAATAGCGTGTTCTTCTTTTGGAGGTAGTCTAAATGACAAACTATATTTTGCAATTCATATTGCAACTTTTTACAGTAGCTATTATTCCATTAGTTAAGATTTGGTTTGACAACAGCAACAAACAAATCACAAAACAATTTGAACAGTTAAGTGATGAAGTAAAAAGCATTCAAGATAAAACGGAAAAGCAACTTGATAAAGTAAATATGGAAATAAAGAATACGCAAGATAAAGTCGATGAAGTAACCCAAATTGGACTTCAGAACAGAGATTCTAATAAAAGCATTATGTCGTATAGATTACATAATGAATTTAGTGAATCAATAGAACGAGGGTATACAACAAGCGAAGATTTATCAGAGCTAAGTGGATTATATAAAAGCTATAAAGAAATCGGTGGTAATGGTAAGATTGAAACTTTATTCAATAGATTTGCAAAGTTGCCAATAAAAAATAGGAGGACAAACAAATGGAACAATTAGAAGCTTTAAAACCAGCATTAGTATTTTTAATAGTAACATTACTTGGAATGTTAGGTAAATTTTTAAAAGAATCAAAATTCTTTCCTAACGAAATGATACCTAATTTTTTAGGAGTGTTAGGAGGACTGATAGGAATTATCCTATTTAAAGATGCAACAGCGATAACACTTGGAGTGGGTGCTGTTGGTGTGCATCAAATTTACAAACAAACTGTAGGAAATAACTCTAAAATTGATAATTCAGAGAAATAGTGATATAATTTAATTATCAATCCCCCCGTTCCTTTTAAGGCAGTTACGACTGACACGGGGGTTCTTTTTTTAGATATCAACGAAGAGTTGAGAAAAACGCAGAAAAGTTAAGAAAAACGTAGAAGACTAGGTTTATAATCTAGTCTTTTTTATATTAATTAAACGGAGGATAAATAATGGTATTATTAAAGAAAATACTAGACTTTCTAAAGTCAGAAGTAAACAAACTTCACGATTTTGACGGGTATTACGGTAGCCAGTGTGTGGACTGGATAAACTACTACTTATGGACATTCTGGAAGATAAGACTATTCGGAAATGCTATTGACTTATTAAATAATGCAAAAGAACAAGGCTTACAGGTAATCTACAACGCACCAGGAGTAAATCCCAAGGCTGGAGATGTATTTGTAATGGAAGTGCCGACACATCAGTTCGGACATACTGGAGTTGTCATTGAAGATAGTGACGGTTACACGATTAAGACTATTGAACAGAACATTGACGGTAATGCGGATGCTTTAACCAACGGAGGGCCAGCACGTTATAACGAGCGTGATTTTACTGGCGTTATCGGTTGGATTAGACCGCAAATCGATTATTCACAGGAGGAAACAAACATGACTTATACTGAAGATACTACTTACTTACGACAAACCCCACAAGTAGGTGTAGCACCATATCGACAAGTGCACGCTCACTCAACTGGAAATTCTACTAGTAAAGCTAGTGGAGAAGCGACTTACATGTCAAATAAAGACCTAAGCGACGGGTTTTATACGCATGTTGTTGGTAACGGTAAGGTATACCAAACAGCTTACGTAGGACAAGGAGCTTGGGATGTTGGCGGTGATTGGAACAATGAGACGTTCGCAGCAGTCGAACTTATAGAAAGCCATCAGACTTATGAAGAATTTAGAACAGACTACGAGATTTATATTCAACTGCTAAGAGATTTAGCAAATCAAGGTGGAATTCCTACTACTCTTGATAGCAACTCATTAGAAGGAATTAAGACACACTACTATTGCACTTACAACCAACCTAACAACATTTCAGACCATGTAGATCCTTATCCTTATTTAGCAAAATGGGGAATTAGTAAGGAACAATTCAAAAAAGATGTTGAAAGTGGTATTATTTCTAATGCACCTACTAAGGTTGAGTTAGATGTTCTTGATAGTAACACTAACCTTGAAAATAGGGAACAACCTTATTATCGTGGATATTTAAGCGAAGACTACTACCTAGAGACTGAACCTAACGCAAATAGTGCGGATAAGGAATTCATGGCAAAAGGCACTGAAGTGTATGTTTATGAGAAAAAGAACGGCTGGAGTAGAATTGGTTCAAACTCTAGCAATCAATGGCTAGAAGATGATTATGTAGTTGAAGCTAGTGTATTCTAGATTGAATTTAAAATATATTTGTGTTAAAATGAAAATGTCCTTTCAACCTACAAAAATAAAGGATAAAAACACTTATAAGCCCTCACTTTTTGTGGGGGTTATTTTTTTATGCAATTTTTAAAACTTTTTTTAAAAAAACTATTTACATTATACACTTTAAAGTGTATAATGTAGTTATAAAGAAAAAGAGAGGTAACACCAATGACAAAATACGATTTTATCGAAAAAGCAATAACAAGTAATAACGCTTTTATAAAGAAAGAACAAGATTTTTTACTAAAAAATTTAGATAAGTTTGTAGACTTTGCAAAAACTACACCTGAAAGAATGTATGACTATACAGAATTAAGCATACAAGCTTTAAGATTATTGGTAAGTAACGGACTTGAAGCTGACGCTATGAAATCAATGAACAATATTAATTCATTCTTAAGACGTAATTTTGAAAACTTCTGCATAGCGATAGCAATGGGGGAAATCTAATATGTATAAAATAATTGAAGAGATAAAAGAATTATTAGATGATAAAACCTTAACAAGTTATAAAATTGGTAAAGATACTGGAATACCAGTGCAACAAATAGACCGTTACAGAAAAACGGTGAAACTAGAAAACATAACATTAAAAAATGCTTTAAAACTTCATGAATATTACAAAAAAATAAAAAAATCTTAAAAAAACTATTTACAATATACACTTTAAAGTGTATAATATAAGTATAAAGAAAATTAAAGGAGAACTTAATTATGTTAGAATTAAAAATCAGACACAATGGAACAAACAAATATTTTTACGGTAGAGATATAGAGGTAGTAGCGTTAGAAAGTTTCGACCTTTACAAAAACGATGAACAAGCTAACGAGTACATCAACAATGAAAACTACGAAGACTTTGTTAAAGACTTTCTAAAAGGTGAATTAAAATACGTTGGTGAAGATGTTGAGTATTTCAAAGATATTGAGACAGTCTGGGATATGGGATACATCGAAACTTTAGAATTTCTAAAAACACTAGATGAGGAAATTAAACAATATATCAAACTAGATACATTTAACGATGAATACTATGTTGAATATGATAAAGGTGCTTATAAAATAAGCGAACAATTAACAGAATTAGCTGAACAATTTTTATACGAATAAAAAAAGTAGTAACTCTTACACGTTTATTAATACAAATGTACAAGAGTTACTACTTTTTTTAATTAAAAATAATATCCGTTATATCGATTTCACTTCTGTTTACTACGTTAACTTTTTTTATTTTCACTTCTGTTTTTATAGTCTTAATTATTATCTTTAAAAATTCTATTTTTTCATCAGTATCCATTCCATTATAGAGATTTTCAAAGTTAGCTGCAATTTCAGAAATATTATTTTGTTTTTTAGAATTCTCAACCATCAAATTATATTCTTTTTCTTCTCGTTTTATTAATTCAATTTGTTCGTTAATTTCATTTTGTAATTTTTCCAACTCTTCATCGGTTAGCAATTCATTTAACCATGCTTTTTGTAATTTAAACTTTTTATTTTCAAAATTATTTAATATTTTAGAAAAGTCTTTTTTTTCTATTTCTTTTTGTTCAAATTTTATTTTAAAATCATACTTTAAAAATTTAAGTAGTTTTTTTTCAAATTTACTTTCCGATATAGTGAAAGATTTCTTTTTTTCTTTCGGGCAAAAAGTACACTTGTAAAAAAAGACTTTTTCTCCGTTAGTTTTTTCTCTTGAAGCTGGCGTTAATTTACGGTGGCAACAAGGACAAGAAATAAGTCCACGGAAAATAGCTTTTATTTTATTTAAGTTACTTTTCGAACTGTGGTGTTTTCTTTCCCATAACATATCAATTATAAGTTTTTGTTCTTCTGTTGTGATGTAACTTTCATGAGTATCTTTTATTAAAACTCCCATTGTATCGGTATGACCGCAATAAGCTACATTTCTTACCAATCTATTAATTATAGATGTCGACCACTTTCTAACATTCCCAAAATTGTTTATTTCTAACAAATTCACAGTTTTTTGTAAACTATTTCCTGCTAACATCGACTTAAAAACAAACTCTACACTATCTTTAGTTTTTTCATCTTTTAAAAGTTTTCCATTTTCTTTTATATAACCAAAAGGCGTTTTGTTTAAGTTTTTACCACTTTTAACAGCTTGAATTTTACCAGCCATCATTCTTTCTTTAATCGTTTCACGTTCCAATTGTGCAAACGTGGATAGCATACCTATAGTTGCCATTCCCATTGCTTGTGAAGTGTCAAAGTTTTCAGATAAACTAATTAAGTTAACATCATTTGGTTTGAACAGATCCTCGATAAGATACATAGTATCTTTAATTGAACGGGATAATCTATCCAACTTGTATATTAATACTATATCTATCTTATCAATATCTTTCTTTAATTTATTTAACGCTGGGCGTTCTGATTTCGCACCACTTACTCCAGCGTCCACATACTCACCAACTACTTTATATTCATGTAGTTGGCAATATGCTTTTAATTTTTCAATCTGAAAATCTAGTGAATTACCATTTTCAGCCTGTTCTTGAGTTGATACTCTAGCATAAATTGCTACACGTTGCATATTAATATCCTTTCTGGTATAATATACCTATATACTGTGATAACAAGCCCTTGATTAAGGGCTTGTTTTTATTTTGCCTACGATTTTACCTATTATTTTAAAGTGATCTTTTAACGGTAAAATTATAGTAGTTGTTGGGTGGTTATCGTTTAACGGTACTAACAATATTTTATAATTTTCGAAGAAAACTCTCCTAATTAAAATATCTTCTTTATACTCAATTAAATAATCCTCACCGAATTTGAAATCAAAACCAAAACTAACCATTAACCTATCACCCTCGGAATATGTAGGTTCCATTGAGTTATCAAACATGGTTGCCACTATATTATATTCATCTGTTTGGTAAGTAGATTCTAATAATACATCCGAATAATGTAATAAGTTTTTTCGCTTATCTTCTTCTAATTTATCGAAGTTTTCTAATAAAGCTAAAAACGTTAATTTATGTTCTTGATTTTCATATTTTTGGTTTGCGAAGTCTAAGTCTAACTTTATTTTGTCAGATTGAAATATTTTATCAAAATGGTTAGATAGATCACTTTTTGAAACTACTAATTCTTTCTTAACGTCATATCCAGATAACCAACCCTCAGATACTTTTAAAGTTTTAGCGAGGAGTTGGATTTTTTTATTGTCTGGATTAGATTTTCCGTTGATATATTGCGAAATGTTAGATTTTGTAAGTTTAACGTCCAATTCCTTTTGATAATACTCAGACATTTTAACCACGTCAACTTGCTTTAGGTTGCGCTCTTTCATTATTTGCTTTAACCTATCGTTAGGAGTTGCGATTTTCATTTTTTAAACCTCCTTTCTTTATTTATATTTTTATTATATTATAATGAAGAAAAAAAGTAAAGAAAAAAGTTTAAATAATTTAAACAAAAAGTATTGACTTTTTAAAAAGTTAACTGTATAATTAAATTACAAAGTTTAAATGATTTAAACTTAAAACTAAAGAACGGAGGTGAAATATATGGCACCACGCAATAAACATGCGAAGTTACAAAAACGTATTACTGATATTTGTAAAGCTAATATAAACTTTGCTATCCTCATGGGAATGTCAAACGTTACTCTAGTCAAGAAATTAAAAGATGACGGGATTTGGACTACCGAAGAGATCAATAAAGCTTGTAAGATTTTACAAATACCAATATCAGAAATACCATCATATTTTTTTGAATTATAAGTTTAAATTATTTAAACTTTTAGAAAGGGGAGATTGAATGAAAGTTACAGTTACAACCAACGCCCCAATATCAGATGTAGCGTTGGAAAATTTAGAAAACTTTCTAAGTAAATTCTTTAGTAAACACCCCGACAAATTAAAAGTAATTAGAGGTGAACAAAGTGGATAAAATGAGAAAACGAAAATTCAACACATATTACTGGACCAGTATTGTTGTAGCAGTATGCTTGCTAATCGTTAGCAATATTGAGTGGGAAAGAATTTTAGCTGGACTTATGGGTTCAATATGCATTCCATTTTATGGATTTGATGAAAGAGGAGCTTACGCTTTCCCAGATGGTTATGAGGATGATTTGGAAAGTGAGTAAGAAGAAAGAGAGCATAGCGATTGAAGATTTCAAAAAGATGGTATTTACAAGAATGGTACATTTAGGAATGAGTAATGAAGAACTTGTTAAATTAAGTGGTGTTACCAATTCGAAAGTATATGCTTTGAAATATGGAAATAATAAAAGTATCAAACTAGATGAAATTGTTAAAATTGCTAAGGCTTTGGATATAGATTTAAACAGATTGAAAGGAGATCAAAAAATGCGAGGTTTTGAATTAATTGAGGGAATGAACGGTGAACTACCAATCAAAGCCACAATTCATAGTGCAGGGGTTGATTTTATAGCTAGTGCTGATATTACAATTCCAGCTTTTAGATTTAAAGGTAGAGCAACTCTAGTACCAACAGGAGTTAAAGCCTTTATGCAGCATGATGAATACTTACAAATTTTCGCTAGAAGTAGCATACCAGTAAATTTAGGTTTAATCATGAGTAATGGCGTAGGAATTGTAGACGCTGATTATTATAACAATCCTAAGAATGAGGGACACATTATGATTGAGTTTACCAACTTAACAAACAAGCATATCACGATTGAAAAAGGCACTAGAATTGCACAAGGAATATTTAACAAAGTATTACCAGTAACGCATGGTGTACGCCTTAAAAACGATACTAGAAATGGTGGGTTTGGAAGTACAAACTAATACTTTTAACAACAAGGAGAACAACAATGCAAGTAACAATAGATAAAGATATTTTAGAACTTTTAAATTGTTTAAATACTTCAGAAGAAGAATTAGAATCTATAATTAACACTTTACTTATTGAGGGGATTGACTCAATAACTTCAAGTGAAGCATTTACAAAAAATGAGGAAAAGCAAATGTTTATAAAACTTAAACTTGTGGGATTAAAACTGAAGTATATGTTTAAAATGTTGAAAGATTTAAACGATGATTAAATTACACCAACAAAACGAAAAGAGGTGATGAAAATGTCTAAAGTAAAATTGTTCCCACACCAAGAAAGAGCAATAAAAGCTGCTAAAGGTAGAAATAAAGTAGCTTATTACTTAGATATGGGTTAAGGCTTAGGTAAAACGTTCGTAGGCAGTGAACAAGCTAAACTATATAAAAATGATGTAATATTAGTTATTTGCCAAAATTCAAAGGTTAGTGACTGGAGCGAACATTTTGAAAAGTTTTACGAAAACAAAGTCTTTGCTATTACTAATGTAAAAATATTACAAAACTATCTTAAATATACTGGTAAGAAAGTAGCTGTAATTAACTATGAAAAAACTTATCGTGAGAATTACAAGGAACTTTTAAAACTAGAAAACTTTACATTGATTATCGATGAAAGTTCAGTTTTAGGAAATAGTAAAACTAATATATCAAAAACAGTACAGAAGTTAAAATTTAAAAATCTGATCTTACTATCTGGAACTCCAACTAGTGGTAAGTATGAAAAACTTTGGACACAGCTTAATTTATTAGGTTGGGAAATCAAAGAAAATAAATTTTATGACCAATTCTTAAATAGAAGTTTATTAAAAAGGTTCGGAAGAACATTTTATCAAATTAATAAAAGTGAGCCTTATAAAAATGTTGATAGGTTAAAACGTAAAATGAGGGAATACGGCTGTGTATTCATGAAAACAGAAGAAGTTTTTGACCTACCAAAACAAAACTTTATTGAAATAAAAGTTAAAAACGATAAACACTATAAGGAATTTGAGAAACATGCTGTAGTTGAATTTAAAAGTAAGCTATTCGGAGAAGTTGAATATGTTGGAGATACTCAACTAAAAGAAAGGTTATTTTTAAGACAGTTAGCAAGTATTCACAACGAAAACAAGAAAGAAAAATTAAAGGATATAATCAACTCAACTGAGGGAAGATTAATCATATTTTACAATTTTAATCACGAAAAAGAAGCAATTAAAAGTTGCATACCAAAAGATAGACCAATTTCTTATGTAAATGGAGAATTGGTTGATAAAGAAAATTATAATAACGCTGATAATTCAATCACGCTTATGCAATATCAAGCAGGGGCGAAAGGACACAACATGCAAAAAGCAAATCACTTGATCTTTTATTCGCCAACAGAAAAATGTGAAGACTACATGCAAAGCATTAAAAGGATTCACAGAATAGGACAGGAGAAACCTTGCTTTTATTACAAGTTAGTTGTTCAAGATTCGATAGAAGAAGATATTTATAAAGCATTAGAAAGAGGAGAAGATTACACAAATGAGCTATTCAATACAAGAATTCGAAAATAAATACCTACAAGATTTTAAAAAGTTACGACTGTTAGAGGAAGAAAAGAAAAAATTAGATGAATTATCTAAGGCAGCAAAAAGTGAGCTATTAGAAGCCATGCTAGAAGCTGGTGTAAAATCAATCGACAATGATTTTATTAAAGTGATGGTAACTAACCCTAGTGAAGTTATATCTGTTGACTTAAAAGCATTCCAAAAGAAAGAACCAGTAGCGTATGCGGAACTATTAGAAGACTATCCGAAAGTTACAAAACGTTCAGAAAGTTTAAGAATTACATTGAAATGATTAATAGATTAAAAGAAGCAAGAAAAGCTAGGGGGTTAACACAAGTTGAAGTTTGTAAACTGGTGTTTATAGACCAAAACTCATTATCATTATTTGAAAATAATCACCGTTTACCAAAACTAGATATGGTTGAGAAACTAGCTAAATTATACAATGTTAACCCAGCATGGCTGGTAGGTTGGAGTGATGAAAAATGATGAGCGAAAAAGCATTTGAAAACAAAATAAAGAAATTTCTAAAAGAAAAAGGTTGTTATTTCCTAAAATATAACCCTGAGTATTTTGGAATTAAAGGCACACCCGATTTATTAATTTGCTGCAATGGTTACTTTTTAGGAATTGAGGTAAAACGTGAAACGGGAAAGCCTAGCAAATTACAACTAAAGAAAATCGAAGAAATAAAAAACGCTGGAGGAATTGCCATGGTGCTATATCCTAGTGGTTTTGAAAAATTTAAAGAATTAATAGAGGAGTTATGCAATGAATAAAGCAAGAGTACAAATACAAAAAGATTTTGGAGATTACACTGATAAAATGTATAGTTTTTACACAGATTTTAATGATTTAAAAGCTGGAGATATCGTTACAGTTTTAACGGCTTATGGTATCAAACTAGCAGTATTTGTTGAATATGATACTTCAAAATATGAACCTATGAACTTTTTACTACATAAAATAAGTGGTTCTTCAATATCACTCAGAAAAATGGAATTGAAAGAAAAGTTAGTTGATTCTACATTAAAAGAAATGAACGACTTTGTAAAAAGAGTATATGCGCTATAGTTACTCAAGAGTATCATTATTTGAACAATGCAAGTATGCTTTTCAATTTAAGTATATTTTTGAAATTGAAACAATACCTAGCCTTGAAGCTAATAACCCGTTAATAATAGGTAGTGCGGTTCACGGTGGAATCGAGGGAAAGGACTATGAGAAATTATACCTTGAGAACTTTCCAAAAATAACTGATCTTCATGTTAATGAATTAATTAAAATGAATGTGCAGGTTGACCGTGTAATCAGGAAGTTAAACGCCTTTAATTGTGAATATGAAGTTGAAATATCAACTGATAACTTCTTAGGGTTTATTGATTTAGTTATTCACAATAAAGACGGTAGTGTAAGTATATTTGATTTTAAATACTCAAACAACGTTGAAAATTACTTAAATTCAAGGCAGTTGCATATTTATAAATACTACTATGAAAAAATCTTTAATAAACCAGTTAAAGATTTAGGTTATATCTTTATACCAAAAACTTTTATCAGACAAAAAACAAAAGAAGACTTGCACGGATTCAGAAAAAGAATTGTAGCAAGTTTAGAACAACCATTTATTAAATACGTTGAATATGACGAAAGAAAAGTAAATGAGTTTTTCAAAATTATTAAAAAAATAGAAAATACAGATTTTAAGGGGTTATTTCCAAAATGTAATAATCCACATTGTGAATATTGTAGAGGAGAAAATTATATGTTTAAATTACCAGAAAATAAAAAGCGTGAAAAGGTTATTGACACAAAGCCAGACTTATGGATTTATGCTGATAGCTATGTTGGGAAATCAACTTTTGTAGATAAATTTGAGGACCTATTATTTATCAACACTGACGGAAATACAGATAACACTGAAAGTCCGTTTGTACTAATTAGGAATGAGAAGAAACAAGAGGGACGTTTAATTAAAACTAAATTCGGTTGGGAATCATTCCTGGAAGTAATCGACAGTTTAGAAACACAAGAAAATACTTTTAAAACAATAGCGATTGACCTAGTAGAAGATTTAAGAGATTTATGCAGGCTGTACATTTTTGATAAATATAATTGGGAACATGAATCTGATGGTGGATTTGGTAAAGGATGGCAAATGGTTAGTAGTGAATTTAACACTGCTATGAAACGTTTGAAAAGTTTAGGATATCAAATAGTTTATATCTCAAAAGAAAAACGTGAAGAAGTTAAGTTAAGAAACGGAAATACTAGAACGATTTTCACACCTAACATTGATGATAAAACAGCCAACGTATTAAGCGGTACTGTAGATTTAACAGTTAGGGCGTTCATTGATGAAGAGGGTAAACGTAAGTTGCAGCTGAAGAAAGTAAATAATGCTTTTGGTGGAGGTAGATTTAATTTTAAACGTGATTTAATCGACCTAGATATGAATGAGTTTAAAGAAGCACTTATCGAAGCACAAGACGGGGTTAAAAGTAAAGCGGTAGTTAAAAGTAAAGAAGTTAAAGAAACTACACCGCCAGACACTTCAATTTCAGATACTGTAGAAACTGAGGTAGTAGAAGTAGTGGAGGAGAAACCAAAACGAAGACGAAAAACTAAACAAACAGAAGAAGAATCATTTGTAGTAACAGATGATGAGGGAAACAAAGTAGTTAACCCGTTCACTGAAGATGTTGAATTAGAAAAAACAGAAACAAAAACTAGAAGAAGACGTAGAGGAGAATAAGAACAATGGCAATCGATTTTAGCAAATATGACAGAGAAGCAGATTTAGAGGGATTAAAAGAGGACACTCAAAAGGCAATTGAAAATGGTGGAGAATTTGAAGAAGTTCCCCCGGGTACTTATGAGGTGGCAATATCAGAACTTGAACTTACTATGAGTAAGAGTGATAAACCTATGGTTAAAATTTGGTACACAATTTTAAGTGGAGATTATGAGAATAACAAGATTTTTCAATACCAACTAGTAGACAAAGGGCAAAAACTGGCAATTATTAAGCCGTTACTTGAAAAGTTATCAGATGGAGAAATTGAAGTATCATTTGAATCATTCGCACAGTATGCAAACTTAATTGATGAAATTAAAGAATTTTCTGAAGATAATTCACTAGAATATTCACTTGAATATGGTGAGAACAAAAAAGGCTTTAAAACTTATAAAATTTTAGAGGTATTCGAGGGTTAACCGCCCTCGACCTCCACGGAGGTAAACAATGATATTTTATTACATTAAAAACAGCGATCTTCACATTGCTGATTTTAATACAAAAAAGAATTTAATCATAGATAACAATGATGATTTAGATAAGTTTATCAAAAGAAATAAAAAAGAAATATGGATAACGTACGACCAAGCGGACCATTTAAAGAATGTTGTAACGGTTTATGATTGCAAGGATAAGTATTCAATACAGTATAAGATGAATAGTTACAATGTTAAGACGGAACTTGAAGCAGTAGTAGAAACTTTCTTTGAAAATATCGACACTTACAAATGCAAGATGGCGTTGATTAATGAATTTAAACTACCTAAATATTTAATAAACTCAAGCATTGCTAGTATTACTGCTTATGCAATAGGTGGCACACCTTGTTATAAAGATGAGTTTGATTTTATGAAACTGGATATTTTATTCAAGTATTCACACGTTAGAAACTTTTTTGTAAATAATAACAACTATTCACAAAAGTACAAAACTATGATAGCAGGTGTTGAACATACTTACGGTTACGGCGGTTGCCATGGTGCGAGGAAATCTTATTGCAGCAGTAAACCTATTCTAGTAATCGATATTGAAACTTTCTATCCTACAATGTTAAATAGGTTAGGTTATTTTAATATTAAAAAAATCTCACGTGCAAAATATATACACGAACAGAACCTAAAATTAAAAGGTAAACCCGAAAGACTACCTTACAAACTAGCTGATAATAGTATCGTAGGTAATTTTAAAAATAAATTCAGTGATCTTTATAACCCTAGAGCAAGTAATACTATTTGTGTTAACGGACAACTATTAATTACCTTGTTAATTGAAATGTTAGAACCGCATATTAAATTAATTCAAACTAATACTGACGGAATTATCATAGAATATGACGACTTCGACACAATAGACCGAATTTGCGAAAAGTTCGAAGATTTAACAAGGTATAATCTGACGTTTACTTGTTACGATAAAATTTTTCAGAAAGATGTTAATAATTATTTGCTCATAGGAGACGAAATAAAGGCTGTAGGAGAGCTTAAAGAGTGTTCGGAGGGTAATTACTCCGAAAGTATTATTCGAGCGTCTATGCGTGCTTATTTGACCTCTGGAGAGAAAATAGCAAAAACTATTAACAATTGTAAAGAAGAACGTGAATTTCAAATACTAGCTAAGCCAGATTACAGAGTTTTCGCAAATTGGTATGGTAGACCTATTAAAGGTGTATTTTCTTTTGATGTATCTAATCAATTTAAGTACTGTGATGAAAATTGGTACATTTCAGAAGCGATTAGGAGGGTTAAAAAGTATGGAGTCACTTTATAGAGGATACGTCAAAACGAATGGTAAAAGCTCGCTTGATAAATTTAAAAACGGTGAAGAACTCCGAACACTTGAAGAAGTAAAGAAACTAAAATCTTATGGCGGTGTACTTAGGGACGATGTAATCCTTATCGATGTAGACGATGAAGAAAGTTCTGAAAAACTAATGAACCTTGTTGAAGAAAAGCAACTGAATTGTAAAGTTTATCAAACTTCAAGAGGAAAGCATTTTGTTTTCAAAAATAAAGGTGTTACAAAAAATTATACTAATGTTAACTTAGCGTTAGGAATTAAAGCTGATATTAAAGTAGGTTTAAATAATTCTTATCAAGTGCTTAAAAAAGATGGTGCTGAAAGATTTGTAGAGTGGGACAGCGATACTTACGATTCGTTACCTAAATATTTAAGACCTATTAAAAGTAGTTACGATTTTGGGAATTTGCATGAGGGAAGTGGAAGAAATAGCACGCTATTTAAGTATATCTTAACGCTGCAAAGTTATGATTTTGAGAAAGAAGAAGTCAGGGAAACAATAAGATTAATCAATGAATTTATATTAGATGAACCCTTATCAGAAAATGAGGTTGATGTGATCTTAAGAGATGACGCTTTTTCTGAAGAAATATTTTACAAAGAAGGTAAATTCAACTATCACAAGTTCTGTAAATTTTTAATCAGTAATCATAACATCAAGAGAATAAACGGAAATTTACACGTTTATAAGGACGGAATATATGAATACGGAAATATAGAGCTAGAACGTACTATCTCAAAGTATATGCCGAACTTCACAATTGGACAACGTAGAGAAGCACTGGCAATGTTAGAACTATTAGTAGAACAAGAATATCAACTAAGGGATTATAATTATATAGCGTTTAAGAACGGTTTATATAACATTAAAACTGATGAATTTATTAGTTTTACTCCTGATATTATTATCACTAACAAAATAAATTGGAATTACAATCCTAAAAGTTACGCTAGCTTAACAGATGAAATTTTAAACAACTTAGCTATTAATAATAAGGAAATCAGAATGTTAATTGAGGAAATGATAGGTTATACATTTTATCGACGTAATGAGTTGAGGAAAGCTTTTATTTTAACAGGTCAGAAACAGAACGGTAAAAGTACATTCCTTAATATCTTAAAAGAATTATTAGGAAGTAAAAACACTTCAGTATTAGATATTAAACATTTAAACGATAGATTTTCAACTGCGATGATGGTTAATAAATTAGCTAATATTGGTGACGATATTTCAAATAAGAGATTAAACGATACTGAACAGTTTAAAAAAATTGTATCGGGTGAAAAAATTACAGCCGAACAAAAAGGCCGTGATAAGTTTGAATTCACCCCTTACTGTAAGTTGATTTATAGTGCAAATAACATTCCTAAATTAGGTGATGGAGATGACGCACCTGCGGTATTAAGTAGGTTGGTTATTGTGCCTTTTAAAGCTTACTTTGATAGTAGTAGTCCTGACTATAAGCCGTTTATTATTGATGATTTAATAACCGAGGAAAGTATGGAATATTTAATCAATCTGGGGCTTGCTGGACTTAAACGAGTTTTAAAGAACAGGAAATTTACTGAAAGTGAATATACTAACAAGGAATTTGAAGAATACAAGAGCGAGATCGATCCTGTTAGTGAGTATTTAGAAATGTTGAATGTTGATTTAATAGTAGGTGAGAAATCTAGTACTATTTATACTGAATATATTGAATATTGTAACCGTGAGGGTTACGAAAGTATACCTAACAAAGCTTTTAGTAGAAAAATTAATAATCATTTTAATTTAACGACTAAAGATAAAAAAGTAGATGGAATAGTTACAAAAGTATATTTTAAAAAATAGGTAGCTATATAGGTAGCTATAGGTAGCTATGTTTTTAAAATATAGCTACCCCTTTAAAGTGTTGGTGTAACTGGTTTTTTAAGAGAGGGGTAGCTATGTTGCTATATTTTGTGAAATCTTTATATAGTAGTAGTTATATATATTATATATATAAATATAAAGAAAATTACTTATATATATAATATATAGCTACCTTGAAAACAGTATGAAAACTTATAAAATAAACGTTCGTAAAGGTAGCTATATTTTTGACGGAGGTAAAAATGAACAAGCAACAAAGAATAAGGTTTGAAATTGAGAAGCAAAAGATGGCAAATTATATTGCTAAAGAAAGACAGGATGTTTTCATCCAGTCAATTTTAATATTAATGTACACATTGAGAAATGATTATAATTTTGGACAAAAAAGGGTTATGGATTTTATAAGCAAATTCCTTGATAATATGACAGATTTTAAATTAGGTAAGTATTACACTAGACCTATGCTTATTGAAACGTTAGAAACTGAATTAAGTTTAAATGTAGAACAATTTATTAAAAGTGAGGTGTTAAAGACTTATGAAAGGTTTCAAAAAGGAGTTTAATTTGCCGTTGTTTTTAATAACGTTAGGTATGCTGCTAATAATGTTTACTGTTGGATTAGTAGTTGGAACGTATATTGCTAGTGATAATATTAAAAAGTTGGCAAATGAAAATATTAGACAGCAACGACTTATAGAACAACAAAAAGAACGTATTAGAGAATTGCAAATGTTCAAACAGTTACAAGAAATTAAAGGTGGACAACCTTTTGAAATTTAGGAGGATTAAAAATGAATGAACAAAGATATTTAAACGTTGAAATGAAAGTAAAGTTTGACGTGCCAGTATTTGAAGATTTTGATATAGATGAATTTTCAGAAGAAGATTTAAAAGAAATAGCAAACGATTATTTCTTTGAGTGCGGTGGAATTTATAAAGCTGATTATTCGGATTTCGAATTTGATATTTAAGAGGGGTTAACAATGAAATTAAAAATAGCTAATTTTAAAGATATAGACAACCTATTTATTGAATATAAAGGTTACACAATTTCTTTCTCACTTAAACAATTAGAATACAACAATAACTTAGGTATTAGAATTGAAACTAAGCAAGAAAAGGAAAGGTTTATTGAATTTTTAGAAGTATTTCAAAAAGAATTAGAAAGGTTGGAGTTTTAGAATGAAATGGCATAAAATATATTTGCGAAAGATGACTGAAGAAGAAAAAGAATTTTATCAAGGAGATTATGATGAAATATGGGATGGAACGTTACCTGATATTGACGAAGAAGTATTGATCACTTATCCTTTGTCTTCAGGGGAATTTATTGATACATACGTTGACACGTGGGTAGAAATTGGTGATGAATTAGGTTTTGAAAATACTGATAATGATATTATATATTGGATGGAGTTTCCAGAATATAACGGAGAATTGGATGATTAGGAGAAATAAAAATGAGTGAAAAATATAATTTGACAATAAAATTTATAAGCGGTGAAAAAAAAGTAATGGTGATTAAAAAAGGTGATTTGGATGAGATATTTAGTTGTTGTTACAGATACCATAAAAGTAAATTCGTTAATTTTGGACGTGAAGTGATTAATATAAATGCTATTGAATATTTCGTTTATGAGGAGGTAAAAGAAGATGAACTATAAAGAATTAGAAAACGCGATTAATTTATTAAATGAAACAAAAAAAATCGATATGATGATAGAAGATATTGTAGATTATAACTATGTTGAAATTGAAACTGAACACGCTACAAATTGTTTTGGAGAAAGACATAAACAAAAGTTTATAAATGTTCTAAAAGAAATTAAAGAAGAAATAATTAAAGAATTAAATGAGTTAGGGGTTAAGGAGGACTAAAAATGACTAACGAAGAATTAGAACAAGAAGTAAAACGACTAGAAGAACAAATGAAAGAAAAAATAACAGAATTAAGATTTAAGATATTAGAAAGTAAAGGTGGATTGATACCTTATAAACCTTATGAAGTGGAAGTGCCAGAGGATATAGAAGATTACTATTATGTTGATGAAATAGGAAGCGTAAATTTATTATCAGATTCGTTTGTTGAAAGTGATTATGATGAATTATATAAACGCGGCTTAGCTTTTAAAACTAAAGAAGAAGCTGAACAATTTGATAAAGAACGTATTTTAATAAATAGGGCGAAGGATTGGGCGAAGAAATACAATGACGGTTGGACACCGAATTGGGAAGATATCAAAGAAGAAAAATGGAGTGTTATGTATGATGATAAGAATAAAGAACTTGAAACATATGTAAATTACAAAAAACAAGACTTCTTAAAACTACCTTATTTCAAAACACAAGAGCTTGCTGAACAATTCATCGAAGAATTTGGCGAGGAAATTAAGGAGGTGCTTTTATAATGGATGCAATAATCGAATTTTTTAAAAATGGAATAGCGTTAATTTTTTACGGAATAATATTTATTTTTGGAGTTTTTACTTTGTATGGAATATTTAAAGGAATTGTTAGAAAAATATTTAAGATGATGTTTACAGAGGAAGACTAGATGTTAACAGTAATTGGATATTTAATTATTAAAAGTCACAAGTAGTGGAGAAATAAGTTATGAAACAACCAAAAGTATATGTTAAGTATTTGAATAAAGTGTTAGAAGTAGAATCAATTAGGTTTGATACTAAAGTAGTTGTGGTTTACGATGAAAGTTGTAACATATATAGATACTTTGGTTTTGAAGATGTTGAATTCATGGGAAATACAGGATTAAAAGATAAAAACGGTGTAGAAATACATTTAGGAGATATCGTTGAAATATTAGAAAAGCATTTTGAAGTGAAATACAAATCTTTTAAAGGTTTTGTAATTGAAAGTGAAAAACATATTGACAGTATATATTTATCATTAGAAGCAAATAATACATCAGCATGTGTAGTTGGTAACATTTACGAAAATAAGGAATTGTTGGAGGACTAATTAATGAACTATGAAGAATTAAAAGAAGCTAATGAATTAATAGATGAATTACATAAGATTAACTGGGTAATTAAAAAAATAGGAATAGAAAAATGTGTTCCTATGTATTGTTTCAATTATAAAGCTATACTTTTTGATGAGCAAATGGAGAAAGTATTAGATATTTTAAAAGGAATTAGAGATGGAATGGTTAAAAAGTTAAATGAGTTAGGAGTGACTGAGGTTGACGATATATGATTTAACAATTAAATATAAAAACGGTGAAACTGTAACTGTTGAAGCTAATATAGTGAATATTGAAGTTTTATTTCAAGCTATTAAAGATTCAGAAGATTCATTCATTTGGATAGGTTCGGAACTGATAAGTGTTAATGAGATTGATTATTTTCACTGGAGTGCAAAGGAGGAATAGAAATGCTGCCGTCAATTGTAATAGGGTTATTTTGGAGTGTATGTGCAGTTGTGGAGATGATAGCTTTAGTTATAGCAATGTACGTTTTAGCAACTTTATTAAAGGAGTTTACGAAAGATGAAGATTAAACGTGTAGGAAATGATAAAAGAAGATATTTAGAACGTATTTGGTGGTATGAAGATAGGATTGACAGCTTACAACGAAGTCTAAAAGCTGAAGAACAACGTAAGCAAGGGGTTAAAGCTATTGATTATCGTAAAGAACAGATTAAAGGCGGTAATCAGGATAGTTGGGAAGCTTTGATTGATAAAACTGATCGCTATAAACAAGATATTATTGACACGTGCCTTAAAGCTGTAGAACTTAAAAAAGAAGTGTTAGAGGTTATTAATCAAGTGAAAAATCCAAAATTACAACTTCTGTTAACTCTTAGATATATAGAACGCCTTAATTGGGATATTATCGAGGAGAAAATGGAACTACCACAAAATACTAGAAATAAATTACATGCACAAGCATTAAGTGCAATCAAAATACCTAATAATAGATAATATTTTATTATATTTTATAATATTTTATTATATTTTATAATATAATATTACCAAAGATAATAATTAATGTGCTATTATGATAGAGTAATATTTTTACAAGTTCTCTTTTAAGTAAAAGTATTTTGTCAGCAATATAAAAAGTACCTGTTCGCAGGTGCTTTTTTATTTTATTAGGAGGAAGATATGCAAATAGTAAATATTAATATTAATGATATAAAAGAATATGAATACAACGCTAAAATTCATACTGATGAGCAAATAGAACAAATAGTGACTTCTATTGAACGTTATGGAAATAATGATCCAATAGCAATTGATGAAAATAATGTGATTATTGAGGGTCACGGACGCTATCTTGCTCTTAAAAGGTTAGGTGTGGAAGAAGTACCAGTAATCAAACTTGAACATTTAACTGAAGAACAGAAACGTGAATATATATTAGTTCATAATAAACTTACTATGAATACTGGTTTTGATTTAGATATTTTAGAAAAAGAATTAGATAAAATTGAATTTGATATGACTAATTTTGATTTTGAAAAGTTTGAACAAATATTTGAAGAAGAAACAAGTGAATTAAATAAAGAAATTGAACTAACGGATCTTGAAGATAAAGTAATGTTAAAAGTTGAATTTGGTTATGATGAATATCAAATGGTTGTTGAGAAGCTACATGAAATTAACGAGGATAAAAGATTAGCCTTGTTAGAGGTGCTAGATGTATAACTGGAGTTTTAAAGATTATCCTAAAAAGAACGGTTTAAAAGTGTTCGGTACCTTTATTTGTGGTGGTGGCTCTACTATGGGGTTTAAACTTGCTGGATTTGAACATTTAGGCGGTGTAGAAATAGATCCTGAAGTAGCTGAAGTTTACAAACTTAATCACAACCCTAAATATTTATTTAACGAAGATATAAGAACTTTTTTAGCTAGAAAAGAATATCCAGAAGAACTTTATAATCTTGATGTTTTAGAGGGAAGCCCACCCTGTTCAAGTTTTTCATTAGCTGGAAATCGTGAGAAAGACTGGGGCAAAAAGAAAGTATTTGCTGAGGGGCAAGCTGAACAAAGACTAGATGATTTATTCTTTGATTGGATAAAACTTGTTGATAAGTTGCAGCCTAAAATTGCAATAGCTGAAAACGTTAAAGGAATGATTGTTGGGAGTGGTAGAGCATATTCAAAGAAAATCATTGAAGAACTAAATAAAATTGGTTATGATGTGCAACTATTTCTGTTAAATGCTTCAACTATGGGAGTACCGCAAAAAAGAGAGCGTGTATTTTTCATCTGTAGAAGAAAGGATTTAAACTTACCTGAATTACAATTAAATTTTAATGAGAAACCTATAAAATTTAAAGAAGTTAGAGAAAAGGGCAAAGGCGAAGAAATTAAAGGTGTAGCAAAAGAATTATTAGAATTTGCTAAAAGGGGTGAAAATAGTTTACAAAAAGCTTGTTTAAGAGCTAGAGGTAAAAGTTCATTTTTTAACGCTATAATTTTAAATGATGATCAAGTACCTAATACAATAACAAGTAGTGGATATCTACCAATCAAATTTGAAGATAAGTTATTTGCAACTGAGAATGAATTGAAATTAATTAGTTCATTTCCTCAAGATTATAAATTTAAGAATAAACCGCCTGTATGGTTTATGGGAATGAGTGTTCCTCCTGTTATGATGTGTAAGATAGCTAGAGAACTTGCTAAACTGTTGGGAGGTGAATAAAATCGCTAGAGGTAAGTACCAAGAGTGGTTAGAACAAGATAACTTATTAATGATTGAGGGTTGGGCACGTCAAGGACTTACAGATGAACAAATTGCTAAAAATATAGGTATTAGCAAAGTTACATTTTATGATTGGTTAAAAAAGTATCCTAACATTTCTAACTCCCTAAAAAGGGGAAAGGCTCCAGTAGATTTTGAAGTAGAAAATGCACTTTTAAAACGTGCAATTGGTTTTGAATATGAAGAAACAGAAACTATCATTGAAGAGATCGACGGGAAACAAAAGAAACGGGTTAAAAAAATCAAGAAAGTAGCACTGCCAGAAACTAGTGCTATTATTTTTTGGCTTAAAAATCGTAAACCTGAACAATGGCGTAAATTTAACCCCGTAGTAGAAGCTAAGATTAAAGCTGAAACTCAAGCCTTGTTAAAAGATACTGAGGTTGCACCTAGTGAGAATATTATAATTGTGGATAGGTGGGAAGATGAATAAAGTATTTTATGTTCAAAAGAACGTTAACCCTCATTTCAAGTCAGTATGGTGTTCTAAAGTACCTTACAACGTGCTAAAAGGTGGTAGAAATAGTTTTAAGTCTTCTGTAGTAGCATTAAAACTGGTTAATGATATGGTTAAAATGATTGCTAAAGGAGAAAAAGCTAATGTTGTAGTAATTAGGAAAGTAGCAAATACAATTCGTGATAGTGTCTTTAATAAAATTAATTGGGCCATTAATTTATATGGTTTAAGTGATTCATTTAAAAGCACAGTATCACCGTTTAAAATCACACATAAAGCTACAGGTTCAAGTTTTTATTTCTATGGTGCAGATGACTTTCAAAAGTTAAAATCGAATGATATTAACAATATCATAGCGGTTTGGTATGAAGAATCAGCTGAGTTTGACAGCAAAGAAGAATTTGATCAGACAAACATTACATTCATGCGTCAAAAACATAAATTAATACCGTTTGTGCAGTTCTTCTGGAGTTATAACCCACCTAGAAATCCTTATGATTGGATTAATGAGTGGAGCGAAGAGATGAAAACAGTTGAGGGTTATTTGGTCCATGAATCAAATTATTTAAACGATGAATTAGGCTTTGTTACTGAGCAAATGTTGGCTGATATCAATAGGATTAAAGAAAATGACTTTGATTATTATCGCTACATTTATTTAGGTGAACCAGTTGGATTAGGTAATAACGTCTACAATATGGCTTGTTTTCATCCTTTAGATGAAATACCTAGCAATGATAAAATCATGGGAATATCTTATGCACTAGATACCGGGCACCAACAAAGTGCGACTGCTTGCGGCGCTTATGGAATAACTGCTAAAGGAAATGTGATCTTATTAGATACTTTCTATTATTCGCCTGCTGGAAGAAGTATTAAAGCTGCGCCCAGTGATTTAACTATTATGATTAATGATTTTATTACTGGAGTACAGGAGAAATACAATGTACCTATTATTAGGCAAACAATAGATAGTGCTGAGGGAGCGTTAAGAAATCAGTACTTTAAAGATTTTGGGATTAGGTGGAATCCTGTGGCAAAACTGAAAAATCAAACTATGATTGATACTGTAACCAGTTTACTTGCTCAAGGTAGGTTCTTTTATTTGAATAATGAAAACAATAAGATATTCATTGAAGAACATAAAATGTATAGGTATGATGAAAAAACTATAAATACACCCGAACCAAAAGTAGTTAAAGAAGATGACCACACAGTTGATGAATTTAAGTATTTTGTTTTAGATAACTCAAAACTATTAGGATTAAAAGTGTAGGAGTATAACGATGAAAATTATACAAATTATTAAAGATTTTTTTAAAAGGAGCAAATATACAATGCAAGGTAGTTTAAATAGTATATTAGACCATCCGAAAATTGTTGTGTCTTCCGAAGAATACAACAGGATTCAGAACAATTTGAGATACTTTCAAAGTAAGTTTAACGATGTAACCTATCTGAATACGGACGGGGAGCAACGAACAAGGAAATTTAATCATTTACCATTAGCAAGAACAGCATGTAAGAAGATAGCAGGGTTAGTTTACAATGAACAAGCTGAAATAACAGTTGATAATGAAACAATTAATGAGTTTGTTAATGATATTTTGTTAAATGATAGATTTAATAAAAACTTTGAACGATATCTTGAAAGCTGTTTAGCATTAGGTGGGATGGCGATGAGACCATATTTTGATGGTAAAACAATTAAGGTAGCATTTGTTCAGGCGCCAGTATTTTTACCATTACAAAGCAACATGCAAGATGTAAGCAGTGCAGCAATCATAGCTAAGACTGTTAAAAGTCAAGGTAAGACAAATATTTATTACACATTAGTTGAGTTCCACGAGTGGAACGAAGAAGATTTAACAATTACAAATGAGCTTTACAAGTCAAACAATTCAAGCACAATTGGTAGTCAAGTGTTATTGAGTGAACTATATGAAGATTTAGAAGAAAGTATAGTTATTAAAGGACTAAGTAGACCGTTATTCACTTATTTAAAAACTCCTGGAATGAACAATAAAGATATTAATAGTCCATTGGGATTATCAATATTCGATAATGCGAAAACAACAATTGATTTTATTAACAGGACTTATGATGAGTTTATGTGGGAAATTAAGATGGGACAGCGTAGAGTTGCCGTTCCAGATGGTTTAACAAATATGACTTTCCAAGCTGGTAAAGATAATAAGTTCGTGACTAAACGAAGATTTGAAACAGATCAAAATGTATTCGTTCAAATAGGTGGTGGACTTGATGATAATAAAATCGTTGATTTAACTACACCTATTAGAGCTGATGATTACATTAAAGCTATTAACAAAGGATTAGCAATGTTTGAAATGCAAGTAGGAGTTAGTGGTGGAATGTTTAGTTTTGACGGAAAAACGATGAAGACAGCAACAGAAGTTGTCAGCGAAAACTCAGATACATTTCAGTTAAGAAATAGCATTGTATCGTTAGTAGAACATTCAATTAAAGAGCTTGTAGTATCTATTTGTGAATTAGGCAAGGCACACGGAATTTACAACGGTGAAATACCTAAGCTAGAAGATATTTCAGTTAATCTAGATGATGGAGTATTTACAGATAGAAATGCAGAGCTTGATTATTGGGTCAAAGCCTTAGCAAGTGGAATTGTTAGTAAGCAGTATGCTATCTCTAAAGTATTGGGCGTGACTGATGAAGAAGCAAGTAAGATGTTAAATGAGATTAACGAAGAAGTACAACCTAACCTTGATGAAGTGGACGGTGTAATCTATGGAGATAAAGAATAATGATGGTAACTATTGGATAAAATCAAAAGAAGTTGAAAACTTATATCATGAGCTGTCAATGGAAATGATGAAAAACATAGTCAGAAGATTAAAGCAACGTGGAACGGCTGATTTGATTGAAAATCCTTATGTTTGGCAGTTAGAGAAGTTAAACGACATGCATTTAATCACAGAAGAAAATGTTAAGTTAATCTCTAAATATAGTGGAGTTGCTGAAGATGTTTTTCGTGATGTAATTGCTAATGAGGGTTACAAAATATATCAAGATAGCCATCAACAATTGGCGCAGGCTTTAAAGACTAACGCACAACCTAATTATTTAGTTCAGGATAGCTTAAATTCATTAGCTAAGCAAACAATGTTTGAGGTTAACAATTTAATCAATACTACATTACCTAAGGCAATTCAGAAGAACTATAAACAGACTTTAGAAAGTGCAGTGGCAAGTGTTGTATCTGGTACTAAGTCAGATAAAAAAGCATTGTCAGAAGCTGTTTTAAAGATGTATGAAAGAGGATTTACCGCTTTTAAAGATAGAGGCGGTAAGACGTGGACTGTAGAGCGTTACGCACAAACAGTAATACGAACTACTACTTTCAGAGTATATAGAGAAATGCGTGAAAGGTCAGCTGATGAATTAGGTGTTGACACTTATTATTATAGCGCTAAGTCAAGTGCTAGAGAATTGTGTGCACCGCTTCAACATCAGATAGTAACTAAAGGAGTTGCAAGGACAATTAACGGTGAACGGGTGTTAAGTTTACCAGATTATGGATATGGAAGCCCAGGAGGTTGTTTAGGAATAAATTGCGGACACTATCTGACACCTTTTGTAGTTGGTGTTAATTACAAGCCAGAATTACCAGAATATTTGGAGAATCTAACCGAGGAACAAGCAAAACAAAACGCTTTAGATAAAGCAAGGTTGAAAGCTTTTGATCGTGAGGTTAGAATTAACAAGGATAAGCAAATACTAGCTAAAGAATTAGGAGATAAAGAACTACAAGCTAAGCTTAAACTTAAAGAAAAAACATTCAAAACTGGAAGAAAAAGTCTTATAGAAAAAAATCCAACTGTAATTGGAAAATATCCTCAAAAAGTGCTTACTAAAGGGGATGAAAAGGTGTATAATAAAGGTGTAGATATAAAAATAGACAAGTTTACAAATTGTCTTGAAGATAAGAAAACTGGCAAAGAAATAAATACTGAAATTAAACCTTATAAACCGAAATCTAAAGATTTACAAGGATGGAAATTCGACTGGACAAAGGAAACAGATTCGAATATTTCAGCTCTATATCTTGAAAATGATAAAGTAATTCAAGGTTTAATAGCGACAAGATTAGATAGCAGTTCAAATGCAGTGTATGTAAAATTAGTGGAAACAGCACCACACAATTATGGAAAAGATGGTGAATACGCTGGTGTTGGTGCACATTTATTTGCACATGCTTGTAAAGAAGCTAAAGATAATAATTTCGATGCTGTGTATTTCGATAGTAAAACTAAATTGAAGGACCATTATGCAAAAACATTAGGAGCTACTGTTCTTTTTGGAGACCGTATGATAATAGAAGATGAAGCCTTCAATTATTTAATTAAAAAATATTATAAGGAGTAACTTTTATGATTGAAGACAAATTACTATATAAGTTCGATGAACATGCAACAGATAGTAGATATACAGCATCTGAAAATCTTTATCCTGATCTTGACATGGGAAAATTAAGTGAATATATAAAAAAGAATAATTTAAGATGGAAAGACTTGACTGAAGAAAAAATAAATGAAATTTTAAGCACTTAGTAAATTTTTACTAGGTGTTTTTATTATACCCAAAATGGAATTAAACCGTTTAATTTCCATTTTCAATATAAAAATACAATTCAAAATGGAAAATTTGGTTGATTTTTCCATTTTCGTCCTGAGCATGACGTTAAAAGGCTTATTTTTTATGCCTTGCACGGTGTAATAGTGCTAAAAATTTAGTCTACAGGACGTAAAACGAAAGGAGCTTAAATTATGAGCTTAAAACGAGATATGTTAATCGAAGCAGGAGTAACAGATAAGGACGCAATCGATAAAATCATGCAAGCGTACGGTGCAGGGTTGGAGAAAGCGAAGCAACAAGTGAAGTTAGAACTAACTGCTGAGAATGACACATTAAAAGCACAACTAGAATCACAAAAAACTAAACTTGAAGATTTAACTAAAAGTAATGAAGCTAATTCAGATGTTAAACAGGCGTTAGAGAAATTACAGGAAGAATACAACCAATTCAAGGTAGATAGTGATAACAAGTTGGCACAAATCAATAAAACAAATGCTATCGCATTAGCATTAAAAGATGTTAAGGCACATGATAGCGACGTTCTAATGAAACTTATCGATGTAGATAAGGTTGAGTTAGGAGATGATGGGAAGCCTAAACTTGATGAGGTGGTTAATTCGTTAAAAGAAAGTAAGCCTTTCTTATTTGAACAAGAACAACAACCAACTACACCTCAGATTACAGTTGGTGGCAACCCTAACGGAAACGGAACAGCAGGTGTTGACCCGTTCCAAGCAATTTTAGACCAATATACACAATAAGAAAGGAATTTTAAAAATGACAACAAACAATAACAATTTACCAGTACGTCAGTACGCACCACAATATAGACAAATGCTATCAACGATTTTCAACGTTCAAAAAGCATTCGCAGGAGTATTAGCTCCAATTCAAACACTAGACGGAGTACAATTTAATTCTAAGGCTTTCTTAGTTAAAACTAACGCTACACCAGTAGTAGTTGGAACTTACAACCCAGATTCAACAAAAGTATTCGGAGCAGGTACAGGAACAGGAAGCCGTTTTGGAGAGTTAAAAGAAGTAATCTACCAAGATACAGAAGTAGGTTACGATTATACACTAGCAATTCATGAGGGAATCGACCGTTACACAGTAAATAATGACTTAAACGCAGCAGTAGCAGACCGTTTAAGATTACATTCTGAAGCACAAACTAGAGAAGTAAACAAGAGAATCGGAAAATTCTTATCAGCAAATGCTGGAGAAACAAAAGAGCTTGCTAAACTTGATGAAACTAATATTCAGAAGTTATTCAACCAAGTTAATGTTTACGTGACTAATACTGAAATTAACGCACCAATCAAATGTTATATCAGAGCTCAAGTTTATAACGCCATTATTGATATGGCTTCAACTAACAAATCAAAAGGTTCAAATATAAATATTGATACTAATGGATTAGTAAAATATAAAAACATTGAATTAATTGTAGTACCTGAACAATATTTTGAAAATAATGTTGTTGCAATCTTCTCACCAGATGGGATTGTAATTCCATTCATTGGAATTGAAACTGCTAGAACAGTAGAAGCTGAAGACTTTGACGGTGTAAAACTTCAAGCTGCTGCTAAAGGTGGTACATTCGTTCTTGACGATAACAAGAAAGCAATCATTAAAGTTACAAGCGCTACACCGTTAGCATAATAGGAGGAAATAAAGATGGTTAAATATTTAGTAAACAGAGATTTTACAGATAAAGACACTTATGAGCAAGTATCTAAAGGTACAGAACTGGATATCACAGAAAAACGTGCAGAAGAAATTATCCGTTCGTTAGGTAAGGAAGCCTTAACTAACCTAGAAGAAGTAAAAGAAGAAGTAAAAGAGGAAGTTAAGGAAGAAGCACCAGTTGTAGAAGAAAAAAAAGCTAAAGAGGTTGAATAATTCAGCCTCTTTTTAGGAGGTTAAAAA
Organism: uncultured Gemella sp.; assembly: GCF_963525165.1. GTDB lineage: Bacteria > Bacillota > Bacilli > Staphylococcales > Gemellaceae > Gemella. The sequence continues at coordinate 31,177 of NZ_CAURJN010000015.1, forward strand.
TGAGTTATTTAACTTTAGAAGAATATAAAGAATTAGGTTTTGCAGAGATTGAAGAATTTTCAGAATTAAAAGTAAAGGCAGAAATGGCTGTAGATTTATATACAAATTACTTTTATCAAAATAATAATTTAGAAGATGATTTTCCACCACGTAAGAAAGCTGTGAAGCTTGCTATTGCTAATCAAATACGCTACTTAAATGAAACTGGAATACTTACTGCTGAAGATAAGCATTCATTAGGTAGTTTGAGTATTGGAAGAACTACTGTTAATTATGGCAGTAATGGAAGTAGTCCAGCTAAAATTGAAGCTAGTAAGTATAATTTAGCATTAGACACTATGAACTTACTGAAAAGCGTGGGGTTCGGATATAAAGGTGTTTGTTATGATAGATAAGCGCCTTTTGACTGATACTGTAACTGTAAGTTTGGTAGGACAAAAAGATAAATGGGGGAAGATCACTTATAAAGAACCGTTTGAAATAAAATTCGTTCGGTTTGATAGAAGTTCTTTAGATAAGACTACAAACACACAAAACTTAACAAATATCACAAGGAACAAATCGGGAACCTTATTTATTTATCCAAAATTTAATAATGTTGTTGTTGTTGATGATAGCTGGTTACAAGCTAACATTAAAGATAAGCATGGAGATTACAAGGTAATTAGTTTTGAAACTAATTATTTAGGAAATAAAGTATTTTCTTACGAGTTAACGGTGATTTAGATGTCGCTAAAAGTATCTTATGATTTATCACCTATGGAGAAGAAATTCGGACCAGGAAACATTAAAAATGCCAGAACAATGGTTGCTAATCAAGTGGTGATTGACAGTGAAAACTATGTGCCAAGTGATGGTAAAGATATTTTAAGAGGAACTGGACATGAAGATAACGGTAGCGCTGTTTGGGGAACAGTATATGCTAGAGCACAATTTTTTGGAACAAATGGAATTGTCACATTTAGAAAATATACAACTCCTGGAACTGGTAGTAAATGGACCGAAAAAGCTTCAAACAACAACATGAAGAATTGGGAAGAAGTAGCTAAGAAAGGATTAGGTATAAGATGATTAATAACATTGATTTTCAAGACGTGCTTTGTGATTATATTAATTCTTTAAATTTGCCACTTGAAGCAAGATTAGATTATTTTATTGAATCAGATGATTTAGTAGTTAATTTAATTGCTGGTGGTAAGGTAGAGCGGTTATTTATGGATGGAACACAAGAAATTAGTTTACCTTTTGAAATTGCCATAAAATGCATGGACAACCAAAAAGCTAACTCGATCTTGTGGACTATCCACACCGCACTATCTGAATTTAATTTGCAATTACCTAGTGCGAACAATACTTATCGCTTCTTAGGACTAGAGGTTGGAAAGCCTGCAGTCAATGGACGTGATGAGCAAGATTATTTTATTTATACGTTACGTATAGTAGCAAAAATTGAAATTGAAGGAGATATATTAAATGGCTAGACAAAAGAACGCATTAAGAAAACATTTTGTAGCACCTTTCAATAAAGAAAGTGCAACAACGGCACCAACAAAAGAACAGTACAAACTGTTAGCTAAATACATTAAAACAGTAAACGATGAAACAGATGAAGATACTGACGACGTAGCATGGTATGACGGGGACGGTACACCAGAGGAAACTGTAAAATCAGTTAAAGCTGGGTTCTCATTCGAGGGGAACTTCGATGTAGAAGATGACGCACAAAAACTAATCGCTGACCTTAGATATAAGGTTGGAGATGATAGAAAAGTATGGTTCAAAGTAGTGTCTTCAGATGGTAAGACAGCGTGGGAAGCAGTAGCAATCGTATCTAAGATTAAAGCTGGAGACGGTGACGCAAGTGACTTTGAAAACTTTGAATGTACGATTAAATGGACAACATTGCCAAAACAAACAGCAGTAGCATAATTTAGGAGGATTTAAGCATGGTAGTAATTAAGAAATTTGAAAATGTAATTCCAGTTGATTTTGGAGAATTTGAATTAAAGTTTGTAACTAGTGATGAAAATATTTTAAAACTAGCAAACGTAGAAGAAAAAGCAGGTAAGGTTAAAGATAAGCTTGGTGAACTAAAAGGAACAACTGAAGATATTAAATTAATCTATGATTTAGCTAAAGAATTATGGGTTGAATTATTCGATGAAGAAACTTTTGAGAAAGTTTATAATCTTTATAACAAATCATGTATGCCAACATTACTAGCAGTATTTCAAACGCTATTTGGGTTAACTCAAGAATTAGGTAGTAGTTATTCTCCAGATAAGCTGATTAAGTATCTAAATATCGACCATGCTTAATTTAGCTTATAAATTAGAAGATGAATTAATCGTTGGTAGTGAAGTTTATAAGCTTAATCTTAGCTTTGATAATGTAATTAGGTTGTTTGATATGCTTAATTCTAGTGATCTTGAAGATTATCAGAAACCACACTTTGCTTTATTAATGTTAACAGGTGAATCATTTGAGAAATACTCAATTGAGGACGTAGTTTTATTTTTAGACGAAGTAATAAAAGAGCATATCAAGAATGAGGAATTTAATTCAGTAGAATATGATTTAGCTGGAAACCCTATGCCAGTTAAGGAAATAGAAGAAGAACAGGAGCAATTATATAGTTTGAAATATGATTCAGACTATATTTTTGCTTCTTTTTTACAAGCGTATAATATTGATTTAATAGAAATGCAAGGTAAATTGCATTGGAGAAAGTTTAACGCCTTATTAAATGGACTTCCAGATAATACTAAATTTATGGAAGTTGTGAAGATTAGGTCTTACAAACCATCAAAACATGATAGTTCTGAATATAAAGAACACATGAAAAAACTACAACGTCAATATGAACTTCCTATCAATGATTAGTTTAAAAGAAAGGAGGTTAATATATGGCAGAAGGTAAAGTTAAAATAGATGTTGACTTGAACGAGAAAGGCGCCACCTCTGGTATCGGACGGTTAAAAAGTGCCTTAAACGGTCTTGAAAGTGCTGGAACTAAGGCAGGTTCAGTATTTAAAAGTGTGTTAGGAGCAAACCTAGTAAGTGCTGGTATAAGTGCAGGTATTAGTGGTATTTCTAACGGAATACGTGGGATGGTAACTGAATTAAACAGTTCAACTAAAGCGTGGAAAACTTTTGAAGGCAACATGTCAATGATTGGTAAGTCTAAGGAAGAAATCGCACAAGCTAAGGGCGTTATGCAAGATTATGCCACCAAAACTATTTATAGTGCGTCAGATATGGCACAAACCTATTCGCAGTTAGCAGCAGTAGGGATAAAAGAAACTGATAAACTTGTAACTGGTTTTGGTGGGTTAGCAGCAGCGGCAGAAAATCCTAAGCAAGCCATGAAGACTTTAAGCACCCAAGCTACTCAGATGGCGGCGAAGCCAAAAGTAGCATGGCAGGACTTTAAATTGATGATGGAGCAAACCCCAGCAGGTATGGCGGCAATTGCCAAGGAAATGGGAATGTCTCTTGAAGAACTTGTTAAAGGTGTTCAAGACGGTAAAATCAAAACAGAAGATTTCTTCAACGCTATTAAAAAGGTTGGTAATAATGCTGATTTCAGTAAAATGGCAACTGAATTTAAGACGATAGATCAAGCTATTGATGGAGCGAAAGAAAGTTTAGCAGTTAAACTTCAACCAGCTTTTGAGAAGTTTAATAAATTCGGTATTCGAGCAATAACTGGAGTTGTTGAAGCACTAGAAAAAGTTGATTTTGGAAACTTTGCTGAGAAGTTAGGAAGTTTTCTAGATGGAATCAATATCGAAGGAATCGTTAACGGGATAACAACTTCTATTAGAAATGTAGTGACAGTAGCTAAGGAATTGTGGAAAGGTTTAAATGATAGTGGAGCAGTAAGTGCCGTTATTAGTGCATTTAACAATGTTCAAAAGGCAGTAACTAACCTTGTTACAGCTTTGGCAAATAGTGGAGCAATTAGCACCTTTGCACATGCTTTAGGTTTAATTGTGAACGTAGTAGCGAAAGTAGTTAGTGGGTTTGCTAAATTAATAGCTTCACTTCCTCCTAGTGTGATTAGTGCTATTGCTTATTCATTGTTAGGTATCGTTGGTTCTCTTAAAGCCATCAAGTTGGCAACTAAAGGAATTGATTTAATTAAGGGGTTAAACCCGTTTAAATTATTCAAGAAAAACGCTACTGAATCACTAGATGAAGTAACAAAGAAAGCTAGAAGTTCTAAAAGTACTTTATCACAAATATTTGGTGGTTTTGGCAAATTGTTAGAATCAGCAGGTAAAGGGATAGCAACAAGTGCCAAGGGAATTGGTACTGGTATTAAAACAGCATTGAGCGGTGTTCCGTCCGTTCTTACTGCTTTAGGTACTGGAATTTCAACTGCTGCACAAGGTATAGGAACTGGACTTGCTATTGCTTTTAAAGGTTTAGGAAGTGCCATTGCAATGGTTCCACCTCCAACGTGGCTTGCATTGGGTGGAGCTATTCTTATGGTGTGTGCTGGACTTGCACTTTTAGGAACTCAAGGAGATGGAGTTGCTAAGGTCTTTCAAGCCTTAGGAAGTGCCGTGTCACAAGTTATTCTTGCATTAGGAACTGGCTTATCAGCCGTTTTAGTTTCGTTAGGTAGTGTTATTCAATCAGTTGGACTTGCTATTAAGTCAGTATTCGAGGGAATTGGATCTGTAATTCAATCTGTAGGTACTGCCATTAAGTCGGTACTCGAGGGATTAGGTTCAGCCTTTACTGGTTTTGGTAACGGAGTAAGACTGGCTCTTGAGGGAGTTGGTACTGTAATTACTTCGGTTGGTACTGCTATTCAATCAGCCTTGCAAGGAGTGGCGAGCATTATTGATTCAGTTGGTAATGCTATTAAGTCAGCTCTTGAGGGTGTAGGTTCCGTGATTGAATCAGTAGGTAATTCAATAAAATCAGTATTAGAGGGTGTAGGAACTGCCTTTGAGAAATTCGGTAATGCAGTTAAAACTGTGTGTGATGGAATTAAAGAAGTTATTGATTCAATCGGTAACTCAATAAGAACAGTACTTGATGGAGTAGCAAACGTAATTAAAAGCATAGGAGAATCAGCAGAAAAAGCAGGTAACGGATTCAGATTATTTGCTGAGGGTGTTAAAACTCTTGTTGATTTAAGCTTAGGAGATTTAGTTGCTACATTAACAGCAACGGCAACTGGAGTAGGTGCAATAACGGCTCACGCTGGAGAAATGACAACGGCTGGAGCTGGTATGCAAACAATGGCAAGTGGATTATCAATGTTAGGTCAAGCAGCAACTTCTGTTCAAGGAGCATTTACTGCCTTACCAACATTAATAACAAGCTTAACTACTTCATTAAATGCCTTACCACCTATCTTGATTACAACTTCAACAGCCGTTCAATTATTCAGTACTAATATAACAACTTCACTAGCTGGACTTATGACTGCCAGTGGTTCAATCAGTGCTTTCAATAGTCAAATAACAAGCATAGGAACAGCAGTAAGTTCTGTTACTGTATCGATTAGCGCATTTGGTATTGTGCTTTCAAGCTTAGCAGTAAGTTTTGGTACAACTTCAGCTTCAATTGGAGCATTAACTGGTGTAGTTAGTGGCTTAACTAGTGCATTGTCACAAGTAGGAAGTACAGCCACTAGCGTAGCAGGTCAGATTAATCAAATTGGCACTTCAATTTCATCAGTTGGAGCAACAGTATCTGGTATGGTTGCAAGCATTAGTGGAGCAATGAACGGGTTAGCTGGTGCCATTTCTTCAGCTATGAGTAGTGCCTTAGGGTCTATTCAAAGCACATGCCAACAATTTGTATCTACACTCCAACAAACAGCCTCACAAATGGCACAAGAAGGACGTAGAGCAGGTGAAGAAGCAGGAAGAAATATTGCTGATGGGTTAAGAAGTAACGAGGGTAACGTTCGTTCAGCTATGGAAAGTATCAAGAACACAGTTCAAAGCGTAGGTCAAAGTATAGTGCCAGTTGCTTATAATGTGGGAGCACAAGTAAGTAATGGAGTTGCGCAAGGTATGTATTCAGCTTTAGGTGCGGTTACTGCTGCAGCTAATGCGATTATTAATGAAGTTGATAGAGCATTAAGAGCCAAGGCACAAATTCACTCACCATCAAGACTTACACAAAAAAGAACAGGTCACCATTTAACAGGTGGTGTTGCTACTGGTATGGTTAAAAATATGCCAGCATTAAACAAAGCGTTTGATATTTATCAACGTGCAATTAATAAGTTTAAACCTAACTTTGTGCCTGAGAACATGTTAAGTTTCAAAGGTGGTCCATCATTTGCAACAGCAGGTGGAAGTAGTAACAACGTTACTAACAACAAAACAAGCAACTTTGGAGCGTTGCTACACATAGAGAATTTAAGTACAAATTCTGAAAAAGATGTTCGTAAACTATACGAACAAATAAAATTCTTAATTAAGGAGGAGAAAGACAGATTATGATAACTAAATATATCCTTTACAACCAACTAAACACAAAAGAATTAGGATTAAGATTAGTAGATGAAATAGAACTGGAATCTTCTTCTCAAACTGTAGATTTAGTTGAAATAGACGGTGTTGATGGTGCGAAAATCAAAGATAATAAACGGTTGAAAGTAGTTGAACGTACTTTCCCGTTTAAAATCTATGATGAAAAAGCTGACATTCAAAACATAATCAATAAATTAAATGATTATCTTATCAATATAAAGCCAAAATGGTATGATTTTGGCTTGAGTTGGGATAATGAATATCTTTATAAGGCGTACTTTTATGAAACGTTTAAAATTGAGGGAACATTAACAAGCAAGAAAAAATGTATCCTAAATTTTAAAGTACACCCTGTTAAATATTTAAAAACAGGACTATATAAGATAACAGTTTCTAATGGTCAAATATTAAGAAACCCAGAACGTAGAAAAGCCAACCCACTTATTAAATTAAGGGGAACAGGAGATATTAATTTGAATATTAATTCTCAAATATTTAGGTTGAAAGGAGTTAGTGGACACATTGTTATTGACTGTGAAACGCAGTCCGCTCATTGGGATAACAAAGAACCGCAGTACGATAAGGTGTTCACTTATCCATTTCCACACCTTGAAATAGGAGATAACAGAATCTCATGGGATAACAACTCATTTGTTGTTGAAATAACCCCAAGATGGGAGGCGCTAGTTTAATGGCTTATCCTATACTGTATAAAGCAAATGAAACTAATTTTGAACATTTGGGAGTATCAGTTTTATCTGATGCTTCTAAATGCCACGTTTCAAGAGAAAAAAACGGGATATACATTCTTGAATTTGATTATCCAATAAATGGAAAAGACGTAGAGAAAATTAAAGAGGGAATGTATATCAAAAGTGATGCAGGTTACAGAACTAAAAATCAAAGGTTCATAGTATCAAAGATCACAAAAACACAAAATGAATTTAAAATTTACTGCCAACATATTTCCCAAGTTAAAACTACTATGAACGCCATCAGACCAGATATAACATTAACTAGTGTTAGTGCAGTAGGTGCTTTAAGAGCGTGGCGAGATAACTTGTTAGATAGTCGTGAGGAGTTCTTCGTTCAATCTGATATAAGTACATTAAATTCTACTACATGGAAAGTTGAAAACATTGAGAACGCCCGTGACGCATTAGGAGGTAAAGCAGGTTCAATTCTTGATGTTTGGGGTGGTGAATATGAGTTCGATAACTTAAATATTACACTTCACAGAAGCATGGGAATTGATAACCCAACCATCATTGCTTATGGTAAAAACTTGTTAGACTTAGAACAAGAACAATCAATACTTGAAACTTATACTTCAGTTTTTCCTTTTAAAAAATATACTGATGATAACAACAGGGAACAATTAATAACATTACCAGAAATACTCCTTGACAGCACTCACTTAAATAAATTCACACATAGAAGAATTTTAAAAGTTGATTTTTCAAATGATGAAAACTTAAAAACAGTAGAGCAGTTAAGAAGTAAGGCGAAAAGTTACATTAAAAGTAATAATGTAGGTGTGCCAAAAACTAACTTAAAGATCAACTACCAAGACTTATCAAAAGTTGAGGGAGTATTTGATAACCCAGCACTTGAACAGATAGATTTATGCGACAGATTAAAAGTTTATTACAACGAGTTAGGGATATTAAATGAGAACGCGAAAGTAGTTAAGGTAATTTGGGATGTTATCCTTGAAGAAAATCACGAGATAGAAGTGGGAGATGGTAGAAGTAGCTTTACTGATAGCACTTCAGCTAAATTAGAATCACTACAAGTTCAAAACGATTCAGTACTTGCCAGAATAAATGCTTTAGTTGCCGAACAGGAAGCAGCTTTCGACAGATTCTTTAAAGAAAAATCAAAAGTTATTGAAGATAAGGTAAAAGGTGGATATGAAAAAGCCTTATTAAGTAGTGAAGAAAAAATCCGGAAAATGGGTGAAGCCTTTGATGAAAAAATCAATCAGTTTAGAGAGCAAGTATCAACCGCTGTAGAAAACTACAATAGGCAATTCCAAGCTACAAACTTAGAGATAAGCAAGAATAGAGTTGAAGCAACAAAGCAAATTCAAGCAGTTAATCTAGAAATAAGTAAGAGTAGAATAGAAGCAACAAAACAAATTCAAGCATTATCTGATCGAGTTAACAACATGCAGGATATTTCAAATAATGAAACAGTTGTAGAACTTAGAGGACTGGTTAACGGTGCTACTAGCAAAGTTACAGAATTGCAAGATAGCATAACAAGAGAATTTACAGCAGTTAAAAAGAAAAATGAAGATGGTTTGAGTGCTGTTAAAGCTGAATTCAAAAAAGGTGTAGATGGCTTAACAAGTAAAGTTAGTTCACTTGAAGAATACAAAAATCAAGATGGTAGTAGAACTGAAAGCTTGAAGCAATGGGTGCAACGTGATACTGCTAATCAATTAAGTAGAGAGCGAACTGAAATCAATAGAATAGTTGATGCTAAAGGTTATGTTAAAAACACAGAATTTAGTAGTAAGTTCAATGATAACGCACAAGGTATCAATAGGAAACTAGAGGCACTTGAAACGTATAAAAATCAAGATGGAGTAAGAACAGCTAACTTGCAAATTTGGACACAAAACAATACAGCTAATCAACTGACTGCTGCAAGGCGTAGTATTGAAAGTTGGGTAGATGATAAGGGGTATGCAACTACATCTGTTGTGGAAAATAAAGTTCAAGAAACAGCTAATAGTATTTCAAGAGAAATCAGTAATGTTAGAAATAGTATTCCAACAAGTGTTGGGGGTAGAAACTATATAACTGATAGTGAGAAATTGCAAAGTAAACCACATTGGGGTAGCAATAAATGGGATGAAACAGTTGATGGAGATACTATCATTTTGACAAAAAAAGGTGGTAGTGATAACACCGGTTTTTGGTTTGCTCTTACAGATCTAGTTAAAACTCGATTCCAAAATGAGATGTTAACATGGTCTATCGATGTTAAAGCTAGTAGGGATATGTCACTTAATACTGTTGGATTTGAAACTAACGGATTGAGACGTGTAGATATTTCAACGCAATGGAAACGAATATCTCATGCATTCATCAATAAGTTTACTAATTATTTTGCATTTGTATTTTACCACCCGACTACTAATTTTAATAATGGGGATAAAATATATATCCGTTTACCTAAACTTGAAATAGGAAACGTTGCAACTGACTGGACACCAGCTCCTGAAGATAACAATGCTTTTGTAAAAAATACAGAGTTTTCTAATAAGTTTACTGAAAGTGCTAGAAGTATCAACAACCAACTATCAGCGTTAGAGACCTACAAGAATCAAGACGGAGTAAGGGTTGCTAATATGCAAATTTGGGTGCAAAATAACACAGCTAATCAACTTACTGCTGAAAGAAGAAATATCGAAAAGTGGGTTAACGACAAAGGTTATGCAACAACTTCTGTTGTTGA
>NZ_CAURJN010000016.1:0-40774 GCF_963525165.1 uncultured Gemella sp.
TTTAAAGGAATTTATTCTTTTTTTCTACCCTTTCCGTAATAATTTTACTATATCTTTTAATAAAAATCATTGCTTTTCTACATTATTTATGCTAGAATGGAAATATAAAAGAGAGAGCCGTTTTAAAGACGGTAGCTCCAGTTAATTGATTATAAAAATAACCATCTAACCTGCTAAAGTTAAAGATGGTTATTTTTTATTGTCTTTTTTTAATGCTACAATACATGCACTAACTACTGAAACAATCAATAGATTTATTCCAATAATCGTCTGTACAATTTCGTAAGCTGACAACTTGCTACTCCTTTCATCCAGATTTCGATACTTATGAGCATAAGCATCATCCCCTTTCATATTGAAGTAGCCACCATCTTTATCGAAAACTAATGTTCTCTAACTTCTCTCTCCAATTTTGATTATATCAAATTAAACTGTGATAATCAACTATTTGTGGATACGCTTTACAGCTAGTATTTTAAATGTTAATTCCAAAAGTAAATTCCAGTTCAAATAAAAAACTGGAATTTAACCTAAAACTATTTTTTAAACTGAAACTTAAGTTGAGACTTCAATGGTGTCATTCCCAGTATCCTAAAAAGAGCTAGATAACAAAATACTAATAGATTTCTTTATTATTTACTACAATTTTTCTAAAAGTCCTTTGATTTTAATTCTTAATTTAAAATTGACCAATAACAACAGCAGTAGCTCTATCTAATGTGATTGAATCCACTGCATCTAATAATTCATTATAGTAAAAACCATCTTCTAAACCTGTTTTATCTGATAATGCGAAAACTTCAATTGTGTATCTATGATCCTTATCAGGTGGTGTGGGTCCAACAAAAATTGAATCAATTTCAGTAAAATCCATCCCCAATAGTGGACTAGAAAAACTATTTTTCCCCTGTTTAATAGAATTTTTATAGTCTAAACTATAGTTTTCAGGAATAATAACCTCATTATCCACTACCTCTATATCAGTGACAAGCCAATGAATCCATGGGAACGAACAAACTGGAATAGCATCATAGTCTATTAATGTAATAGCTACATACTTTGTTCCTTCTGGCAACTCTGTTATCTCAAACGGAAATGAACGTACTGGATTATTCTTAATAACATCACCAGGTTCTGCTTCTTTCCCAAATCGTTTAGGTAAAATATTTTCATTAAAAGGTAAGTTAATCTTCATTTTCAATCTCCTTTACAGATAAAATTAAATAATATATGAATTATATTATAAATTCAATAAACATGTCAAGGGTGAAGGAAATTCGCCAAAAAGCTAGACAAACTTATTAATTCCTCAAATAATAGAGTGATTCTAAAAAAGCTTTTATAAAGTTGTACTTACATATCAATAAACCACTGCGTCTATGAATTCTCATAAAAATTTTGAATCAAACACTTTGTTTTTTCACCTAATCATATCATACTTTTAGACGATTATTGAAAATTTAGGTGATTACTTATATTCTTTACTTTGTACTTCTGAGTTAGTCCCATCAGTGAAATTTCTCCTTGATGTCTAATCAATGACTTTCTTACTACATTTCCTCATATTCAGCATTCTTATCCTTTTCTTTCCATCTAGCACTAGCAACCGCAGCTGAGACAAAACCTAATATTAAGAATGCAGCTATAATAATTTTTATCATAATTGTCCTCCTAAATATTTTTATTAACTTCTAATTTACTCAAATTTTAGAACTTCTTTATTCGTAATGTTTATAACCTTAGTTGCAACATTATCGATAAATTCCATATCGTGACTCACCATAACTAATATACCAGGATATTTCTTTAATATCTTCTCTACCGCTTCTATCGCAACGACATCTAAAAAGTTAGTTATCTCATCTAATAACAGTACATCTGTTTTTCTAAAAAGTAAACTTACGAAATAAAGTTTAACCTTCTCCCCTTTACTTAAAACTGATGTCTTCTTATTAATATCATCACCTCTAAAATTTAGTAAAGCTAGTATATTTCTAAGTTCTATATCATCTAGTGTAGTAGATTCTTTCACGAATTCAAACAGTGTCTTCTCTTCCTCAAAAATATCAAATCTATTTTGTTCAAAATATGCTACTTGCAAAGAACAAGGAATAGACTTTCTCACATATTTCAGAAAAGTAGTCTTCCCTGAACCGTTTTTTCCTTTAATTAAGATTTTATCACCACTAGCAAAAGTAAAACCAGGTGATGTCCAAAGAATTTTACCATCTATTTCACAGCTTTTCGCGTCAATACAAAAACTCTTGTTATGAGTTTCCTTAAATATCTCTAAAAATTCAATATCATATTTATCTTTTAACGGCTTAGGTTTAATATTAGCCTGCAACTTATCTTCTTGTCTTGATATTTTTTTCTGTAATCTCTTTTCGTTTTTTGAAATTTTATTTTTTACACTTATAATTCTATAATCTGATCCACTCATGTTCTTTGGCTTTCCAGATTTTTTCCCCTGTTCCTCTTTCATCTCTTGGATGCTTTTCTTTATCTTCTTAGCTTCTTTATTGTACTTTTGTAATTCAGCTTCATACTCAGTAGTTTCAATTTCTTCTTGAAACTTGTACTCATGATAATTTCCATTAAATTCTCTCACAGTATTATTTTCGATTATCCATAACTTAGTACAAACATTATTTAGAAAATTTCTATCATGACTTGCTATACAAAAAGTCGCTGGAGTTCTTTTTATAAGATTAGCTATTTTGTTAGCATTATTATAATCTAAGTAAGTTGATGGTTCGTCTAGTAAATATAGCTCCACATTAGATAATAAACTACCCCTAATCTTACTTACAACAACTTCTCCTCCACTTTTTTTAAGAAGAGAATTTTCTCCAAATTCTAAAAACTCTGATGAAATATTATTTTTGTCTTTAACTAAATCATCAATATATTTTAACAGAGTTGTCTTTCCTGAACCGTTTTTCCCTATTAAACCAATAATGTCACCAGTATTTATACTCAATTTTTCTATTTTAAATAATATCTTCCCTTGTTTCTCAAACTCTATGTTTTTAATATTTAATATTTGCATACATTAACTCCTTTTTAATAAAATCTCTCTATTAATCTAATGTATCCATGCTCCCACCTCCGAATTGAGTTTTACTAGTGTCTATTTATCTCATATTATATCAAAAATAAAAATAATTGAAAACATTTTCTTAAACTATTCTCTATTTATTAAAATATTTATGCTATAATTGTATTTATAATTAAAAAAGTAATCTGGAGGTTTTTATGATTGAACAAATTATACAAAATGAACTTGATAAATTTTATCCAGAAATGATTGAACTTCGCCGCTATATGCATATGCATCCTGAAGTTTCATTTAACGAAAAAAATACAGCGAGATTCATTAAAGAATATTTAGAAAAAATTGGAATTACTAATATTAAAACAAACGTCGGCTTAAATGGTGTAGTTGCAAGAATAAAAGGACAAGATTCTTCAAAAACAATTTCTTTTCGAGCTGACTTCGATGCTCTACCTATAAATGACGCAAAAGAAACTCCATACAAGTCTACAATCCCCAATGCAATGCATGCTTGTGGTCATGATGGACACACTACAGCATTACTTGCAACGTGTAAAGTATTAATGAATAATCAAAAAGAACTACCACATGATGTTGTAGCAGTTTTCCAATACGGTGAAGAACAAGCTCCAGGTGGAGCAAAACCTATGATAGATGCTGGTTGTTTACAAGGTGTTGATGCAATATTTGGAGCTCATCTTTGGACACCCCTTCCACTTGGAACTTTAGGATATAGTTACAAAGAACTATGTGCCGCTGCTGATAGATTCGAAGTGAAAATTAACACTAAAGAAAATGCAAATATTATTGCTGCAGAATTTGTTAGTATGACTCAACAAATAGTTTCACGATTTTCTAAACCAAGAGAAACACTTGTCATTACTTTAGGAAAACTTGAAAGCTCTGTTAAAGAAGCAAGTATTACTGGTACGATAAGACATTTTAATAAAGAACTTCATAAAATGGTACTAACTAAACTTCAAAATTTATGCAAAACTCTAGAAAATGAATATCCTAGCACTACTATAGAATTTATTTACTACGGGGGATATCCTCCTCTTATAAATCATAAAAAAGGAACAATAGAAATTCAAAAAGCAACTTCTAAAATTCTTCCAGATATTAAGCAGATGGAAATTGAACCACTTATGATTGGAGAAGATTTTGCATATTATGTTGAAGAAGTTCCCGGAGCATTTTTCTTAATCGGTGCAGGAAATTCTACATTCGCTAAATATCCACATCACCACCCAAATTTCGATTTTGAAGAAGAAGTAATGAAACAAACAGTTTCAATATTTTTAACACTAGCATTTGATTCTACCAATGTAATAAAAAATCTTAAGGGGGAACAATAGATATGAATACATATTTAGTTACTATTTATGGTAAAGGTGGACACGGAGCTGAACCTCATGAAGCCATCGATACAACAATTATCGCTGGTGAATTTGTACGAAAAACTACAAAATATAAAAATATAGAAATAATCTCTGTAAAGAGTGGTGATGCTTTTAACGTAATCTCTGGTAAGGCAGAAATTATTTTAAAAACCGATAATTTAGAACAGTTAAAAACAATACTATCTTCACTGCTTATATATTACGGTGAGCAGACTAGATTTGAAATAATAGAAAATTAAAGAGACTGAGGTAACTCGAAATCATGATTTCATAGAAATCTTCAAGTTACCTCAGTCTTTATTTTTTAATGATTTATTTCTGTAATATTTCCTTCACCCTTTTTTGTAATTCCGGTACTACTTCTTTAATAAACCATGGATTTTTATTATGCCAACGAAAATTCAATGGTGACGGGTGAACAATTGGAAAATAACGTGGCAAGTACTGTTTATAATTATATACAGTTTCTGTTAGATTCTGTTTTTTATCATTTCCCAAGTAATAATCTTGCGCATATTTTCCCACAAGAATAATAAGTTCGAGATTAGGCATAAGTTCTAAAACTTTTGAATGCCATTTTTGGGCAAAGTTTTTTCGAGGTGGTAAATCCCCACTCTTACCTTTACCTGGATAATAGAAATCCATTGGAACTACACCTATTAAACCAGATTTATAAAATATTTCATCATCTACTCCCATCCACTCGCGAAGTTTAATCCCACTTTTATCATTGAAGAAGATTTTACTTTCCTGAGCTTTAATACCAGGAGCTTGACCTATGATTAATATTTTAGCTGTGTTTGGAGTAGAAAATAAGGGTTCAATTCCTTTATCCGTGTATTTTTCATTATCACTATCTGCCATTATTTCTTTTTTCAATTGTTCAAAACTATCCATATTTTTCCTCTGAAAATTATTTTCTAATCAATTCAACTACCGCTTCAACTGCCGCTGTTCCTGGGAACATGTCTACTGGTTGAATACGTCTAATTTTATATTTTCTTGTTAAAACTTTTAAATCACGTGCTAATGTAGATGGATTACAGCTCACATAGACAATCTTCTTAGCATCAACCGCTAATAGATTTTTAGCTAATGGTCCAAGACCTACACGCGGTGGATCTACTATTGCTACATCAAAGTTTATTCCTTTTTTCTTCCAACGTAGAACTATTTTATTAGCATCTCCTGCAACATAAGTACAGTTTGTTAAATTATTTAATTTAACATTGTCATTAGCGTCTTCAATCGCAGCTGGAATAATATCTACACCATATACTTCTTTACAGTTACGGCTAACATATTGCCCAATTGTTCCAACTCCACAAAACGCATCTAATACAACATCTGTTTCTTTTAGTGCGGCGAATTCTACTACTTTATCATAAAGTTTTTTAGTTGCTGGCGGATTTAATTGGAAGAATGATTTAGCTGAAAGTTCGTACTTAATATCTCCAATTTTTTCAACGATATAATCTGAACCGTATAAAGTTACACTTTCTGTTCCCATCACTAAATGATCTTTATCATTAGTGATATTTAATATAATACTTTTTACAATTCTTTCACGCTTAAGTTCATTAACGACCTTATCCATGTTTTTAATCTTATCAGTATTCGCTACAAATGTTACTTGAACATCTCCATTATAGAATGAAGTTCTTGTAGAAATGTATTTCACACCATAATTCTTTTTATTTGTAGAGATTTCTACTTTATATTTTCCTAGTAATTTCTTAGCTAAGTTTGTTATTTTATTACCATTCTCATGTAATGCTAAATCTTCATTAATTTCAACTAAATCGTTAGAACCTTCTTTATATAACCCTGCAATAACTCGTCCATTTCTAACAGCTAGTGGAAATTGGTTTTTATTACGATACCCTTCTGTTACAGGACTAGCTAATGTTTTTAGCACTAATTTATCGGGTTTTGGTAGTCTATAATACTTATCAAATGCATCTAATAAAATTGTACGTTTATATTCTAATTGTTTTTCATAACTAACATGAGCTAAGCCGTATGCTCCACTTTCTGCATACTCTCGTTTAATTTCTACTCTATATGGGCTTGGTTCTTTTACTTTGACAAGTTTTCCAATTATATATTTTTGTGTCTCCTCAACTATTTCACAAACAATAACCTCATCAGGTAAAGTACCTTTTACAAAAGTAATTTTCTTTTTATAATACCCTATCCCCTCACCATTAATACCAATTTTTTTAATTGTAAGTAAGACGTTTAATCTTTTTCCGTTTTTATTTTTCATCGTATCCTCATTCATGAAGATAAGCTGAGTAAAAGCAAAACACTCCCACTTCAGCTTATCCAATTCTACTATTATTTTATAGTTTTAATTTCGTTATCTAATTCTTCTACTAATGCAATTAATCTATCAATTTGAGTTAAATCAACTTTTTCAGGTTCAATATTTTCTAACTCACTTGCAAAATCTTCAAATTTCATTTTTAATTCTTCTAAAATATTATTAGGCATAACATTCTCCTTTTTTGTTCTCTATTCCATTATAATATAAATTTATAAAAATTCAACTCATAACACAAAAATTAATAAATTATTTTATAAGTATAATATTTTATATTTATTCAAAATTACTCTATTTTTTTCATTTTAGTGTCAAATAAATTATTATCTGCTAAAAGAACATATTGTTTATGTAAATAATATTAATAGACATTTCAGATATTTTAAGGTACTATTAAGTTAGGAGTGATATATTATGAATTATATAAATTTACAATTATTAAATATTAATATTTCTAGTATTTTTTATTATATAACTTCTATTTTTAATGATATAAATTTTGATATAGTTTTGACAATCTTTTTAGTAATTAATACTTTATTGGCATTTTCAATCGTCTTTTTAGAGTATCAAACTACTACGTCATCTTGGGCATGGATTCTAGTATTATTTTTAATACCATATCTAGGATTCATTCTATATTTAATATTTGGAAGACCTATATATAGGGAGAAAATATTTCCTTGTTCAGATGATGAAAAAATTAGATATCAACAAAACTTGTTAAAGAGAACTGTGCCCTATGAAATTACAATAAATGAACAAGTAATTCATAAACACAGAAATTTAATAGAACTAAATTTTGAAACTGATAAGTCATTTTTATCTAAAAACAATAAAATTCGAATTATTACAGATGGAAAAGAAAAATTCAGATTACTTTTTGAAGATATAAAAAACGCTAAGAGCTACATTCATATTCAATATTATATATTAAGAAAAGATGGCATCGGAAAACAACTTTTCTCCCTTCTTGAACAAAAACTTCTGGAAGGTGTTGATGTATATATTCTTTACGATGATATTGGATCAAGAAAATTAAGTATTTCTTCTTTGAGACAACTCACAAAAAACAATGCTAAAATAAAAAAATTCTTCAAATCAAAATTGCCGCTTATTAACTTTCGTATGAACTATAGAAACCATAGAAAAATTGTTATTATAGACGGTAATATCGGTTATACAGGTGGTTTCAATGTTGGGGACGAATACTTAGGATTGGATAAAAAATTCGGATATTGGCGTGATACTCATCTCCGTATTGAAGGTGAAGCAGTAGGTTCTTTAGAATATCGTTTTATAGATGATTGGAATTCTCAAACAACTAAAAAAACAGAACAACTAAAACTAACCTCAGAACATGTTTCTACACCAGTTAATAATTATTTACCGATTCAACTAGTTTCAAGTGGACCAGATAATAAACTTCAAAAAATAAAATATAGCTATTTATACATGATATCTAGGGCTAAGAAATATATATACATTCAATCACCCTACTTCATCCCCGATGAAAGTGTTATGGATGCACTAAAGATGGCTATATTATCAGGAATAGATGTGAGAATTATAGTACCTAATAAACCTGATCATATATTCGTATATTGGGCTACATACTCATTTATTGGTGAGCTTGCAGAATTAGGGGCACAAACATATATCTATGAAAATGGATTTATTCATACTAAGATGATTATTATAGACGATGAAGTTTCAAGTTTAGGTAGCGCTAACTTCGATTACAGAAGTTTCAAATTAAACTTCGAACTAAACGCATTTATGTATGATGATAAAACTACAAAAGAGTTTAGAGATATTTTCCTAAAAGATATTGAAAAATCTACCCTAGTTTCTTTTTCTGAATATCAAAAGAGAAGTTTACTTATAAAAATCAAAGAAGCGTTCGCAAGATTGATATCACCGATTCTTTAGTTGTTTTATATTAAAAAATATGATATATTAATACATATGTACACATAGGAGGACAAAATTTAATGAAAAAGTTTAAAAAAGCTATTTTGCCTATAGCACTTAGTATCTCTGTTATAGGATTAGCAGGATGCTCTGCTGGAGGAACTAAATATATCTCTAGTAAAGCAGGAGACGTTACAGAAAAAGATATCGTAGAAAGCATTGGAGCTAGCCAACTTTCTAAAACAGCTACAAGTATGATGATCCAAAAAGTACTTTTAGATAAATATAAAAACAAAATTGATCAAAAATCAATCG
Organism: uncultured Gemella sp.; assembly: GCF_963525165.1. Taxonomy (GTDB): domain Bacteria; phylum Bacillota; class Bacilli; order Staphylococcales; family Gemellaceae; genus Gemella. The sequence continues at coordinate 9,017 of NZ_CAURJN010000016.1, forward strand.
ATGAGCAACTTCAAAAAGCTCAAGAACAATACGGTGGAAAAGATAAATTTGAACAACTTTTAAAACAACAAGGATTTACACTTGATAAATATAAAGATGGATTAAAAGTTAAAGCTGCTCAAACATTATTAATCAATGATTACGCAGGAACTAACGATGATAAACTTAAAGAAAGTTACGAAAAAAATAAACACCAATATCACCTAGCACACATTCTTGTAAGTGTTAAAAGTGAATCAAATCCAAATGGATTAAGTGATGAAGAAGCTAAGAAAAAAGCAGAAGAAGTACTTAAAAAACTTAAAGATGGTGGAGACTTTGCTACACTAGCAAAAGAAAACTCTAATGATACTGCAAATGCCTCTAACGGAGGAGACTTAGGATGGTCTTCTAAAGAAGATAACTCATTCGTTAAGGAATTCAAAGATGCCGCATACGCATTAAGTAAAGATAAAACATCTGATGTTGTAAAAACTTCATTCGGATATCACATTATTAAAGTACTAGATGAAAAAGACTCATCATTCGATGAATTAAAACCAGCATTAGCTGAAAAAGCGGCTGAAGAGGCTGTTAAGAAAGATAGTACAATCGTAAGTAAAGCTCTTAAAAAATTATTTGAAGAGTACAATGTTAAATCAAGTAACAGTGACGTTGAAGCATATATTAAATCTATGCTAGAAGGTACAGCCCCAGCTCATTAATAATTATAATTTAAAGACGACTAAAATCAAAACTTACCTTTAGTCGTCTTTAAGTATATATAAATGAGTAATTCAAAAGTCATTTCTAAACGATACGCCTTCTAATTACCCACTTTTAATTATTTAACTTATGTCATATCTTGCACCTAAGATTTCGATAGCATTTTTTATACGATCTTTTGTCGGCGGATTAATATCATTCAATTCATATTCTATTCCTAATTCTTTATATTTGAATTTCGCCATATCATGATAAGGTAGGACTTCAACACGCTCTACACCATTTAATGTATCGATATACTCACGAAGTTTTTGTAGATAATAATCATCATCAGTCCATTTCGGTACAAGTACATGTCTTATCCACATTTTTGCACCATTATCACTTAAAAAGTTAGTAAATTGAATAATATTTTTATTTGTTCGTTTTGTTAAACGCAAGTGTTGCTCATCGTCTATATGTTTTATATCGACTAAGAATAAATCCGTTAAAGAGATTAATTCTAGTACTTTTTTATTCATAGTTGGAGTGTTAACATAGAAACCACCACAAGTATCAACGCAAGTATTGATTCCTAATTCCTTTAGTTTTCTAAAAAGCTCTAAGATGAAATCAATTTGCAGTAGCGATTCTCCCCCACTTACTGTAACTCCTCCTCCATCACTTGCTTCAAAAAATTCACGATACTTTACTATTTCTTTCGTTAATTGATCTACTGTCATAACTTTAGCATCAGGATTATGCATTTTCCATGTATCTGGATTATGGCAATATTTGCATCTTAGCATGCAACCTTGAAAGAATACCACATATCTAATTCCTGGTCCATCGACATTACCAAATGACTCAACTGAATGTACATTAGCTGTCAATTCTTTTTTCTCTTCTATAGCTATTCCTTCTACTTTTTCCATTTCCATATGCGATTTCCTCCTTTTGCTATTCTATAGTTTTTTTTATCGTATTCTGAAAATATAATTATTTTAATCTAAAAAGTGGAGGCCTTTCGCCTCCACCTTCTTTTAATTATTTACTTAATTACATGAATTGGTGCATTGTACGGCTTAATACATCACGTTGTTGCTCTGGAGTTAAGCTGATTAAACGTACTGCATATCCTGATACACGAATTGTGAAGTTTGGATAATCTTCTGGAGATTCAATAACTTTAAGTAATGTTTCTTTATTAAATACGTTAGTATTTAAGTGGAAACCACCTTTTTTGAAGTATCCGTCCATCATTGCTGTTAAGTTTTTAATTTGATCTTCTTTAGTTTTACCTAATGAATTTGGAGTAAATGCAGCAGTTAAACTGATTCCATCACGGCTGTATTCATAAGGTAATTTAGCTACTGAGCTTAAGCAAGCTAGTGCTCCACTTTGGTCACGTCCGTTCATTGGGTTAGCACCTGGAGAGAATGGTTCTCCTTTACGACGTCCATCTGGAGTGTTACCAGTTTTCTTACCATATACCACGTTTGAAGTAATAGTTAAGATAGAAGTTGTAGTTTCATCTGCACGGTAAGTTTCGTGTTTTTTAAGTTTCGTCATGAACACTTTTAATAATTCAACAGCGATTTCGTCAGCACGGTCATCGTTGTTACCAAATGTTGGGAATTCCCCTTCAACTTTGTAATCTACAGCTAATCCATTTTCGTCTTCAATTGGAGTAACTTTAGCATATTTAATAGCTGATAAACTGTCCACTGCTACTGAGAATCCAGCGATACCAGTTGCCATAAATCTTCTTACGTTAGTGTCGTGTAACGCCATTTCTAAGCTTTCATAAGAATATTTATCGTGCATGTAGTGGATTACGTTTAATGTATTGATGTATAGTTTACATAACCATTCCATGAATACATCAAATTTAGCCCAAACTTCATCGTAGTTTAATACACCACGAAGAGATTCTGTTTTCGGTCCAACTTGCTCACCAGATAATTCATCACGTCCACCATTGATTGTGTATAGTAATGCTTTAGCTAAGTTAGCACGAGCTCCGAAGAATTGCATATCTTTACCAGTAGTCATACCAGATACACAACATGCGATAGATTTATCACAAGTTCCTAGGAAGTCTGCAAGTAACTCATCACTTTCATATTGGATAGCACTGTGGTTAATTGAAGATTCAGAACAATATTCTTTGAATCCTCTTGGTAATTTAGTTGACCAAAGAATTGTTAAGTTTGGCTCTGGAGAGTTACCCATGTTATCTAATGTGTGGATGAAACGGAAGTCTGTTTTTGTTACTAATGATCTTTCAGCGTCTAACATTTCCCCAACAATTAATGTAGCCCAGATTGGGTCTCCTGAGAATAATTGGTTATAGTCTGGAGTACGAGCGAATTTAACACAACGTAGTTTTAATACTAAGTGGTCAATTAATTCTTGAGCTTGAGACTCGTTAATTGTTCCATCTTGTAAATCTCTTTCAATATAAATATCTAAGAATGTAGCAATGTTACCGATAGACATCGCAGCACCATTTTGTTGTTTGATAGCTGCTAAGTATCCGAAGTATAGCCATTGAACAGCTTCTTTAGCGTTTGTAGCTGGCTCAGAAATATCAAATCCGTAGATTTTAGCCATTTCTTTTAATTCACCTAAAGCACGAATTTGTTCGTTAACTTCTTCACGGTCACGGATAACGTGTTCAGTCATAACTCCATCAGCACCGATTTTAGCTAAGTCATCTTTTTTCCAAGCGATAAGTTGATCTACTCCGTATAATGCCACACGACGGTAGTCTCCGATAATACGTCCACGTCCGTATGCATCTGGAAGCCCTGTAATAACACCAGATTTTCTTACTAGACGCATTTCTGGAGTATAAGCATCGAATACACCTTGGTTATGAGTTTTACGGTAGTCAGTGAAGATTTTAATAACTTCTTCATCTACTTCATATCCGTATGCTTTACAGCTGTTAACTGCCATGTTAATACCACCAAAAGTCATTAAAGCGCGTTTAAGTGGTTTTTCTGTTTGTAATCCTACAACTTGTTCTAAATCTTTTTCAATGTACCCTGGTCCGTGAGAAAGAATAGTTGAAGGAATACTAGTATCCATATCTAATGTCCCACCAGCTAAACGTTCTTGACGCATTAAATCATTGAATTTTTCTACTAATTTAGTAGTAGCTTCTGTTGGCCCAGCTAGGAAAGAAGAATCTCCTCTATACTCTGTATAGTTAGACTTAATAAAATCTACTAAGTCTACCTCTGTTTGCCATTTACCACCAACGAATGCTTTTTTTTCTGCAACTGTTGTCATAATTTAGTCACTCCTTAAATTTTTTTTGTATATATTTATTTATTGGTTTTAATTTTTTGTTACACTCATAGTTTACATACAACTCGCTTTTTTAACAATATTTTTTCATATTCTATTTGTGTACATTTTGTGAACTGCAGTACTAGTACAATTTTTTTATTTCTGATAATTTATTTTAAATTTTCATAGAAATTTAAATATTCAAAATGAAAACTTTACTGTAACGATTATGAAAGCGTGATATTTTAAAAACTTCTATTTTAAGAATATTTATTACCCATTATATAACTGTTATTCAACTGAGTAAAAATGATGTAGCTGTTATCATTATAAATATATCAAAAAATAGTATTATTTTATGATAAAATAAATAGATAATCGATACTTTCTATCAATTACCTATTCTAAAAATACTATTTGAATAAACTTAATAAGTCTGCATATCCTTCTTTTTCTAAATCTTCTTTCTTAATAAATCTTATTGACGCACTATTAATACAGTATCTAAGCCCACCTGACTCAGTAGGACCATCAGGAAATACATGCCCTAAGTGTGCATCGCCAACTCTACTCCTTACTTCTATACGCTCAACATAGTGAGAATTATCTTTATAATACTTAGTTACCTCTTTTTCTATTGGTTTAGAAAAGCTTGGCCATCCACAACTAGATTTAAACTTATCTTTTGAAGAAAATAGTGGCTCACCTGTTGTAATATCAACATAAACTCCTTCTTCAAAACTATCCCAATATTGACCTGTAAAAGGAGTCTCCGTTGCACTTTCCATAGTAACTGCATATTCTAAATCAGATAATTCTTTTTTTAATTCATCTTTTGATTTTCTTTCAAATTCTTCTGGATTAATTTTAATTTCTTCACTCATTTTATTTCTCTCCTTTATAACTTATATATTCTTTTAAATTTTCTATAATATGTTTTCCGTCTTTCACCCCTAAATTATACACGTGGTTTAGTTTTTCTGTATCTTTTTCAAGTCGTTTTACAGTAATATCTTCACTAGGTCTTATAACAAATACTTTCCCCTGTTTTTCCAACTCAAGTATCCTTTCAACCGTTTCATTATAATCTTTATATCTATTCTCTAATTTTTCAACTAATTGCGGATATTTTTTATAGAACATTTTAAATTGTATACTTGTTGACTTTTTCTTTCTATATGAAATAGGTCTTGTTAATATAACAATTATTTTATCGTAATTTTGTTTTTCAAAGAAGTCTATCGGTATGCTATTAGCTATTCCCCCATCAAGATACTTTTTCCCCTCTACTTCTATTATTTCCGAAATAAAAGGTAATGCAGAAGTTGCCCTCAAAGTCTCCATTTGCAGATACGGATCATGGATTTTTATAAACTCCGCTTCTCCATTTTCAATATTAGTTACTGTCGCATAAAAATCAGTCTTAGACTCTTTGAACGTTTTATTGTCAAATACATCTAATTGAAAAGGAAGCCTGTAATATGTAAAATCCTTATTAATCAAGTTTCCAGTTTTTATCCAACTTTTTAAACTCATATATCTCTTATCATTTATATAATTAACATTGTAACGAAGTGCTCTTTTAGGTTGTTTAGAAACATAATTCACCCCAAACAGCGTTCCTGCTGAAACACCTACGATATCTGTAACCTCTATATTATTTTCCAAGAACACATCAAGGACACCAGCTGTAAATAGTCCTCTCATTGCTCCACCTTCTAATACTAAACCTACTTTCATTCAATCACACTCCTTTTAAATTGATACTATTATATCATCTTTTATTAATTAGTTTAAATAAATTTACTTGAGAATTAAGTTATGTTAATATGAAAAAACAACATAAATTCAAATGAGGTACTTATGAACATATTAATAATCGGTGGCAATGGCTTTGTAGGTCAAGCATTAATTAAAGAATTTAAGAAATACAAAGTAGAAGTTAGCTATTTATCTAGAAACCAAAATCACTCTATTTCTAAAGATAAAGTAACATGGATACAGGGAGATATTTTCGACCTTGACACTATAATAATTAAAAAATGCTACGATATAGTCATTCATCTAATTGGAACGATTAAAAATAAAAATCTATATTCAAAACTTAATACAGAAAGTGTGGCACAGACAATTAAATTATGTCAAAAACACAATATCAATAAACTCGTCTACTTTTCTGAAAATGGTGGCTTTAAACAATATTTAGAAAGCAAGCTTGCTGGAGAAAGATTAGTGAGAGATTCAAAACTAGATTATCTAATAGTCCGTCCAGGTCTTATGTACGGTAAAGGCAGACTTACCTCTTATTTCAATATATTACCGATTAAATTCTTTTCAAAATTAGGTATAACATTTTTCAAAAATGTGTATCCTCTTCCAGTTGAAAAAGTAACAGAGTCAGTAGTTAAATCTATTCTCGATAATACTGATTCAACTATTATTGAAATAAAAGATATGAAATAATTATATACACCGACTTAAAGGGAGTGACTCAAAAATCGTGATTTCGAAGAAATCGATTTTGTCGAGTCACCCCCGCAAAGTTTATTAGATATCAATAAACCACTGCATCTATGAGTTTTCATATACACTTTGTTAAAATTTAGGACTTTTGGGTTCTCCCCTTAAGTCTATTTTTTATGACATTTGTCATATTACTTCGTGACATTACCTACTAAAAAGACACTCTCCTACTTTGATATAATTTAATTATCAAAGGAGAGGTGATCTAAATGTCATTAAATAATATTATAAAAGTAAAAAATATAACAAAAACAATTAAAGGGAAAAACATCTTAAATAATATTTCTTTTGAAGTGAATTCTGGTGAATGTATTGCTTTAATCGGACCAAATGGAGCTGGTAAGACTACTCTAATGAACTGTCTATTAGGAAATAAATTTATCAACTCAGGTTCAATAAAAATTAATTCTCTAAATCCAGGCAACCAAAAACTAAAAGAATTTCTTAACATACTTCCTCAGGAAAATGTTGTTCCTGAAAAACTAAAAGTAAAAGAACTACTCGATTTCATACAGAAATTATATAAGAATCCCTTAACAAATGAAGAAATCGATGCACTGCTAAGATTTGATGAGTCTCAAAAAGATAATTTTGCTTCTAAATTATCAGGAGGCCAAAAAAGATTATTATCTTTTATTATTACATTAATAGGGCGACCAAAATTAATTTTCTTAGATGAACCAACAGCTGGCATGGATACATCAACACGTATCAGATTTTGGGAAATTGTGAATAACTTAAAAAATAAAGGTTTAACTATTATTTATTCATCACACTACATTGAAGAAGTAGAACATACAGCAGATAGAATCTTAGTTCTAAATAAAGGAAAACTAGTTCGTGATACTACTCCACATGCTATGCGTGCTGAAGAAATTGAAAAATACTTCACACTACCTATAAAATATCTAGATTTATTGAAAGATAGTGATATTATAAATAATTTAGAAATAAAAACAGATAATATTAATTTCTTAACAAAGAAACCAGATGAAATATGGAACATATTACACCAAGCTGGTTGCACGTTTAAAGAAATTGAAATTCAAAATAGAACTTTATTAGATAGTATTTTTGTAACTACAAAAGAAAACGGAGGAGAGAAATAATGAGAAATCTTACCAACTTATTAAACATAGAATTTATATTCATAAAAAGAAACTTAACTAATTTTATTATGGGATTAGGTTTTCCAGTTATCTTCTTTATCCTATTTTCTGGGATGCAGCAATTCGATGATCCTGAAACAAAGGTACGCGTAGTAAAAGATATGCTTATTTCAATGACTGCATTCAGTAGTATAAGTTTCGCTCTTTTTTCTCTTCCTATTTCTATAAAAGAAGATGAAAAAAATAACTATCTGCATATATTAAATAATTCTCCCGTAAAAATATCTGAATACTACCTTGCTCGTTTTATTCGTCTAATAATTACATTTATTATATCAATAGTTGTTGTGTTTGCTGTTGGTCATATCTTTAGAGACGTTAATATGACAGCTCGCGAATGGATTATGTCAGCTGTTCTAATGCTTATTGGAAGTATTACATTTTTAGGTATGGGATTACTTCTATCCCTTATTAAATCAGAAGAAAAACTTTCGTTACTTGCTAATATATTATACCTAGGACTTGCTATGTTAGGTGGACTTTGGTGGCCTGTTTATCTTTTCCCAGAATGGTTGCAAAATATATCTAAACTGACACCAACTTATTATTTATTAGAGTTCGTTAATAAATATATCAAAGAAGATATTTTCTCTTATAAAGCTCTAGCTATACTTCTAGCCTACTCAATTGTATGTATAATTGCTACATTGGTAATAAAAAACAGAAGAGAATCAAAATAATAATAATAATAATATAAGAGTGAGGATAAATTATTCACACTCTTATATTATTGTGGTATTATTAAAGAATAAGGAGGCTGAAATGTATAAAAAATTACTAAATTTATTAAAGGGAAATTATGGATTTTATTTATCATTGGTATTTTTTATATTCGCATTTGTATATGTTATCGATGGAAGTTATCCTAAATATATATTACCCTTAACTATTCTCGCCATTGCTTCATATATAGGAATGTTATATACAAAAAATAAAATTCTTGTTTTTACAGAATGGTTTTATTTAATTGCTTATATCAGTTACATGACCATTGTTTTACATCCAACTAATATTCTATTTAGTTTTTATCTGAGTAATTTGCTCGTTTGGCATTTTCAAGATAAATATTTTACTTATAGGACAATTAGTTTTTTCATAACTATAAATTGTCTAACATTGTATATAATTGCTAATCCAAAAATAAATATTGGAGATAGAATAATCCTATTTATTTTTTCTTCTATGTGTGTTATAACTTATTTTTTCCAAAAATATGCTTATGAAAGATCTAAATTAAAGAATGAACGTTTAAAACACAATGAACATATTAATCTGCTTCTTGCTGAAAATGAAAGAAATAGAATTGGACGCGACTTACATGATAGTATCGGCCATACTTTTGTAATGTTAAAATTAAAAGCAGAACTAGCTGAAAAATATTTAGAAAAAAATAATATTGAAGAAGCCAGAAATGAACTTAAAGAAATCAGTGAAATCAGTAGTTCTTCTATGACAGAAACGCGATCTATAATTAATAAGCTTAAATATAGAAGTATTAATGAAGAATTAAAAGTTATTTCAGATATTATGACCATGGCTGATATTTCATTAGATATCGTTAATAATATGACTGCACTACCATCTCAGCTAGTAGAATGGACTATTACAATGGTACTAAAAGAATTAACGAATAATGTCATTAAACATAGTAATGCTAATAAATGCAATATTGAAATAAATGAATCTAGTAACAACTACACTGTTATTATCTCTGATAACGGTAATGGCTTTGAAAATATTAACGGAACAGAACTTTCTTCTATAAGAGAAAGAATAAAAATAGCTAATGGAGAGATTGAAATAGTTTCAAAAAAATCTCCCACAACTATTAAAGTAACAATCAATAAATAAAAAACAGGAGGACAATATGAAATTACTAATCGCTGAAGATCAAAGTATGTTACGAGACGCAATGGCAACATTATTATCAATGGAAGATAGTATTGAGAGTGTACTTCAAGCTAAAGATGGAAAAGAAGCAATAGATTTAATTTCTACTAATGATATAGATGTAGCTATACTCGATGTAGAAATGCCTGAAGCAACAGGATTAGACGTACTAGAATACATTCGTAATAATAACATACATTGTAAAGTTGTTATTGTGACAACTTTTAAACGTATGGGATATTTTGAACGCGCCATAAAAAATAACGTAGATGCCTACGTCTTAAAAGATCGCTCAATAGATGAACTTATGAAAACAATTAACAACGTCTTAGCAGGCAACAAAGAATACTCACCTGAACTGATGGAAAATATATTCAATAGTCATAATCCATTAACAAATCAAGAAAAAATTATTCTTTTAAAAATTAAAGAAGGATTACCAAATAAAGAGATTGCTAATGAGCTGTTTTTATCCGAAGGAACTATTAGGAATTATATTTCTAACATCCTAACAAAATTAAACTGTAAAAACAGAACAGAAGCTGTAAAAAAATCTACTGAGGAAGGATGGCTTTAGATGACAAGAAAACTTGCTATTAGATTATCATTACTTTCATCAATTATATATATAATCTTAAGTATTTCCTACTTTTCATATAGTATTATAAGTTCATTAGATTCATCTTCACCTAGCGCTGGGGCTGGAATAGGATTTCTACTAGCAATTCTTATTCCCCACTACTTTATGTATCTAATAGCTACTATTTTCAATCTAATGACAGTATTAAAGAAAAATACAAAAAATTATTTAATTGTTATAAATATTATATTGTATATCATTGCTGGCGCATTAGGAATTTATATCGGAATCTTTTTCATAATCTCTATTATTTTCCAAATAATATTCCTTATAGTTGCATGCAAGAAATAAAATAAGAGGCTGCCTCAAAAGTCCTAAATTTTTAAAAAAGTGTATATGATAACTCATAGACGCAGTAGTTTATTGATATCTAAATTCACTTTATAAAAACTTTTTAGATATCTAATAAACTATGCGGGAGTGACTCAACAAAATCGATTTCTCCGAAATCACGATTTTTGAGACACTCCCATTATTCTATTTAACTAAAGAATGGCTTATATCGATTAATTCTTTTATTTTTTCCAATTTGATATTTTTATCTATCACTATGCTAATCCAATGCTTTTTATTCATATGATATGCTGGAAAAATATTTTTATTATCAATAATTTCTAAAATTTTATTCGCAGGATATTTTACATTTAAAATTTTCACCTTAGTTGTAATATCAGTATTTTTATTCAATTTATTATACTCTACGTCCAGAAACAAGGAATACCATTTATTTTTTTCATTTACCATAGCTAATATATCTGGATGTTTTTTAAAAGGATTAACACGATTTCCACCGTATTTATTATTGTAGTAGTCGATGATTTCTAAACTTATTTTTCCTGATTCATCAGCTAAACCTAATATAGAACTTAGTAGTTTCTCTACATGTTCTCTAATATTTTGAACCGTTTCACCTACAGCACTATCTACACTAAATAATGAATAAATCTCATCAAATTCTAAATCATAGACTTCTATTGTTAGTTGATTATTAGCAAATACAATTTCTATTAAAAAGTTACTATCTAAAATTTCTTTTTTATATACTAGTTTGTCCGCTTCTTCCTTAAATCCAAAGCCCTTTAGCTGTTCCTTAGAAAAGTTATATTCCTCTACATCTATAATCTTCATATTTATTATTCAAATCTAGCTCTATCGTGACTTTGGTTCCACTTATCTACTTCTGGTCCTTTTGGCACAATAGTTTTACCTGCTGATACATAATATCCGACCTTAATTGCTTCAAAGTCTGTTGTAGATCCGAATCCTGGTGTTTGATATAAATCTTTTAAGTAGTTGAAAATGTTAGGATATTCCTCAATTCTCTTTTTATTCGCAGAATATAATCCATAATAAACGACATCAAAACGAATCATAGTAGTATAGAAACGAATATCGGTTTCTGTTATCGTATTTCCATGGAAGTATCTTTGATTTGATAAACATTTCTCAAATACATCCATCATATCGAAGAATCTATCGAATGCCTCATCATATTTTTCTTGGCTTTCAGCAAATCCCATTCCATATACACCATCATTAATAGCTACAGCTAATTTTTCATTCCACTCATCAATTTGATCAGCAAGATGTTCAGGATATAAATCTATTCCGTCTTTCTTATGTAGTTTTTTAAAAACTGTCGCAAATTCGTGCAGTAACTCTGCTGATTCTTTTCTAACTACTTTTCCTGTAGTAACATCAACAAGCACTGGTACTGAATATGGTCCTTCATAGTCTGAATCACTATTTAAGTATACATCTTTAATTTTTGATTGTTTTAAAACTGGATCTAGACCATCTTTATCTAAGCTAAATTGCCACCCTTCTTCTCCACGACGATAATCCAATGTTCCTAAACTAATTGTATCATCTAATCCTAGTATCTCTCTTGCTATAACTGCTCTATGTGCATATGGGCAGACTGCAGTCCAAAACAATCTATATCTCCCTTCCTCTATGGGTTGTTCTTCTGTTCCAAATGGTTTACTAAAAAATTTTTTCATGTGATTTTCTCCTTTTTAATTTTCTATAAATTTTTTCGCTTTTTCATAAATATACATAACATTTAAAGTATGTTCTTTTTGATTATTCATAAATTTAAAATCTTTATTATTTATAACTTCAACGAATTTTTTAAACTCAGCAAACATTCTGTGTGAATGAATATTATTATTTTCATTTATAAAATTATCTTTTGTTCGAATACTGTAACTAGGAACTTCATTTGTAGGACCAATAACTTTAATTATACCTTGATCACCTTGAATATTGACATAACTATTATTAAAAGTATCTTTAGCTGCAATGCACACTACTTTAAAGTTATCATATTCTAATAGAAGAATACCAGAAGTATCCACATCATTGACTATATTAGGTGAATAATATACTTTATTAGGTTTACCAAACAATCCAACAACAAAATGAATATTATAAATATTTAAATCACCAAGCACTCCTCCACCTTTACTCTTATCAAAAACAGGAGCTATTACTCCATTTTTAAATGCTTCGTATCTTGAAGAAAATTGAGAAAAATTACACTCAACAAGTCGTATTTCTCCTATATTATCAATATTGTCTTTTATATCAAGATAATTTTTTTGATATTGATTTGTTATTGCTTCTATTAAAATTAATCCTTTGTCTTCAGCAATTTCAAACAATTCTACAGCTTCATCATACTTTAACGTAAAAGGTTTTTCACAAATAACATTTTTACCAGCTTCTAGAGCCTTTTTAGCAACTGTATAATGTAAATTATTTGGAACTGCAACATAAATCGTATCAATCTCTTTATTTTCTAGACAAAGATCAATATCAGTATATATTTCCTTAATATTATATTTAGACTGTAATTCTTTTAAATTTTCAATATTCCTAGCTGTTATAGCTTCTAATTTAATTTCTGGAAGTTCATGAGCAAAAGATAAGAAATCTTTAACTATCATTCCAGAACCAATAATTCCTAATTTCATGTTTCCCTCCAAACTACTCAACATAGTTCTTTAATTATAACTTGTTAACATCTAGCTAGCAACTTTTCTGCATAAAAACTCTTCCTTAAAACTTTCACGCAACAAGAAGATTCTTATCCTTTAGCTTTGTATTCATGTTCCGGATTATTATAATAGTATACCATGTATTTAATTTTCTACCGATTCTTAATTTTCCTCTTTAAATATGTATTACTTTCTCTCCGACTCATTACCTCTCTCATAATAACTACTCAATATCTTCCTAAAAATAGTAAAAAATATTTTCATTATCTTTCATATTTTTTCATTTTTTTGTTGACTTATATGTACTTTATATGATATATATATATATTTCACAATGGAAAGGATTACACTATGACTAAAAAAATACTTGTTACAGGTGGAGCTGGATTTATCGGGTCTCATACTTGTATAGAATTATTAAATAATGGAAATGAAGTAGTTGTCGTTGATAACTTATATAACGCAAATAAAAAGAGTTTAGAAGTAGTTGAACGAGTTACTGGTAAAAAGGTAACGTTTTATGAAGTTGATGTTCGTGATGAAGATAAATTAAATGAAGTTTTCGAAAAAGAAGGAAATATTTATGGAGTTATTCACTACGCTGGATTAAAAGCAGTTGGTGAATCTTGTGAAATCCCATTAGCATATTATGATAATAATATAGCTGGAACTATTACTTTGTTCCGTGTTATGGAAAAACACAACTGTAAAAATATAATTTTTAGTTCATCAGCTACAGTTTATGGGGATCCTCATATATTACCAATTAAAGAAGATTTCCCATTATCTGTAACTAACCCATACGGACGTACTAAATTAATAACTGAAGATATTTTAAAAGATGTTTATAAAGCAGACAACGAATGGAATATTGTTCTCCTTCGTTACTTTAATCCAATCGGAGCACATGAGTGTGGAGATATCGGAGAAGATCCAAAAGGAGTACCAAACAACCTAATTCCTTACATTATGCAAGTAGCTGTAGGTAAATTAGAAAAAGTTCAAGTTTTTGGTAATAATTTTGATACACATGATGGTACTGGAGTACGTGACTACATCCACGTAGTAGATTTAGCTCGCGGTCACGTTTCTGCTCTTAAGAAATTAGAAAAAGATAGTGGCTTAACTATTTATAACTTAGGAACAGGTATTGGTTATTCTGTATTAGATATTATTAAAAGTGCATCAGCTGCTGTTGGGCGTGATTTACCATATGTTATAACTCCACGTCGTGCAGGAGATATCGCTGCATGTTATGCTGATGCTACAAAAGCAAAAGAAGAACTTGGATGGGAAGCTCAATACGATATAAAACGTATGTGTGAAGATTCTTGGAGATGGCAAAGTAAACATCCAAATGGGTTTGCTGATTAATATACTTAAACAAGAAAATAAAAGTCTAAGAGACTGACCTAAAAGTCCTAGAAATAAAAAGTTAATATAAGAGCTTATAGGCGCAACGGGAATGACTCAACAAAATCAATTTTTCCAAAATCATGGTTTTTGAGTCACTCCCTCTTTTTATATAATAACACTTATTGAATTAACCACTCTTCTTATTTCCATAATAAAAAATCATCTAATCTTTACTATACAAAGAATAGATGATTTTTAAATTATTTTATTCTTATATCTTAATCTTAATAGTGAGATTTCGTTTGTTTTGAATTATTTATTTAGAAAAGAGACTCAAACGAGTCTCCTTCCTCATAAATTATGCTTTTTTTCTAGCCTTAATTGTCCCTACTATTATCGGAATTAAGCTAATTAAAACAATAGCAATTACTACTACTGAAAAGTTTTTCTTAACATATGAAATGTTTCCAAAGAAGTACCCTACTGATATAAATAATGTACACCAACAAAGGCCTCCAAAGAAGTCTATCACTCTAAACTTAGAATATTTCATCTTACCAGCTCCTACGATAAATGGAACTATTGTACGAATAATCGGGAAAAATCTAGCTAAGAAAATAGATTTTCCTCCATGTTTTGCTACAAAGTTTTCAGCGTCTTTTATATTGTCATCAGACACGAACTTTTTAAACCATGCTTTACTCTTTAAATAATCAGAGAAGTTTCTTCCAATAAAATAGTTACAGTTATCACCGATTACTGCAGCACTTATACATAAGAATAATAATAAAAAGATGTTATTCCCTGTTGCTGCCCATAATGCTCCACTAGCAAATAATAATGAGTCACCCGGTAAAAACGGCATGAATACAACACCAGTTTCGATAAAGATAATCAAGAAAATTATTCCATACATCCACCATGGACCGTGTTGAATCATTAATTCACCAAGATGCTTGTCAATATGCAATACAAAATCAATTAATAATTTAATTGTTTCCAATGTAATCCTCCTAAAATTAATATTTCCTAATGATTATACCATAGAGAACATACCTTGTCTAATAATCATACAATCAGTAGATTAATCTCTAATAAATTTTTTCATTTCAGCAATGTAGTCCTCATTACTTTCATGTTTTCTAAGATGATTAAGAACTCCGATTGTTGGTTCACTGACATCTTCAAGTTTTCTACGTGTTTGCCATAAAATTTTCACTTCGTCTTCTGTTAGCAATAGATCTTCTTTTCTTGTAGAACTCTTCAAGAAATCAATAGCCGGATAAACTCTTCTCGAAGCTAACTCTGGTGATAAGACAATTTCCATATTCCCTGTTCCTTTGAACTCCTCGAATATTAAATCATCCATTCTAGAACCCGTATTAATTAAGGCAGTTGCGATTATAGTTAAACTTCCTCCACCTTCAACATTTCTCGCTGCTCCAAAGAATGCCTTTGGCTTGTGAAGACTCGATGGATCTACCCCTCCACTTAAGACTTTACCACTACTTGGCTCTACAATATTATATGCACGTGCAAGTCTCGTTATACTATCCATAAGTATAATTACGTCTTGACCAAGTTCTACACGACGTTTTGCATGCTCTATTACTAGCTCAGCAACTTTAATATGATTTTCTGAAGTTTCGTCAAATGTAGAACTTACCACATCTGCACCTCTTACAGATCTTTCCATATCTGTTACTTCTTCTGGTCTTTCATCAATTAAAAGAATAATCAACTTTTTATCAGGATAATTTTTTCTAATTGAATTTGCTATATCTTTTAGCAGTGTTGTTTTACCAACTTTAGGTGGTGCAACAATCAATCCACGTTGTCCGAATCCAATCGGTGCTACCAAATCAACAAATCTTGTAGATAGTTTCTCCTTTGTTGTCTCTAAAACAATCTTCTGATTTGGATAAATTGGTGTTAATGCTTGGAAGTGAGCTCTACCCTTTGCAACCTCTGCATCTACATCATTAACCTTATCTACCTGTAATATACCTGCAAATCTTTCACCTTCACGTGGTTTACGAACTTTACCAAAGACTTCATCACCCTTTTTCAGCTCAAAACGACGAATTTGAGAAGCAGAAATATAAATGTCCGTTTCCCCTTTTTTATAATCAACAGTTCTTAAAAAACCAAAACCATTTTCTGGATGAATATCATCTAAAATTCCAGAAGCATAGTAATGTTCTTCACTTAAAGATTGTTTTTCTAATATTGCTAAAACTAATTCTTTTTTATTTAATGTATAATACCTTGGAACACTAAGTTCTTTCGCTAAAGCAGTAAGTTCTTTTGTATTCATACTTTTATACATTTCATCAAATTTTACGTTACTCATTTTTATCCTTTCTCTGCAGATACCGCAGAAATCCTCTTAAAATATTTAAACAAAAAATTGCCTAATTGAAACTGTCCTTAGGTATATTATTATCATAATTTTTTATCTAAACATACAACTTTAAACGAGAGTAACTTAAAATTCTTATTTTCAAAATCGATTTTAAAAGTTACCCCCGTTCAGTTCATCAAATGTCTAAAACTTCTTATTTTCTTTTTTATCTCTTACTTAGAACAATTACCGCTGATAGAATAAAAGCTGCACCAATTAAATCTATTGTTCCAAATGTCGTTCCTAGTAATAAGAAAGAGAAAATTATAGCAGCAATCGGTTCAAAGCAACCGATAATACTTCCCGTGACTGCACCAATTAACCTAACACCTTCTAAATATAAAGAAAATGACAATATTGTTCCAATTATTACCACTCCAGACATACATATAAAATCAATCAATGTAAAATTATCTGGAACATAATTACTACCTGTAGTAAAATAAACAACTACTCCTGCGATTAATAGTCCCCAAGCCATTATAGGCATTACACCATATTTTGTAGTTAAACTTATTGAAAAAATATTATAACTAGCAAGACCAAATGCAGAAAGTAGTCCCCAAAATAATCCTAATGTAGAAATATTCAATTTGCTAAAATCAAAATGGGTTGCTATTAATACAGTTCCAAATAACGAAACCACTATTGCAATAACCTCCCTTGGTAAAGGCCATCTTCTACCTATAATACAATAATATAGCATTATTATTACTGGACCAATATACTGTATAACCGTTGCCATTCCGGCATTTGTATACTTAATTGTTAGAAAGAAAGTTCCTTGACAGATTAACAGCCCGAAAAAAGAAAAATTTAATAGTTTTAAAATATCTATCTTATTTGAAAATACTCTCATTAAATTGTGTTTATCTTTAAGGAATAGCATAGCCACCATTGCTATTCCGGAGAAGAACAACCTATTAGCTATAATCCACACTGGGTCAATTCTTGATATATTTAATAAATATTCCCCTAATACTCCTGATAATCCCCAACATGTAGCACCTAGTAAGGTGAAAACTATACCTTTTTTCATCGTACTTTGTCCCATAATTACTCTCCTAATGATCAAATAATTTTAGACTAGAACTAACAATCTTATTAGATTTTTCTATTACTTCATCATATTTCTCATCTTTTGATAATAAGATACTAGTGAATAAAGTAATCATATTATTTTGCGCTACCATCATATTTCCACATGTATAGAATTTAGCATCTAATTTATTAGTAATATAGCCAAATGGTGAATACCAAAAACCATACCCTACATTATAATTTTCAGCGAAGAAATTTTTTGCAGCACTTTCTGGATATCCTTTTATTGTTGGCATAGGATATAAAAGACTAAGAGCTTTTATCGCTTTTTGCGAATCCTCAACTTTTGAATTCAAAACAGAATATACATCAAGTTTTTTCCCCATTAGAGTCTTGTCATCATAAACATTAAACTCAGCATCATAATGTTCTTCAAAATTTTCTTTATATTCATTAATGATTTCTTTTTCATCAAACATAATCGAATAATCATTATTAAATAAATTCTCTTTTTTCAGATAAAGATGTGCTTTTAAATCATTATTAGTATAATCTAAAGAGATTAGAGGATTTGTAGTAACGAATAGACTTTTTTTAGATTCAAATGCTATAAAGTACCTATTCTTGCTCAGAAGATATTTTGTTACCGCACCTAAAGAAGTATTATTTTCTAATAATATTAAGTTTTTCCTTGATAAAACTATTCGTTTTAATTCTTCTTTTTCTATTTGAAGAAGGGCTTTCCTAATATTTTCTTGCCAAAGTTCTGGATAAATCTCTCTAACGACATTAATCTGTGGTTCACTAGATATTTCATTTTTATCATCAAGTTTGTTTAAAAACGAAATTCTCTCTGCCCATAATTCAGAAAACTCTTTTTCCTCTTTCATATTAAAGAACAATGTGATATAAACATCATCACCTTTAAAAACCGCGAGGGTACCTGGTACAACAAATGATGTATCACTAAAATCTACCCATTCTTGACTGTTTTTATTATTTCCATCTGAGATTCCACCGTAAATACCGAAGTATTCACAATCATGCTCATCAATTTCTAAAACCGTTACCTGTGCTCTTAACTCTTCGAACCCAGATAGTACACTACTATTATCAAAACTTGTTAAGAAATCATTAGAGTCTAATAACCATGTTGCTTCATAACCTATTCCAATTATAGAAGATTTAGTATCAGGTGTTCTTATAATAAATCTCTCACCTTTTTTCGGTGTGAAAAGACTGATAAACTGATCTTCCGTAAAAGTTTTATTCAGTTTAAATTTTACAACAAGTTTATCATCAAGAACTGTATCACTAAAATCATAATCTATAATTTTCTGATAATCATTCATACTTATTACCTATCCTTTTTTTTCTCCTCATTTTGTAATTTTTCTTCTCGTTCTTTAATTTCTAATCTTTTTTGCCTTTGTTTAATAAGTCTATTTACTTCTTCTTCAGATTTGTAACTAGCATCCTTATCCGTAAAGATAAAAAGATTTTTATGATCATTTAAGATTGACAGAATAGTTTTATTTTCTGAGTCTTCATTCTCAAATAATTCTGCTATGTATTGTCTCTTATCACTACCTAATACAACTACAAATAAATTTCTAGCTGCCATTAGATTCTTATATCCAATACTAATTAATTTATTCCCATTAATTTCCATTCCAGCCTCTTGGAGCTGTGATTTCTCTTCATCTGAAAACTCTACAATATGAAGTTCTTTATTTACTTCATCTGCATAACGATAATCAAGTATTCCTCCATCAGATCCTAGGAATACTACTGCAACATCAATAGGATTTTCAGACAACACTTCACTATAGCTACTCAAGTCTTCTTCACATTCATTACTATCTAATGTTTGAGGATAATAAATATTTTTTGTCTCTACGTCTAGTTTTTTAAATAACTCATGTCTAGCGTATCGATATAATCCAAATCTTTCCTCAATATCGATATCAGCAAATTCTCGTTGTCCTAACATAATTATATGTTTATAACGATATTTCCCCATTTTATTATCATCTATCATTCTGTTTGTGAATTGAGTATTTATTATATTTTCTGGCAAACAGATAACTGCCCCATCTTCTAAATTTTTTTCAAATTCATCATACATTCTATTTAAAACTGCTGTTTCACTATTACAAACTATATATTTCAAGATTTCACCTCCAAATTATAATAAATCATTTAATATTATACCACAATTACTCCCTACTAACAACGTGCTAACATTTTATAATTATGCTATTGTTTTTATGTTAATTCCCAAAGTAAGTGAGCGACTCAAAAATCGTGATTTCGGAGAAACGATTTTGGTCACCCCCGAAAAGTTTATTAGATATCTAAAAAGCTTTTATAAAACGAATTTAGATATCAATAAATCACTGCCTCTATGCGTTCTCAAAAGAACTTTGTTAAATTTTAGGTCTTTTGGGTCAGCCCCTTAACCTGAAACTAATTTTCTAACTGAAACTTAAATTGGGAATTTATCTATTATTTTTAGTTACTCTATTTCAATTAAACTTGAAAGAACATAAGAATATACAAAAGTTCTAATATTATTTAATTTATAATATTCCGCTACCGCTTCTTTATAAATTCTAAGTTGTTCCCTGTGTCTATCTCGTAAAATTTCTTCTCCATTCCTACTAGTCACGTGATCCGTTTTATAATCTACGATAATTGCTTCCTCATCAGAAATTTTAATAAATAAATCGACAACCCCTTGCAGTATAACATCTATATCACTTTCACTATCATCATATAATTCTTTTGCCTTCTTAGCAGTTGTGAATGCTATCTCCGTTTGGCAAAATTCACTTTTAGCTACTAATTTTATTAACTCACTATTAATAAAATTAGTAATCTTTTCTATATCATCTTTATTATTTATATTATCAAATTCTTCTTGAGATAGTATTCTATGTTCTTTTATATTCTGTAGTAAATTATCTGTTTTCTTTAAGCTATCGATGTAACTCACTACATCCGAAATTTCCACTCCTGCTCTCGTATCATTAACTATCTTTTCAAAAAGTTTATGAATGATATTCCCCCTTAAGATCGCCTTACTAGTAGATGTTGATTTTTTTAATGTGGTTAATTCTAAGTATCCTCGTTTTTCTTTTTTATGATTCCACTCATGATCTTTAGTATTAATTTTTTTCAAGGCACTATATGAAGTTTTAGCAGGAAATACTTTATTTTTCACTTCAATCGTGTGATTATCACTTTGTTTGCTTGATTCATCCTGTTGCTTACTTTCAAATTGCTTATAAAATTCTTGCAAATCAAATCCCGAACTATCTTCTACATCTTTTACAAGAGGCTCACTTTCGTAATCTTTAAACAAAGCATCCTTTTCATTTTCAAAAATAAACTCTTCTCCATAATCACTCAGTAGATTATTTAAGATTTTCTCGAAATTATCGTCCTCTATTAAAGCTTGATATAACGGTTTATCTTTAGCTTTCTCATTATTTAATTCTACTCCATTTGGACTCACAAGGTGCAGCGAATTTTCAGCGCGAGTCAGTGCAACATATAAGTTACGTACTTCTTCTTCTCTTTCACGTAATTTTATTAAAATACTATTATATTTAAACAGCTGATTTAATTTTTCTATGTTACTAGAAACTAACCCAAACTTTTGACCTAACTCTTCTACGTTGATACTTAAACCAAAGATTTCTGTGAATAATAGTTCACCTGTATAACCTCTTTTACTAAATGAAGTATCTAAATCGGCCACAAAAACTATCTTATATTCTAATCCTTTTGAAATATGAATTGTAGATAAAGTTACACTATCATTTGGTGTGCGTTTTTTTGTTTCAAATACCTCATCATTTTTTATAATTTTTAATTGATTTACCAAACCGCTTAATTTATTATCTATATTTTGATAATCATTAACAATATCTATAAAGTTTTCATAATAATCTAATTCTTCATCATTTGTATCAATTGTTACTAAATAATTTTTAAAATCTGTATCAATAGCTATACATTCTAATAGATTTGGAAGTGAATTGTTTAAACTAAAATTCAACCATTTTTTTAATAAATTTACAGTATTATAATCTTTTTCCTTTTCACTATTTTGTAATTTTTCAAAAAGATTTTTCCCTTTTGTTATAGATAATTTTAATAATTCATCATTACTGTAATCAAATACCTCAGTATGTAAAATTGCAAGTAAACTAGCATCTCTATTCGTATTATCTAAAAATCTAAG
This sequence comes from uncultured Gemella sp., assembly GCF_963525165.1. Taxonomy (GTDB): domain Bacteria; phylum Bacillota; class Bacilli; order Staphylococcales; family Gemellaceae; genus Gemella. The sequence continues at coordinate 31,278 of NZ_CAURJN010000016.1, forward strand.
TATATTATACAAAATGTTAAATGCGTTAGATTCAGTAAATCCAACCTTTTCTTTAAAGAATAACGGTATATTGTATTTAGCAAAAACTTCTTTAAAACTAGACATTTTTGTACTATTTCTAACTAAAATAGCATAGTCACTATACTTTTTACCATTTTTTATACCTAATAATATTTCGTAGGCAATATTTTCTATAGATTGTTCTCTATAAGATTTTTTATCTTCTAAAAGTTCACCTGTAAAATAATTAATCTTACCATTAATTAACCTAGTTGGAATAATTTCAGAACTATTCTTTTCTTTTGCTTTCGGATAATATAATGCACTATCTTCTCCATAACTTACCCCAGCATTTTTATTTCCCATAAGTCTATTAAAAATATAATTACTAGATTTTAATATATTAACATCACTTCTAAAGTTTTCTTTTAGAACTATACAAATTCCTTCAGAATCATCTTCAAAAGAATATTCTTGTTTTTCTGAATAATTATCAATTTCTAGTTTTCTATAACTATTATATTTTTGTTCGAATAAATCAGGATTTGATCCTCTAAAGCCGTAGATTGCTTGTTTCACATCACCTACCCTAAAGAAATGCACTCCTTCTCCTTTAATAAGATTTAAGATATACTCTTGAAGGTTATTATTATCTTGATACTCATCAACATATATTTCTAAGAAATAATTTTTATAATACTGAGCCGCTTCACTAGGAACAATTTCCCCATTCTCTTCTCTAGTTAAAGCCTTTATAGCAAGATGATTTAAATCAGAAAAGTCTAAAAAGTTATTCTCACGTTTTCTTTTAATGAAATCATTGTGCAGTTTCTTCAATAAACTTGTAATCGACTTAGCCAATAAATTCATTTTTTCTAAAACTTTAAAATAATTTAAATAATCAACAAGAACCTCATGGACTCCACTTAATAGCCCAGTATCATAAATATTATCTTCAATCTCAAACTGTGTATTAAGCTTACTTATAAGCTCTTTTATCTCTTCAAGTTGTTCTTGATTACTCTTTATAGAAACTTCATCTACATACCTTGCAAGCTTTTCTTTTTTTGTTTCATCTAAATTTACAAGAGACAATATATCTAATGAGCTTTCCTTCTTACTATCTATTAAATACTGTTGTACATACTTGCAGAAATCTATCGCAATATCTATACTTTCTTTTTGTGTTAACTCACTAACTTTATTAAACTTATCTATTATACTATTATCTTCAATTTCAAAATTGTTAGTTACTAAATCGTTTAGTTTTGTAAAATCTTCATCTAGATAATTTTGGAAATTTGGAATATTTAATAATTTATAGTATAAATCAATAATATAAGAGCTAATATTCTGTTTAGAGCCAAATACTGTAAATAATAGGTCAGTCGTATTAGAATCTTCCTGTACTAATTGTTCAAGAACATTTCCTATCGTTTCATTCAATAATCCTCTACTATTCGCAAGTATACTAAAATTAGGTGATAAATATTTAATTTCATCATCAATCTTTTCTTCAACTAGATAATAAAATTTCTTCAGTACATTTAAACAAAAACTATCAATAGTACTTATATAAGCATCATTCATTAACATTCTTTGTTTTCTTAGATATATTAAATCTTTTTCCTTATTAGTAGATAGTAATCGTTCACTGATTTTATTCTCAATTCTTACAATCATATTCTTCGCCGCAGCAGTCGTGAATGTCAGTACTAGTAGACGATCCACATCCCATCTATTAGAAGCTACCTTCCTCGCGATTCTTTCAGAGAGCACTTCAGTTTTACCACTCCCAGCAGCTGCCGCAACAAGAACATCAGCACCGGTAATAGCTATTGCTTGCCATTGCGGGGCTGAATAAGAGTGTTTTCTAGAAGCGGCTATTTTATCAATCTTCTCAATTTTTATCATATAATTATCCTCTAATTTTACATTAATTATCACTATATATTTTAACATACTTTAAGCTTTATGGTATAATATTTTAAAATACTATTATGTTTATTACTAAAATATTTTAAAGGTGAAATGTAATGAATCGAAAAATTTTAGCGCTAGCTCCGATTATTGCGGCTAGTTCAATAATAAGACAAAATAAAAAATTAAAAGTAAGAAAAACTACTCTCAAATTTGATAAACTACCTCAAGCTTTTGACAATTTTAAAATAGCTCAAGTTAGCGACATTCACTGTGATAGGATTGGATATAGTGATTTGTCATTTATAAAAAAAATTAAGGATTTTAAACCGGATATAATTGTTATTACTGGAGATACTCTAGATAGCTATAATAATGATATGGATATTGCTTATAACATTCTAAGTCAATTAGCAATAGTAGCTCCATGTTATTTCGTCTCTGGAAATCACGAATTAAGACTTCCTGAAGAATACAACCAGCTTATAAATAGGATGAAAAAACTTAATATTACGTATATACACAATAGCAATCTATTAATCACAAGAAATAATGAAAGTATTAATTTGGTTGGGGTTGAGGATTATAATTTCTTTAAAAATGAAGATAAGCTAAATCATAGAGCAAACTTCATAAAAACTCTAGAAGAACTTTACTCTCCTAATCACTTTAATATACTTTTATCACATAGACCTGAGAAATTTCCGATTTACGCAGATATAAAATATGAACTTATCTTTTCAGGTCATGCGCACGGCGGTCAATGGAGAATACCATTTGTAGGTGGTATTTTCTCTCCCAGTCAAGGTTTCTTCCCAAAATATACTAATGGAAACTATGTTTTAAAAGATTCAACTTTAATTGTCTCGCAAGGTCTTGGTAACAGCTCATTCCCTATTAGGATTAATAATAGAATAGAGTTAGTTTTAGCAACGTTAAAAAAATAAAATAGAACTAAATTACCGACTCAAAAAGTTAGAACTCAATTCTTTCTTTTTAGAGTCGGTAATTTAATTATATTATTTTACAGCTGAAGTTTTTGGCAATGCTTTTTTAATATTTTTATTCATTGGATTTACTTGTTTTTTAGGTGTTTGCGTAGCAGCTGGAAGTTTATATTCTGGTTTTGAATTAACTAGGGCTTCTCCTGTTTCATATTTTGTATTTAATTTTTTATATTCGGCTTCTGCAGCATCTAGATATTTATTTTCAGCATCGTTTGATTCTTTGGTAGTCGGTGTATCCGTTGGATGATCTTTTGGTATAACTGTTGAAGGCGTTGCTGGTTGTGGGATTCCTTCTGCTTTTACAAACCCTCCTGAAAGTGTTCCAAATGGAACAGCAAGAGCAACTAAAGTTGTTATTAATAATTTTTTAGATTTCATATTGAAAATCTCCTTTATAAATAAATTTTTTCAAATACATTATACTACTACCTTCTGAATTTATCAATTAAAATTCGTTTTTTTACGTAAATAAAAACCTTTAAAATCAACTTTTATAAAGAAAACCAAGTGTTTATTTTTATAATTTTAATATTATTTAATTAGCAAATATCCATAAAGAATCACTTGTATAGCCTATCTAACTATACAAGTGATTCTTTATTTATTAAAAATATAATTTTTCAAATTTTTCTATTTTTTCTTCGAAACCTTGAAGTGCTAATTCTATAGCAGCCGGTTTAGACATATCTACTCCAGCATTCTTTAAAACTTCTATTGGATAATTAGAGCATCCTTTTGAAAGAAATTCATCAATATAAACTTTAGCATTTTTACTATCTTCTAAGATTAGTTTTGATAATGCTTGTGCTGCCGAATATCCAGTAGCATATTGGTATACATAGTAATTGTAATAGAAGTGCGGTACTCTAGACCATTCATATTTTATATCTTCATCATAAGTGAAGACATCCCCGTAGTATTTCTTAACCAAGTTAAAGTACTCAGTATTTAAATAATCAGCCGTAATTGCTCCACCATTTTGAAGGTGTTGGTTAATTTTATGCTCAAATTCTGCAAATTGAGTTTGGCGATATACTGTTGCTGTAAAGCCGCTTAATGCCTGGTTAAGTACACGTAGCATACCATTTTTGTTACCTTCTTTTTCAAATTTATTATAAAGGTACTCAGTTAATAATGCTTCATTACAAGTTGATGCTACCTCAGCAACAAAGATTGAATAATCTCCATAAACATATGGCTGATGTTTTCTAGTATAGTAAGAATGCATAGAGTGCCCAAGTTCATGAATTAAAGTATATACATCATTTAATGTTCCATCAAAATTTAATAGTACAAATGGTTTTGTAGTATATCCACCCCATGAATACGCACCAGATCGTTTCCCTTTATTAGGATAAACATCAATCCAACGTTCCGTGAATGCTTTTCTCATGTCATTAACGTATTCTTCTCCCATCGGCTTAACCGCTTCAAGAACAATATCACGAGCCTCTTCGAATGTGAATTTTAACGGTTCGCCTTTTACCATTGATACTGATCTATCGTATAATCTGAAGTCTTCAAATCCTTTTGCTCTTTTATGTAGACTATAATATTTTTGTAGTGCAGGAATTTTTTCATTTACTACTGATACTAAATTATCATAGACTTCTTCTGGAATTAAGTTATTAGATAATGCATTATTTCTTGTTGATGAATACTTATACACATCTGCATAATATTTTTTTCGTTTTAAATTTCCACCTAATGTAGATGCTAACGTATTATTATGTTTTTTGAAATAATCATACAAGGCATGGAATGTATTTTTTCTAAGTACTCTATCCGTGCTTTCCATATAAGTTCCATAAGTCCCATGAGTTAAAGTATATTTATTTCCATCTTTATCTTCTACTTGTTCAAATCCAACATCAGCATTGTTTAACGCTGAAAAAGTTTCATCACTTGCATTTAGTGCCTCACCAGCCATCGCTATGATTCTTTCTTGTTCTGCATCTAATGTGTGAGGACGTTTTTTATTTAGTTTTTCTAACTCAAACTTATAAACTTTCAGTTCATCTAATTCGTCTACATACCCTAATAGGACATTTTCTTCAATCGAAAGAAGTTCTGGTTTTAAAAATGACCATTCCGCATAAAACTTAGAACTTAAATTCATTGTTTTAGCATATATTTCACCGTATTCAGCATTAGTACTATCCTGATCTTTTCTTAAAAAAGCATAAATAGTTAATTGCTCCATTTTTAAAGACATATCTTCTTCGGCTTTAAATACTTCTAATAGTCCTTTTGCACCTTCTTTAACTTTTCCTCTATAGTTTTTTATTTCTGGAATAAGTTTTTCTACTTCTTTAAATTGGTTCCAAAAATCTTCATTTGTTTTAAACATCGATTCTAAGTCCCAAGTATTTTCAACTTTTTGATCTTTTCTTAGTAATTCAACCATATTTTTTCTCCTTATGTTTATACATATTCTCAATTATATCACATATTTTAATAATTTGGTAATTTATATTTTTAAAATTAAAATAAATTTTCTGAAAATACGATTTAAGCAACTTATTTTCTTTTTATTAAATGATCATATTCCTCATGACCTATAAATATTTCACATTCTTTTTTAAATCCATAACTTTCGTATAACTTTCTCGCTCTATTATTTGATTGTGCAACATTTAAACTTAACTTAGCTTGTCCACTATTAACAAATTCTGTTAATAGTTTATTACCAATACCTTCTCCTCTGGTATCAGAAAAAACAAATAATGTATCTAAATAGAATTCTCCAACTAGTACCTCATCATAATCAAAAATCATCGAATCTTTCTTCAGATTAAAATTACTTACAACTTCTACATACCAAAAATCTTTCATTTTATTGACTTCATCGTAATGATATGTGAAAGAAAATCCTTTAATTTCACCTTCAATTTCATATACTGTACAATTTTTATAACTAAATCTATCATATTCAGATGAGAATACATATTCTAAAATCTTTAAAACTTTCTCTTCCGAATAATCTTTTAAAATATCTATCTCTAATGATTTAATAAAGTCAAATAATCCTTCTACTACTCTAAGATCTCCTTTTATTGCTTTTCTAATCATACAGCCTCCTAAACAATAATATCTTCTATTGCTAATGATGTTCCATTAATTATACGATTCTTATAAGAAATACTCGCTGGTGAGCCCTCGCTCCAAATTCTTTCAAACCATAATTTGAATTTTTCTATATCAAAATCAACTTTCACTAACTCAACAAATAATTCACCTATCTCTCGTGAAATAATCGCCTTTTCATGCTTACTTTTGGCTATTCTAGTAAATAGACCAAATGTTTGTCCCTGTATATTCGCCATTCCAGCTGCACCATTATTAATAACAATATTTCTTCCATTATCATATACAACTGGTAAACATGTGTGAGTTGTTGCTAATATATCTATATCATTCTCTTTAAACCAATTGTCTAATTCTTTCTTTCTAGATTCTAATTTTAAATTATCATTTGAACATCCCCAGCCAGACATACTTTTTTCATCACCATGAGTGATTGCAATCTTTTTGCCAAAAAAATCTAATACTAAAGTTTTTGATCGCTCTTTTACATCATTAAGAATTTGATCACCTTTAATATTTTCTTTCATCATATTATGAATAATATTTGATCGTTCTACCACACCATTACTGACATCCTCGGGATAATTACAGCCACATCCTAAAGATGATGTATTATTTAACAATTCAAATTCAACATTTCCTAGAAGTTTTATGCTGTCTTCAGATAACTCCTCAATCTTCAAAAAATCTTCCTTTTCGACATCAAACCAATGCATATCACCATTAAAAACTACCTTCGCATTTTCATCTTGTGCCATCTTATTGATAATTTCTAAAGCGTATCTATTTCCGTATAATCCTCCAACAATATAAATAACATCAGATTCTATCATTTTTACATCTGCTGCCCAATTCTTTTGAAGAATATACTCTAATGAACAATTTCTACCTTTTTCCATATAACTCTCTCCAAATTAAAAATAAAAGTAAGGAGTGCAAATCTTTACTTTTATTATATTATATTTATTTGTTTTTTGCGAACATTCCTGGTACTACATAGCCAATAGTACATAAAATTAATCCGTATAAATTAACTCCTAGCAGTAGTGCATTCTTACCTGTACCAATAGCCCAACTTGTAGGAATTAAGTTAATAGTTAGTAGTATTCCTAAAATAATTCCAATCCAAAAACTTAAGTGGAATCCTAATTTTGTTGGTTTAACAAAACCGTGTAATAAGAAAATCGGTGCTAGTCCAATTACCATTGTTCCACTAATCGTTGTAGCTTTAAGAATATCTGTTCCCATAATCATTGGAAGATTGCCTATAATTGCAAATGCAATCATAAATAAAACTGCTACTTTTTTCGGATTTTTTAATCCTCTATTAGACATTTCTGGTAAATCCTTAGCCGTTAACTTACCTAAACTTGCAAATGTAGAGTCAAGAGTAGAACCTGCTGCAGATACCATTACTACTATCATAGCAAAATACCCTACAACACCTAAAGTTTTACCTAAAGCTGCTGGCACATTACTACTTACTTCCATCCCAATTAATTTCGCATGAATTCCGATAAAACTAAAGATTAAAATAGAGAAAAATCCTAGTATACCAGATACGAAAAATGCACGAAGCATAGTCTTCTCACTTGCGATAAACCCTCTATCTGTTAATACTGGATCGTGGAATGGATAACTAAATAATTGTAAAATCGTAACAAGTAACATATCCACACCTGCATTCATCGCCCAATTCCCTGATGTCACAAAATCACTAAGGTTGTGCTGCGGTAAGATTAAAGTAACTACCCAACCAACAAAGAATATAAAAATAACAGCTTGGATAACATCAGTTATGATTGAACTTCTTAATCCACCAAGTACAGTATAACCTAAAGTTATAGCTGTAAATAAAATTGCAGAGATGATAAATTCTTTACTACCTGCTTTTCCATAATATCCACCTACTACAGAAGTATTACTCCATACTTCATTAAATAAACGAATAAGTATCGCTGCTGAAAATGCAACAGAAGCTGCTTTTCCATAATTTGAAGTTAAGAAACTTACTAACCCTTTTGCTTGATACTTCGTTCTTAGTCTATAAATTGCTAGTCCACAAATAGGAATACAAAGCCAATATGTTGCATAAGCTAATCCACCTACGAATCCATATTGAGCTCCTAAATTTGCAGCATTTGTTACAGATTTAGCAAAAATCCAACTTATAAAAATACTTAACATAAGCATCATCTCAGTAGGTTTTTCACCTCTATTGCCATCACCTCTAAAGAATCCAGCCTCTGTTACCTTCTTTGGTGATAATAAAAACATTACCACTCCATAAACTATTAAAAATCCCCAAAATAGATATCCTGTCATATCATTCATTTCCTATATAAATTCTCCTTATTATTTTAATCTAATACTACTTCACCGACATTAACGTATCTTGCAAATGAAGGTTCATAGTTTCGCACTTTAAAACCTAACTCTTCTAATATTACCGCAACGTACGAAGCACGAACTCCAGTAGTGCAATAAGTAACCTGTAGTTTATTTTTATCTAAGCCTTTATTAGTAACATATTTTTCTAATGCTTCTCTAGATTTTAAGAATCCATTACTATCAACCAGTAAATTAAATGGTAGAGAAATTGCACCAGGAATATGACCTGCTTTATTCTCCCCATAAATTACACGACCATTATATTCAACTTCTAACCTAGTATCAATAATTTGAACATCTGTATTACCTATTTTTGATAATAATTCATCTGTGTAAATAGCTTTTTCATTTTGAGTTGCTTCGCTACGAACTACATCGCTAACATCAATTCTGTCAGACGATGGTTCATAATTTTTATTAAATCCTAATTTCTCAACTTGGTTAAACCCACCATCAATGAACTTAACATTATCAAATCCTGCATAACTAAATGTATACAGAACTCTAGCTTCATCTCCAAATCCTTGTTCAGGCATAGTAAAACCATAAACTAGTACTTCAGATTCATCTGTAATTCCTAGTTTAGAGAAAATTTGTTGATAATTCTCTTTAGATAATAATTTTCCTAAATCTTCTCCCCCAAATTCTCCAAGTAAACTTATATCAGTCCAATCAACAACGATTGCTTTGTCATACATTAAAGAACCTTCTTCAAGCATTCCTCCACGTGCATCTATTACAACGACATTGCTATTTGTTCTATTATTTAATAAATACTCAGCATCAACCAACTTTTTAAAATCAAATTGTGTCATAACTATTCCTCCTTTCTGACTATATATATGATTAATTATATCACAGCTTTTAATTAAAAAATATAATTTTGCTTTCTAAATATAATAAAATTATTACATTTTTAAAACAACTAAGTATATATAAATTTAATAAATAATATTTTTTACAAATCGTAAACACAACTATTTACAACCGTAAATAATCGTGTTATAATAAATCGGAATTGTTTTGAATTGAATATAAGGAGAAAATACATGAACAAGAAAAAAATGATAATTACTGGTGCCTGTGGTTCAT
>NZ_CAURJN010000017.1:0-40222 GCF_963525165.1 uncultured Gemella sp.
CTAATTGGATTAAGGCTACTCGTGATATATTCGATACTACTAAAACTCATTATGCACTTGATAAATTCCATGCTATGCAAGCTTTACAGCGTATTACTACATACTCTAATATGGATGAATATGAAAAAGCTAAGGAGTTTATTGAATCTGATAATCGTGCAGCATTTAAACAATGGATTAAGGATTTTTCTGAAAAATTCCCAGATAGAGAAGAAATCATTGAGGAAAAAAGTAAATATATTTTAAATAATTGGGCTGCTTTACAACGATTATTAAAGGCTAACGCTAGTTGTTCTATGGAGGGATGTATTTCACATTCATTGGCTAATGTATTTACATCTCGACCTAAAGGATTTAATAAGACTATATTGGCGAAAAGACTAGCTTTACGTGCATTATATCTGAATAGTTTCGATGATAAACAAGTATTTATAAAACTTATGAACAGTAACCAAACTATCAATAATTTTACAAATCTAGATTTCTCTATCTTAGATGATAGGTATAAAGGCGATACTTATAAAGTGAATCTTAACACAAATTTCGCAGTTTAGTCGCTTCGCGAAGCCTCTAAAAAAACTATTTTTGTCGGCTTTTGTGTTTTTAACAAATTAAAAGAATATGTCAAGAGCCGTTTCACTTCTTCTCTTGACATATCCTTAAAATTTGTTACTAAATTTTTGCCGACGAAAAAACTTTTTTTAATTTTTCATCGTAATTTGATTTTTTGGAATTTATTTTCCGTAATGATTTGACTTTAACCTTATAATGATAAAGAATATATGATAGCTTACAGAAAATAACAAAAGTACTTAAATAATCTTATACGATTAATTTTAAGTACTTTTATTTTACATCGAAATCGACAGAGTCGATATTTGCGATTAATTTATTTTTTATAAACCAAATTAATGATAATACATAAACTGTATATGTGAAAAATAAAAAGCTAGAAAAAAGAGTGATCTTAGAGTTTTTTAATAGTAAAAAATTTATAAGGATAATTACTATATAAGCTATAAAAGCAACTACTAATCTTCGTGTATTTTTTTTAATCCAGTTATTGTATTTTGTTTGTAATTCGGCTCTTTTTGTTTCTATATCCATAAAAATTCCTCCGAAGTATATATATAAAATTATAACAAAATAAAAGAAAAGCTGCAATAAAATATATGTAGTGTAAAAAAGTGAATAATATTTGTATATATTGCTTAATAGTGTTGATTGAATGCGAATAAATATGGTATAATTAAGTTGCCATATTATACACAAAATAGGAGGCAGTATGTCTTATTCGAGAGATTATATATTTGAAAAAATAATAGAAAAACTACCTACTTTAAAAATTCATGAGAGGCGAGAAAAAGAAAGCAGTGTTTTTATTTTAGAATATGAAAATCACCGTGCTAAGATTGATATAGATAGTTTTGTAAGGAAACTAGGAGATAAAAAAACTAGCGAAAGTGACAAGAAGATAGAAGAATTTGTTTACTACATAGTAGGAAACTTCAATGCACAAAAAAAACTTTCTATAGATGATATAACTGAGGATGAATTATTGGAAAATATTTATCCAGTGGTTAGAGCTAGTAGTTTTAACAAAGATAACGAGAAAAATCTTGTTAACTTTGATCATACAAATGAAACTAGAATATATTTAGCTTATGATTTTAAAGATGGTTATAAATTATTAGATGGTAGTTTTTTAAGTAGATTTTCTAAGACTGAAGAAGAATTTTTAGGATATGCTAAAGATAATTTAGAAAAACTACCACTTAAGTATAATGTGGATGAAGTTGCAGGAAATAAATTCTATTTCCTAAATGCAAAAGACGGTTACGATGGGGCGAGAATAATCGATAAAAATGTCTTGAATTACTTTTATGACAAAATAGGTGATTCATTCTATGTAGGTTTACCTCATCAAGATACATTGATAATTGCAGATGTACAGAATAAGCAAGGACTAGAAATTTTGCAGAAGATGATGGTGCATTTTTTCACAGAAGGTCTAGTACCGATAACAACAATAACGTTTAAATACGATGGAAAAGAACTAGAGAGTTATTTTATTTTTGTAGAATAACTTTAAAATTAAAATTTATTATAGGAGAGAGATTCATGTTATTTTTTTACAATAAGAAGATGTTAGGAGAAACATTATTAATTACTATTCAAAGTAAAGAAGAGGTAACATATGAAGACAAGAAGAATATTACACTAATTAAAGATGAAAATGGTGCTTTAGTAGGATTAAATATTTTTAATGTTGAGAACTTAAAATTAGATGGAGAAGGTAGTATCAACTTAACAGAAGAGCAAAAAGAAATCCTTCAAAAACGATTAGAAAAAAATGGAATTAAAATTGATTTAGAAGGTAATAATGATGAATTCTTCGTAGTTGGAGAAGTTTTAAGTTGTGAAAAACACCCAGACGCAGACAAATTAAAAGTAACAGAAGTAAAAGTTAATGAAGAAGAAACACTACAAATTGTATGTGGTGCTCCAAATGTAGAGGCAGGACAAAAGGTAGTAGTAGCTCTAAGTGGAGCAATGATGCCAAGTGGTCTATTAATTAAAAAATCAAAATTACGTGGAGTTGAATCAAATGGTATGCTATGTTCAAAACGCGAGCTAGGATTGCCACAAGAAGAAGCAAGAGGTATTTTAGTATTAGATGAAAATACTAAAGTAGGAACTCGTGTGAAAGATTTGAATCTTAAATAAAATCTAATTAGGAGGTGTGAAATATGGTAAATTGGAAAAAATGGTTTTTAGAAGAAAACGAAGATGAGATATACGAAGAAAGCATAGCTAAAAAAGAGAAAAAAGACGATTTAGCTGAACGTAGGGAAAAAAGAGCTGAAAACAGAAGAAAAGAAAGAGTTTATCTTGATGAAGATGAGGATTTTGAAATAGATTTTAGTTCTAATAAAACTAAAAAATCATTTGATGAGGATGAATTTAGTTCACAACGTAGTACTAGAAAACGTGACGAGAAAGAATCTAAAAAGATTGAAGATTATGAAGAAGTTAATCTTGATGATTTCGAAGTAGATAACTATGATGACTTTGAAGATTATGAAGATGATTACGAAGAAGATTTCAAGCAAGAGAAAAAATCTAAAAAAGAAAAGGGCTTTATTTCTAAACTTAAAGGATTATTCAGTTCTAATAAAAAAGAAGATGAAGGGTTCTTAGATGATGAATATCTAGATGAAGAAGACGAAGATGATGAAGCTGAGGATTATAAAACATATCTAGAGCGTCAGAAACGTGAACAAAGACAAAAATCTAGAGTAGCAGAAAAAGACTATGAAGATGATAATGAAGAAGGAAACGAGAAAAAAGTAGGATTCTTCTCAAGACTAAAAGATAAATTGTTTAATGTAAGTGATGATGAAATTGATCAAGAAGAATTAGATGCCGTGTTAGATGATTTTGAAGAAGACTTTGAAGAAAATAAAAATCTTGATAAGAAAAAAGCTCAATCAAAAGTAGAAAAAATAGAAGAATCTGAGGATGAACTTGAAATTGAGTTTGTAGAAGAAACAGAACAGAAAGTAACACCTAAGTTTGAAGAAATTGATATTACAGAATATGAAGAAAAAGAAGAGGTGGTTTCAAAGGGTAAAGTAACGGATTTAGGCGATGCATTGAAAAAACTTGGAGTAACAGGTTCTGAAATACGTGATGTTGACATCTTTGATGAAAATCCATCTAGAAGGACTCATCCAACGCTTGCAGCTGTAAGAACTAAGAGATTAAAACAAGATCACAAAATTGATGCTCTAGGAGATAGTGTAGTACTAGGTAAAGATAGCAGTGAGTTGAAAGAAGAAGTAGCAAGCAAATTTAAAGAACAAGTTAAAGAGGAAGTTTCAGTACAAGGAGAAAGAGTCACTAAGAATAAAGAAGCAAGACAAGAATTCGAAGAAAATTTTAATGCTCTTGAGAGAAGAAGTGATAAAATAGAAAAAGATAATCCGTTATATACTAAGAAAAATGAAAAATTAGACGGTATTTTCGATGAAATTCGCGATAAAGAAAGTAAAGTTCATGAAAAAGAAATTCCTGAACTTGAAGTTAGAGAACTTGATGCAGAAGGAAGTCGTCGTGAGAAACTTAAATATACTTCTGTGCATGATGTTCTAGAAGGTGCTGAAGATTTATTTGAAGATGATATCGATAGAGTTAGTAAAAAACTTGTGGGCGACAGATTTGAGGAAAGTCAAGAGGTTACAGAGGATGTAGAAAACTTCAGAAAAGGTTTATACGAAGGTAAAAAGGCTGAAAGTATTCAAGAAAAAACAGCTTTAGATGAACTAATAGAAACTGAGAATATAGATATTTCTCCGAAAAAAGAAGAGACTCTACCTGAAATTGAAGAATTGAATGAAAATCTAGAAGATTTAAGAAAAGATAAAAAAGAAGAGTCTTATGTAGATTTAGTTCAAGAAGTGGCTAAGATAAAAGATATCGAAGTAGAGAAGTATGAAGAATTCAAAGAGGTTAAGAAAGATAAATTATCAGGTTATAGCGATTACCACTTAGATGAAGAGGAAATCGAAGAACTTGAAGAACAAAATTACCTTGAAGAGTCAGTTGATTCAGTAAACATCGATAGCTTACTAAGAGAAGTATCACCTAATACTAAATCTATTAAAGTAACTAATGATGTAGACAAGTTCACTGATGAAAAAGTTGTTCCTAAGGAAGTTGCTCAGAAGAGATTAGAGGATATTAACTCTTATGAAGAAGCAAGTAAAGAAAAGGAAGAGCGTGGAATTGAATATACAGAAAAATTATATACTAATGATGTTTCTGAATACTTCGATAAAGGAAATGGTTCTAAACTAGGTGAATACAAAACAGTTGATTACGGTTATAGACCTGTAAGTAAAGAGAAAATAGAAAATAATCAAAAAATACTTGATGCTATTTTTGAAAAATATTCTTCAACAGGATTATCAACGTCTACTAGATCAGTAACTGGACAAATGATGAGTTCAAATACTATTACACCGAAACTGCGTAGTGTAGGAAAATTCAAGCCGTCACCAGTATATTCATCTGTTTATGGTTCAGTATCACGCAATACGACAGAAAGTTCAAAAAAACAAGTAGGTATATCAACTACTGGGCTTTCTATCAATGAACCAATAAAAAAATCTACACCTGAAATAAAAAAAGTTGAATCACAAGTAGTAGAAAAAAAAACAGTGGAAACTAAAGAAATAGATAGTGCAGTGAAAAATAATGCAAATATATATAAAGAAATAGCTTCACAAGAGGAAACTGTTTGGAACATAGGTTCTGCTAAACGGGTTCCTAAAAATAAGGTTAAAAGTAAAAAGACTAATTAAAACATAAGAAAAGGAGGTGAGATAAGTCACCTCCTTTTTGTAATTTGTTGTTAAATCTGAGAAATAGGAAAATATTTAAAATGATAAAATAAGATGAGGGAATGACTTGAAAATCTCGATTTCGGAGAATCTAATGAGTCTCCCTCGTAAAGTTTATTAGATGTCTAAAAATCATTTATAAAGTGAATTTAGATATCAATAAATCACTGCGTCTATGAGTTATCATGTGCACTTTTTAAAAATTTAGGATTTTTGAGTTGCACCCTTTTTTAATCAATTACATATTCTCCGGGACTGATAGTGTTAACGATAGTTTCAAATAAAATAATTCCAACTACGCTTAGCATTAGACGAGAACGGATTTTTTTTCTGTTTTTCGGAGCGTCATAGACTTTAATCAAATGGTCACTCATTTTAGCTAGAGGACTGTTCGCGAGACTTGTGATTGATAGAATAGTAGTTCCATTTTGTTTAGCTTCTAGAACACAATCGTTAATAACATCAGTATTACCACTTAGAGAAAATACTAAAAGGACATCATCTTTTTTGCAGATATCAGGGATTCTTTTAATAGAATAGTGTTCAAAATAATCGTTTGACCAAAGATTAATTAGCTTAAGTTTTCTATTAAAATCACTCATGACCATATAGCTAGAACCGCTACCAATACAAAAAATACGACGAGCATTAATAATTTTTTCTGCAAAAATATTAAAATCATCTTGATTTAGTATAGACATTGTCCTAGAAAATTCAACGCTAAGCTGTTCTTTTAAAGAAAGGAAGGTAGAGGGTGTTGAGTTTTTATTATTTTTAGCTAGCTCCTTACTTATTTTTAAATCGTATTTTAAATCGATAAAAGTATTATAACCTAATTTTTTACAAGCACGAATTACGGTAGAAGATGAAACAAGAACGGCCTGGTTAATTTCTTTTAGGGTCGTGTGTTCAATATTATCTTGCTTCATTAGATAATCTATAGCTTGTTGTTCTGAAATAGATAGTTTATCATAATTATTTTTTAAATTGTCAAAAAACATAAGTTACCTCCAAGAGTAAAATTTACCAATCGATTTCCTTTTCTTTACTCAGTATTATGTATCATAACATAAAAATTTAGAAAATAAAAGCTATTTTAAAAAGGTTTACATAGTATAGTAAAATTTTACTGAATTAGTAATTAATTACAAAGGAAGAAATTTTTAGGCAAAACAGGAAAAATCGTTTTCAAATTTGGTATAATATGGCTAGACAAAATTATAAAAGGAGAAAAGGTAATGGCAAAGAAAAAAAATAAATTCGTCTCTGCTTTTGAGCAATTCGGACGTTCGTTCTTATTACCAGTATCTGTGCTTCCTGGTGCAGGTATTATTAAAGGAATTGGGACAGCCTTCAGTAATTCAAACACACTAAAAATGTTCCCAGCATTAAAAAATGACATTATTCAGTTTATTATGAAATTCCTAATTGTATTAGGAGATACAGCATTTAATAACTTACCGATTATTTTTGCGGTTGGAGTAGCTGTAGGGTTAGCAAAACGTGAAAAAGGTTCTGCTGCACTTTCTGGTTTATTAGGATTTATCGTATTACACTACGTACTTAACTTCCTATTAGTACAAAGTCATAAATTAGTAGATACTAGCAAGTTATCAAGTAACGAAGCAAAATTAGCGTTATCTAATGCCATGCAGACAAAAGTACTTGGTATTCAAACAATGGACCTTAGTGTATTCGGAGGTATCATCGTAGGTATCGTAGTATACTTCGTTCATAAGTGGGCTGTTAAAGTTCAATTACCAACAGTTATTGGATTCTTCAGTGGACCACGTTTCGTACCTATTGCAACTATCGTAATCATGTCAGCTGTGGCAACTGGATTATTCTTCGTATGGCCACCAGTACAAAAAGGTATTAGTGTATTATCAATCTTCATCCTTAAATCAGGGCCTATTGGAACATTCTTATATGGTTTAGTAGAAAGAGCATTATTACCATTCGGTCTTCACCACGGTCTAAACTGGCCAGTTCGTACAACAGAACTAGGTGGAGCTTGGGAAATTGGTGGACAACGTGTAGTTGGTACAATCAACGCTTACTTAGCTTCATTAGCTGATCCAAACGTACAACACGTAGATCCAAGTATTACAAGATTTAACGGTGGTAAATTCGTTTACTTCATGTTCGGTCTTTCTGGTGCAGCTTATGCAATGTACAAAACAGCTGACGAGAAAAAACGTAAAGTTGTAGGTTCATTACTATTCGCAGCTGCTGGTACTTCATTCTTAACAGGTATCACAGAACCAATTGAATTTACATTCTTATTCGTAGCACCAATTCTTTATGTAGTACACGCATTCTTAGCAGGTTCAGCATTATTCGTAATGCACATGTTAGGAGCAGGAGTTGCTACTCCAACTGGACACGGATTTATTAACTGGGTAATCTACGGAGTGCTTCAAGGGCCTAAAACATCTTGGTGGTTAGTGCCAATCGTAGGTGTGGTTTATTTCTTCATCTATTACATCGTGTTCAGATTTATGATTGTTAAATTTGATCTTAAAACTCCTGGTCGTGAAGACGGAGATGATGTTAAATTATCTAATAAAAACGAAGCTCGTGCTAAACTTGGTGTAGAAATCGCTACAATTGGTAAAGAAGAACCAAAAACAACTGATTTAACAACTGCTGGTGATGATGAAGTAATGGAAACAGTACAAAAAACACCAGAAGGAATTAGAAAACAAGCTACTGAGCTAATCAAAGCACATGGTGGTCCAGATAACATCGAAGCTGTAGATGCTTGTATAACTCGTTTAAGAATCAATGTTAAAGATAAGAGTGTAGTAGACCAAGAACGTATTACAACGAAACTTGGAGCTATGGGATTTGCAGAAAGTGATATGCAAATGCAATCAATTTATGGATCTCATGCTAATGTATTAAAAATGGAAATCCAAGACATGCTTGGTATGGAGGAATAGTTTCATGAAGAATTTGTTTGTTACAGACTTAGACGGAACATTTGTAAAAAATTCAGTATTCGTCGAAAAAGAAGATTTAAAAGCGTATCATGATGCTAAAAATTACGGGGATTTCTCAGTTGCGACTGGGCGTTCTGTTGAAGAAATCAAATACATTGCTCAAGGTAATGATATGGATGTTACACACATGATAGGGTTTAACGGAGCGGTCGTAACAAGACAAGATGAAGTTCTTTTTGAAAAATATATTCCTACTAAAGATTTAACTGGAATATTCGAATATCTAAAAGAAAGCAAATTAATATTTGATGCTTTAGATGGGAAACAGCGTATTGGTAATTTTGACCATGAGAAAAAAGATAGATTATGGAACATGGAGCTAATTTGTGTCGAAAATCCTTTTGAAATATTAGAAGGAAAAATAATTTATAAGATTAACGTAAGACCAACAAAAGAACAATTAGATTATCATTACGATGTAATGAAAGAGAAATTTCCAGAAGTAGAAATTTATAAATCTGGTTCAACACGTATGGAAATCACAGCAAAAAATATTTCTAAAGCTAGTGGTATTGAAGCTATCAGTTCAGGGTATGATAGAGTAATAGCTTTAGGAGACTCAGGAAATGACGTGGATATGTTTAAGGTAGCTGATGTTTCATACTGTATGAATCGTGCGCCACAAGAAGTAAAAGGACAAGCTACACACGTAGTAGAAGATTTTGCAGCGGCGATAAAACATTTTATAGAAAACTATGAATAGAAAAAAGAACCGGCAGCGATGCTGGTTCTTTTACTATGTATTTAGTATTTCTCTAATATTTCACCTCTTACCGCTGAGATAAGATAAAGTGAACCTGTAATTAGAAGAATTTCATCGTCTTGTAGATTTGGAATAATACTGTTTAAAGCAATTTCATAATTCTCATATTTAGTGACATGAGTATCACCAAAACTTTGAACTAGATTATCAAGACTTGATTCTTTAATCTCGATTGGAACTTTTGTCGCTGAGAATTCAGCGGGGATAGTTTTTAATTTTTCAATCATGTCTTTGTAGTCTTTGTCTTCAAGAATACCAAGTAGAATCTTCAATTTATGGAATTTTTGCTTATCTAGGTATGCCACTAAACTATCAATACCATCATTGTTGTGGGCGCCGTCTAGAAGAATATTTTCACGAATCCATTCTAAACGTCCTACCCAAACTGATTTACTTAGAGCTTCTTTTATACCACTATCTTCTACATCGATAATACCACGTTTTTTCAGATTAGCTAATGCTTCTAAAGCTAAAGATGCGTTAAAAGCTTGGTGAGCACCGACCATCTTAGTAGAATAATCTACACCTTTATATGAAAATTCATTACCTCTAGCTTCAACTTTTTTTACGACAATATCTTTTTCATTTAAAATACTTAAGCTAGCATTTTTATCTTGGCAGATATCTTTTATTACATTTACAACACCTTCGCCAGCAGGATAAATTAGAACATTATCATTTTCTTGGATAATTCCACCTTTTTCATAAGCAATTTTTTCAAGAGTATCTCCAAGAATAGCGGTATGATCTAGACCAATTTTTGTAATGATAGATAATACTTTTTCTTTAAAAATATTTGTTCCATCATATCTTCCACCAAGACCAACTTCCATAATTACGAAATCTGTTTTTTTCTCTCTAAAGTACAATAGAGCTACACCTGTAATAATTTCAAAGAATGATAGTTTATCACTTGGATCTGGATTATTTTGGTCATAAGTTTCTTGAACTAGTTTGAATAAACGATAAGCTTCTTTATATGAAATAAAATCATCGTTAACACGAATCCTATCGTTAAAACTCAGCATACCAGGACTTGTGTATAATCCAACTCTATACTTAGTTTTTAAGACATCTTTTAAATAAGAACAAGTAGAACCCTTACCATTAGTACCGGCAACGTGAATTACCTTAAGATCTTTTTCAGGATGATCGAAAAGTTCAAGAATATGTTCCATTCTGTGAAGACCAAGTTTCATCCCAGTACGTTCTATTTTATATGATGAAGTAATAAGAAGTTCTTCGCAAGTACATTCAATTGCATAGTTCACAATTTTATCTTTATCTAAAATCAGAAGTTTTTCAGCAAGTTGTTCTAAACTTAACTGACTGAAAAGTTCTAATATGTTATTTTTATCTTCTAAATTATTCTCTTTTAAATATTTCTCAAATTTTATTTTACAATTCAAATTCATAAATAAACACCAACATTTCTAATAATATACACTTAATTTTATAATGATAAAGATGAATTGTAAAGGATATAATTTGGATGAAGGGATTTAAGTTAAAGCCAAAAATAAGATGGAAGTGACTCGAAAATTGCGATTTCTTAAGAAACAATATTTTGTCGAGCTATCCACGTACAGTTTATTGGCTATCTAGAAGCTTTTATAAAGCGAATTTAGATATCAATAAACCACTGCATCTATGAGTTCTTATATGGACTTTGTTAAATTTTAGGACTTTTGGGTCAGCCTCGGTTATATTGATTAGTAGATCTGAAATTAACTATGAAAAATAATAACTTTAATTTCATTTTAATTATAGTTTTAAGTTTACATAAGGTTTGGATTATATAATATAAACATACCAAAACTTAATAATATTTTTTTTCATAATATATGGCTCATCTTTCGATGAGCCTTTCTCCATTTCTAGGGCTTATTTTCAAATGTTTTCAATTTTAGTTTCATTTTAATTATAGCTTTAAGTTTATATAAGGTTTGGATTATATAATATAAACATAACAAAACTTAATAATATTTTTTTTCATAATATAAGGGACTGATTATTTTATCAGTCCTTTCTCCATTTCTAGAGTAATTTTTAGTACGAAAGGACGAGAAAACTCTTAGTTTCGAATCAGTGTAATATATGGCTCATCGAAAGATGGGCTTTTCTCCATTTCTAGGGCTTATTTTCAAATTTTTTCAATTTTAGTTTCATTTTAATTATAGCTTTAAGTTTATATAAGGTTTGGATTATATAATATAAACATAACAAAACTTAATAATATTTTTTTTCATAATATAAGGGACTGATTATTTTATCAGTCCCTTTCTCCATTTCTAGAGTAATTTTTAGTACGAAAGGACGAGAAAATTCTTAGTTTCGAATCAGTGTAATATAAATGGCTCATCGAAAGATGAGCCTTTCTCCATTTTCAGAATAGTTTTCAGGTTTTTTCTTGAATCTTTATTTCAAAGTGCTATAATATTATTTATGAAAAAAACATCAGTAAATTTATTAGAAGGTCCGATTTTACGGGCGATGATTGCTTTTGCGATACCGATTATGATAGCAAATATTTTTCAGCAACTCTATAATACGGTAGATATTATGATTGTCGGTAGATTCCTTGGAGAAGAATCCCTTGCTGCTGTTGGAGCTACTGCTGCGATATTTGAGCTTGTTGTTGGTTTTGCAATAGGTATAGGAAATGGTATGGGTATAGTTATTGCTCGTCATTACGGTGCTGGGAACTATGAAAAGTTAAAGAGAGCTGTGGCTGCTACATTTGTTATAGGAGGAGTACTGAGCGTTATAATTGCGGTATTAGGTAATTTTACCTTATATCCCTTGCTGGAATTGCTTGGAACACCAAGTAATATTATTGCTCAATCTTATGAGTATAGTTATCTTATAGTAGTATTTGTAGGTGTTACTCTAGCGTATAATTTATGTGCGGGACTACTTCGAGCAGTTGGAGATAGTAAAGCTGCATTATATTTTTTAATTTTTGCAGCAATTATTAACACTGTATTAGATATATATTTTATAGCATACCTACACATGGGTGTGCGTTCGGCTGGGATAGCAACAATTATCTCACAAGGTATTTCTGCAGTATTATGTTTTAACTATATTCGTAGAAAAACACCATTTCTAATTCCAACAAAAAAACATTTTACATGGAATAAAAAACTTTATGCTGAACTATTGGGACAGGGAATTTCTATGGGGCTTATGTTTTCTGTAGTTTCTATAGGAACAGTGATTTTACAAACATCGATTAATGCCTTAGGTTCAACGATTATCAGTGCTCAGACGAGTGCTAGAAGAATAATGGTACTTGCATTGCTGCCGATAATAGCCATGAATGCGACTATAACGACCTTTACATCCCAGAATTTTGGTGCGAGACAATATAGACGTATTGTTGAAGGTCTTCGACAAACAATGATTATTACGATTACTTGGTCAATTTTCATTAGTATTGTATTATTCTTTGCTAGTCCATATCTAAACGAACTTATAACTGGAAGCAATGATGAAGAATTAATCTATCAAGCTTCATTATATTTGAAAATAAGTTCTGCATTTTACCCGGCATTAAGTATATTAGTAATACTAAGAAATGCCTTGCAAGGTTTAGGTCAAAAGATGATGCCGCTTGTTTCAAGTATTATAGAAATGCTAGGAAAAATATTATTTGTAATATTTATTATTCCAAGTGCAGGATATTTAGGAGTAATATTTGTAGAGCCTATTCTATGGGTTATAATGGCTGCTCAGCTATATTATGCATTTAGAAAAGAACCAGTTATTCGTTCGTTGAAGAAAAAGAGTGAGTAGAAAGTTGGGAGCAGAACCCAATTAACAAAATAGAGAAGTAATTCTAAAATCATAATTTTAGGGTTGCTTCTTTTTTACTGCAAACCTCATATTCACATGATATAATAGTAAGGTATGCAAAATAAAATGATAAGGTGACAGAATGAATAAATTAAAACAATTATTAAATAAAAAAAAATATTTAATTATGGGGATATTGAACTTTACTCCGGATTCTTTTTCGGATGGTGGAGATTTTTATGATGTGGAAGCTGCGATAGAAGGTGTTCGTAAGATGGTATCTGAAGGTGCGGATATTATTGATATCGGTGCTGAATCGACTCGTCCAGGTTCGACTGTAGTTAGCGAGGAAGACGAACTTGCTAGATTACAAAGCGTATTTCCAACATTAAGAAAGACATTCCCTGATGTGTGCTTTAGCGTTGATACGTATAAGCCTAATGTAGCTGAATACATGATTGAAGCAGGAGTAGATGTACTAAATGATGTGAATGGTGCTAAAGGAAGTACTATGGCTGATGTCGCTGCTAAACATGATATTCCGATCTTTATTATGCACAATGGTGGTGTAGAAGAAGGACATGAGATTGAACAAGTTGTGCGTGAACTAGGTGAGAGTGTGGACATTTGCTTAAAAGCAGGTGTGAAAAAAGAAAATATAATTGTCGATCCTGGAATGGGATTCGGTAAAACTGCAGAGGCTAACTTGGAAATCACGCGAAAATTAGAGTTACTTAATTCGCTAGGTTGTGAAATATTATATGCAGTAAGTAGAAAGAGAACGACAGATTATGTACTTGGTGGTAATAGTAATCCGAAAGATAGAGACATAGTAAGTGCGACTTTATCATTAGAAGCGGTGAAACGAGGAGCTAGAATGGTACGTGTTCATAATGTAAAAGTTATGAAAGAAGCCCTAATAACTTATGAAATAATTAATGGCTAATCTAACAGAAGGAGGTTAAAATGAAGAATACATTTGTTTATAATAATCATTTAGAAGCGAAGAAAGTTCTTAGTACGCTTGAGAGTGAATTAGAAATGTGCGATGAATTTATTTTCAGCGTGGCATTTATTTCAGAAAGTGGTTTGACTAGTTTACTTCAGACTTTGAAGAATTTAGAAGAAAAGAATATACGAGGAAAGATTTTAACGACGAATTATTTATATTTTAATACTCCTAAAGTGTTAGAGAAATTGTCTAATTTTAAAAATATATCTCTAAAGGTTTATGATTGTGTAGAAAATAAACACGGCTTCCACACTAAAGGTTATTTATTTAGATATGGTGATTCATGGAAAGTTCTGATGGGAAGTTCGAACTTAACGAGTGCGGCACTGACAATAAATAAAGAATGGAATACCTTTATTGAAGGAGATAGGATTCTAGCTGATAATGTCTTAGATGAGTTTAATAGTTTATGGGATAAATCTAAGTCTTACTCTGAAATAAAAGATAAGTATATTGAAGAATTCGCTAGTAATCAGATTGAGACTGTTACTAAGAAAATTATTTCCGAGGAAATAAAACCGAATAAGATGCAAAGGAGTTTTATAGAAAATTTCGAAAAACTTCGTAATCAAGATAACAGGGGTCTTCTTATTTCTGCGACAGGAACTGGTAAGACATTTGCGGCTGCTTTTGCCATGAAGAGTATAGGTGCCAAGAGATTGTTGTTTATAGTCCATAGAGAACAAATTGCTCGTCAGGCGTTGGAGACGTTCAAGACTATTTTTGGAACTAGTCGCAGCTATGGTTTACTTACAGGTAAAGAGAAAAATATAGAAGCGGATTTCATTTTTTCTACAGTTCAAACTATGTCTAAGGAAGATGTATTTAAGAATTTTAACGAGACTCATTTTGATGAAATTATAGTAGATGAGGTACATAGGGCAGGGGCTGACAGTTATCTTAGATTGATGGATTATTTCAAACCGACATTTTATCTAGGGATGACGGCAAGTCCTGATAGAACCGATAGTTTTAATATTTATGAATTATTTAACAATAATATCGTTTATGAAGTTCGCTTAAAAGAAGCGATGGAAAATTCATTATTATGTCCATTTCATTATTTTGGGATTAGTGATCTAGAAGTTGATGGTAAGGTTATTGACGAACTGAGCGAGTTTTCAAATCTAGTGTCTAATGAACGTGTTGAGCATATTATAAGTAAAATCAATTATTATGGCTATTCAGGAGATAGGGTAAAGGGTCTAGTTTTCTGTTCATCGAAACAAGAAGCTAAGGTACTGAGTGAAGAATTTAACATACGTGGTTATAATACTACTAGCTTAACAGGTGAAGATAGTCAGGAGTGCCGTGAACAGGAGATTGCTAAGTTAGTTGCGAATGATGGCGATATGCTAGATTATATATTTACTGTAGATATTTTCAATGAAGGTGTAGATATACCAGAGGTTAATCAGGTAATTATGTTAAGACCTACACAAAGTTCTATTATCTTTATTCAGCAGTTGGGTCGAGGTTTGCGAAAATCTGCGGATAAGGAGTTTGTCGTAATAATAGATTTTATCGCCAATTACAAGAATAACTTTTTAATACCAGTGGCTCTATCTGGAGACAATAGTTATGATAAAGATACTGTAAGGAAATTTTTATCTCAAGGGACTAGGTATATTCCAGGGATGTCGACTATTCATTTTGATGAAATCTCTAAACAGAGAATTTATAGTGCGATAGATAATGTGAAGTTAAATACGTGGCTATTTGTTACTGATGAGTATAATAAACTGAAAAATAAACTTGGTAAGATACCTACTTATTCAGATTTTGAAAACTATGATGCTATTGATGTTAGAAAAATTTTCGAAGTAGCTGGAAGTTATTATTCATTCTTATCTAAGAAGGAAAAACAGTTTAAATATAGTGGGAAACTGACGAAGACAGCAGAGAATATGCTAAATTTCGTCTCTACTAATCTAATCTTGAGTAAAAAGATAGAAGAACTTATAATTTTACGTTTGTTATTAGATGATAAGAAGCGTAATATTCTTACAGCTTTTGAAGAAATTATGTTGAAAGACTACAATAAGTTTATTGCAGATTATGAGTTGGATGTTAGTAGAAAGATACTTACTAATAATTTCGTAACTAGTAGTGTCACTAAGAAGAAGTTTCATGATTGTATATTTTTAGATGAGAATGCATCAGAGATAAAAGTATCTAAAGAATTTGAAGAACAGCTACAATCAGAGATTTTTAGGGAATTATTACAAGATTTGGTAGACTATGGAATCTACAGATACAATAAATATTATAGAGATAATTTATATAAAGATACTAATTTTGTATTGTATGAGAAATATAGTTTTGAAGATATTTGTAAATTATTCTCATGGGGAATTAACTATGTGCCACTCGCTATAGGTGGTTATAAATACGATGAAAGAACGAAGACTTTACCAGTGTTTATTAACTACGATATTGATGAAAATTCATTTAACCGAGATTATACACATGGATTTTTACCAGATAATGGTTTTACTTCGATGTCGAAGCCGAGAAGGAATTTAGAATCGAAAGAGTGCGACTATTTCTATAATAATGAAACAAAAATCTATCTATTTATGAGGAAAAATAAAGATGATAAAGATGGGGCACGAATATTTTATTTCCTTGGTGAGATGAAGACAATAGGAGAGCCTAAATTAGTAGCTAGAGAAAGAAGCGGAGATACTGTAATTCAGTTCTTTTACAAAATACAGACACCAATTCGTGAAGATATGTACGAATATTTCACGAGGGATAGGATATAAGAAATATATATAAATAGAGAGTAACTAAAAAGGTTGGGGTTAACTTGACA
This sequence comes from uncultured Gemella sp., assembly GCF_963525165.1. Taxonomy (GTDB): domain Bacteria; phylum Bacillota; class Bacilli; order Staphylococcales; family Gemellaceae; genus Gemella. The sequence goes on from NZ_CAURJN010000017.1 coordinate 16,802, forward strand.
AAATCTTGATTCTCTGAAATCACGATTTTGTCGAATCATTTCCGAATGCCGAATAGTTGCTCTTTTTATTAATTGTAAGGAATTTAAAATTTGACGATAAATATTTTAAATTTTCAAAAAAAATTATACAATATATTGAAAATTTAACCGTATCAATGTAAAATATAAAATAATACAGGAGGTGATATTCTATGAATATTTTCTTGAAAAATAAACTCTATAGGTTATTCACTATTTCATCAGCATTTGGGAATGCTGGTAGAAAGTTATTTGATATTGCGTTTATTATTTATGCGACAAGTTTACCGAATCCAGAATTAGCTGTGAGTATAGTGTCGATAGCTACGACATTACCTTATATTATCTCGTTTGTCCTAGGATATTTCGCAGATCAGACGAAAGATAAGTATGAAAGAATATTATCGACAAGATTTTATCAGTTTTTATTATTTTCGTTATTCGCCTTAGTGTGTATTTATGGGGTGCAATGGTGGATTTTTATTGTATTAGTATTTGTAAATGTGGTTGCTGATATTCTAGGTGGATATAATAGCTATTTATCAATGTCAATAAATACTAGATTGGTGCGTAAAGAACAGTTAAGTGAAGCATTAGCATTTATTAGTTCTATAGACAATACAATCTCGCTTGGTGGGAAGGCTGTTGGAGTATTCATTTTAGGGCTTTTAAGTTACAATTACTCATACTTTGGTATGTTAAATGCAGCACTATTCTTGATAGCATTTTTAATACTGGCAAAATATAAAAATGCGATGAAAGCAGAGATTGGCAGTTTTAAAATTAATAATAAAGAGAAGGTAAGTACTAAAAGATTTTTAAAGGACACTATTGAAAACTTTAAAATACTTCGTGAAATAAAGAAAATATATAATTTTGTTATACTATTTTTAGGGATGAATTTTTACTCATCTGCGATGTTCGCTTTACTTCTAGTAATTCTAGTAAAAAACGAGAGCTTATTATTTGGGAATGTAGCGTATACTATTACTTTATTAGAAATTGTAGAAGTACTTAGTACAATTGGCGGTGGAGTCTATCAAATTAGTTTTTATAAGAATATGAGTTTGAGAAATAATGCTATATTAGAAATAATTTTATTTATTATGTATGTAGGAAATCTATTGATACTTCAAAATAAATTTATACTTATTATTTTAACTGTAATAATAGGTTATTTTGAAGGAATATCAAATCCAAAACTAGATGCATTGATTTTACAATCAGTACCTGAGGAAAAACAAACGTCAATATATAGTATTTTTAGTACTGTTATTACTATCTCAGTACCAATAGGAACAACAGTTATATTATTTTTCGCTAATGCTATTAGTGCATCATTTGCATTATATAGTTTATTACTTTTATTAATTATAGTTTTGATGTATTCATTTAAAGTAAAAGAGTAATTTCCAAATATCCCCTTAGAGTTCTCTAATGGGATATTTATTTTTCTTGTTTAGTAGAGGAGGATTGAATAGTTAATAGAAGATTTTTTAGTGATTAAATAATGAAGAAGATTCGAAAAAATTATTCAAAAAAAATTCCAAAAAATATAGTTATTAGTTGCTTTTTATTTCTATACTTGATATAATAGTCGCTAGAGTAATTTTATTACTCCTTACTCTCTAATAGATTAGAGAGTCGCAAAGACCAAAAGGAGGTAACACACACATGAGAAAATATGAAGTAATGTTTGCTGTTCAACCACGTATCGATGAAGAAGCTAAAAAAGCTGTGGTTGATAGATTCGTAAATATTCTTTCAGAAGGTGCAGAAGCAGTAGAAGTTAAAGATTTAGGTAAAAAACGCCTTGCTTATGAAATCGAAGACTTCAGTGATGCTTACTACTATGTAGTAGAATTAACTTCAGCAACAGATGCGTCTACAAAAGAATTCGATCGTTTAGCAAAAATTAGCGATGACATCATCCGTCACATGGTAGTAAGATTAGAAAAATAAGGGGTGAAATACTATGGTAAATCGTGTAGTATTAGTGGGTAGATTAACTAAAGATCCAGAATTAAGATATTCTAGTTCGAATATTCCAATGCTTTATTTTGCAGTAGCTGTAAACAGAACATTCACTGACCAAAATGGTCAAAGACAAGCAGATTTTATTAACTGTGTAGCTTTTAGAAAGCAAGCAGAAAATATGGCACGTTTTTTAGGACGTGGTAGTCTGATTTCTGTTGAAGGTAGAATACAGACGAGAAATTATCAAGGTAAAGATGGAAACACAGTGTATGTTACTGAAGTAGTAGCAGATAGTGTTCAATTTCTTGAATCTAAAAACAGCTCACATAGTAGACAAAACAATGGTTTTGACTCAATGAGTTTTAATCAACCTCAATCACAACCAGCGTATAATAACAATAATCAAAATTATTATAACAACAATACTAATCAAAACTTTGGACAAGCTAATTCAGCTATGCAAGATTTTATTAATGATAGTTCATCATTCTCTGATTTTGGGGAAAACTTCCCAAGTAATCTAGATGATGACTTCATGCAGGATGTAGTAAATCCGTTTAAAGAAGACTAAAATTACATAGGAGGACATGCACAATGGCAGTAACTAACAATCGTCGTAACAACATGCGTCGTCGTAAAAAAGTATGTTATTTCACTAAAAATAACGTAGAATTTATCGACTACAAAGATGTAGAATTACTTAAAAAATTCATTTCTGAACGTGGAAAAATCTTACCACGTCGTGTAACAGGTACTTCAGCTAAGTACCAAAGAATGTTAACTACAGCAATTAAAAGAGCTAGACACATGGCACTTTTACCATACGTAGTAGACGAAAAATAAGAATAAGAGTGAAAAAGATGAGCTTAGGCTTGTCTTTTTTTTATGCTTTGATATAATAATAGGTGAAATATAGTAAAAAATATCGATTATAGTAGGGGGAAAGAAGTGATGGAATTAAAAAAATTAGACGAAACTAAAGTGTTAAAAGATCCAGTTCATAGTTATATTCATATTCACTATGAAGTAATTTGGAATTGTCTTGATAGTAAGGAGTTTCAAAGATTACGCCGTATAAGACAATTAGGGGGAGATTTTCAAGTATATCCAACAGCTGAACATTCTAGATTTTCTCATTCTCTAGGAGTTTATGAGATTGTTAGAAGAATGGTTACTGAAGTTAAGTCGCTTTGCGTTGAATTAACTGAATATGAGAAAGTTTGTGTGATGCTTGCGGGACTTCTGCATGATGTGGGGCATGGTCCGTTTTCTCATGCATTTGAGAATATTACTAATCATAGTCACGAAGAATATACAGCAAAAATAATATTAGGGAATACAGAACTTAATGCTATTTTAAGAGATGTTTCAGAAAAGTTACCACGAGATATAGTCTCTATTATTCAACATACTCATGAAAATGATATACTTAATCAGATTGTTTCAGGTCAACTAGATGCCGATAGAATGGATTATTTATTACGTGATTCTTATTTTACAGCGACGAGTTATGGACAGTTTGATCTTGAAAGAATATTACGTACAATGCGTGTAAGAAAAACAGCTGAGGGAAGAAAGGTAATTGTCGTTAAATACACTGGTATTCATAGTGTAGAAGACTATATTATGGCAAGATATCAAATGTACTGGCAAGTTTATTATCATCCTGTAGCCAGAAGTTATGAGGCGGTATTCATTCAACTATTTAATAGATTGAAGGATATTTTCAAAGGAAATAAAGACTATTTTGAAGATATGAAGGTGTTGGTGCCATTTTTAGAAAAATCTGAAGTGAGTGTAGATGAATATTTTAAATTAGATGAAAATTCACTATTATATTGTTGTGCTCTTATTCAAGATAAAGAGGATAAAATTGCTGCTGATTTAGCAAGAAGATTGCAAAACAGAAACTTATTTGAGTATGTAGATTATAATGAAGAAAATCTGGCTCAAATAAAAAATATGCTTACGGAAAATAACTTGGATGAGCGTTATTATTTAAGGATTGAGAATGTAGAAGCAAGTGTTTATAGTCCATATAAAGGTAGAAAGATATTAATTGAAAAACTAAATGGTGATATAGTAGCCTTAGAAAAAGCTAGTACTATAGTGGAATCTATAACTAAAGGGCAGACTAAGAAAGAGGGGACTATATTTTTCCCGAGATAACCTAAAGATCAAGGTAATTGATGCAGTAAATCTTATCACACTCAATTACTTTGATTTCTTATTATATAGATGAAAGTTTAAGGTGCTCCTTGTTAGAATTATCAGAAAGGTAAATTCTTAAAGTAAGTTCCAGTAAAAAATCAAAGTGGAAGTTAAGCTAGGAAAAAAGGAAATAACAAAAAAATATTCCCAAGGTAACTTCCGGTATAAAACGAGGGAGCTTTTCTTTGGAAATTTATAGCAATTGTCAGAAAATAAAATATTTTTAACTTACTATTGATTTTAGTTTTCGGAAATGTTATAATCATAATTACACAATAAAAAATATAAATTTTAACAACAAAGGAGAGATGTAAAATGTTTGAATTAGCAAATGTAGCGAGACCAGGGGTAAGTGAATATATTTCAGGAAGTGGGGCATTGTCTGCACTTGATAATAGATTAGAAGGGTTTAAGACTCCTTTGATTGTTACTGGGGAAAAATCTTACGCAGCATTTACAAAATTTTATAAAGGGAATAGAGAGTTTAGAGTAGCGAAATATGATGGTTCTGCATCTTTTGAAGACATGCAACGCATTGCTGATGAATATGGAGAAGGTGTTGACGTAGTTCTTGGAGTAGGAGGAGGACGTGTTATCGACACTGCCAAAGGTGTAGCGCAAAACTTAAATGTTGAGTACATGACAGTACCGACAGTAATCGCAACTTGTGCACCTTATGCACCTGTAGCAGCCGTTTATCACCCAGACCATACATTTAGAGAGGTAGCGTATTTTAAACGTACAGCATATGCTTGTGTCGCAGACTTAGACTTATTATTAGAATCACCAAAAGAATACTTTGTAGCTGGTATCGGTGATACTTTAGCGAAATGGTATGAAGCAGTAGTATTAGTAGAGAGAAATAACAAGTTTAATGATCCTTTTGTAAGAATGGGATTAGAAGCAGCTAAAATTACTCGTGATGTTCTTCTTCGTGATGCTAATGGTGCATTAGAAGCTATGGAAAAAGGTGAAGTAACTGAAAGCTTCAAAAATGCTGTAGATACAGTATTTGCTATCTCAGGGTGTGTTGGATGTTTCGGTGTTCACTATGGACGTATGGCAGGAGCTCACGCAGTGCACAATGGTATGAGTTTAGTTAAAGAAACACATTCTGTATTACATGGAACAAAAGTATCTTATGGTATCTTGGTTCAATTACTTGCTGAAGGTAAGAGAGAAGAAGTGGAGAAACTTGTTCCATTCTATAAAGCTAATGATCTAGCTTATAATTTAGCTTGTGTTAATGTAACAGAAGATGTTGAAGAGAAAATGCAAAAAATTGCTGAGTTTGCAGCTAGTAAAAAAGAAACATTTAAACTTGCAGTTGATGTTTGTACACCAGAAGTTGTAGTAGCTGCAATGAAAGAATTAGAAGAATTAACAAAATAATTAAATGATAAAAGACCTCGGATGCTTTAATCTGAGGTCTTAATTTTTTCGTTTTATAAGTTGTTTTTTAATACTGGAACTAGCATACCATTGCTAATATTTTGGGCAGTATCATCTTGAAGTAGGTAATTAACGATTTCATAACCGAATAGAATAGCTACTGCTGGTCCTTGAGCAGTGATTACATTTTTATCAACGATTACCGCTTTTTCGTTATTGTATATTTTGCAGTTTATTTCTTTGTCGAATCCTGGATAAGAAGTCACTTCTTTATCTTCTAGAATCCCCGCTTTGTTTAGTACGATAGGAGCCGCGCAGATGGCAGCAACTAATTTACCAGCGTTATACATTTCTTGATAAAATTTAATTATTTTCTCATTATCACGAAGTAAGGTACTTCCAGGCATTCCACCTGGGATTACTATTGCATCATAATTAAGAATATTATTGATATCATTAATTTTTTTATCTACTATTATTTTCACATTATGTGAGCTAGTTATATAATCTTCGTTGTTTGCAGAGATTAGATCAACGTGAATATTTGCACGACGAAGTATGTCTAAAGGTGCAATTAGTTCTAATTCTTCACTTCCATTTTCAACGAATAAAGCAACTTTTTTAGTCATAAAAAATCCTCCTAATGGGTATTGTATATAGTTATAGAAACTAATTGGATACAATAAAATTAGTTTATTCTTTAAATATTTTTCTAGAATACTCTATAGTGGTGAGATCAAAATTGCATAGCAATTTTGTAAGGAGTAAATGAGATTATAGGCTCTTTTACTAGGGAGTGACTCAAAAATCGTGATTTCGTAGAAATCGATTTTGTCGAGTCACCTCCGCACAGTTTATTAGATATCTAAAAAGCTTTTATAAAGTGAATTTAGATATCAATAAACCACTGCGTCTATGAGTTTTCATGTAAACTATTTATAAAATCTAGTACTTTTTGGTCAGCTCCGTCCTTCACCACTATAAGAGTATAAAAAAATACAAGAGAAATTCTATACCTATTTTATTTCTTTATTTTAATTTTATTGTATTTGCAAAGAAAAATCAACCACCTACGGAAGATGGTTGATTGTGTTTAAACTCAATATTAATTATTTAGAAATTTCTAATACTCCGTATCCAGTGTCACGGCGTTTATATACTACAGAAATTTCATTTGTAGTGTTATCTAAGAATGCGAAGAAATCGTGTCCTAGAAGTTCCATTTGGAATACAGCTTCTTCTCTTGTCATAGCTTCAACTTTAAGTTGTTTTACTTTACCAAGGTCTAATGCAGTTTCTTCTGTTTCTTCTAACTCGCTAGTAAGGATGTTTTCTTCAGCGAATCCTTTTTCACGACCTTTTCTATTGATTTTAGTTTTGTGTTTTCTCATTTGACGTTCAAGTTTGTCAACAACTAAGTCAACAGCAGCGTATAAATCATCGTTAGTTTCTTCAGCTCGAAGTGTTACTCCTTTAAGAGGTACAGTTATCTCGATTTTTTTCTTATTATTTTTATATACTTTAGCATTAGCGTAAACGTTTGCTTCTAAACTGTCAGCAAAGTATTTTTCTAATTTAGAAACTTTATTTTCAATATACTCTCTAATTGCTTGAGTAATTTCTAAATTTTCTCCTCGTACTTGATATCTTAACATTTTAAAGCACTCCTTTCATAAAGTAGTCTAGCTACTTTATAGGGGGTTCCCCCTACTTTTATAGTTTTATTATACCACTTTTTGATAACGTTAGCAATATAGTTTGCATAAAAATGTTACTTTTATAAAATATACATTTATTTTGCTTTATAAATATATTTTTGTTAAAATAAAATTAGATATGGCTATCGTATAGTTAATAAGAATATTGAATCTTAAAATGTTAACTAAATGAGGAAAATTTCGGAAGAATTTACTGGGAATTTGTAGATAAGGTGGAGAGGAAAATGTTTTTTAGGGAGTATTGTGAATTTATAGAAGCACTTTACATTGTGTATTACTCAAAAATGAGTAATAATGATAAAAATATAAATTATAGAAAAATTAAAAAGAGCTATGATAATTTTGGAGAAATCAATTCGGATTTTGATGAAATATATAACGAAATAACGACAGGGGCAGTCTATACTCTAAAAGAGAGTGATTTAACTTTTTTAAGGAGGTATAATGGACTGCTTTTATCTATATCCAAATTACTAAAAATGAATATTAAACTTCATTATTTAGATAATTGTCAATATATAAGTAAATTGTACTCAGTGAATGAAGATAAAGGTAAATTTCACTGTTTGCAATGTGATAATAAAGATCAGCAACAATTTTTCACATTTAATAATAAAAATCAGAAAGTTACATACTGTAGAAGATGTATAAATTTTGGTAGAAGTGATGATTGTTTTATAAAGTTTCATATAAATATACCGATATTAGATTTAAAAGTACCAGAAGAACCAAGTGTAGAGTTAAGTGATGTTCAGGAAGAAGCAAGTAAGAGTTTAGTGGAGAACATAGAAAGCAAGAAGAGTACTTTAATCTGGGCAGTATGCGGGGCAGGTAAGACGGAAATAGTTTATGAAGCAATATATCGGGCAATTGTAGATAAGAAAAATATTTGTTTAGCAATCCCTAGACGTGATGTTGTAAAAGAATTATCTGAAAGATTTTTTCGTGATTTTAGTGGTTATCCAATAAGTGTATTACATGGTGAAGAGAAAATCTTGGAAGAATCGAATTTTTATATTATGACGACGCATCAACTTGTTAAGTATTACAACTACTTTGATGTCGTTATTATTGATGAGGTAGATGCCTTTCCATACTCAGGTGATGAGTGTTTAGAAAATGGTGTTAATACAAGTTTAAAAGATGATGGTGTACTTGTATTCTTATCAGCCACGCCATCTGAAATAGTTAAATCTAGCGTTGATGAAGTTATAAAAATACCTATAAGATATCACAGATACTTGTTATCTGTTCCGAAAATAAAAATTGAAAAGCTCGAAGTGTTTGATTTTTCTAGAAAATCACGATTTCTAGAGAAATTCATTAAAGAAAAATTAAAAAAGGATAGACGAATATTGATATTTGTTCCTGAAATAGGTATGTGTGAGACAGCGGTATTGTATTTTAAAAAATATATTTCCGAGGAAATAATGATAGATTTCGTCTATAGTGGAGATGAAAATAGAAGTGAGAAAATCAAAAAGTTTTATAACAGAGAACTAGACATTCTCATTACGACAACGATATTAGAACGTGGTGTGACTTTTGATTATTTAGATGTAGTGGTTTTTGATGCAAAGCATATAAATTTTACAAAGTCGGCACTAATTCAAATTTCAGGCAGGGTAGGTAGAAAGGACTATGATAATTCAGGTGATGTTGTATTTTTAGCGGATATTATAAGTAGAGATATGAAAGCTGCTATTAAAGAGATTGAGTATATGAATAATCTTGCGAAATATAGAAAGTTGAACAGGAGGTAAGATATGAAGTGTAGTTTTTGTAGTTTAGAAACAAAGAAAAAGTTGGGGTTTGATACATTATTTGCAAAAAAAGAGAATTTTTATCTTTGTACTAGCTGTAGGAAACATATTGATATAAATGTCTTAGAAGTAGGAGAATATACTTTGTATTATTTTGCTGACTATGAATTTTTAAAAGATGAAATCTATTCTATAAAATATTTCGGAGATGTGGCTTGCGCAGTAAAATTTAAAAATCTTTTAGGTAAGTTTTTTTCTTTAAATAATTTTGATTTAGTGACGATTGTTCCAGCAAACGAGATTCGGGAGGTTATTCGAGGGTTCGATCATATTGAGCAAGTTTGTAAATTATGTAATGTGAATTTTGTGAAATTACTTAGTTGTGAATATAGAGAAAAACAATCGAAACTTCATAAAAAAAGGATAGAAAATAGATATCATTTTTTGAATGATAATCTTGATTTGAAAGAAATTGAGACTCTTTTGATAATAGATGATATATATACAAGTGGAAGTACATTATTGGGATGTGCTAGGACAATTCATAAGGCTTATCCTGGCATAAAAATAAGTTTTTTGACACTTTCGAAAGTAATATAATGAGATTTATTTACTATACAAGTCTAGTTTTTATGGTATAATGTTAAAGTTGAATTTTATCAATTTTAAATTCGATATTTTATAAAAAAATTACACAGTTAGGAGATGGTTAAAACAAAAATTTTATTTTCATTCATAATGATCGCACTAATTTTAATTTTGGTAATTTTCTTATCTAAGAAATTCGAATTAAATAAAGATCAAATTATTATATTTTGGATATTAGTTTTATTCTGGTCTGCGATAAGTATTATACGTGCTTATAGAAAACTATACGCGATTACACCGATAGAACAAGGTGGACTGTCTTTAACACCGGTACTCGCAGCTCAAATAGCAGCTGGTTATGGACTTATGAGTTTAATAGTAAGATTGCCGATGTTTTTGGCGAGCGATATTTTCAAAAGACGTAAAATATTCGTTCAAATTTCTCTATTTTTATTAATTGTAACTTCATTTTTAGTAGCATTTAACAGTAGCTATATAGCTTTATATTTATCTTCATTATCATTGGGGATAAGTGCGACAATGCTTGCCTTATTTAATGTTATTTTCTCAGAAACATTTTCTAAAGATAAGGCGGCGGTATCAGTATCGATACTATCTGTAGCACCGTTATTAGCTGAATTTATTGCAGCACCGATACAATATGTTTTTACTATGAATACATACAAACATTTTGATTATATGTGGATAGTAGCCGGTATTATCGCGACAATTACGTTTATATTATCATTTATGATGAAAGATTATCGCCCTATTGATAGTGATTTTTCATTTGATAAGGTGAAAGTAGTAATCAAACATAAAAGTTTCATTTATATTTGTTTAATAGCGTTATTGCTTTCATTTATCAAGTTTGCTACAAGTGGAGCTAACATGATTGCTTATGGCAAAACAGAGCTTAATATGACGCCGTTAATGCTAGCATATATGGATGCTGTCTTTGCAGTACCTCAGCTTATTGCTGGAGTTCTAGTAGGGGTTTATTTCACAAGAAAATGGGGTATTCAAAAAACTCTATTATTCTTACTAGGATGTTCATTAGCATTCTATGTAATAGCGCTATATGTTAGCAATCCGTATGTTATTTATGTTAGTTATATCTTAAATGGATTAGGATATGGTGGTGCTTACAATGTGCTAATTTCCCTTGCTATGCAATATTTCGATAGAGAATATCGTAATGTAAGTATGGGGATCTATCAAGCATTCTTCGCCTTAGGTATTTATTACGGAGATTATGTGTATGTTTGGATAGCTAAACATGTTAAAAATGGCTTACTTGGTTTTACACAAAGTAAATCTATTTTCCTTATTGTCATAGGAATAACTCTAATAAGTATGCTTATGGTTAAATTAAAAGTTAGAGATAAGTAAAAAAGTTGATTCACAATTTTGTGGATCAACTTTTTCACTATTCTGTTTTAGTTTATTATCCTCCGATTAAATCTCCACGAATATATCCAGTGTAGTTTCCATAGTCAACATAAGCCCAAGCTTCCCCGTCTGAGTTAGTTTCAAGAGATCTTATTGTAACAGAACTATCAACTTTCATTGACATTATTATTTTCCTAGAATTATTTTTGTTATTTTATGTAATAGAGTTAATAATTTTAATTGTGCTGAGAGATTTTCCAAACTTAAATTTTAATTTTTTGTTTAAAGTGAAATTTTCTTTTGGAATTAACAATTAGATGTATAGGCTATTTGTTATTTTATTTTTCTTTTAAAAAGTGTCAAAATTTGATATAATAATAAAGATACCTATATAGTTATAGTTGCTATACGAGGGTATAATTAAAATGAAAAAGGAGTGTTAATTTGGATAATAACATTTCAGAACTTTTGAGTAAAGAAATTGAAGAATTAATGAAGAATAAATTTTTCTTTAGAACTCCTAATAATATGAAAATACTAGCTTATGCAGTAAGTTATTTAATTTTAATATTATTAGGGATATTCCTAAATATTGAAGTTATGACGGCGTTCCTTTCTGTATTTCCACTTACATATGTATTAGGTGCGAAAGGATTGAATTATTATATTCCATTGATTATTTCAAGTGGAGTAATATTAGGATTATTTGCTTCTCATAATATGATATTTTGGTTTGGAATACATATGATTATAGCTTATATAATGTATAAAACCATATATTCACGAGGTTCAAAATTATTATTGGTTGTGACTATTAATACAATAATATTCTTAGGGATAGCTTTATACGTATTCTTATCTATAAAAATAGGGAATATAACTATTGATAGTAATCAAATATTAGATTTTATTAATTCTTATGTAAATTCTATGATGGAAATGAACCAAGGTGTAGATAAAAACATAATATTAGAAAGTTTTTCTAATTTGCAAAAGACATTTCCTGTAACATTATTTGTGATGATGTTTGTATATAGTTTAGCTTTGGTGCAATATACATTATCGTTATTAGCTAGAGAATATGTGATTATCCCAGTTTTTCCTAAGTTTAGTCGTATAATGCTAAGCCCAAGAAGTGGATATATATACATCGGTGTTACATTGATAACTTTCCTTGTTGAAATGGAGGCAGGAAGTAATACTTATAGTTTTTGGAACATTTTATTCCAAAATATTACAGGAGTGTTGTCACTTGCGTTTATTTTAAATGGGTTGTTTACTGCGTTCTTCTTTATAGAACAAAAATCAAAATCAAATATTGGTAAACTAGTGGTGTTTGCATTAATGTTGATTTTTAGTCCTATTTTTGAATTGCTAGGATTTGTTGATAGTATATTTAAATTAAGAGAAGGATATATTGTTATGAAGAGGGGGAGATAAGTATGAATTATAAGAAAAAATATGAATTAATTATTTTTATTATTTTTCTAATTGGTGCAATTCTAAGTGGTATATTTAATATTTATAGCTTAGTAATTTATTTGTTGATGGGCGTACTTATTTTCTTTTTTTATAGTAGACAAAAGAAAAAAGCTGGCGAACAAATGGAGCGATATATTAGTAAACTGACGAATAGAATTAAAGATTCGTCAGAAAAAGGAATCAATAAGTTCCCTATAGGTATAGTTGTAATCGATAAAGATAAAAATATTGAATGGGCAAATAATTTTATTTATAAGAATATAAAGGTCGAAGAAATAAAAGGATTAAATATTTTAGATCTTATGCCTGAAATAAAAGAATTATTTGAGTTGGAAGCTCCAGTTGATAATCAGTTTGAAATTTTTGGTAAATATTTCAAAGTAAATTATCAAAGAGATAGTGGTTATATTTACTTCTTTGATATTACAGAAAGTAAAGTTGTAATGCAAAGATTTAGAGATACTCGTCCGATTATCCTTAATTTAAGTCTTGATAATTATGAAGATGTATCTGATTCCTTAGATGATGAAGTGGCAAGTAGATTGGATGCTACTATTGTTATTACATTAACAGATTGGGCTAAAAAAAATAGTATTTATTTGAAAAGAATAGATGAAGATAGATTTATCGGATTATTAAATGTAAAAGATTTAAAGAAAATTGAAAAAGAAAAATTTCAAATTTTAGATACTATTAGAAATCTAAAAGAAGATTTTGATGCACCTATTACTTTGAGTATTGGTGTTGGAATGGGAACAGATTTCTTGCCAGAATTAGGAGAACTAGCGAAGAGCTCACTAGATTTGGCTTTGGGTCGTGGTGGAGACCAGGTTGCCATGAAAGATGTTGATGGTACGATTAGATTTTATGGTGGTAAAACTAATCCACAAGAAAAACGCACTAGAATTAAGGCTCGTGTTGTTTCTAATGCATTGGCTGATATCGTAAATGATAGCGATAAGATTATCGTAATGGGACATAAACGTCCAGATTTCGATGCAGTCGGAGCTTGTGTGGGTATTTATACTTTTGCTAAGTTTTTAGGTAAAGAGTGCTATATTATCTTAAATGATAGTGATCGAGATGAAACAATTCAGAAAGTAATGTTTGAGATTGACAGTCTAGATGAACAATTATCAAAAGTATTTGTAGACAGTGATGAAGCTTGGGAACTTATGACACCGCAAACAACTCTAATCGTTGTTGATACGTCCGATGCTTCTCGAGTAATAGATGCAGCGATTTTATCAAAAGCCAATAAAAAAGTTATAATCGATCACCATAGACGTGGTGAAGATATAATTACAAATCCATTGTTAACTTACATTGAGCCTTATGCTTCATCGGCATCGGAATTAATCGCTGAGTTAATTGAGTATCAAACTAAGATTGAGAAAATTTCACCTATTGCTGCAACGGTTATGCTTGGAGGGATAGTAGTCGATACACAAAACTTCTCAATAAGAACAGGTTCTAGAACTTTTGATGCAGCAGCGTATTTACGTAGTAATGGTGCTGATCCTACAAAAGTCAAAACTATTCTAAAAGAACCGTTTGAGAATTTTATGAATAGAGTAGAAATTATTAATAATTCTATTCAAAAATCACCGGAGATTATCATGGCAAAAGCCCCGGAGGATAAATATTATACAAATGTTATGCTTGCTCAGAGTGCGGATTTACTTCTTACTCTTAAAGGTATTGAATGTAGTTTTGCTATAGGATACTTAGAAGAAGGTAAGGTCGGTATTTCGGCAAGATCTCTAGGAAAAGTCAATGTTCAACTTATTATGGAAGAACTTGGTGGCGGAGGTCATCTTGCTAATGCAGCAACACAAATCGAAGGAGTTAATTTAGATGAAGCGTTGGAACGTTTAAATGATGCTATTGATAAAATAACATCTTAAAAATAAATCATAGAAAAAAGGAGAAACTGAAATGAAAGTTATATTTTTAGAAGACGTTAAAGGAAAAGGTAAAAAAGGAGATGTTAAGGAGATTGCTGACGGATATGCAAAATTCTTAATAACTAATAAAAAAGCTGTAGCGGCAACAAATGCTAATATGGCAACACTTAAAGGTCAACAAAAACGTGTTGAAAAAGATAAACAAGAAGAATTGGTTCAAGCTAACTTACTTGCAAAACAACTAGAAGGTTTAGAAGTAACTATTAAAGTTAAATCTGGAGAAGGCGGAAGATTATTCGGATCAGTATCTTCTAAACAAATTGTTGAAGAACTTAAGAAACAACATGACCTAAAAGTTGATAAGAAAAAAATTGATTTACCACACGGTATTCAATCATTAGGTTATACAAATGTTAAAATTAAACTACACTCTCAAGTAGAAGGAACAATTAAAGTTCACGTGATGGAACAATAGTAAATAAGTTGAAGGTGATAATATGAAATATCATATAGATTCTGTCGTTATGGCGGAACAATCGTTATTAGGGGCTCTAATGCAGGAGCCGGAAAAATTAGTAGAAGTGAAGGCTACGGTTGATGCTGAAGACTTCTATGATGAACGAAATAAAGATATTTACAGTGCTATTTTACGTTTAGACGAAATGGAAATAATACCTGACACCACTACAATTTTTGAAGAAATAAATAATAGTGGGGCATTCAAAAACGTGGATGCCTCATTATATATAGTGGATTTATATGATGTTACACCAAGCTCTCGTAATATAATGCATTATGCAAATTTAGTAAAAAGGTATTCTATTTACAGAGAAATTCGTGCTGCATTGTTAAATAGTACTGAGGAGATGAATCAAGGAAATGCTGATATTGATTCATTAACTGCAACTTTATTCGATCAAGTAGAACGTGCCATGGAACGAGCGAAAACATCTCAGTTTAAGAACATGAAAGATGTTACTGAGGAAGTTTTTAAAGAAATTTTAGCTCGTATGGCAGGAGAAGGAGAGAATGTAGCTGTATCTACTGGATATGGAGCGTTAGATAAGCTTGTAGGTTTTGGTAAGGGAGATTTAATTATCCTTGCAGCGCGTCCTGCGATGGGGAAAACAGCTTTTGCACTTAATATTGCCCTTAATATTGCTGGGAAGAATCCGCGTTCTGAAGATGAGAAAAGAACAGTGGCATTGTTCTCGTTAGAGATGGGTGCCGATCAGCTTGTTTCTAGGATGATTTGTAGTGAAGGAATGATAGATTCTGAAAAAATTAAACGGGGTACTCTTGATAATGATGACCTTATGAAATTAGAAACAGCAGTTCATTTCTTAAATCAGAAGAATGTCTTTATTGAGGATAGTGCTTTTATTAAAGTAAATGAAGTAAAGGCGAAATGTAAGTTATTAAAAGCTGAACATGGTTTAGATTTAGTTGTTATCGATTATCTACAACTGCTACAAGGAAGTAAGAGAACTGATAATAGACAACAAGAGGTATCTGAAATATCTCGTAGTTTAAAACAGATGGCAAGGGAATTAGAGTGTCCTGTAATTGCGTTATCTCAGTTATCGCGTAGTGTTGAATCTAGGCAAGATAAACGACCTATGATGAGTGACCTTAGGGAATCTGGAAGTATTGAGCAAGATGCCGATATTGTTTCATTCTTATACCGTGGTGACTATTATAGAAGTGAAGATGTCGATGAAAATGAAGTTCAAGAAACAAGTGATGTCTCTACTATTGAGGTAATTATTGCTAAAAATAGGCACGGACAAACAGGAACGGCAGAACTTGCATTTATGAAACGATATAATAAGTTCGTATCTAAAACCTATGCTGAATAGGAGAAGTAGTTATTAAAAATAGAGATGATAATCAAGGTAATGAAATCAATAAGATGGAGGATTCTGTTTCTCTTGATTATAGTGTATGTAAGAGTGAATTAACACCAACTGGTTACTATGATACAAATGGTTCCTTTGTTATAGCTGGATATTGTAATAAAAATGGAAAATTTGTAGAGGATGATAAATCGCCAGTTAATTAAAAAAATTAATTATTATATCTCTAGAAAAACAAAGTATTTGTTTGCAAGATAGGGAAAATAGTTAAAGGTGAGTAAATTAAAAGCTAGGGACAGATGGCGAAAAGATTGTTTGTAGCTGACTTTTTACAAAAAAAATTATAATAAAGTTTTGGAGGAAAAAATATGAATTTTAAGAATAAAAGATTAATATCAACTGTTATTGTTGTTGTCCTAGTGGTGTTTTCGTTAATTAAAGGAACTATAACGTCAAGTAATAACAATAAAAAAGATGATGCAGAATTAAATGGATATTTAACTGAGTTCTTACAAAAACAAAGTGTTACTAAATTAACTTTGAAAAAAGGTGACAGTAGTCAAGTGATTCAAAAGATTTCTATTGAAGGTGAAATTAATGCAGAGATGACGAATACCTATTCAAGAGGTTCTGTTTTAAATCAAATTAAAGAAGCTAAGAATAATCCTAATGTTAAGGCTATATTATTATCTGTAAACTCACCAGGTGGTGGTGTATATGAGACTGCTGAGCTGTATAACGCCCTTAAGAATAGCGGTAAAGATGTTTATGTTTCAATGAAAAAGATGGCTGCATCAGGAGGGTATTATGTTTCTACACCAGCTAAGAAGATTTTTGTAAATACTGAAACAACTACTGGATCACTAGGAGTAATTATGAGTTATGTTTCAGCTCAAAAATTCTTAAACGATCATGGAATTAAACAAGAAACCATCCGTTCTGGAGAACAAAAAGCAGTGGGTGGTTTAACAGAAGACTTACCAGAATCAACTAGAAAAATATTACAAGAGCAAAATAAAGAAGCGTATGAAAGATTTGTAAAAGCTATAGCAGAAGGTAGACACTTAAGTGAAGATGAGGTTAAGAAACTTGCTGACGGTAGAACTTACACTGGTACTCAGGCTGTAGCGAATAAACTAGCTGATAAAGTTGGTACTGAAGATGAGCTTATTGATTTAATAAAAGAAGAAAAAGGACTATCTAATCCAACTGTAATTGAGTTAAGAGCTGATAAAACTGCAGAAAGTTTAATTTCTAGATTTGTAAAAGCAACAACAAAAAGTTTTATCTCTGAACTAAATAGCGAAGTAAATTCAAATAAAGTTGAGCGTAACTACTTAGGATAGGGAGGGGATTTAAATGAATAATGATTTAAATAATAATACACCTTCATATGATCCGCTTCTTAACGGGGGTACTACAGTAGCACCGGATGAACTTGCACGAAATAAAGAAAATGTTGAAGAGTATGAAGATACTAAAGACGCACAAGAAAAACTAGAAAAAGATCTCACATTACCAACGTCAATAGAAGACTATATGATTCTTTCAAAGAACTTCTATGCAGGCTTTTGGACTAGATTTGTTGCATATTTAATAGATATGATAGTCATCTATGCTATATCTAGTTTATTAAATACTATTAGCTTTGGATTATTAAATAAGGTACTTGATTTTCCAATTTTAGGAGAAGAATCTTTAAGTTATGTAATTGTTATGTTTACATACTTTATATCGATGACGTACTTCTTCTCTCAAACTTTAGGAAAGATGATTATGAAGGTGAAAATTGAGACAAATAGAGGTGATAAGCTAAGTTTTGCAGATGTAGTTTATCGTGAATTAGTTGGAAGATTATTGACGATATTTTTAGCTTACCTACCGTATTTAGCAGTAGCTTTTACAAATAAGAAAAAAGGACTTCACGACTTTATTGCTGATACTGTAGTAGTTAAAGAAGATTTTTCTAAACTTCGTCGTCAGATGAATGAAAAGCTAGAAAATATAAATTAAATAAAATTTAAAGCTGTAGGTTTTAATAAATCTACAGCTTTAAATTTTAAATTAAATCCTAGAAAATCAGCTGAGATTGACAAAAAGGTCCTAAAATTTGACAAAGTTCATATGAGAACTCATAGACGCAGTGGTTTATTGATATCTAAATTTGCTTTATAAAAGCTTTTTAGATATCTAATAAACTGTGCGGGGGTGACTCGACAAAATCGATTTCTACGAAATCACGATTTTTGAGTCACTCCCTATATCATAATGATAGCTGTTATTGATTATTTAAAATATTGTTGACAATAATTTTAGACGGTAGTATACTTAATTTATAACGATGACTACAAATGTAGACGAATAAAAATATTTAAAAGATAGGTGTGATTAATATATGGTAAAAAATGAAACATATTTAATTGAAGGGATGAGCTGTGCTTCTTGTGCAGCGCATATTGAAGATAGTTTAAAACAAGTTGATAATTTATCAGATGTCAATGTAAACTTTGCAACAAGTAAGCTTACTCTTTCTAGAGGAGACGGAATAGATAGAACTGAAGTAGAAAAGATTGTAGAAAAATCGGGGTATAAGCTTACTTATGTTTCTAGTATTGAAGAGCGAACATTTATATTAGAAGGAATGAGTTGTGCAACGTGCGCGAAAAATATAGAAGATACGATTTCATCTTTAGATGGAACAGAAAAAGCCATTGTAAATTTCGCTACTGAGAAGATGGTAGTAGAATTTGATAAAGAAAAATTAAGTGTAGCTGAGATTGAGAGAAAAGTAGAAGAAGCGGGCTATAAAGCAAGATTAGAGATAGATAATTCGGTAGATGACCAAGCTGAGAAAAAACAACAAGAAATAGATGGTATTTGGAAAAGATTTATTTATTCAGCTATATTTTCAGTGCCTGCGTTGTACATAGCGATGGCTGAGATGGTGGGATTACCTATGTTGGAAAGTTTAAGTCCAATGGGAAATCCAAAATTATTTTCAACTGTACAGTTTATTCTGGTGTTACCTGTTTCGTATTTTGGTAGAAAATTCTTTAGTGTAGGAATTAGAGCTCTTCTTAGAAGAAAACCTAATATGGATTCTTTAGTAGCGTTAGGAGCAGGGGCAGCATTCTTATATAGTGTTTATTCAACCGTATTGGTATATTTAGGTGATGAACATGCAGCTATGAATTTGTACTATGAATCTGCAGCGGTAATCTTAACATTGATTACACTAGGTAAATACTTTGAAGGAGTATCGAAAAGTCGTACTACAAATGCTATTAGTAAGTTGGTCGGATTGGTACCAAAAACAGCTAATTTAATAAAAGATGGTGAAGAACATGTAGTAGCCGTAGATGAAATATCTATAGGTGATATATTACTTGTTCGTCCTGGTGAAAAAGTACCTCTTGATGGAGTTGTGATTGAAGGTCGTTCGACTGTAGATGAATCGATGTTAACAGGGGAAAGTATCCCAGTAGAAAAAGATATTAATAGTAAAGTTGTTGGAGCTAGTATTAATAAAACAGGTGTTTTTAAAATGAAAGTTACTAAAGTCGGAAAAGACACTACTTTATCACAGATTATTAAACTTGTTGAAGATGCTCAAAATTCTAAAGCTCCAATCGCAAAACTTGTTGATAAAATTTCAGGTGTATTTGTTCCTATTGTTATTGTTTTAGCACTAATAGCTGGAATTTTATGGTACTTTGTTGGAGATGCATCTTGGAGTTTTTCTCTAAAAATTATTATCGCAGTGCTTGTTATTGCTTGTCCTTGTGCCTTAGGTTTAGCTACACCGACAGCTATAATGGTTGGTACAGGTAAGGGTGCAGAACACGGTATTTTAATAAAAAGTTCAGAAGCTCTTCAGTTAGCTAAAGAAGTTGATACTGTTGTTTTTGATAAAACTGGAACATTAACAGAAGGTAAAATTTCAGTAACTAATGTAGTGACATTTAACGATTTAAAAGAAGAAGTTTTATTGCAACTTGCAGCGAGTGTAGAATATCTTTCAGAACACCCATTAGGTCTAGCTATAGTAGATGAAGCTAAAAATAGAAATTTAGAGCTGTTAGAAGTTAAAGATTTTAGTTCATTAACAGGATTAGGTATTTCATCAATGGTTGATGGAAAGTCAATATTAATCGGTAATGAGAAATTAATGTTAGAAAACAATATTGATACTAAAAATTCAGTAGAAAAAGCAGAAAAATATGCTTCTGAAGGAAAAACACCATTGTTCATAGCTGTAGACTCTGACCTTTCTGGAATTATAGCTGTTGCCGATCAAATAAAAGAAAGTAGTTTGAAAACTATTGAAAAATTACATAGCTTAGGTTTAGAAGTAGTAATGTTGACTGGTGACAATAAAAAAACTGCTGAGGTAATTGCAAATCAATTATCAATAGATAAAGTAGTGAGTGAGGTTTTACCAGAAGATAAAGCAAATGAAATCAAAAAACTTCAAGCTCAAGGTAAAAAGGTAGCAATGGTCGGTGACGGGATTAATGATGCACCGGCACTAGTACAAGCAGAAGTCGGAATAGCAGTAGGAACAGGAACGGATGTAGCAATCGATGCGGCAGATATAGTGCTAATGAAACCTGACTTAAATTCTGTTGTTAATGCTATAGTTTTAAGTAAAAAAACTATAAAAAATATTAAAGAGAATTTATTTTGGGCATTCTTCTACAATGTTATAGGTATTCCTTTTGCGATGGGGGTATTCTACATATTCGGTGGACCATTGTTAAATCCAATGTTAGCAGGGGCTGCGATGAGTTTTAGTTCTATATCTGTAGTTCTAAATGCGTTAAGATTAAAAAGGATAAAATTAAATTAATAAAATTCATAAAAAGAAAGAAGGATTAATCATGAAAAATGAATATAATATCAAAGGCGTAAAATGTGGTGGTTGTGTCGCTGTTGTTAAAGAAAAATTATCAAAACTAGATAATGTTGATAACGTTGAAATAAATATTCAAGAAAAAACTATTGTAGTAGAGGGAGATATTTCGAAGGAAGATCTTCAAAATGCATTATTTGGTACAAAGTTTAATATAGTTTAATAAGTAAACGGGATTAGCTCGACAAATTTGATTTATCTAACATCTCGATTAGGAGTCACCACTAATAAGTAAACACCTTGGAATTAGAGTAGAAATCTAATTCTAAGGTGTTTTTGTATTTTATTTGTCGTAACCTAAATATCCTATTGCAATAGCTTTAGGTCCTGCGTGAGATCCAATTACAGGAGAAATAATTTCTGTTTCAACTTCTATATCACCAAAAGTTTTCTTGATAGATACCATTGCTTTTTCTAATAATTCATCTGTTGTATAAAGAACAAATAAACTCTTTGGATTTTTTTCTTTTATTTCTTCACACATTTTTGAAAGGACTTTATTCATTCCTCTATGTTTACCACTTACTGAAAGGAGACCGTCTTTAATAGTTATAATAGGTAGAATATTTAACAGGCTTGATAGAACGAACTGAGCTTTTGTAAGTCTACCTCCTGCATATAAATATTGCATAGTCTCGACTGTTACAAGAACATTGTGTTGCTGTGAAAGTTCTAAGTATCTATTTTCTATATTTTCGAATGTTAGACTTCCTGTCTCGAATTCTTTAATAATTTTTTCGATAGCAATTCCCACCATCCTCGCTATTTGAAGAGTATCGATTATTTTGATTTCAATACCATCAATAAGCTCTTTAGCTTGTACGAAAGAAGAATATGTCCCTGATAATTTCGAAGAAACGCTGAAAGCAACGATACGCTCTACGCCTTGTTGTTTTAAATCTTCATAAACACTTAAAATTTTACCTACTGCAGGTTGGCTTGTGGTAGGTTTTTGTCCGTTGTGTATTCTTTCGTAAAATTCGTCGGGAGTTATAGTTACATTATCCTCGAAAATCTCATCATCAAGACGAACTTCAACAGGGATAACTGTAATTGGATTGTTATTTTCAAAATTTTTATTAATTTGTAATGCTGAATCGCACACAAAAGCTGTTTTCATAAATTTTAACCTCATGTTTAATATTATATTCAAAATTATTGTAGTTTTACTACGTTTTTATATAATACACTAAAAATAAAATTTTTTCAAATAAAAAGTGAAATAAAAAGTAAACTATTATTGTTGTTTTCAAATTTTAATACCCTTAATATATTTATTTTAAAAGTAATTTTATGTTTTGACATTTATTAATATGGATATTAGATATCTACAATTATATTTTTATTATTTAGGAGTAGTAATACTAGTGAAGAAACATTTTCCCATGAAATACTAAGTATGATATAATAATTTAAAGGTTATAAAGTAAAAATTTAGATGAAAAATATAAAAGAAAAAGCGAAGGTTATAAACATGAGTATAAAAGCAGTGTTATTTGATATGGATGGATTAATGGTAGATACCGAAAGTTTGGCAACAGAAGCATTTATTCATAGTGCTAAAAAGCAAGGTTATAAAATGACTAGAGAAGAGACTCTCTTGGTATTAGGTTTTACTATAAAGAGTATTTATGAATTTTGGGAAAATTATTTTAAGGATTCTGATGTTAGTGGAAAGCAATTAGTTGATGATCATTATGAATATATAGAGGATATATTGTTTACGACAGGTCCTAAGAAAATGCCATTTATAGAGGAATTGTTAATATATCTAAAAGATAATAATTACAAAGTTGCGGTGGCGTCATCTTCTAATATGAATCACATAGTTAATAATATGGAGAAGACTGGGCTTGTGAAATATATAGATGAGCTTGCTAGTGGGGCAGAAGTGAAAAATGGTAAACCCGGACCAGATGTGTTTTTATTAGCTGCAGAGCGTTTAGGTGTAAAACCAGAAGAATGTTTAGTTCTTGAAGATTCTAAGGCTGGTGTAATTGCAGGAAGCACAGCAGGAGCTAAAGTTATTATGGTTCCAGATATGTTTGAACCGGATGAAGTCTGTAAAGAAAAAGCTTATAAAATAGTTGAGAATCTAGGAGAGGTTATTAAATTATTAGAAAATGGTGAGTAAAGAGAATAAAATGATCGGTCTTGTTTTTGATGTGGATGATACGTTGTATGAACAGATAGTTCCATTTGAGA
>NZ_CAURJN010000018.1:0-38455 GCF_963525165.1 uncultured Gemella sp.
TGTATATAATTTAATCGAACTGATTTTTTCCATCAGTCCGATTTTTTGATGAGCCTTATAAATTATATCAAACATTAACAAATTACACTTGATAACCTACGATTTTTCCGTTAATCAAAAATACAAACATTTATAACTTCATTGAAAATATAATCAAAAAAATATTTTAAAGGACATTTGAATAATTATATATTTTTTATTGTTCCTCATAAAAAGGGAGTGACTCAAAAATCCCGATTCCGAAGAAATAAGATCTTGTCGAGTCACCCCCCGTAAAGTTTATTAGATATCTAAAAAGCTTTTATAAAGCAAATTTAGATATCAATAAACCACTGCGCCTATGAGTTATCATATACACTTTTTAAAATTTTAGGACTTTTGAATCAGCCCTCTCTTAATTCATAAACTTCTTTTTTTGTTGTGTTGTTTTGACCTTCTTATAAGTACTTTTTATAAACTTCTAAACTTCCATTTTACAAAACATATTATTTTTAAAAATTGTTTATATCTATATATTATGCGAAACGTGAATTACTATTTTTCAATCATCAAAAATATATGTTTATAAAATATATCCTTTTCTTGATAGAGCATAACTATTACTTTTAAGATTTCTCTCTTTTATATATTACTTTATTGAAATACTCTATAGTCTTTAAAAACATCTGTTTAATTCAATATCACTTAAACAGTCAATACACCAATACACTAAAAACTTTTTATTTCAATTTATTAAATAATTCATCAAAGTTCCAAATCCTGCTAATAATGCTATACTTCGAAAACTAAAACATCCCTCCTTAGTTTATTTATACCTATATTTTATCATAACATTTTTATGTTTACATATTTTGCGAAGAAATTGTCATTTTTCTCTTCTTTTCAGTAATTTTGATATTCAGGATGAACAATAAGTGACATATATGTCGCAAAACTTTAATATATAATTCAAAAATGGAATTATAACTATGAATATCAAATTCTTGCACTGTTTATCTCCTCTTTAAATATAATACATATTAATTAAACTGGGAGTGATTCAAGAATCACGATTTCGAATAAGCGAGATTTTTGAGTCACTTTTCTCAGTGGTTTATTATATATATAGCTTTTACAAAGCGAATTTAGATATCAATAAATCACTGTGTCTATGAGTTCTCATATACACTTTTTTTAAATTTAGAACTTTTGGGTCAACCCCATTTCCTTAACAATTTCATAAATTATTAAAATTCAATATCAATACCTGTTTTATTTGCTTCACAAAAACTTTTATAAACAATGTCTCTTAAACGTTTATAATAAGCATCATCCGTAATTTCCGCAACAATGTTTTTATATTTTAAAACCTTATTAGCAAGAGCAATACCTTCTTTTTTATTTTGGCGTAAATATGCTATAGCTAAGATGCTCATTACGTCGGCATAATAATTCATTTTTTCTATTAACAATGGTTGTCCATCAAAAAGTTCAATTGCCTCCTTACATCTTTTTTCAACTAATTCATAATAACCATTTCTTGATAAAAATGCTAATGATGAAATTAATAAATTACAATATGCCCCACCAACGTATTGATTCAGATAATTCCTAACGGGAATATTTTGTAAACACTCTTCAATAATTCTATCAATATATTCAACTGAATACTCTTCTCGTGAAGCGGAATATATTAAAAATTTAAGTCCGGACATTTCATTCCAACCTAATTTATTAGTTGACTCAATTATCTCCCTAATTATTCTCTTATTATTATCAAATAATTCTCTATCTTCTTTCCAACCCACTGCTTGTATAGCCGATAAAATATCTAGTCTTTTTGATAGTTCAATATTTTTTTTCTTTAGTTCCTTTTTACATTCATTTATTATCTTTGATGGAGAACCAGATTGTAGATATTCATTAATTTTTTTTGAAAATTCAGAAGTTTCTATGTTAGCATTGTCATAGTAATATACTAAATAATCTAGAAACTCTATACCACAATTTTCCAATAATTTCTCAAAAACTGCAATTGAAATACTAGTCTCATCAGTTTCAAAGCGCATTAATGTTCTCGTAGAGATTACATCGCCTGCGACATCTTTTAA
Source organism: uncultured Gemella sp. (assembly GCF_963525165.1). Taxonomy (GTDB): domain Bacteria; phylum Bacillota; class Bacilli; order Staphylococcales; family Gemellaceae; genus Gemella. The sequence continues at coordinate 2,091 of NZ_CAURJN010000018.1, forward strand.
CTTATATCCTCTCTCCTCTCTTAGTTTTTTAAAAATACTTCCATGCAAATTCTTCTCATTCATTCCTTATCTCCTAAACTTTAATATTAAGAATAATTTATACCTATTTTCTTCTATAAATAAATACATTAAAGATTATTAAAATAGTCTTTTCTCATATATTTTACCATTAAATTAATACTTATTTTAATAACGTGACAAATACGTCATATTCTAATATATTCTCTTTATATCTATAAAAATAACTACTCTATGTGACATATTCGTCACCTTGTGTCCTCTATTTTTTTCAATCTAATTTTTACAAAAATAAACCTCGAGGTATAGTTCCAATTACCTCGAAGTTCATCTCTATTTTTATATTAGATTATTTCCATAAATCTTCTAGTAAGTGAGTTTGTGTTCTATCTGGTCCAGTAGAGAATACAGAGATTTTAACACCTACTAATTCTTCAATTTTTTCTAGATATTTTCTTGCGTTATCAGGAAGCTCATCAAGTGATGTTACGCCTGTAATATCTTCATCAAATCCTGGTAATGTTTCATAGATTGGCTTACAATCTTTAATGATGTTTTCATTAGCTGGGTATTCTGTTAAGATTTCACCTTTATAATCGTATGCTGTACAGATTTTAATTTCTTTAAGTCCTGTAAGAACATCTAGACAGTTTACTGACAGATTAGTCATACCTGATACACGAGCTGAATGACGCATCACTACAGTATCAAACCATCCAATACGACGTGGACGTTTAGTAACTGTTCCGTACTCATGACCAACTTCACGAATTGTATCTCCGATTTCATCGAATAATTCAGTTGGGAATGGTCCATCACCTACACGTGAAGTATAAGCTTTTGAAATTCCTAATACTTTAAGACCGTTTGTTGGTACGAATCCATTACCTACTGTGATTCCACCTGCAGATGGATTAGATGAAGTAACATATGGGTATGTACCGTGATCGATGTCTAACATTACACCTTGAGCACCTTCAAATAAGATATTTTTATTTTCATTTTGTGTATCTTCTAATACTTTAGAAGTATCTGTAACATATTGTGCTAATTGTTTTCCATATTCGAAGTACTCATTGAAGATTTCTTCTACTGTGAATCCTTCAGTTTCATAGATTTTTTCAAATAGTTCATTTTTTTCTTTCAGATTTTGTTCTAATTTTTTCTTGAATAGATCAGCATCTAATAAGTCAGCTATACGGATACCGCAACGTTTGTATTTATCTACATAACATGGTCCGATACCTTTTTTCGTAGTACCAATTTTATTTTCACCACGACGAGCTTCTTCAACCTCATCAAGTTTTAAGTGGTATGGTAATACTACGTGTGCTCTGTTAGAGATTCTTAATCCGTTGCAAGTAACTCCACTTTCTTTTAATCTATCAATCTCACTGCAAATCCATTTAGGATCTACAACAAGACCATTACCGATAATTGAAAGTTTTTCTTCATTAAAAATTCCAGATGGGATTAATTGAAGTTTGTAAGTTTTTCCATCAAACTTAATAGTATGTCCTGCGTTGTTACCCCCTTGATAACGAGCAATTACATCAGCACGTTCTGCTAAAAAGTCGGTAATTTTACCTTTACCTTCATCTCCCCATTGTGAACCTACTACTACGATTATTGACATAAGTTGCGCCTCCTGAAAGCAAATATTTTTTCCATTAATAATTATATCATAAATACAGACGTTTACAACCATTTTTTATAAAAAACTCAAAATTATCGGACAATATAATCTGTTTTCACACTTTGTTCACTTTTATACGCTTTCATTAAAAACAATTAGTAATAATCTATTTATTAAAAATTTCAAGTTAAGTTTTTCTATTAATTTAGCAGATATCCCGATTTACAAAACCTTTATTCACAGCCCTCCGAATTTAACAAACAACAAAAACTTATAATAAAGAGGAGCCTATCATATCCAATTTTGTAAAATGAATCTAAGTCTCCTCTTTATTTTATTATATTATTTTTTTACTTTTCGTTTGGCTAACATCATTGTTGCAGCAAGTAACATTCCACCTAATACTCCATGTTCTATAGGTGTCTTTCCTGTATTAGGCAGTATTTTATCTACTGTTTTTTTATCGTTCTTATCAGTAGTAATCTCAGTTTTACTTTCAGTATTTTCTTTTAATACTTGCGATTGATTAACAACAATAGCATCTTGCTCTACAGTTTGAATAGCATTTAATCCGGCTTTTTTATAAATGTAGATTTTATTTCCTTCACTATCTACTTCTTCTTTTCCTGTGTATTTATAGCCTTTTAGTTCTTTTGGTTCTTTTGGTTTTTCAGAAATTGCCAAAACATCTAAGACATTGCCTTCTTCATCTCTTAAAAATGCTACTTTAAGTTCAGGTAATTCTTCTTTGACCGATGCTACTTCTGAAATTACTCCACCTTCGAACGGTTTCAATTCTTCTACAGTTGGGACTTTTTCTTCTGATTTAGATGTTATAACCTCACTAGAGATTTCTTCTTCTCTTTCTGTTTGTGTTATATTTCCTGTTTTTGCATCAACGGTATATATAGTTGTTACTTTTACCTTTTTCCCATTTTCTCTTTGAACTACTTCTACCTTATCCTTCGCGGCAACTTTCACTACTGTCTCCGTTGCGTCTTTTACTTCTGGAGTTCCTACTTTTTCTGTGACTTCTCCTGTTTTCGGATTTACTTCGTATGTTGTCGTTACTTTTCTTGTTCCTTTTTGTCCAAGAATAGTAATATTTTTTTGTCCTTTTTCTCGCGTACTATCTTTTTCGTATCTTATTGGACTTGGTATTTCTGTAACTTCTACCTTATCTTTCACCGCAACTTTCACTACTGTCTCCGTTGCGTCTTTTACTTCTGGAGTTCCTACTTTTTCTGTGACTTCTCCTGTTTTTGGATTTACTTCGTACGTTGTCGTTACTTTTCTTGTTCCTTTTTCTCCAGGAATAGTAATATTTTTTTGTCCTTTTTCTCGCGTACTATCTTTTTCGTATCTTACCGGACTTGGTATTTCTGTAACTTCTACCTTATCTTTCACCGCAACTTTTACTACTGTCTCAGTTGCTTCTTTCACCTCTGGCGTTCCTGTTCGTTCTGTTACTTCTCCTGTTTTTGGATTTACTTCGTACGTTGTCGTTACTTTTCTTGTTCCTTTTTCTCCAGGAATAGTAATATTTTTTTGTCCTTTTTCTCGCGTACTATCTTTTTCGTATCTTACCGGACTTGGTATTTCTGTAACTTCTACTTTATCCTTCGCGGGAACTTTTATTATTGTATCAGTTGCTTTCTTTTCTGTTTTTTCTACAGTTTCACTTATTGTTCCATCTTTCTCATTAAGTGTATATTTTATAACTTCTTTTTCATAACCGTTAGAACCTTCTATACGCTCGTTAGATAGTCCTCTCGCTTTTTCTTTATCTGCTACATATACTGTATTTGACAAAATTTCCTTTGTATTTTCTGTAGACTTAACCCCTACTTTAGCTACCTCATCAACAGCTGGTTCTTTAGTTTCTTTATCTAATATTAAATTCCCATCTTCATCCTTGATATAAGTCGTTTTAATTACTCCGTCAATACCTTTTTTAATTACAGATCTTTCCCCTTTTTTTAGTTCTTCATCTGCTACATATTTTGTACTGAAAGGAATTTTTTCTTCTTTTTCTACTATTGATTCAATTTTATATAATCCTGTTTTTATCTCAAAATCTTCTTTAGTAGCGGTATCTATTTTTTTCTCAAATAATATATTTCCATCAACAGATAATCTTATTTTATCTTCAATTCCTATTTTTTTTACTCTGTCGCTAAACCATTGTTTTAATTTAGAATCATCTTTTAAATCCTTTAACTCGAACTCAGCAACATCGCTGTAATCTATATTTTCTTCCTTTCTATATACAGGTTCTGTCGGTTTACCATCAATATAAGATTTTACCCAATCGAGTTGTTCTTTAGAAAAGACTAATCCACCACTTCTTTCCCCAACAACTCCATTTTGATGTACGCCGATAATTTCACCCTTATCATTATAAAGTCCACCACCTGATGCACCTGGTTTAGTACCCGTATATCCAATACCAGTTAAACCAGCACCACGGTCTACTACATCAGTAACTTTAGTGTCGATAACTGGCTTTAATTTACCATCAGGAAAACCATAAACTGACACTTTATCACCACTATTTACAACAGAAACATCTTTTTTTACAGTAGCAGGCGTAACATTATCCACAATCTCTTTAAACTTAACTAAAGCAAGATCATGCGTAAATCCAACAACTGAATCATCTTTTTTCCAATAATGAATATCAGAGTCTGTAAAGAATACCTTTTTACCATTTGGAAGTACTGCATAATATTTCTTATCATTATTACCAGTAGCTTTTTTCATTACCTTACCATTCTCAAACTTCAAGAAGTTATGAGCGACTGTAAGTAATAAATCTTTTTCAATTAGTGTACCAGAACCCGTACCATCAGGAGTTACTATAATCGCTGTTGCATCAAAATTACGAAGTCCATTCGGTGCATTCTTCACCTCATCACTTGGTTTAGGAAGCGTAACATCACCAGATGTATCTACTTGCCCATGTTGTGTTCTAACGAAGTTGTCTCCTTTAATAATAGCATCAATATATGTATTCCCTAATGATAGTTTACTTACAAAATCCTTAGACCAATTTTCATTAAACTTCTTATTGATCGCCTCTCCATCAATAGATACAATTGTGGCGTTAGGATTTTTGCCGAATAGTTCTTTGTTTTCCTTATCTTGTTTAAAGTTGTAATTAACCGCAGAACCTACATTACCTTGCGCGACAATTCTTTCTACTAACTTTTCTCCAGCTTCATTCTTAATTTTAAGTACTACTTTACCTTTTTCTGTACCTGATAGTAATCTTCCGCGACCGTTAATATCAAATGAATATCTAGCACCATCTATTTCACGCTCTGTACTTACTAACGCCCTATGGTTGTCATCATAATAATATTTATCATTACCACTAACAAACCAACCTTTGATACCATGTTCTTCTATCATTTTATTTATCCAAGATCTATGTTTATCGGTGAAAAATAAACCTCCACCATGCTGCTCAGCATCAGTTCCTGCATCCGTATTTGTACCATGTTGATGAATACCTACAACTTCGCCTTTATCATTAAAAATTGGACCTCCTGAGAATCCACCTAAAGCACTCGTATTATAAGTACCGTCACCAGTAGTTGTATTTAGACTTGATAATATACCAGAGATTTTATACATTTTACCATCTTTTAATCTTGCTTTCGTTGCTTCTGACAATCTTTTCGAAGAGAAATCATTTGGATAACCTACTAAAGTAATATTATCACCTTGACTAGCGACACCAATTTCACGTGGTTTATCTTCACCGTTTGTCATCGCTTCTACAGGACGTTCTGTAACTACAGCTGCTAAATCATTTTCGTAAGATTTAGCAAATTCTTTTTGATTATAGTAATAAATATTTCCTTTTGGTATGATATCGCTAGTTCCATTCGCTGGTGTATTGTTACGTTTTTCCGTATCAGAGTTCATAACAACATAGCTTTGAGCACTATTACCTCCACGAACATAACCTGAACCAGAAGCTTTGTCTTTATCTAAATAATTGTGAGCAACTGTCACCATAACATTTGGTGCGACAAATACTCCACTACCTGAAGCAACCTGTTTTGATCCATTGCTGTCAAAACTAGTATACGTCATAGCAACACCGCTAGTTTCTTTATTATGAACATCTGTATCCACAATATCAGCTCCACCTTTTACAACTGCGGCATGAGCTTCTTTACTTATTATTTGACTATTATCCATTGCACCGTATGCTAATATTCCGCAAAAACTTATACAACCTACTAATCCATATTTCTTAGTCTTTCTGAAAAAACCATAAGTTCTTTCTTTTCTTATCATTTATTTTCCTCCTATCTTTTATCCACCGACAATCTTATGAAATACTCACTAATACAAACATGAGTGGCTTAATTTCATCTTATAAATATATTTTCTCAAGTATATTATAACCTAAATAGTAAATAAGTCCACACTTATTTTTTATTTTTTACATTTACATTAGTTACTCATGCATACAAGAACTAAATCTAGCTTGAATTTTCACAAAAAATACATTAAAAACAAGAAAAAACGGGGTAATTCAAACAAGCTTTTGTTGAGCCCCCACAAAATTTATTTAATATCGATTGTACACTAAAAAAAAGGTCGAGGCAGGGATTTTCCTTACCTCGAACTATTATCTAACTCTTTATTTTAATCTGTCGTATATTTTATATTAGAAGATTCCAACTATTGTTTCTGTTTCTTCATCGATATCGATATTTAATGCACTTGGTACTTTTGGAAGTCCTGGCATTGTTAGTACTTTATTCGCATAAGCTACTACGAATCCAGCACCACTGCGTAGTTTAACATCATTGATAGTAATGTTAAATCCTGTAGGACGTCCTTTAATTTTCGCATTATCTGTTAACGAAGCTGGAGTTTTCGCCATACATACTGGAAGATGTTTGAATCCAAGTCTTTCGATTCTTTCGATTTCAGCTTTAACCTCATCAGAGAAGTTAACTCCATCAGCTCCATAAATCTCACGACATACTGTTTCGATTTTTTCAGTAATTGAAGCTTCATCTTTGTATAATAATTGTAGTTCTTTATCATTTTCTTCAACAGCTTTTACCACTTTTTCTGCTAGGTCTACTCCACCAAGTCCACCTTTTTCCCATACTTCTGTACGAGAGAATTCTACACCTTGTTCTTTTGCCCAGTTTTCTAAGAATGCTAATTCTTTTTCTGTATCAGTAACAAAAACATTTAGGGCAACTACTATCGGTAAATTGAATTTACGTAAGTTTTCAATGTGTTTTTCTAAGTTTTGAACACCTTTAGCTAATGCTTCTAAGTTTTCTTCTTTTAGATCTTTTTCTTCAATGTCACCGTGTAGTTTTAATGCTTTAACAGTAGCTACTACTACAGCAGCTTTTGGTTTAAGTCCTGCTTTACGACATTTAATGTTTAAGAATTTCTCAGCTCCTAAGTCTGCTCCAAATCCTGCTTCTGTAATTACGTAATCAGCGAATTTTAAAGCTGTTTTTGTAGCTAAGATTGAGTTACATCCGTGTGCAATGTTAGCGAATGGTCCACCGTGAATAATCGCTGGGTTGTTCTCAAGTGTTTGAACAATATTCGGTTTAATAGCATCTTTTAATAATGAAGTTATAACACCTTCAATTTTCAAATCTTTTAGGTAAACAGGTTCACCTTTTTTATTATAAGCTACAAGGATATTGCTTAATTTTTCTTTAAGATCAGAAATTCCTTCTGATAGACATAGAACAGCCATTACTTCACTAGCTACAGTAATATCAAATCCGTCAAGACGTTCTAAGTCAGTTCCTGCGTTTACTTTAACATGACGTAAATCACGCGCATTCATGTCCATTACACGGTTAAAGACGATTTTATCTATTTCTAATTCGTTTCCTTGGAATACGTGGTTATTTACTAATACTGCGATTGCATTGTGTGCTGTAGTAATAGCGTGCATATCTCCAGTAAAGTGAAGATTAATGTCTTCCATTGGTACAACCTGTGCATATCCTCCACCAGCTGCTCCACCTTTTCTTCCTAATACAGGTCCTAAAGATGGTTCACGTAGTGCTACACAAGATTTTTTCCCGATTCTATTTAATCCATCAGATAAACCAATAGTTACAGTACTTTTCCCTTCTCCACTTGATGTTGGGTTAATAGATGTAACTAATACTAGTTTTGCATCTTCATTAATATCTTTTTTAATATTTTTTGTTTGGATTTTTGCTTTGTGATTTCCGTATAATATTAAATCTTCTTCTTTTATCCCTAATTTACCTGCTACTTCAGCAATATGTTTCTTTTCACATTCATTTGAAATTTGAAAGTCTGACTTCATTTAATCTACCTCTTTTCTTTGGACTTTATTTTATTATTTTAATCTTCCAATCCAGGAATACGTTTGTATATTTTGTCAATATTTACAAGGTGTACATTTAGATCGAAACAGCTATCTAATATTTCTTTAGACACTGTATTTTTTATAGTTTCATTTTCTTCAAGTAGTTGTCTAAATGGAATACCTTCAAACCACGATTTCATCGCTAATGGTTGTACTAAATCGTACGCTTCTTCACGTGAGAATGAGTATTTTTCAATAAGATTACTCATAGTTCTTTGAGCGAAGATTACGCCATTAGTTGCATAAATATTTTTAATCATATTATCAGTAAATACTGTTAGATTTTTCACAACATTAGTAAATCTATTTAACATATAATCTAATAATGTCGTTGCGTCACTACTTAAGATTCTTTCCGCACTTGAGTGAGAAATATCACGTTCATGCCATAGCGGAATATTTTCATAAGCTGCAAACATATATCCACGCATGATTCTAGCACATCCTGCCATGTTCTCACTTGAAATCGGATTACGTTTATGAGGCATTGCACTTGAACCTTTTTGATTTTTCGAGAAGAATTCTTCTGCTTCTCTTACTTCTGTACGTTGTAGGTGACGAATTTCCACTCCAATTTTTTCGATTGAACTTGCAATTAATGCTAAAGTTGCATAGTAATCAGCATGTCTATCACGTTGAAGAGTTTGTGTTGAAATGTTACTTGATTCAATTCCTAATTTTGCACAAACATAGTCTTGAACTTCTGGTGGTGTATTTGAGAATGTACCTACCGCACCAGATATTTTCCCAACTTCGATAATTTTTCTTACTTCATTGAAACGTTTGATATGACGATTAAATTCATCATAATATAGAGCAAATTTCAATCCAAAACTACTAATATCAGCGTGCACTCCATGAGTACGTCCGATACAAGGTGTGAATTTATATTGTAATGCTTTTTCTTTTAATACTTCTTGGAAATTTAATAAATCTTTGTAAAGTATATCGTTAGCTTGTTTATATAAATAACCATAAGCAGTATCAACAACATCAGTAGATGTTAAACCATAGTGCACCCATTTTTTCTCATCACCTAGATAACTAGAAACGTTACGTGTGAATGCTACTATGTCATGTTTTGTTTCTTTTTCTAATTCTAAAATTCCCGGTAGGTCAAATTTTGCATTAGCGAATAATTTTTCAACGTCTTCTTTCGGTACAACACCTAATGTACTCCAAGCTTCTGTCGCATAAAGTTCTACTTCTAAATATGCTTTAAAACGATTTTCATCGCTAAAGATATTTCGCATTTCTTCTCTACTATATCTTTCAATCATTGCAATAATCTCCTGATGTTCTATTTTTTCAATCGATCTATATCAAAATACTATAAAGACAAGTGACCGATATCTTTTCTGTAAAATAGTTCTTCACATTCTATTTTTACTATCTCATTATACACTTTTTCATATGCTTCTTGCAAGCTCTTTCCTTGTGCACAGACTAATAATACACGACCACCATTAATTACTATATCATCACCTACACGCTTAGTTCCCATATGGAATACTGGTGTAGACACTTTATCTAAGCCATGTATTACAGCACCTTTTTCACTGTGCTCCGGATATCCTTTCGCTGCCATTACGACACCGATAAAGGCATCTTTGCTCCATGATAATTTTACTTCTTTGCCATCGATAATATTATTTGCTATTTCGTATAAACTACTTTCTAATGATAAAAGTAATATTTCACTCTCTGGATCCCCAAAACGAACGTTAAATTCAATAGTTTTTACTCCGTCATGACATTTCATTAGACCAGCATATAATATTCCGTAAAATGGCATTCCTTCATCACTCATTGCATCAACCATAGGTTGAACTACATTTCTAACACCTTCATCAATGTCATCTTGAGTGATTTTCTTAAGTGGTAGATATGCTCCCATACCTCCAGTATTTAAACCTTCATCATTATCAAATGCACGTTTGTGATCTTGTGCAATTTCCATTGGATAAACTTTTCTATCAGAGACAAAACACATTAACGAAAATTCTTCACCTTGAAGAAATTCTTCGATAACGACACTAGAACCTGCCTTATTGAATTTAGCATTACACATCATTTCTTTAAGTTCAGCTTGTGCTTCTTCTAAAGTATTCGCTATAATTACACCTTTCCCCGCAGCTAAACCATCTGCTTTAAGGACAATCGGTGCTTTTTGCTTGCTTAAGTACTCTTTTGCCAGTTCATAATCGTTGAAACTTTCATATTTTGCTGTCGGAATATTGTATTTTCTCATCATCATTTTTGAGAATACTTTACTCCCTTCCAATTGTGCTGCAAGTTTAGATGGTCCAAAGGCGCGAACACCTTCTTTTTGTAATTCATCTACTAGACCATTAACTAATGGCACTTCAGGTCCTACAAAAACAAGATCGATACTATTTGTTTTTGCGTAGCTTGGTATTTGGTCTTCTGTTAGTGCTACACATACTCCAAATTCTTCGACCGCAGGATTGATTCCTGCCATATGTACTTCGTGACCTTCTTTATGGAATTTATAAGCGATAGCGTGCTCTCTACCGCCGCTTCCTACTACTAATACTTTAGCCATATTAGTGTTTAAAGTGGCGTATTTTACTGAAGACCATCGCCACACCTTTCTCATTACATGCATCAATACTTTCTTGATCTCGTATAGATCCACCTGGCTGTACAATCGCAGCAATACCGTAATCAGCCGCAATATCAGCACTATCTCTCATCGGGAAGAATGCATCAGAAGCTAGCACTGCACCTCTTGCTTTTTCCCCTGCTTGTTCTAAAGCTATTTTACATGAACCTACTCTATTCATCTGACCAGCACCAATTCCTAAAGTTTGCCCATCTTTTACTACTACTATTGCGTTTGATTTAACGTGTTTTACCACTTTTAAGCCAAACTCAATATCTCTTTGTTGACTTTCATCAACTTTTTTCTCAGTTACACTTTCATATTCATCAGCAAGTTTATCATTAAAATCTTGTACTAAGATTCCACCTCGAACACTTTTAATTTGTTGTTCATGATTATTATTTTTTTCTGATAGTTTGTAAATACGTAGATTTTTCTTCTTAGTTAGTATCTCTAACGCTTCTTCATCATAATCTGTTGCTAGTATAATTTCTAAAAAGATACTGTGCATTTTTTCAGCAGTTTCTTTGTCTACTTTTCCATTTACAGCAACAATTCCTCCAAAGATAGACACAGGATCCGCTTCATATGCACGACTATAGGCTTCAAATACAGAATTCCCTGTCGCTACTCCACATGGATTCATATGTTTAACAGCAACACATGTAGTCTCATCAAACTCTGAAAGAATATCCAGTGCCGCAGAAGCATCTTGAATATTATTGTATGACATTTCCTTACCGTGAAGTTGCACAGCATTTTGCAAAGCATAACTTTCATTATTATCTTGTACATAGTGATAAGCTTTTTGATGAGGGTTCTCACCATAACGAAGACTATCTTGAAGTTTATACGATAATGTTAATTTTTCAGGTACTAAATTATCTTTTTTATTAAAGTAATTCGCAATTGCAGCATCGTAACTTGCAGTAGTATTAAATACTTTAATCGCTAAAGCACGACGTGTTTCATACGTTATGCCACCTTGTTCAAGTTCTTCTAGAACTTTTTCATAGTCATTGATATCAGTAACTACCGCTACGTCGTTGAAGTTTTTAGCAGCACTTCTTAGCATACTCGGACCACCGATATCAATATTTTCAATAATTTCCTCTTCACTAACTCCTTCTTTTTTTACAGTAGCTTCAAAAGGATATAAGTTTACACAAACTAAATCGATATACTCGATATTATTTTCAGCTACATGTTTATTGTGAAGTTCATTGCCACGTTTTGATAATAAACCTCCATGAATTTTAGGGTGCAAAGTTTTTACGCGTCCTTCTAAAATTTCTGGAAAATGTGTAACATCCTCAATACTAATACAACTTACTCCATTATTTTTAAGATGTGTATAAGTTCCACCTGTACTAATAACTTCGAAACCATGTTTTTCTAAACCTTTTGCAAATTCTACAATATTTGTTTTATCACTTACACTTATTAATGCTCTTTTAGTCATAGTGCCTCCTCAACTAACTTCAATATTACTTCTGGATATAATTTATGTTCTAGTTTATGTACTTTTTCAGTAACAGTCTCTATAGTATCTTCATCTGAAACTTCAAGTGATCTTTGAGCAATTACTTCTCCACCATCAAGTTCTTCATTTACATAATGAATACTAATTCCTATTTCTTTCTCGCCTGCATTGAACGCTTGTTCTATAGCATCTTTTCCTTTAAATTTCGGTAATAAAGATGGATGAAGATTAAGAATCGTCTTTTTATATCTATCTAAGAAATACGGTGAAATAATTCTCATATATCCTGCTAAAAATATATAGTCTAAATCTTTAACTTTCTCAAAAATTACACTTTCATATGCTTCTTTTGACTCAAAATCTTTCGCAGAGAATATAAATACCTTGATATTTCTATCATGTGCTTTTCTAATAACCGCTGCATCTTTCCTATCGCACACTAATAGCTCAATTGATATTTTATCTTTTAATCTTTCATCATCTGCTATTTTTTCGAAATTACTTCCTGTTCCTGATGCAAATATTGCTACTTTCTTCATACTATTTCTATTCCACTTTCCTCTGTTACTTCTCCAAGGACAAACGCATTATCAATTAATGATAAAGTTTTATCGACGTCTTCCTTGTTTACTATTAATGCCATACCTACACCCATATTAAAGATGTGATACATTTCATCCTCATCAATCTTACCTTTTTCTTGTAGATACTTAAATATCTCCGGTACTTCATATGAACTTTTATCAATCTTCATACCTAAACCATCTTTTAGAGCACGAGGTAAATTCTCATGGAATCCTCCTCCAGTAATATGAGCTATTCCAGCTACTTTTACCTCTTCTAAAACTTTTAGTACCTCTTTTACATAGATTTTAGTAGGTGTTAATAGTGTTTTTCCTACTGTACTTCCGTTAAATTCTTCGTTTAAACCAATGTTATTATCTTTTAAAATTTTTCTTACTAATGAGAAGCCATTAGAATGCACTCCACTTGATGGAAGTCCAATTACTATTTGACCTGATTTTGTGTTTTCTGTACTTAGTAATAACTCCTTCTCCTGAGCTCCTACACAGAATCCTGCGATATCGTATTCTCCGTCTTCATAAAATCCTGCCATCTCAGCAGTCTCACCACCTACTATAGCACATCCTGCTTGAACACAACCTTCAGCAACACCTTCAACTATTGCTTCTACTTGTTCAGGGTAGTTTTTACCTACTGCTAGATAATCTAGGAAAAATAATGGAATCGCACCTTGAGCAAGTATATCATTAGCACACATCGCTACTACATCGATACCGATAGTATTATGAATATCTAATTCAAATGCAAGTTTTAATTTTGTACCTACACCGTCAGTACCACTAACTAATACAGGATTTTTAAAGTTATAACTACTAAGGTCGAACGCTCCCCCAAAACCACCAATAGCTGACATCATACCAAGATTTTTAGTACGAGCTACATGTTTTTTAATACGTTCTACACTCTCATAACCTGCTTGTAGACTTACACCACTTTCTTCATACTTTTTACTCATTACATTCTACCTCTCTCTTTTAGAAATTGTTTTTGAATATCTGTCATTGAATTAACGTAGCTTTCTTCATAATCATATAGTCCTGCTGAGTAATCTCCATTATAGCACTCCATACATAAGCCCGAATAAGGTGCATCATAGTTTAAACCAATAGAATCTATTAATCCTTGTTCACTTAAGAATCCTAGTGAATCCGCTCCGATAATTTCACATATTTCTTCATTTGTTTTATTTGCCGAAATAAGTTCTTCTGTAGTAGATATATCTATTCCATAAAAACTCGGGAACATAAGTGGTGGACAAGCTATTCTTACGTGCACTTCTCTAGCCCCCGCTTCTTTTAACATCTTCACTATTCTTTTACATGTAGTACCTCGAACGATAGAATCATCAACTAGAACGATGCTCTTACCTTGAACAACACCTCTTACTGGTGAAAGCTTCATTCTTACACCTTGTTCACGAAGTTCCTGTGTAGGTTGAATAAATGTACGAGCAACATATTGATTTTTAATTAATCCCATTTCATATGGAAGTCCACTTTCTTCTGCATAACCACTAGCAGCTGATAAAGATGAGTTAGGTACACCAATTACCATATCTGCATCTGGTGTAGGTTGTTCTTTAGCAAGAGCACGACCTGTTCTTTTTCTAGCACTATGAACATTAATTCCAGCAATGTTAGAGTCAGGTCTAGCAAAGTAAACATATTCCATCGCAGCGATTGCTACTTGTGTATCTTCAGTATATTTCTCTATTCTAATACCTTCATCATTAATAGATACTAACTCACCGGCACCTACATTACAAACAAACTCAGCACCTACGATATCCAATGCACATGTTTCACTAGCAGTCACATATGCACCATTTTTCATCTTACCTATAGCTAAAGGTCTAAAGCTATTTGGATCTACTGCTCCGTAAAGAGTATTTTCAGTTAAGACTAGATATGTAAATCCACCTTTAATAATATTTAGACTTTCTTTAAGCTGTTCTTTAAAAGTTTCTTTTTTACTTCTTCTAATAAGGTGAATAAGTACTTCCGTATCAGAAGAAGAATGGAATATTGCACCTTGTTGTTCTAATTCTCTTCTTAGAGTTTTAGCATTAATCAAGTTACCATTGTGGCAAATACCAACACTCATATCGTAGAAATGAAATAAAAATGGTTGAATATTTTGAATACTATTGCTTCCACTAGTCGCATATCTAACATGACCAATAGCACTTTCTCCAACTAGTCTTTCTAATTTTTCCTTATCACGAAACACCTCAGAAACCAAACCAAGATCACGATGTCCTCTTAGTTTAGTACCCTCTTTAGAAACAATTCCAGCTCCCTCTTGACCCCTATGTTGTAAACTATGTAAACCGAAATATGTTATATTACTAGCTTCAGGATGTCCCCAAATACCAAATACTCCACATTCTTCATTAAGACTACGCATTTTTTAATCTCCTTAAAACTTCTTCATAAGCTTCCATTACAGAACCTAAATCTCTTCTAAATCTATCTTTGTCTAATTTTTCATTTGTATCCTTATCCCAAAGGCGACATGTATCTGGAGAAATTTCATCAGCTAAAATAATTTCACCATCTTTAGTTTTTCCAAATTCAATTTTGAAATCGACAAGTACTAAGTTTGCATCTAAGTACAATTTTTGTAATAGTTCGTTGATTTTTAAAGTTTGAGTTCTGATATTTTCTAACTCTTCTTCTGTAACGATTTCTAATGCCACCGCATGATCATTATTAATTAGCGGGTCATTTAATTCATCATTTTTATAACTAAGTTCAAAGACAGGTTTTTTTAATTTTTTTCCTTCTTCAAGCCCATATTTTTTCGCCATAGAACCAGCTACTATATTACGTACAATTACTTCTAAAGGAATAATAGTTACATGCTTACAAATCTGATCTGTTTCATTAACTTTTCTAATGAAGTGTGTTTTTACACCTTCTTTTTCTAAGTATTCGAAGATTAATGAAGTAATTGTGTTATTAAATACCCCTTTACCTTCAAACTCTTCTTTTTTCACACCGTTAAAGGCTGTAGCACTATTTTTATAATGCACATATATTTCATCATTGTTTTCGCATTCGAACAGTTGTTTAGCTTTTCCTTCGTATAAAAGTTTCATTATTTTTTTCCCCCTTTGAAGTAATTAACTCCATTTTTGAATATATCTTGTTTTACTTTTATTGTATTTGTTTTATATAATGTAGCTCCGTATCTTTCGCTGTGTCCCATTTTTCCTAGGATAAGTCCATCTTCACTAACTAATCCTTCAGTAGCTAGAACTGAACCGTTAGGATTGAAACGACCATTTAATGTAGCATTACCATCGAAATCACTATATTGGAAAGCGACAAGATGTTTAAATTTGTTAATATTAAGTCCTACTACTTTACCTTCACCATGACTGAACACTACTTCATGTTGATCACCAATATTAAAATCTTGTAACCAAGGCGAGTTTGTATTAGCTACACGAGTAAAGGCTGTAGTTGAAATATGTTCATAACTATCATTTCTATAAAGTGTTAAGTCGTCTTCTGCCAACTCTCTTACTTCACCATAAGGTAATAGCCCTGATTTAAGCAATGCTTGGAATCCATTACATACACCTAAGATTAATTTTTTCTGAGCAAGGTGTTTATGAATTGCATCTTTAACTTTTTTATTTTTTAAGAAGTTTACAATATATTTAGCACTTCCATCTGGTTCATCCCCACTTGAGAATCCTCCAGGGAACATAATGATATGAGATTCTTCAATAGCTTTTGTGAATTCTTCTATAGATTGTTCAATATCATTTTCACGAGTATTTCTAATAACTACTGTAATAGGTGTAGCACCCGCTTCTAAGAAGGCTTTTTCACTATCGTACTCACAGTTTGTACCAGGGAATACTGGAATAACTACTTTTACATCTTCTACAAATTCAGGATAATATTTTTTCTCTTTATATTCTGTATGAAGATTTTCAACATTACCTTTATCTTCATTTTGATATAATGGATAAACTTTATTTAGTGTTTTTGTATATGCTTCGTAAATATCTTTATGCATAAACACTTCGTTATTAATTATAATTCTTTCACTAACTTTTCCTAGTTTTTCAAACGGTAGTTCTACCGTTGCTTCTACTACAAGAGACGCTGGATCAAAGTTAAGAATGTTTTCTTTTTCAACTTCAAAACCTAGATCATTACCTAATGACATTTTCACTAATGAAGCGGCAATACTTCCCTCTTCTTGTACATATGCAGATACTATCTTACCTTCTTTAATATATTTATGAACAAGTTCGTAATTTTCTAAAGTTTTCTTAATATCTGGATATCCTTTTTCATCTTTTTCTACAGGAACATAGTATAAACTATTACCAACTTTTTTCAATTCAGGAGTTATTACATCAGCTATTTTTACAGGTGTACAAGCGAATGAAATTAATGTTTCAACTACATTTAAGTCATTGAAAGTACCTGACATGCTATCCTTACCACCGATACTAGGTCTACCAATTTCTTTTTGAGCATAAATACTTCCTAATAAACTTTGAGTAACTTTACCCCATTTAGTACTATCGGTTCCTAATTTTTCGAAGTATTCTTGGAATGAGAAGTATAAGCTATCTTTATTTCCACCTACTGCGTAAACTTTTGCTACTGATTCTAACACCGCATAAATAGATGATAGGAATGGTGAGTAGTAAGAAATTTTTGGAATAAATCCATAAGTTAAGATTGTCGCTGTATCACTTGTTGTATGTAATGTTGGTAAGGCTTGAACACTCGCTTGAACTGGTGTAAGTTTATGCTTACCAGCAAAGGGCATAAGTACTGTAGTAACACCAATAGATGAGTCGAATTTTTGAGAAAGACCTTTTTGACAAGTTACATTTAACTCACCTAATTCACTTAAGATATTTTCGCGAGTTACTTCTTTATTTAAGAATGGATTAGCGGCAGTATTATCTTTCATCGTTACTGATGATCTTTGACGAACACCACTTGTTTCTAAGAAATCAGCACTCATGTCAACAACTTTCTCATCATTGTAATACATTTCTAATCTACGTCTATTAGTTACCGTAGCAACATGAGCGTACTCAATATTTTCTTTCTCACATTCACGAACAAATGCTTCGTAGTCTTTTTTATCAATAGCTACTGCCATACGTTCTTGAGATTCACTAGTTGCTAATTCTGTCGCATTTAATCCTTGATATTTAGTAAGAACTTTTTCTAAATGAATTTCAATACCGTCAGAAAGTTCACCAATAGCTACACACACACCACCAGCACCGAAGTCATTACATTTTTTTATAAGTCTTGTAACTTCTGGTTTTCTAAATAAACGTTGTAACTTACGTTCTTCAGGCGCATTACCTTTTTGAACTTGGCTTGACATTGTATTTAATGAATCGTTAGTATGTTCTACACTTGAACCACTCGCACCTTGGATACCATCACGACCAGTTCTACCACCTATCATTACAACTATATCACCACCGACAAGAGTTTCACGTTTATAGTCTCCGTCCTTAACAGCTCCGACTACAGCACCAACTTCCATATGTTTAGCTACATAACTATCATCATATAATTCACGAACAAAAGTAGTCGCAAGTCCAATCTGGTTACCATATGATGAGTTACCGTGAGCAGTCCCTTTAGCTATATCTACTTGAGGAAGTTTGTGTTTTAAAGTATCTTCACGTTTTTGTAATACATTACCACTTCCTGAAATGCGCATAGCTTGATATACGTAACTACGTCCTGATAGTGGATCCCTGATTGCTCCTCCTATACAAGTACTAGCTCCTCCGAATGGTTCGATTTCACTTGGGTGATTATGAGTTTCATTTTTGAATTGGATTAACCAACGTTCTTTTTCACCATTATTCTCTATAGTAGTGAAGAATGAACATGCATTAATTTCTTCACTTACTTCAATATTTTCATCTTTTAATACTTTTACATGATATTTACCGATAATACTCGCCATATCCATAAGCGTGATAGGTTTATCGTTACGGTCAAGTTCATTACGAACGCTTAAGTAATAATCAAATGCATCTTGCATCTCTTTTTGAAAAAGTTCAGACTCAATTTTAACTTCATCTAACACAGTTTCAAATGTAGTGTGTCGGCAATGGTCACTCCAGTAACAGTCTAGTACATAGATTTCTGTTTCGGTTGGTACGCGACCTTCTTTTTTAAAATGATTTTGAATAAACACTAAGTCTTCAATATTCATCGCTAGAGAAAATTCTTTTTTAAGACCAAGTAACGCATCTTTATCAAACTCTAAAAATCCGGCTAAATCTTTTAGTGATTTTGGCTTGGAATTTAGTGTAAAGTCAAGAATTGATAAATCTTTCTTACGAGCTTCAATAGGATTTACTAAGTAGCTTTCAACAAGTTCTAATTGTTCATCTGTTAACTGTTTGTTAAAAAGAACTAGCTTACCACTTCGTACAGTTGCTTTACTCTTAGAGTTAAGCAATCTTATGCTTTCTTTTGCGCTGTCAGCCCTTTGATCGTATTGAGCAGGTAAGACTTCATAAGCGAAATACTTCCCATCATTAAGCTCAACATCTTCAAATACTTCATCAACAACAATCTCAGAAAACACAGAAGTTTTAGCTAGTTCATAAGTTTCTTCATCAATATTAAAGATATCATAAATTACATACAATTCTACAGAGTCAAGACCTAGATTAAACTCTAAGTTCAGGTTATCTCTTAGCTGTAATTCTTCCTTATTATATCCATTGCGTTTTTTTACAAAAATTCGTTTATTAGTCATGTTCTCCTCCTAAAATTACATCACCATAAAAATTAATATGTCCTATTTTTCTATCTTGGCGAGGTTCTTTTTCATACAAGTGTAAGTACCCACCTTTGTTTTTATACACATCTACAAAATACTCTAAGTTTTGACCAAGTATGTTATAAAGTGTCGTTTCTTTATTCTCTATCTTACCGACTTTCAAACCACATATTGCCTCAATATGAGCTCTAAATTGACTCTTAGTTGCACTCTGCATCGTTATATGACCTGAATTGTGAACTCGTGGTGCTATTTCATTAAAAATCACCTTACCTTCACTTATAAAGAACTCAACAGTTAGTACACCGTAATAGTCAAAGTTACTAAGGATTCGTTTCGTATACTCTATTGCAAGAGATTCTTGTTCTTTAGTTGCTGTAGTTGGTACTTTCGAACGATATAAAATATTATTTCTATGTTCATTTTCTACTACTGCGACGATATTTACCTCATCTTTATCTTTCACCGCAACTACCGAGATTTCTTTATCCAGTTTAACGAACTCTTCTAATAAAGTGTGTGGTTCTACTTCTTCACTAGAGCTTATTTTTTTCTGACCTTTTCCATCATAACCAAAACGCACAGTTTTCATTAAATATGGCTTTGTTATTTCCACATTTGTATCTTCTTCTACATATATATAATCTACAGTTGGAATATCTAGTTTTCTAGCAAATTCTTTTTCATAATATCTGTGTTGAGTAGTTCTTAGCACTTCTGCACTTTGAACAATGTTATACCTTTTCTCTAATTTTTCTAAAGAAGCGGCATCGATATTCTCAAATTCAAAAGTGATGACATCACTTAATGAACATAACTTTTCAACACTTGCGAAATCATTGAACTCCGCTTGAATAAAGACATCGCTAAAAATTTTTGCACAACAGCTATCACTAGGATCTAAAACGGCAATTTTGTATCCCATCTCCTTAGCGCTCATAGCAAGCATTCTTCCTAGTTGACCACCACCGATTATTCCAATAGTTTTTCCTGGTAAAATTGTCTTTATCATAGTTTCATCTCTTCCAATACTATTCTTTCCTGTTCTTTCTTGAATTGTTCGTATTTGTCAGCATACTTTTCATTAGTAATTCCTAGTATTGATAAGGCACTAATAGCCGCATTTTTTGCACCAGCTACACCTATTGCCATAGTTAAGACCGGGACACCTGCAGGCATTTGAACTATCGAATACAATGAATCGACTCCACTAAGAACACTTGATTTAATCGGAACACCAATCACTGGTAATGTCGTCATAGAAGCAACCATACCTGGAAGATGTGCTGCTCCTCCCGCCGCCGCTATAATTAAAGAATAGCCATTACTTCTTGCATTCTTTGAAAATTCAACTAATAAATCTGGTGTCCTATGTGCACTTACTACTTTTTTATCAAAAGGAATTTCAAATTCTTCTAACAACTTACAAGTTTCTTCCATCGTTGTATAATCCGATTTTGAACCCATAATCACCGCAATCTTCATACTTTAAGCTCCTTTTTTTATTTAAATGT
This sequence comes from uncultured Gemella sp., assembly GCF_963525165.1. Taxonomy (GTDB): domain Bacteria; phylum Bacillota; class Bacilli; order Staphylococcales; family Gemellaceae; genus Gemella. Next base: position 23,160 of record NZ_CAURJN010000018.1, read on the forward strand.
ACGTTTTTTTAATTAAAATTTCATACATTGAAATTTCATCGTACGTCTACACTTAAAATTATACTACTACTTAAATAATTTATCAAGTGCTATCTTTATAAAAATCGGATATTTAAAGATTATTTTACAAAATTTTTAATAAAACAGGAACTTTTTTATTATTTATCTTTTAATTTAGATATTTACATAATTAAACGACAAAATTTTACCCACATACTTCCCTTAAATATAAAAATAAACACCCAGAACAAGCGTTCTGAGTGTTCATTTATTAGAATTTAATTTTTTCTTCAATATATTGTTTTAATTCAGCGATTGGAATACGAGTTTGTTCCATAGTATCTCTATCACGAACTGTTACCATTCCATCGTTTTCTGATTCGAAGTCGTAAGTGATACAGAAAGGAGTACCAACTTCGTCTTGTCTTCTATATCTCTTACCGATTGATCCAGTTTCATCGAAATCAACCATAAAGTCCGCTGCTAATTGTTGATATACTTCAACAGCTTTATCACTTAATTTTTTAGAAAGTGGTAAAACAGCAGCTTTATAAGGTGCTAACGCTGGGTGGAATTTTAGAACTGTACGAGTATCATTTTCCCCAACTTCTTCTTCGTTATATGCATCACATAAGAATGCTAGAAGAACACGGTCAACCCCTACTGACGGTTCGATACAGTATGGAATGAATTTTTCATTTGTAGTTAGATCTTGGTAAGTTAAATCTTGACCTGAGTGTTCCATATGTTGTTTTAAGTCATAATCTGTTCTTGAAGCAATACCCCAAAGTTCTCCCCAACCGAATGGGAATTTAAATTCGATATCAGTAGTTGCGTTAGAATAGTGAGATAATTCTTCTTGATCATGATCACGTAGACGGATATTTTCTTTAGTCATACCTAGGTCTAACAAGAATTTCTCACAATTGTTTTTCCAAGTCGTGTGCCAGTCTAACTCTGTTCCTGGTTCACAGAAGAATTCTAATTCCATTTGTTCGAATTCACGAGTACGGAAGATGAAGTTCCCTGGTGTGATTTCATTACGGAATGATTTACCGATTTGTCCAATACCGAATGGTAATTTTTTACGCATACTGCGTTGAACGTTTTTGAAGTTAACGAAGATACCTTGCGCAGTTTCTGGACGTAGGTAAATTTGGCTCGTAGAGTTTTCTACTACACCTTGGTTAGTTTTGAACATAAGGTTAAATTGACGAATGTTAGTGTAGTCATGACTACCACATTCTGGACATTTAATGTTTTCACGATCGATAATAGCTTCTAATTCTTCGAATGGAAGACCATCAACTACTATATCTTCATTTTTTTCATTGAAGTAGTATTCTTCGATAAGTTTGTCAGCACGAAGACGTGATTTACAAACTTTACAATCCATCATAGGGTCACTGAAGTTACCTACGTGTCCTGATGCTTCCCATGTACGTGGGTTCATGAAGATAGCAGCATCTAATCCTACGTTATACGATGATTCTTGAATGAATTTTTTCCACCATGCTTTTTTTACGTTATTTTTTAATTCAATTCCTAATGGACCGTAATCCCAAGTATTAGCTAATCCACCATAGATTTCAGATCCTTGAAATACGAATCCTCTATTTTTTGCAAGAGATAAAATTTTCTCCATTATTTTTTTCCTCCTAGTTTTAAAATATAAAAAGCCCTAGACATGCCATAGCACATCTAGGGACGAAATAATTTCCGCGGTTCCACCCTGATTAGTAAAAACTCAACTTTATCAATATTAATTTGTATTTAATGCCAATATAGTTGCTGAACTTTCACCATCATCAGCTCGCTTATTTATATTTTATTCTAACATTAATATTAAAAAGTTTCAAGAGAAATTAACAGAAAATTTCTGAAATTCCCTTAAAATTCTATTATATAAGTAGTTTATCATACTAAATTTGCTTAATATTTATATGGGATATTAAACAATAACAGTTGTATGTGTAAATTATAGGTGATATAATAGATACTAACAAAATAATATAAGGAGGGTTTATGAGATTTTCATTCACTCGTGGCAATGTTAGCCACTTACTTATTAGTGGATTAATATATATACTTGCAGTATTTATACTTCCGCTACAACTCCCTCGAAATATAACTATAGATAAACGTGTTATCATTGTTCTATTTCTGTCAATAACTGCTACAGTAATACTTAGTATCTTAGCTAGAAAAAATGCAAATGATATAGATAGACAAAAAAGCATATATAATCCTATTACATTAATCGCGATTGGAATTATTGGATTTATTTCAATGATGTTATTACAAGGTTTTATAAATGGTTTGTTAGTATACCTATCAAACTTTTTTAGTTTTGAAACTAAAAGTAGAAACACAAATAATGTCGTAGATATTATAAAAATGAAACCATATTTTATTCTCTATGTTGCGGTTCTTGGACCAATTATGGAAGAGTTGTTTTTTAGAAAAGCTGTTTTCGGTTACTTCTATGATGCTATGATTGGCAGTAAAGAATGGATAAGATTTACTATCCCAGCATTAATAACAGGTATTATCTTCGCTCTACCTCATGATGGTATCTCCGCTATTATGGTAGTTTATATCGGGATGTCTTTTGTGTTTAGTTTTCTATATGTAAATACTAGAAGTATACTTACGCCTATAGTTTCACATATTCTTATGAATAGCTTAGTAGTGCTAGTTCAGGTATATTTCTCATAGGAGGTAAATATGTCATCAAAAACTTGGTTATCTACAAACTACTTTTTACAATTTCTAGTTACTGGGACTTTTTTACCATTCTGGATGGTTTATTTAACATCTGTGAAAAACTTGAGTGTTTTAGAGGCGAGTTCGATATTTTCAATGCTATTTATCGCAAGGGTTATTAGTGGAATATTTTTAAGTCCATATCTAATAAAAAAATATAATATTGATATCACTTTAAAACTATCTGTAGGAATTGGATTAATTCTTGCTGTTAGTTACGGCTTTACAAATGAAAAAATTATACTTGGAATAATTACATTTTTATTCGGTATGATTTACTTCATGGTAAGTCCCCTAGTCGAAGGGCTAGCATCATTATTTTTACGTGAAGAAAATATAGATTACGGAAAAGCAAGAACATACGGTTCATTAGGATTTACGGTGATCGGTATAATAATCGGGGGAATTTTAGGTTACGTTGGTAATGGAGCTTTGTATTATATCCTAATATTCTTAGTAGCATTATATTTAGCATTTATGTTCTTACCACAACCAAAACTAGTTAAAAATCTAAGTTTTGAAGAATCGAAAACAAAAAAAGAAAAAGAAAGCTTATATGGTTGGGTATTGAAAGATAGAAATGCAATTTTACTTATTATCACTGTGTTTCTATACCAACTTTCACATACTGCATATAATAACTACAATGCACTATATTTAGAAAGTATGAATATATCAGCTAAGTGGCTTTCTGGTGTTATTCTTAACGTATCAGTTATCGCAGAAATAATATTCTTTATCTTCTCTAAAAGATTAGTTAAAAGAATCAAACCAAAAAATCTGATGATCTTCGCTGGTATTTGTGCAATTATTCGTTGGGGAGCATTAGCTATGTTCCACAACATATATGTTTTCACAATTATGCAGACATTTCATGCTATAACATTCGCGGTTGCTCATATCGCCTTTATTCTTATCCTGAATAAAGATTATAACAACAAAGAAATTATCGATATGCAAAATCTATATACAGCCATCTGTTTCCAACTAAGTATGGCAGTAGGACTGTATATAATGGGTGCTCTTTGGGATATTAGCACTTCATACGTATTCTACGCATCAGCAATCATCGCAGCTGTTGGAACAGTAGTCGCAACAAGAATAAAAACAACTAGACAATAGAAAAAAGACCACAAGACTTCAGATTATCATCTGAGACTTGTGGTCTTATTTACTCTTAAAATTCATTAGTTTAAAACAATCTATAGATAAACAAAAATAAAAAAGGAGTTTGAATTTACAAACATCCTTTTCTATATACTTGTATCAGTATTATTTAACTGCGTGAGTTTTTGGTAAAGTTCTTTGTCCTTTAGCTGATGCTTTAGGAGCTTTAGGTCCTTTTTCACGTAATACACCGTCTTTATCAACAGTTACGTTGTTTTTAGCTTCAACTTTTTTGATTTGTTTAGCAGTTAAACTAGCATCAACTTCTTTTTGAGTTACATCTGTAAGTTTGAAATCTGCTGAGTTGTCACCATTGCTAGCACCGTCAAAGTGGTTTGGTCCAGGTGCTACTGGTTGGAAATTATCTGCAGCTAATGCTACTGGTGCTGCGAATAGAGATGCAGCGAATACTGATAATAATACTTTTTTCTTCATAGTATTAAATCTCCTTTTAAATAATAATTTTTTGATTTTTATACGACAGATTATCGTATATAGTTATTATATTTATTTTTATATCAAAAGTCAAGTTTTTTTCTTAAGTTTTTTATTATTTTTCCTTAAAATGTAATAGAAAAGTGCTATTAATTAACCGTTTTATATTTTTTATATAGTATTTATTTTAAAGATAAACCTTTAGTTACAACTTACGTAAACAACTTGAACTTTCATTTAACTAAACTAAATATTACATTAAACTACGTATTATTCTTCATACTTATTTTATTAATTCACTATCCTACACTATCTTATCGTATAAAACTACTAATAAATTAGTATATGAAGCCCCATTATACTATTGTTGTCTTGTTACTTTATCATACATACGTTTTTCCTCCTTATTCCAGTTTCTAAGATTTAATAAATTATCTACTTGAACAAGGAAATAAGAAATTAAAACTAGAAGTTATTATAAATATTTGTCTAAGTCCTCGATATTAACTTTTAATTGTTCTGCAGCTACCTCCGCAGAAATATAACCATTTTTCATTAGAGTAATAACAGCTTCTTCTCTGCCTTCTGCCCTTCCTTCTTCTATTCCTATAGCAAGCCCTTCTACTCTGCCTTCTTCCTGTGCATAAGCTAATGATGCCCAGTAATGATCTTGTTGTCTTGTTACTTCATCATACATACGTTTTTCCTCCTTACTCCAGTTTCTAAGATTTAGTAAATTATCGGCTTGGATAATGAAATAAGGAACTAAAACTGGAAATTTTTATAAATATTCATCCAATTCTTCAATACTAATATTTAGCTTTTCAGCAGCTACTTCCGCAGAAATATAACCATCTTTTATCAGAGAAATCAGCGTATTTCGTTCTTGCTCTTTCCCTCGTTCAATCCCTTGTTCAATTCCGAGTCTCATACCTTCTTCCTGTGCATAAGCTAATGATGCCCAGTAATGATCTTGTTGTCTTGTTACTTCATCATACATACGTTTTTCCTCCTTACTCCAGTTTCTAAGATTTAGTAAATTATCGGCTTGGATAAGTACATCATCAGGTTTGCTTGTGTACTGTTTGTTTCCAAAAAATTCCAGCCATCTAATTTTCTTATAATCATTGTTTAAATTCTCTTTGTATTTTTTAAGTTCTAAAAATACTATTTTTAATAACGGAATGTCTTTCGTATTATTTTCTACGTACATTTTCAATTCTGTGTTTCTAGTCTCTTCTTTGATTAAAAAAGTACTTATAGCTTCGTCACCGTCAAAATAGTTTTGATCAACTATGGCTGCCACATAAACAGGTGGTAATTTTTTATAAATTGCCAACTTCTCTTCTTCTTTTTGTTTTAACCTCTCAAGATTATCATTAACCTGCTTACATAAATATGCCCAAATTCGATTAATGAAAAATACTTGTTTAGCAAGCTGAACTTCGATAATTACCTGTGCATGATTATCTAGTTCAACAAGAATATCAACTGCTATATTGAAATCAGTATCTACATTGCTATTTGCCGTGAATATTTGATTTCCTTCTATAAGCTTCGCACTTTTTGCAGGTAATTCGAAAATATCTTTTACAAATTGCAGTGCTACAGTTTCATTACGAAATACTTTTTTAACAACTAAGTCATAAATAGGTTTTATATTTTTATGTCTTTCTCCCATTTTTATACGCCTCCCTTGCGCTGTTACCTAAAGTATATCATATATAAATAATTTATGCGAATATTAATTAACACAAAAAAAACTTTAAACAAGGGAATTACTCAAAAATCTCATTTTCTAAAAAATCGATTTGATCATCCCCCTGCAAAGTTTATTATATATCTAAAATGCTTATTAAAAAATTACCATTATTTTTTCTCAACTTAATTCACACTTATTTTATTAATTCACTTCGTAAATATACATCTACCATCTTGTGAGTTTGCTCTACCGAGTCAATATGTGTTCTTTCGTATGAATGACTTGATTCTATCCCTGCTCCTAGAAGTGCGTGTTTCACCTCTGCTCCTGCTCTCATCGCAGCTGAAGCATCACTTCCATAATATGGATAAATATCTAATTTATATTGGATATCATTTTCTTTTGCTAGCTGAACAAGATGATTGCGGAATTGATAATTATACGGACCACTAGCATCTTTTACACATATTGATACTGTATATTCATCTGTTTGCTGGTCATCTCCCATAGCTCCCATATCAACCGCAAGGTATTCTACAGCTTCTTTTGGAATATTAGAGTTAGCTCCATGCCCTACTTCCTCAAAAACACTGAACATAAAGTGTGTTGTGTAAGGTAACTCAATATTTCCTTCCTTATATTTTCTTAGTAAGTCTAATAAAATCGCAGCACTGACTTTATCATCTAAGAAACGACTTTTTATAAATCCTGTTTCTGTAATTATCGTACGAGGATCAAAACTTATAAAATCTCCAACATCAATACCTAAATCACGTGTTTCCTGCTCATTTCTTACTTTAGCATCTAGCCTTACTTCCATATTATCTTCTGTACGTTCTGCTGTTCCTGCATCTTTATATACATGCGTACTAGTTTGATGAATTAAGATAGTTCCACTAACAGTTTTTCCTGTGCTGGCTACATGAACAAGGCAGTTTTCGCCTTCTATCATATTCCACGGATAACCACCGATTTTAGCCATTTTTAAGCGACCGTCTGCTTTTACCCCACGCACCATCGCTCCTAATGTATCTACGTGAGCTGTTACGACACGGTGTTTATTATCGTCCTTACCTTTAACGATTACATTTACCCCACCTTTGTTAGTGCGAATCGCTGTATAACCTAGTCTCTCTATTTCCTCTACTATGTAATCTGCGACTTCTCTCGTATACCCTGTTGGTGAAGGAATGCTAGTAAGTTTTTTTAAATAATCTATTGTTTGTTGCATAGAAATACTCCTTTATCTAAAATTGTATATAAACAAAAGGGAGTGACTCAAAAATCGTGATTTTGTAGAAATCGATTTTGTCGAGTCACCCCCGCACAGTTTATTAGATATCTAAAAAGCTTTCATAAAGCGAATTTAGATATCAATAAACCACTGCGTCTATGAGTTATCATATACACTTTTTTTTAGTTCAGGACTTTTGGTTCAGCCCTTTCTATAAAATTGCGTAGTTATTATGCTTTGTTTCTTGAACCGAAGATATCGATTTTTTCGTGAACCATAGCTTTAATAGCTTCAAATCCAGGGTTTAATAATTTACGAGGGTCGAATCCTTTAGGTTTAAGGTCTCCACCTTCTTCAACGTATTTACGTGTAGCTTCAGCAAATGCTAATTGACATTCAGTATTAACGTTAACTTTAGATACTCCTAGAGAAATAGCTTTTTGGATTTGGTCAGTTGGAATACCTGAACCACCGTGTAATACTAATGGAATACCATCAGTGATTTCAGCGATTTTTTCTAATGTTTCGAAGCTTAATCCAGCCCAGTTTTCAGGGTATTTACCGTGAATGTTACCAATACCAGCAGCTAGGAAGTCAATTCCTAAGTCAGCCATTGTTTTACATTCGTTTGGATCAGCTAATTCACCAGTACCGATAACTCCATCTTCTTCGCCACCGATTGAACCAACTTCACACTCGATTGATAATCCTTTAGAGTGAGCTAAAGCGATCATTTTTTTAGATTTAGCAATGTTTTCTTCGAATGGATAGTGAGATCCGTCGAACATAACTGAACTAAATCCAGCTGCGATAGCTTTTTGAGTTCCTTCGTATGAACCGTGGTCTAAGTGTAATGCAACAGGAACTGTGATGTTCATTTCTTCAACCATAGCTTCAACCATAGCTGCAACAGTTCTGAAACCAGTCATGTATTTAGCTGCTCCTTCACTTACACCTAAGATTACTGGACTTTTTGCTTCTTCACAAGCTGCTAAAATTGCTTTTGTCCATTCTAAGTTATTGATGTTGAAATGCCCTACTGCATATCCTTCTTTTCTTGCTTTTACAAGCATGTCTTTTGCTGGTACCAATACCATGTTATTTGTCCTCCTTAAATAACTACTAATATATATATTATAATACTACACTTTTTAGAAAAAATAAACTATTTTATTTAATAATTTTCAATTATGTATGTTATTAACAAAATTCTTATATATTAATTCCTCTATTCTTTATTATCACAAGGTTTTATTGATAACGTATACATATTTAATTTAATAGTTTTTTTTTAAATTAATCCTATAATTTTGTTCTTTATATTTTAAAAATTTTTACTTTTTTAATTTTGAATAAATATTTTTTACATTATACATCTATACTAGCACAGTATTATCTTTTTATAAGAAAATCACCTCAAAGTTGGCATCAATTACCAATATTTGAAGTGATATGTTATAAAGTATTCTATTTATCTAATTTAGACATTGTTTCAATCATATACTCTGGAATTTCTGTTTCAAAGTATAGATGTTCACCAGTAATTGGGTGATTAAATTCGATACTTTTCGAATGAAGTGACTGTCCATTTGTATTTAATGTTTTTCTTGGACCATATACTGGATCTCCTACTAATGGGTGGTTAATATATTTCATGTGTACCCTAATTTGGTGAGTACGTCCAGTTTCTAATTCACATTCGATAAGTGTATATTTCTCAAATCTATCTATAACCTTAAAGTGTGTAATAGATGGTTTACCCTCATCGATAATAGCCATTTCTTTACGTTCTTTTGGATTACGAGCGATTGGCGCATCGATAGTCCCATAGTCGTGCTTTATACTTCCGTGTACTAGAGCGTAATATTTTCTCTTAACATCTTTATTCGCGATCATTTCTGATAATTTAACGTGTGCTTTATCATTTTTCGCAACGATTAATAATCCTGACGTATCTTTATCTATTCTGTGAACAATACCAGGTCTGATAGTACCATTAATACTTGAAAGTTCACTGTGGAATAATAAGGCATTAACCAATGTTCCATCCTTATGTCCTACTGATGGATGAACAACCATCCCTTTAGCTTTATTTACAATGATTAAATCATTATCTTCATAAACAATATCCACTGGTATATCTTGTTTTACAACGTCTAACTCTTCAGGTTCTTTGTAATCAATAGTAATAACATTACCTTCTTTTAATTTATAATTAGTTTTAATACTATTCCCATCTACTTTAATATAACCTTCAGATATTAAGTTCTGAATATTTGTTCTAGAAACATCTGTTAATTCTTGTTGTAAAAATTTATCAATTCTCTCACTTTTCGGTGAAGTATATATAATTTTTTGTGTATCCATTACTTCCTCCTTTTTTCATACTATACTATCTTAACATATACACTCGAAAAAACAAAATAAAATATAGTAGAAATGTACAAAATATGATGTTTTATAAATATTTTCAACTTGATATATACAAATTAATAAAAATTAAATAATTTCTTTCACTTTCCCTATTTTTCTTTCTATATTATAATATTTATTGAAAGAATTAATTAACCTTTTGTGTGAGTTATTTTATCTATACTACTAACTTACAGAATAACCTATTTAAGGAGTGAATTTTTTGGAAATTAATAGATTACATGTTGATTTTGACCTTCAGAGTAAGTACGACCCTAAAGGGGATCAGATTAATGCGATTGCCGAACTTACGGAAGGTTTAAATAGTGGTGAAAAATATCAAACATTACTTGGTGCTACTGGTACAGGTAAGACATTTACAATAGCTAACATAGTGAAAAATGTAGGAAAACCTACCCTGGTTCTAGCTCATAATAAGACATTAGCTGGACAATTGTACAATGAACTTAAAGAATTTTTCCCGAATAACCGCGTTGAGTATTTCGTTTCATACTATGATTACTTCCAACCAGAGGCATACGTTCCATCTACAGATACATATATAGAAAAAGATTCATCTGTTAATGATGAGATTGATAAACTACGACATAGTGCAACATCTTCATTATTTGATCGTGATGATGTTATTATCGTGTCAAGTGTCAGCTGTATATATGGTCTAGGTTCGCCAGAAGAATATTCATCGCTAGTACTTTCATTACGTGTTGGTGATGAAATTAATCGTAATAAAATAATGGAAAAGCTAATCAGCATTCAATATATGAGAAACGATATCGAGTTTACTCGTGGTAATTTTAGAGTCCGTGGTGATGTAATTGAAATCTTTCCAGCATCTCGTAGTGAAAACTCTGTTCGTATAGAAATGTTCGGCGATGAAATCGATCGTATTCGCGAGATTAATTCCTTAACTGGTGAAGTATTAAGTGAACTTGAACATATCGCAATATACCCTGCCAGTCACTTCGTTGCTGGTGATGAAAAGACTAAAGAAGCAATTAAGAGGATACGAGCTGAACTAGAAGAAAGATTAAAAGTTCTAAATATGGAAAATAAACTTCTAGAAGCTCAACGTCTTGAACAACGTACTAACTACGACCTTGAAATGATGGAAGAAATGGGGTTCTGTTCAGGGATAGAGAACTACTCTCTTCATCTTACACTTCGTGAACCCGGTAGTACACCATATACACTACTAGATTACTTCCCAGATGATTGGTTATTAGTAGTCGATGAATCACACGTTACCCTTCCTCAGGTTCGTGGTATGTTTAATGGAGATAGAGCTCGTAAACAAGTACTTGTTGACTATGGATTCAGATTACCGACCGCGTTGGATAACCGTCCTTTGAACTTCGAAGAATTCGAGAAAAAACTTAATCAAGCTATTTTCGTATCAGCGACCCCAGGAGATTTCGAATTAGAGAAAAGTACAAAAATTACTGAACAAATCATTCGTCCTACAGGTCTACTAGATCCAATTATCGATATTCGACCTGTTAGCGACCAAGTATTCGATATTACTAAAGAAGCTGAGAAGATTATCGCTAAAGGAGAACGCGTACTTATCACTACCTTAACGAAGAAAATGGCAGAATCGCTAACAGCTTATCTGAAAGAAAATGGTTTGAAAGTAGAATACCTACACTCTGATATTAAAACATTAGAACGTACAGAAATAATTAGAAATCTTCGTCTTGGTAAATTCGATATACTAATAGGTATCAACTTACTACGTGAAGGTCTAGACATTCCTGAAGTATCTCTTGTGGCTATTTTGGATGCTGATAAAGAAGGATTTTTACGTGGAGATAAGGCATTGCTTCAAACCATTGGACGTGCTGCACGTAATGCGAATGGTCGTGTAATAATGTATGCAGATAATATTACTCGAAGTATGAGAAAAGCAATTGATGAGACAAATCGTCGTCGTGAAATTCAAATGGCATATAACGAGGAACATGGTATTACCCCACAAACTATTATTAAAGATATTCGTGATTCTATCAGCGCTAAGAAAGAAGTCGCTAACGATGAAGAGATTCTTGAACTTGAAGAAACTGCAAATATCAACGATAATAATATTGAAGAACACTTAGCAGAATTAGAACAACAAATGTTTGCTGCTGCAGAAAAATTCGAATTCGAACAAGCGGCAAAACTTCGTGATACTATCGCAGAACTAAAAGAAAAATATAAGATATAGAACACCAACTATAAAATTTAATCACAAATATAAAACTATACGACTAAAGTATTTTGATTTTTTTAATCAAGTAGCTCTAGTCGTATTATTATCTAAAATAAAATTTTGAAAGATTCTCAACTTAAGTTTCGAAGAAAAAATTAGTTTCAACTTAAAATTTCAGTGTTTTCTTTGACCTAGAATTTGCTTTGCAAATTAACTAAATTAAATTTTTATTGTATATAACTTACAAAATTACTCTACTTTCAATTTTTTATGATATAATAAGATATACTAGTTTTGATTAAGAAAATCAAAACTAATTATAACTTGTATCAATTCAACATATATAAAATTATGCTAAAAAATAGATTGATATAAATTTTTATTTCTTAGGAGATTTAAACATGACAAAACAAAATATCGGAATTGTATATGGTGGTAAAAGTGCTGAACACTCAGTATCACTTTTAACAGCGAAATCAATTATTAACGCAATAGACAAAGAAAAATACAATGTATTCCCTATCTTTATCTCATTAGAAGGTAACTGGGCACGTGGTGAAAAAATTACATCAGAAGTAACTGATCAACACAATTTAGTTTTTTCTAACTTTGATAATGATATTAGTGGATTATTATTTGAAGGTGGACGTAAATTCGATATCGTCTTCCCTGTTCTTCATGGACCAAACGGTGAAGATGGAACAATCCAAGGATTACTAGAAATCATGGACATCGCTTATGTTGGTAACAACGTACTTTCAAGTGCAGCTGGTATGGACAAAGTAGTTATGAAGCAATTATTTGCTGCTTATGACCTTCCACAACTTCCATACATTCATTTTATCGAATACACTTGGAAAAACAAAAAAGAAGCTCTTATCACTGAAATTAATGAAAATCTTAAATATCCTCTATTCGTAAAACCTGCTAACTTAGGTTCTTCAGTTGGTATTAGTCGCTGTAACGATGAAGCTGAATTAGTAAAAGGTATCGAAGAAGCTCTTAAATTCGACAAAAAAATCGTCGTTGAGCAAGGAGCTGTAGGTGCTAAAGAAATCGAAGTTGCCGTTCTTGGTTACAACGAAGTCAAGACTACAGATCCTGGTGAAATCGTAAACATTTCTACTACTGATTTCTACGATTACGAAACTAAGTATACAGATGGACAATCACGTATGGATATTCCAGCGCCAATAGATACTACTCTATATCCTAAATTTAGAGAAATGGCAGCAACTGCATTCCGCGCAATCAGCGGTTCTGGATTAGTACGCGCCGATTTCTTCTACACTAAAGAAGGAGAAATCTTCATCAACGAAGTAAACACAATGCCTGGATTTACTCCATTCTCAATGTTCCCTTCTCTATGGGCAAACATGAACGTAAGTTACTCTGAAATTATCGAAGAATTATTCAAACTAGCTGTAGAGCGTTACGAAGATCGTAAAAACTTATTAACTGAAGAATAGGATTAATCATGAAATATTTAGTTAAAGATTTAGAAAAAATATTAAATGCCAAGAAAGCTAACATTACTAGTAATTTAGAAATTACTGGTATCGCTATTGATAGTAGAAAAGTTAAGCAAGGTGACTTATTTATCCCCTTCTTAGGTGAAAATGTCGATGGTCACAACTATATAGAAAGTGCCTTTGAAAAAGGTGCTGCAGCAAGTTTATCTTTAAAAGATGACTTTATTTCTGATAATAATATCATCTACGTTAATGATAGTTATGAAACAATTCAAAATTTAGCGAAACACTATCTAGAAAGTTTAAATGCCAAAATTATCACAATCACAGGTAGTAACGGTAAAACTACTACAAAAGATATTATTAGCAGTATCTTATCGACAAAGTTCAAAGTCCATAAAACACAGGGAAACTTTAATAACGAACTTGGAGTCCCATTAACTATTCTTGCTGCGCCTGAAGATAGTGAAATACTAGTTCTTGAAATGGGTGCTGATGGTTTTGGACAACTTGACTTCTTATCTAAATTAGTTGAACCTGATTATACAGTAATTACTAATATCGGTGAAAGTCACATTGAATTTTTCAAATCACGTGAAGGGATTGCTAAAGCTAAATTTGAAATTACTAATGGTATGAAGAAAGACGGATACTTTGTCTATAACGGGGATGAAATTCTCCTAAAAACATTAGTAGATTCTTCAGAGATTAACACAACATCATGTGGTGAGAACAGCTATAACGATATTATTCTAGAGAGCTACACAATTACACGTGATAAAATTGATTTTAAACTTAATATAAGTGACGAACAATACTTCACAAAACTAAAAGGAAAACATAATCTATATAACATTATGTTCGCAACAGCAATCGCAAGTAAAATCGGATTAACTAACGAAGAAATCCACAAAGCTATTGAAAACACTGTGGAAATAACAGGCATGCGCCTACAAAGCATCCCATACAAAGATGATTCACTAATAATCAACGATGCATATAACGCTAGCCCTACTTCTATGAAGGCCGGTGTTGATGTAGTAAGTAGTTACGACGACTTCGATTATAAAACACTTGTCTTAGGAAGTATGTTCGAACTAGGACCTAACGAAGTTAACTATCACGGTGAAGTTGGAGAATATATTTCTGAAAACACAAACGATATTGACTTAGTGATTAGCGTTGGTGAGCTAGCAGAAAACATTACTAGACAAATTAAAAATGACAAAATAAAAACACTACACTTCCCTACTACAGCAGAAGTTAGTGAATATCTAAAAAATAACAAACACAAAAACGAAGTAATCTTATTCAAGGCAAGCCGTTCTATGAAACTAGAGACTATTATTGAAGAGATAACGAAGTAAGAAAATATTTAAGAGCATTTACGTTTATTGAGACTAACGTAAATGCTTTTTTCTCTTAATTTAATAACTATACACATTTATGTAAACAAAAATAAGATTATAGATCAAATAGCACTCAATATTATCTCATCAATAATCTTATTATATATTCAAAATTTACATATCTCTCAAACATTTCCCCTTTTATTTTCAAAAGTAGAAAATTGTTAAAAAATAAATATTCTACACATTTCTCTAACGATACGTTGACGATTACTAAAAAAACTATCGATTTTATAGAAATCAAAATTTACATATCTCTCAAACACATCGTCCTTACAACCCTCAAAGAGAATGTTTGTAGAATTCAAAATTTACATATCTCTCAAATACCGTCTCGTTAATAATCATATCTCTATTTATTTTGTAGAATTCAAAATTTACATATCTCTCAAACTCGTTCAAGTCAACATCTATTTTAACTTTGTTTTGTAGAATTCAAAATTTACATATCTCTCAAACATTTCCCCTAAGTGTTTGTCTTGAATATGGT
>NZ_CAURJN010000019.1:0-37994 GCF_963525165.1 uncultured Gemella sp.
AATCATGAGCTTTAAGCTCATGACCCTTCTCATCAGTCCTAAATTTTGGAGACCCTTAATTTTCAACATAAAAAGTACGATCCAAAAGTCAACTTACTTCTAGATCGTACTATAATATATTTCTCCTATTAGTTTCGTTGTCTAGCTAATAGTTTAATCGGCGTTCCTTCAAAATTAAACGAATCACGAATTCTATTCTCTAAAAATCTCTCATAAGAGAAGTGCATAAGCTCTGGATAATTCACAAAGAACACGAATGTTGGTGGATTAATAGCAACTTGTGATGCATAGAAAATATTAAGTCTCTTACCTTTATCTTGAGGTGTTGGATTCATAGCAACGGCATCAACAACAATCTCATTAAGGGTTGAGCTTTGAATACGACGTTGTCTATTTTCAAATGATTCTTTAATTAATGGGAAGATGTTAAATACACGTTGTTTAGTTTTTGCTGAAACATAGATAATTTTAGCATAATCTAAGTATGCAAAACTATCACGAATTTTTTCATCAAATTCTTTCATAGTCTTATCATCTTTAGCGATTGCATCCCATTTATTAACAACGATAATTACACCTTTTCCAGATTCGTGTGCATATCCTGCTACTTTCTTATCTTGTTCAATAATACCTTCCTCAGCATTAAGAACTACTAAGACAACATCAGAACGTTCAATAGCTTTAAGAGAACGAAGTACAGAATACTTCTCGCAGCTCTCATATACTTTACCACGTTTTCTAATTCCTGCAGTATCAATTACCACATACTCATCGCCATTGTGTTTAAAATCAGTATCGATTGCATCACGAGTAGTCCCAGCGATATCAGATGCAATAACACGTTCTTCTCCTAAAATCGTATTAATTAAACTAGATTTACCAACGTTAGGACGCCCGATAAGAGAGAATCTAATTTTGTCATCTTCTTCCTCTTCTTCCAAAACTTTAAAGTTTTTGCACACTTCATCTAGTAAATCACCGATACCTAAACCGTGTGACCCAGAAATCGGAAACGGATCTCCAAATCCTAATGAATAGAAATCATAAATCATATGATTCATATCAAAATTATCAATTTTGTTTACTGCAAGCACAACTGGTTTATCTGTTTTATAAAGTAATCTAGCAACTTCCTCATCATCACTAGTTACACCATCACGACCATTTGTTAAGAAAATAATAACATCTGCTTCGTCGATTGCTAATTCAGCTTGCGCCCTAATTTGTTTTTGGAAAGGAGTATCTTCTAACTCAATTCCTCCAGTATCTATCATAAAGAATGAGTAATTTAACCATTCTGCTTTTGAGTAAATTCTATCACGAGTAACACCTGCTATGTCTTCCACGATAGATAATCTATCACCAATAATTTTATTGAAAATTGTAGATTTCCCGACGTTTGGTCTACCTATTATCGCAACTGTTGGTTTTGCCATGTTTTTACCTCCATATCTTTGAATATTTTTAACTAAATAACAAAAATTAAATATTTAATTACAGGTTTTAACTAATTCTCGTTATCTATTTTCACCTAAAAAATAAAAGCAATAGACAAGCTTATCTACTGCCTTTATTTCTTTATTTTTTCAAATTAAAGTTCGATATCTTTAAATTTGTCCCCTAGATTAAATGAAGTATCTTCATCTTTTAAGTAAGAAGTATCATATTCAGCTTCTTCCTTAACTTCTTCTTTAACTGGTTTTTCTAATAAATCTTTGATTGATAAAGATAATCTTTCGTTTTCGAAATCAAATTCTAAAACTTTTACATTTACTTTATCACCTTTTTTAAGAACGTCTTCTACGTTTGTAACTCTTTCGTGAGAAATTTGAGAAATGTGAACTAATCCTTCAACATCTGGTAATACTTCAACAAATGCTCCAAATGCAGTTGTGTTACGAACAACACCTTCTAATACATCTCCAGCTTTAATTGTAGCACGAGCTACTTCCCATTGTGTTGGTAATAAAGTTTTAGCTGAAAGTGAAACTTTTTCATTTTCTTTATCTACAGCGATAACTGCAACTTTAACAGTGTCTCCAACTGATAATACATCAGCAACTTTCTCTACGCGAGCATGAGAGATTTCTGAGATGTGTAATAATCCATCAACTTCACCGATGTTAACGAATGCTCCAAAGTCAGTAATACGACTAACTTTACCTTCAATTACATCACCCTCATTAATGTTTCCATATACTTCAGCTAGTTTTTTAGCTTTTTCTTCTTCTAAGATTACACGTCTGTTTAAGATAATTTTGTTTTTAGATTTATCTACTTCTTCGATTTTGAATGTGTATTCATTTCCTACAAATTTAGATAAGTCTTTTCTGAATTTAGTATCAATATATGAACCTGGGATAAATGCACGTAATCCTTCTACGTCAGCTAATAATCCACCTTTAGTTTGTCCAGAAACTGTTGCTTGAATTAATTCTCCGTTTTCGAATTTTTCAATAATTCCAGTCCATGATAATTCCATTAATTTTTTATATTCAGCATTTTCTAAAATTTTGTGTGATAAGTAGATTACACCTGGTACATCTTCTGATCTTTTTTCACGGTCTGCTCTAATTCCAGTTACTTGAGCTTCTACTTCATCACCAACTGATAATACGTCTTCAATATTTTCAAATGGTTTTCTAGTAATTTGGTTACGTAAAATTACGCAATCATACTGAGCACCTGCTACATCTACATATACTTTATCGTTATCGATTTTTGATACTGTACCAGTTACTTTATCTCCTTTTTTCAGCATTTCTGAGCTATTTAATAATTCCTCAAATGAAGTTGTCATTACTTCTAATCCTCCTGTGCTTACAATACATACTATATTAATATTATACATCAAAAATACAGTTATGTCATTTATTTTACGTTAATTTTTTAATTCTTTTTTTATTTCATCAAGTAATTTTTCTTCTTCTTTACTTAATTCATAGTTTTCCAGTAAATCTGGTCGTCTAGTCAACGTTCTTCGAAGACTTTCTTTTTTTCTATAAGTCTCTATATTTTTATGATGACCACTTGTTAATACATCTGGAACTAGCATTCCTTTATAATCTTTCGGACGTGTATATTGCGGATATTCTAATAGTCCTGTTGAAAATGAATCATCCTTATGAGATTCTTCTTTTCCAAGAACATCAGGAACAAGTCTCGCTATACTATCAACCATTGTCATCGCTGCAAATTCTCCACCAGTTAAAATAAAATCACCAATAGAAAGTTCATCCGTTACTAGATATTCTCTAATTCTTTCATCATATCCTTCGTAGTGACCACAGATGAAAATCAAATGCTCTTCTTCAGAAAGTTCTTCCGCTTTTTTCTGACTAAATCTTTCTCCCTGTGGACAAAGTAAAATTATTCGTGTTTTATCCGTTTTGTCTAAACTCTCAACAGCGTTAAATATCGGTTCTGGTTTTAATACCATTCCCTGACCTCCACCGAATGGATAGTCATCAACTTGGTTATGTTTATTACCAGAAAATTTACGATAATCAACTATATTTATATCCAATAACTTATTATCTTTTGCTTTTCCTAAGATCGAATGATTTAATGAATCAAACATATCTGGGAACAACGTTAATATATCAATCTTCATTAATCAATTAACCCTTCCATAACTTCGATATCAATTCTTTTATTGGTAACATCAATTCCCTTAACCACATCTTCAATGTAAGGTATTAAAATTTCTTTGCTATTTTCTGCTTTTATTACCCATACATCATTTGCACCAGGCGTAAGAATCTCAACTATCTCACCTAGTGATTTGTTATTTTCATCAAATACCTCGCATCCGATTATTTCATGGAAATAAAACTCATTTTCTTCAAGTTCTCCAATATTATCAGAATCGATTTTGATTTGTAGATTTTTAAATTTTTCTGCCTCTTCAATTGTATCAATACCTACAAATTTCACTAGAAGATTATTCTTATGTGTTCTGTAGCTTTCTACAACAACTTCTTTAACAACTTGATTTCCTCTAGTTATTAATAATTCACTACCCTTTTTAAAACGTTGTTCTTCAAAGTCAGTTGATGAAATTACTTTCACCTCTCCTTTTAAAGAATGAGTATTAACAATTTTTCCTACTTTTAGACGCATCTATTTCTCCTTGTTTTAATATTTTCTTTAATTATTTTTTTACTCTCATTCTAATAAAGTATGAGATATTTTCTATAATAATTATCGATAACGATAAACCAATTAATAATGTTGAAATTCTATTCCAATTTCTATATTCTATATTATTTACAAGCAAATGTCCAATACCACCTGCACCAACCATGCCTAAAATAGTTGAATTTTTGATATTTGATTCAAATCTATATAACACTATAGTAACAAATTCAGGGAAGTATCCATTAAATATTATTTTAACATAACTAATAAAACTTCCAAGCCCTAGACTTTTTGTCATTAGTAATACATTGTTATTAATACCTTCTAAGACCTCATTATACATCTTCGTCATAACACCAACTGTATAAATATATAATGCAAAGAAACTACTAATTGCACCAGGCCCAAATCCTCTAAAGAATATTAATGCCACTATTATTGGTGGAAATGTTCTTAATACATTTATTAAGACCTTCATCGATAATGCTTTATACTTCCCAAAAAGATTCACCGATGATAAATACGATGTAAAGATAGTCGTTACAGCAGCGAAGATTGTTGCACTAAAAGCAATTTCTATGCTCACAAATAGTTCACTAAGCATCTTCGGCACATACGCTAAATCTGGATGAATTATACCATTACCAAGAACCTTTAATTGTTTTAATCCAATAAAAAATCTTTCTTGTGTTATATGTATAAAATTAGTAACGTAAATCAGACTCCCTACAATAATAAGAGGAATACCAAATTTTACTATATTTCTTCTTAGTAAAAACTTTTCAAAAGTTAACTGGGAAGTATTTTGTAAATTTCTAAAATAATAACTCACTAGATCGATTACGAAAATTAAAATAACTAGAGTAATAATTATTATAGAAACTCTATCATATCTTAAATGATTTAGCTCTTGCCATAATCTTTGACCTATTCCACCTGCTCCAACTAATCCCAAAACACTTGCTCCACGAATACTTGATTCCAAAGTTAAAAAGTATACCGAGATAACTTGGGGCTTAAGATTAGATAAAATAGCATTTTTATAAATAACAAATTTTGAAGCTCCTAACGATTCCATAGCTTCTAACTGTTTAATTTCAACTTCCTCAGCATATTCTTTCAATAACTTAGCTGATGTTAGAATATTTATTAAATAAATACTCACAAAACCACTAAATACTCCTGTACTAAATAAACTTACTAATATAGCTGCGATTATTAAAAATGGCATAGTTCTGAAAACAGAGAATACCGCACTAAATATTTTTGGAATTATCTTCAATTTAAATAATACATTAGTTAGTATTGGCAATAATAACAAAGTCGTACATAAAGCTAATATCGACGAAAATAATGCGATATTAATAGTTTCTACTATTGGCTGTTTCAATTCAGGTAAAATAGAAAAATCTACAGGATACATGCGCCCAAGAAGATTCTGTATCCTTTTAAAACCTAGCGAAAAAGTCTTCGTATCATATTGACTATATGCAATAAAAATAATCGAAATAATAAATACGACTGATACTATCCTTGTTATTGCTTTCTTAATTATAAAGTTCTTCAAATTCATCTTTAGTCACCTTCTCAGAATCTTTATAAAATAACACTTTTCCATCCTTCAGTCCTAAGATCTTAGTACTGTACTTCCTAGCAAGATTAACATCATGCAAGTTTATTAAAACTGTAATTCCGTTTTGTTCATTTAACTTTTTGAAAGTATCCATTATAAGTGTCGTATTCTTTTCGTCTAAGCTACTTACAGGTTCATCAGCTAATAAAATTTTTGGATTTTGTGCCAACGCTTTTGCGATGGCTACCCTTTGTTTTTGACCACCTGACAAATACTTAGATTTTTTAAAAGCCTCGTCCTCTAATCCAACTTGCTTTAAGAAATCAACACCTTCATTATATTCTTTTTTTGTATATCCTAATAAAAGACCCAAGACAGATTTTTTTACTAAATAAGGTGTTAAAACATTTTCAACAGTATATAAATTATCTAGTACATTGTAATCCTGAAATATAAAGGCTATATCTCTTCTGATAAGTTTTAACTTTGACTTATTAGAATTAATTATATCCTCACCTGCTATGTTGATTTCACCAGACTTGGGTCTATTCAACAAGTTCAAACAACGCAGTAAGGTCGATTTCCCCGCTCCACTCTTTCCAACAATCGCGACAAAATCCCCCTTAGGAACTTCAAATGATATATCATTTAATATATTTTTCACACCATAATTAAAAATTAGATTTTTCACTTCTAACTTTTCGCTTTTCACTTCATCACCTCATTAATTTTATAATGAATTATAAAATAGACCAAACTATGTAGTTAGTAAAATTTTATAATTACTATTATATCACTTAAAATAGTTTTTTTCAGTATTTTAATATTACATTTTATTTAATATTTAATCGTATTAGTATTAACTTAATATTTCCACATTAAGATAAAACAAAAACTCGCCTACATAAAATAGACGAGTAGAAATATTATTTAATAAATGATGTAATTTCTTCAACAGATAAGCTAGAATCACATACTACTTTAACTTCGCCAGCTTCTGCTACTAATAAACCTGGAACAGTTCTTACTGAGTATTTTTCGCGTAGTGATTCAATTCCTGAAGCATCAGAAAAATCTTGTGAGTCGATAAAGAACGCTTCCACTTTATTAGAAACTACCACTTCACTTAATTTTGGCATAAATTTTCTGCAAAATGGGCATGATGATCTCCCGATAAATAATACAAATTTTTCTCTTGATTCAATTTTCTCAAAAGCAGTTTTTGAATCTATAACTTTAAAATTCTCTAAGTATTCTTCAAATGTTTTTTCCATGTTTTTATCTCCTAATATTTTTATAGATATTATTTTACTCTTCTTTTAATAAATTTGCTAATTTTTTGCTTACAAAAGTAATCAAATTCTAAAAAATAAAAAAGAAGCAATGTGTACTTACACTACTTCTTCGCTCTAATTCAAAAAATGGGGCGGCTGAGGGGAATCGAACCCCCGAATGTCGGAACCACAATCCGATGCGTTAACCACTTCGCCACAGCCGCCAAAATATTAAGATAAAATAAAAAAATGCCTTGAGACAGAGTCGAACTGCCGACACATGGAGCTTCAATCCATTGCTCTACCAACTGAGCTATCAAGGCAATAATGGCGGTCCCGACGGGAATCGAACCCGCGATCTCCTGCGTGACAGGCAGGCGTGATAACCGCTACACCACGGGACCTAACTCTTATTCTCAATGTATTAATTCAAATGGTGACCCGTACGGGATTCGAACCCGTGTTACCGCCGTGAAAGGGCGGTGTCTTAACCACTTGACCAACGGGCCAATAAAAAAAACGGAGCAGGAGGGATTTGAACCCTCGCGCCGGTTTCCCGACCTACACCCTTAGCAGGGGCGCCTCTTCAGCCTCTTGAGTACTACTCCAACTCCACAGGCAGGACTCGAACCTGCGACCCTCTGATTAACAGTCAGATGCTACTACCAACTGAGCTACTGTGGATAAATATTTGTGTTCCTAACGAACAATATTTATTATACAAAAGTATTAACATAATGTCAATACTTTTGTATAACTTTTTTTCTGTTTTTTAATCTTCATCTTTAAAAAAGGCTCTTAAACTGTGATATGCCAACGTTTAAGAACCTCATAAAAGTATTATTTTTGCTAAAAATAATTAAACTTATTTTCTATTTAAGCTTATTATTTAACTTTATTTAAGTCTATATTCATTTTTTCAGAGATTTTTTCAATAGCTTTATATGCATCATTATTTGGTTCTTCAAAACCTGTAATACTAAATAAATTTGTTAAAATTTGTATAGTTTCTTTGTCATTTTGAATTTCCAATAAAGCTTGCTTAATTTTCTTTTGAGTTTCCTCATCAAGATTATTTGATGCAACTACAGTTACTCCTGGGATTAATTCACTTTTAGCAATTGGGTGAATATCCTCTTTTAAAGTTGGAAATTCTTTAGTGTATTTTCTAATCACATTTTCATAACTTGCTACAGCATCTACGTCTTTATTTAGTAGTAATTGTAAACTTTTATCGTGACCACCACTAAATTGGTACTGAATATCTTTTTCTAAATCAATACCAGCTTCTTTCATCATTGCTCCCGCATAAATATAACCAGAGGCTGAAGATGGATCAACAAAGGCTATTTTCTTCCCTTTTAAATCAGCTATACTTTTTATATTAGAATCTTTTCTAACAAAAACTTCTGCAAAGTAACCTGGTTTACCACTAGTACTTCTTCCCACAAGAAGATTTTTTGTGTTACTTTGCTTATTAGAAAGGACTGCTGAAAAAGGAGGAACTAAACCAAAGTCTACACTTCCACTACCTATTCCTTCTATAACCCCTATATAGCTACTCGCTGTAAAGACTTCTACCTTCATTCCTAGTTTGTCACCCAGTGCTTTAGCAAATGGTGTCAGATCATCTACTAGCTTTTCACTATTACTACTCGGAACTACTCCAAGTTTTAAAACTTTTTCCTCTTTGGTTGTACTTTTTTGAGAACATCCAATTAAAGAAAATACCAATAAAAAAGAAAAAATAGTTAATAATATTTTTTTCATTTTACTTACCTCATAGTTGTATATATTTTGTTTTATACCTCAAAGTATATCACATTATTTCCTTAAGTAAAATGAAAACGCTCATAAATTAGTAATAAAAAAATGGGAGCGACTCGAAATCGTGATTTCTTAAGAAACAAGATTTCGAGTCACCCCTGCAAAGTTTATTAGATATCAATAAACCACTACGTCTATGAGTTTTATATAAACCTTTAAAAGTTTAGAACTTTTGAATCATCCCTATCTTTATACTAATTTTGAAATTGTTATTCTATATTTTAAACTTTTTTTATTTTGTTTAAAGCTTTTCACTACAAATCTTCCGTATTTTCTAATTGAAATAATATCATCTGTATTGCAAGTTTTCTCTCCATTTTTAAAAATAACATGATTTAGTTTTATAAAATCTTGCTCTAGAAATTCTTTAACTTTACTACGTGATTTATTAGTAATTTTAGCTACAATGGAATCTAATCTGAAAGATGAACTCACTATCTCAAAATCTTCATATTTTTTTTCAATTTGAACATTAGTCAAATCCACTCTATCAAACTTTAGATTTACTCTTCCAGCTTTTGTAAACTCCATAGCTACAAAATCAGCAATTTCTTCATCAACAAAAATATAAACCATATCTTCTAAGACAATAATATCCCCGAATCTATTAAAATTAATTCCAAGATTATGAATTGCGCCTAAAATATTTCTATGCTCTACTTTATTAAATTTATTATTAAATTTCGCCTTTAAACAAACAATGTCATAGTCCACATCGTAGTATTCATTAGCAATAATCTTAGCTTTTTTTCTCTCGGAATCATTAAAACCACCGAAAAAATCCACCTTAAAATCACTATAGTTATAGGCTACTATTTGTCCTAAAACTACTTGCTCAAAATTCGTTAAGAACTTTGTAACAGTGTTGCGATTTTCTACAAAACTAATGCTTTGCAGTAATTTTTCAGCTACTTCTCTTTGCTCAGTTGATGCTTGTTGTAAAAAATTTAATTTATTCATGATATTACTATGATTTAAACAATAATGTTATTATTAAATTTTCTATAACACTCAAAACAACAAGAGCAGCAACCGGAGAAATATCCAACATCCCCAACGGTGGAATTATCTTTCTAAAGACTTTTAGATACGGTTCACAAATTGCTTCTAAAAATTCTACAATTATATTATTTTTAATCTGCGGTACCCAAGAAGTTAAAATATACGCTAATAAACTATATTCGTAAAAATTAAATAAATATTTCACGAATTTATATACCCAAAAATATTCTGTTATATTAAGCAAAATTAATACTCTCCTTCGTAAAAGTCTCCTGAAACTTCAACACCACTTGGTACACAAAGATATATATCTTCACCAATAGTTTTCAATCGAGCACCTAAAGCGTAGATTCCTCCAGATATGAAATCTAATAGTCTATCAGATGTTTCAATATCTAATTTACTTAAATTGATAATCACCACTTTATTACGTTTAATATCATCTACAATATCTTTACTATCTGCAAATACTAATGGTTCTGTTAGTATCACATTATTAGTTCTTCCCGTTGGTTGACTTTGTATATTTTGTTTACTTACCACAGGAGTCTCCTTTTTAACCGGTCTTGGCTTCGGTTGTTCTTTTCTCACTTGTTCTTTCTCTACTACTTCATCCTCAAAATCTTCTTCACCTACGAAAAGATTATTGAATTTTTTCATCATACTCATATTCTCAAACCTCAACTTACTTTTATTTAACTATATTATTATAGCATGGAAGTCATAATTTATAAAGTAATAAACTTAAAAACACTTACAAAATTTAATTAAATTTGCTATCACAAGATTTTTATACAAAATAAATAAAAAGGAGTGACTCGAAAATCATGATTTCTAAGAAATTGATTTTTATCGAGTCACCCCGAAGTTTTTCAGATATCCAAAAGCTTTCGTAAAGTAAATTTAGATTTCAATAAACCTTTGTATCCATGGATTTTCTAAAAATTTTTTAGAAAACTTAGAACTTTTAAGTCAGAACTTTCTTATTTATTAACCATAGAATTTGTTATATCTATCTTTAATTGAAAGTAATAATTTTCCTACTAACACTTTCAAAATTGAGTATACTGGTATTCCTAAAATAGCACCAACTACTCCCGAAATATTAACTCCAATAAGAATCACAAAGATTACAGTAAGTGGATGCATATTCATACTTCTTCCCATAATATTAGGAGAAATGATATTACCTTCTAAGAACTGTACAATACCCCATACTACAAGCATTTTCACTACCATTACCCAACTTGTTGAAGCTGCAACTAGCATAGCTGGGGTTATTGCAATAGCAGGTCCAAGGTACGGTACAATACTTAAAAATGCAGCTATAGTTGCTAAAGAAAATGCATAATGTAATCCAATAATATTATAACCGATAAATAACATACCTCCTATGCATAGAGAAACTAACATTTGTCCTTGGATATATGATCCTACTTTTTCATCAATCTCATCAATTGTTTCCGCTACTGGTTGTTCAAATTTTTTCGGCAATAAACTAATTACAAACTTGTTAAAGTGAGATGCATCTTTTAATAAGAAGAATAACACAAAAGGCATAGTAACTAAAACTGAAGCAGTAGAAGAAATAGAGGATACTACTCCTTGGGCAACAGATGTGGCTATACTTACTAATCTTTCACTTATCTTAGAAACATTAAGATTATTGTTTACATATTCTACAATCACCTGTACATAAGCATTATCAGAATATGTTTCTAAGTAACCTTTAACTATTTCAATATATCTTGGCAATGAAGTAATTAAGTTCCGTGTTTGTTCTACAATAATAGGAACTACTCCGATAATTACAATTAGGATAGTAATTATACCTACGAATATCGCAAGCAAGCTACCTATAAACCTAGACATTTTCTTCTCAAAAAAGTTTACCAACGGATTCAACATGTAGTAAAATACATACGCGACTATTATCGGAGTAATTATGCTTGAAACTATCGTATTTATCGGTGTAAAGATATACGATATTTCAGTATAAAGATAAATAGCTATACCTAATAAGATAACTATCAATAATATATATAATATAAACTTACCTCCAATAAAAGCTAGTAGTTTATCTTCTCGGGACTTTTCTAATCTTGATTCTTTTTTATTTTTTTCTAATTCTTTATCCATACAAATCCCTTTCTGTTAAATTATTTTACAAAATTTAACGATAATTCATAAATTGTAATAATTGTCATATATCCAAGATATCCTAATGCAAAAGAAATTAATATCACAAAAACTTTAATTTCTCTTGTACTATTTTTCTTGAAGAATTTTTCAAAATCTATTCGTATCATCGAAAAATTCGCAAGTAATATCATAAAAAATAAAATCATTAATTTAAAAATATTCATTGTTTCAATCTACTTGATAATGTTATTTAAACATATCAAGCCATCCTTTTTTCTTGAAGAACCATAACATACCAAACGCGATACCAAACATTATAGCTACAACTAAGAAGTAACCATATTGCCATTCTAATTCTGGCATATATTTGAAATTCATACCATACCATCCTACTATAAAGGTTAATGGTAAGAAAATCGTAGATATAACAGTTAGTGTCATCATAATATTATTAGATTTAAGTGAGTTGTATGTCATAAAGTTTTCACGAATATCACTGGCTAACTCACGGTTTGCTTCAATTATCTCTGTCTGTTGAACTAGATCATCATAAATATCGTGGAAATATTTTCTATCGTTATCCGTCATTTCTACGCGACGTGAAACTAAGAATCTATGAATAAGCTCCCGCATCGGAAGTAATCCACGACGAAGTTTTAATAAATCACTTCGAAGATCAAATACCTCATCCATAATTTTACTTCCAGAAGTATACGAATCTGTTTCCTCGATTTCATCAAGACGATTTTCAATTTTTGAAATAATAGGAATATATCCCTCTACTATTTCTGATACAAGCATATGCATAACATGTAAAGGTGAATATTCTGCACCACGTTGTAATATTTTTGGTATAATTTTATTTACGTAACGTATGTGTGAGAGGTGAAACGTTACAATATAATTTTTTCCGACAAACATATTTAAAGTTTCATAGTCATCATCTATATTTTTTAATACATGTGATACTAGGAATATTTGCTGTCTTGTAATTTCAATTTTTGGTCTTTGTAAAAGTGTTAAACAGTCTTCAATTAAAAGTTCGTGGAACTTAAAAAATGTTGTTAACAAGTTGATTTCACTACGCGTAGGAGTATCAAAATCAACCCAGAACCATGCTATATCTTGTTCTTTTAGTCTTTCTAAACTAACATCAGTTAAGATATTTCCTTTTTTGTCTACTGCTATAGTTTTTAACATTAGATTTCACCTCTCTCATTATTTTTACATTTACAATAATACCACACTTATAAAAAATAGTAAATTTATTATTTTAAATTAGTTGAAATATAGTGCATTACAATACCTGCTGCTATAGAAACATTTAAACTCTCCGCGCGTCCTGGCATTGAAATTTTAAGTAAATTATTTACTTTTAATAAAATTTCTTCACTTACTCCTGCACCTTCGTTACCAAAGACAACTGCAACCTTTCCTGTAATATTATCTAATTGCTCTATATATTTATCCGCTTTTAAACTAGTCGCAAAAATATTAAAATCAGTCATTTCATCTATTAATTTAGATAAATCTACATTATCAAAACAATCTATGTGGAAATTACTCCCCTGTGTACTTCGAATAACCTTTTGCCCATATAAACTTGTAGTCCCTTTACCAAGAATAATACAATCAAAATCAAACGCATCTGCCGTTCTTATAATTGTTCCTAAGTTCCCTGGATCTTGAATCTTATCCAAAATAAGAACCTTACTGTATTTATTAATATCTAATTCTTTTTTATTAATACTACAAACAGCTATAATACCTTGTGTAGTTATTGTGTCAGATATACTTTTCATAATGCTATCAGCAACTTTTGTTAAATCACCATCAAAAGTATCTACTATATTATAATCTTCAAAACTCTCTGAAACGATAATTTCTTCCACCACATTAGTTTCTAATGCTTCTTCAACTAGATGTTTACCTTCAACTAAATACTTACCGAGTTTTTTTATATTTTTATTCTCTTTTAGTTTTTGAATATCTTTTATTTTTTTATTTCCAACTGATGTTATCATTTTATCTCCAATTATTTGTTTTATATTTTTATCATTCATAATAATTATAATCAAAGTTGAACAAATTTTCAAATTATGATATAATTCACATACAGATATTACATTAAAAAGGAGTTTATTATGTCATCATTTTTACTATCAACAATAGTTTTAGTGGTTGTTTTAGGAGCAGTTGGACTATTTAATTACTTTAGATTAAAAGGTGCTGTTACAAAACTTCCTTATGAAGAATTTAGAAAAAATCTTAGAAAAGTTCAATTAATCGACGTTAGAGAAAAAGAAGATTTTAAATACGCTCACATTAATGGTGCTCGTAACATGCCTTCTTCTCAATTCAATTTCTTATATACATCATTAAGAAAAGATCAACCTATTTATCTTTGCGATAAAAATGGAACTTTAGCTCCACGTGCTGCTTTAACCCTTAAAAAGAATGGTTATACAAACGTTTATATGCTAAAAAATGGTCTTCAAGATTGGAAAGAAAACCTTAAAACAAAACGATAATTTTTTTAAAAATACCTAGTTTATTTCAATGCTAGGTATTTTTAATTTATCTAAAATTTTAAAAATTTACAGATGACTAACATACTTACAAATATTTCCCACGTTAATCCTTTCCTATTGAATACTATAATATTTTATGGGAGTGACTCAAAAATCATGATTTCGGAGAAATCGATTTTGTCGAGTCACCCCCGCACAGTTTATTAGATATCTAAAAAGCTTTTACAAAGCGAATTTAGGTATCAATAAATCACTGCGTCTATGGATTTTCATATAAACCTTGTTAAAAATTAGGACTTTTGGGTCAATCCATATGGAGGTCTATCAATGACTAAATATTATTATAATCCAAACATGAACCGCGGTTATATTCCTGGAAGATATGTTAATAAAGTAGTTTTTCTTATTATCACTTTCTTTTTAGGTCATATCGGTATTCAATACTTTTATGTAGGTAAAAACTTCAAAGGAATACTGTGTCTGCTATTTTGCTGAACTTTCATTCCATCAATCATAGCTTTCTTCATCTTTATCATAACACTATTTAAACCAGCAAATGAACACGGTGATATATTCATCCACTACTAAAAAGGGAGTGACTCAAAAATCGCGATTTCGAAGAAATTGATTTTGTTGAGTCACCCCACACACTTTATTAGATATCTAAAAAGCTTTTATAAGGCGAATTTAGATATCAATAAACCACTATGAGTTCTCATATGAACTTTGTTAAAATTTTTAACCTTGTTTTTTCTTATATTTTTTAAGAGTATTTTTTCCCACTTTTTGCCCACTAGAGAAATTTCTAGTCGCCATATCCTTGTTATATCAACACCTATAAGACCTACTCCATAAACCCTTTTAGTTTATTCAACTTCGATGGATGTTTTAATTTTCTGATAGCTTTTGCTTCGATTTGACGAATACGTTCACGAGTTACCCCAAACGCACTACCAACTTCTTCTAGAGTATGAGTCTTACCATCTTTTAGACCAAAACGTAATTTTAGAACATTTTCTTCACGGTCAGTAAGTGTTTCTAGTATCTCTTCTAGTTGTTCTTTTAATAATTCATTTGCAGCGTGCTCTACTGGAGATTGAGCTTCTTTATCTTCGATAAAATCTCCTAAATGTGAATCATCCTCTTCACCTATTGGTGTTTCTAATGAAACTGGCTCTTGAGCTATTTTTAAAATCTCACGTACTTTTTCTGGAGTCATATTCATTTTCTTAGCAATTTCTTCTGGTTTTGGTTCGCGACCTAAATCTTGAAGTAATTGTCTTTGAATACGAATTAGACGGTTAATAGTTTCAACCATATGAACTGGGATACGGATAGTTCTTGCTTGATCTGCTATAGCACGAGTAATCGCTTGACGAATCCACCAAGTTGCATATGTAGAGAATTTGAATCCTTTTGAGTAATCAAATTTTTCTACCGCTTTGATTAATCCCATGTTACCTTCTTGGATTAAGTCTAAGAATAACATTCCACGTCCTACATAACGTTTTGCAATACTTACTACAAGACGTAAATTGGCTTCAGCTAAGTCTTTTTTAGCTTGTTCTTTTTCTTCTTCCGTTCCTGTTTCGATAATTTTAGAAAGTTCTAATTCTTTTTCTTTTGATAATAGAGGAACTTTCCCGATTTCTTTTAAGTACATTCTTACAGGGTCATTAGTTCTGATTCCTGCTGGAACTGATAAATCTTCAAGATCAAGCTCTTCTTCCTCTTCTTCTACGTGATTGGCATTAATCAAGATAATATCTTCATTATTTAACTCTTCATAGAAATCATCCATAGTGTCTGAAGAAATATCTAATTTCGACAATGATTCAACTATTTCTTCTTGAGTTAACTCCCCTTGTTTTTTACCTTTTTCTAACAATTCATTTTTAATCGTTTCAAAATCTTTTACTTTCTTAACCATCTTCTTCTCCTTCTACTTCTTATAATTTTTAACTTGTAATAGCAATTCTTTTTGAGCTTCAATATCCATTTCTTGAATAGCTATTCTAAGCCTATCTTTAATTTCTTTTAATGTCACTTGTTTATTTGAGAAATATCGTATATAATCGCCAACAACATCTGACATTGGATTTTCCTCAATTAGAAAATCTGTTTCATCTATATATGTTGCAAGCCTTACTACTTCTTCATCCTCTATACTATGTATGAATTTATGAATATGGAATTCCAAATTATTATTATAATAAATTACCAAATAATCCATCAGATTCACAAAAGCTTCTTGAGGAAATTGACACTTCTCTAAATCATTATATTTTTCAACAAATAACGCTCTATTGACAAAAAAGTATTTAAATAATCTACACATCTTTCTGTCATAATTAGTCGTTCTAAACAACAGCTCTGGATTAGCTGGTGCTATCCATTCTTCTGCCGCTCTTTTTCTTTTCACATTCACTTTACCTAATTCTTTAAGAAGAACTTGTCGCTCGATTCCGAACTCCTCTGCCAAATTAGTAAGTAACATGTATTTTAGTGATTCATCTTCTACATAAGCAATATTAACAAGTAGTTCATTTTTATATTTAATACGTTGTTCAATATTAGTTTTTGAATCATTTTTACAATATTCAATTTTATAATTAATAAAGTGCTCTTTATTATTTCTTAAATAATTTTCAACATCAAAATCAGGATTTTTTGAATTTTTTTCAGTTAAAAATTCATCCAAATCTTTAGCACCAGAAAATTTTAGCTTATAAATATTATCCGTTGTCTGAATTATTCTATTTCCAATTTCTATTTGTGCTTTAGAACCTGCTTCATCATTATCTAAACTAAGAGTTATTTTTTTTACAAGTGATAAAATTTCTTTTAATTTATTATTATCTATGTTTGTTCCCATTAATGCTACAGCATTTTTTATGCCATTTTGATGGGCTTTAATAACATCCATATACCCTTCACATAATATCACTTCATTTTCTTTAGCTATAAATGAGCGTGCGTCTGAAAAATTATATAAAACTTTTCTTTTTTCAAAAATTTTCGTTTCGTGCGTATTGTAGTATTTCGGAACACTCTTATCCGTAGACATAGTTCTTCCTGAAAATGCTACAACTTGATTCTGATTATTTTTTATAGGAAACATTATTCTATCTTTAAAGACATCATAGTAATCTTCATTATCATTTTTTCCTAATAGTCCGGCTTCAACCATTAAATCTAAATTGATTTTGTTCGAATTAAAAAAGTTTAAAGCAATATTGTTTTCACGAGGAGCATATCCAATATTGAAATGCTTAATAACATCTACACTCAGTCCCCTATCTAATAAATAATTAAGCGCATCTTCTGCTTCTTTTGTATTGAGAAGGATATAATTAAAATAATCTGCTAAAAGCCTATGTCCATAGTACATTATATCAAGTTCATTATTTAAATCGTAACTCTCTTCTTTATTATTATTTGACTCTATATCCAGTCCTAACCTTGTCCCTAGCTTTACGATTGCTTGATTATATGTAATATTTTCTATTAGCGATACAAATTGAAATATATTTCCACCTTTACCACACCCAAAACAATGGGCTATTTTTTTCTCAGGTGAGACCGTAAAAGATGGCGTCTTCTCATTATGAAATGGACATAATCCTAAGTAATTTTGTCCACGTTTTTCTAATTTTACGTATTCACTAACGAGACTAACTATATCAATATTATCAAAAATATAGTCAATATCCTGTTTAGATATTTTCGCCACCTTGTACTCCTCCTTTTTTACTAACCATTAAAATTTAATGAAAAGATTATTTCCCAACATTAATTATATCACAAACTAAATTTTTTTAATATACTTTGCTTAAATATTTATAGAAGTACAATAAATATAATAAAGACTAAACTATTATTTTATACTTTCACTAATTCATTTTTTATAAATTAATAGTTTTATCATGAATTTAAATTATCTTTTAAAGTTATTTTTTTTAAACTATTTCTTCCCATAATTAATTTTATAAAATCATAATATCTAGTTGTGTAAAACAACCAACAGATAACTTTTTATATTATTACTAAATCAAGACATAGCTACAAGCTTATAGCATTTTATCATATTTTAGGTTATAATAGGAATATCATTTCAAAAAGGAGTATTAAAGTGAAAGTAATTATAGTCGGTGGTGGTAAAGTCGGTGAACTTCTTTGCGCTGATTTTTCTAACACATTTGATGAAGTAACAATTATTGACACAAATGAGCGTCGTGTTGAAAAGCTCGTTGAAACATATGATATTAACGGATTAGTCGGTAATGGTGCAAATTCTGACATATTATTAGAAGCTGATGCAGCTAATGCAGATATGTTTATATCAGTAACTACAAGCGATGAAATAAATATGATTTCATGTATCGCTGCAAAACAAATAGGTTCTAAATATACAATTGCACGAATACGTAATCCTGAATATTCTAAAACAAAAGAGTTTATAAAACAATCTCTAGGGATTGATCTTATGGTTAACCCTGAATACGAAGCAGCAAAACAAATTTTCTATATGCTGAAATACCCTACAGCTATAAAAGTAGAAAGTTTTTCTGCTAATAAATTTAATATCTTAGAAGTAATAATTAATGAAAACAGTGTACTTAAAGGTGTATCCCTTATTGAAAGTAAAAAAATTATTGATTTCCCTTCATTAGTTTGCCTTGTTGAAAGACAAGGAGAAGTATTTGTCCCTCGAGGAAATTATATCTTTGAAGTTGGCGATAAAGTTCATATTACCGCGTCTAATAAAAATTTAAAAAAATTCTATAAACTTTTAGGAAATAAAGAAAATCTTGAGAAAAAAGTAACTTCATCTTTAATCATTGGGGCAGGAAAAGTTGCTTATTATCTTGTAGAATTTTTACAAAAAGCATCTTTCTACACTAAAGTAATTGAAATAGATAAAGAGAAGGCAATATCCCTAAGTGAAATATTCCCTGAAATCGATGTTATTTGGGCTGACGGAAGTGATCGAGATACATTAATCGAAGAAGGTATTCAAACATTTGATAGTTGTATTTCTCTTACAGGACTTGATGAGGAGAATATTATAATTAATCTATATGCTCATAAACTAGGTATTAAAAAAACTGTCGCAAAAGTAAATCGTGCTTCTCTTAAACAAATCGCTGAAGATATCGGACAATATTCATACATTACACCTAAAGAAATTGTGAGTAATATAATCAAGAAATACACTAAGTCATTACAAGGTAGTCGTGCTTCAGACATAGAAAATTATTATCGTATAGCTAATAATAAAGCTGAAGTTATAGAGTTTAAAATTACAAGTGAAAATGCTAAAGTTATAGGCACTAAACTTAAAAATCTTGATATTAACGACAATATGCTTATCGCCTTTATAATCCGTAATAACAAACAAATTTTCCCTAACGGTGAAGATGAAATAATGGTAAATGATAATGTCGTTGTAGTAAGTTATGAACATAAACTTGAACATATCGATGATATTCTTGCAAGGAGGTAATCTATGAATTTTAAAATGGTCTTTCACGTTGTTGGTAAGATGATAATGCTCTTAGCTGCTTTATTAATTTTACCAACAATAGTATCAGTGATTTATCATGAACCCATTAAAATTACTAATTCATTTTTCAGTACAATTATGATTTGTTTTATTTTATCACTAATTATACATTTTTTTACAAAAGATGTTACTGAACGTGATTTTTATAAAAGAGAAGGATATGTAATTGTAACCCTAACCTGGATTGTCTTTTCTATACTTGGAGCTCTTCCATTTTATTTATCTGGAGAAATTCCACATTATATAGATAGTTTCTTTGAGACAGTTAGTGGATTCACTACGACAGGATCAACTATATTACAAGATGTAGAATCAATAGAAAAGAGTTTGTTATTTTGGCGTAGTTTTACACATTTCATCGGAGGTATGGGGGTTATCGTATTTGCATTAGCAATTCTCCCACGTTCACCTCATACTATTCATATAGCAAAAGCTGAAGTCCCTGGTCCATACTTCGGTAAAGTAGTATCTTCAATGAAGCAAACTGCAATCTACCTATACGGGATATATATTGCTCTTACAGTAATTTTATTTTTTTTATTATTACTAGGTGGAATCGGAGTTTTTGATAGTATAAATCTAGCCTTCTCTACAGCTGGAACTGGAGGATTCGCTGTGAAAAATGCCGGAATAGCATATTATAATAGTACATATATTACTGTAGTTATAGCTATTTTCATGCTAATTTTTTCTATGAATCTTAGCTTAATATATTTCGTTGTATTCAAAAGATACTTTAAAATACTAAAAAGTGAAGAGTTACGTTGGTTTTTCGGTATGATATCTATCCTTTCTATAATTATGTTTTTAGATATTTATCGTTCTTACGATACTCCTAATCATAGTTTGCTGGATGTATTCTTTACTGTTTCATCAGTTGTTTCGACTACTGGATTCACTTATAACGATTTTAATATTTGGCCTGTATTTTCTAAAATGATAATACTAATTCTTATGATTGTTGGTGGTTGTACTGGTGGTACTGCCGGAGGAATTAAAATTCCACGTCTAATTTTCTTCGTTAAAAATGCTAAACAAAGTATAAGTAAAGCACTAAATCCACGAAAAATAACAATGTTCAAGATAGATGGTAAAGTAGTTAAAGATACTACTCCATTGTCTAACTATCTTCTTTTATTCGGATTTGTCTATGTTATTATTTTGTTCCTAATAACATTCCAAATTAATGACTTTGAAGATGCTATTTCTTTAACGGTGACATCAATCAGTAATGCTGGTCCAGCATTCAATCACTACGGTCCTATGAGTAACTTCTCAGAAATACCGTACTTTACAAAAATGGTTTTATCTGTATCAATGTTACTAGGACGTTTGGAATTAATGCCACTAATAGTATTCTTCTCTGCTAACACTTGGAAAAAACGCAGAAAAAAATCTAGAGAAAATCAAAGAATTATTAATAACTGCATTGAATAATATACTGGTAGAAATGCCTCAAAAATCAAAGTTTCCGGGAAATCTATTTTACCGATTCTCTCACATATTTATCAAGCAATACAAAAAGACGAGACTTATTTATAAATCTCGTCTTTTATCATTGAAACTATCTCTTGAATTTCCTCATTAATTCTTTCATCTAGTTCTTCTTTAGTAATTAATTCATCATTATGCGCTTCTGTATAACCGAGTATCACTCCCAAAGAGTTCTTTACATTATGCAACATAATTTTTTTCTTCTGTTCATTTTTATCCAACTCTGAACTTCTTCTATAAATCATATATATATTTAGGAATACAAAAAATGTTAATGGTAGGAAAAATATTTTCATATGTATTGCGGCAATTAGAAACACCACTATTAATATATTTATAGCTATGAAACTAATCATATTTTTCATGATACAAACTATAAACCTCTTTTTTATTTATGCCATGTTCTTTAGCAGTATTTTTGATAGCTTCTGATTTTTTCTCACCACTTTGGACTTTTTTATAGATTATTTCTACAATATCATCAAGATTAAATTCTGTCTGTTCTTCATCTTTTAATGGAGAAATAATAACAACAAATTCCCCTTTTTCCTTAATCTCTCCACCTAACATTTCTAATATCACACCAGCTTCATATGTTTCAATTTGTTCAAACATCTTCGTAAGTTCTCTCGCTACTGCAATTTTTCTTGTTGGTGCAATCTTAGCAATCTCTTCTACTAAATTTTTTACCCTATGTGGACTTTCATACAAAATACCCGTTGTCTTTGAGCTTAAAATAATTTCTAACTTTTGCTTAAGTTCTTTACTTTTTCTCGGTAAAAATCCATAAAAAGTATAGTTATAAGATTCTATCCCACTAGCTACCAATGCTGTAAGCCCAGCATTAGCACCTGGTAAAACAACAACATCTAGTCCTGCACGCTTTACCTTCTCTACAAGTACATATCCTGGATCGGAAATACATGGCATACCTGCATCAGTTACTAATGCTACGTCTAACCCATCTTCTAAGTATTCAATTATTTTATCACTCATTTTATCTTCATTATGCTCATGATAACTAAGGAGTTTTTTACTCTTCACTTCATAATGATTCAATAACTTCTGAGTATTTCTTGTATCTTCACAAGCTATAATATCCGCTTCTTTTAGCACTCTAAGAGCTCTTAATGTAATATCTTCCAAATTGCCTATTGGTGTTCCCACTAAATATAACATAGTTATTTTTCCTTTATTTTCATATTAAATTCTTTTATTTTTTGCTTTTTTTCTGTATTCAAATTAAGTAAAATATACTCTTCTTTACTTCTACGAGTACGTTTTTTGAATAGACTTTCTGCACTCGTAGCTTCACTTTTAGTTTCAAACTCTTCAAAATATATAAGTTTTACAGGTACTCTCACCCTTGTGTATTTTGCACCTTTTTTGGCATTATGAGTTTTTATCCTTCTAACAATATCCGTTGTATATCCAGTATACCAAGTTTTGTCACAACACTCAACTATATACATAAAACTACTCATAAATTCCGTACACTTTCTTCATTTCATCAGTATAACTTCCATCTTCATTATAAATATAAAATGGCTGCTCTACTTTAATATCACTAACCTTAGAGATACTACCCTCAATTAATACTATTTTACTATTTTCACTTGAAGGTTTACTATATACAAATCTTATTCGCTTAATTGCTAAACCATTTTTCTCACATTCAGAGATGATATCACTTATTCTATAAGTTCTATGAACTAGTGCAAACTTTCCATTTTGTTTAACTAAATATCTAATCGCCTGGACTACATCACTAAGATTACATAATAATTCATGACGTGAAATATTGTGATTAAATTTTTTACGTTGATTCGGCATATTCTCAACAGGAAAATACGGAGGATTACAAATTACATAGTCGAAAGATGATGGTTTATAATAATCTTTTACATTTTTTATATCACCATTTCGCACAGCTACATTAGTAATATCATTTAACTCTAAACTTTTTTTACTCAGTTCAACTAAGTCTTCTTGAATTTCTAACATTTCTATCTTTGCATCAGACTTCTCTCTAAGAATTATTGAGATACCACCATTCCCACTGCAAAGTTCTATAATATTCTTCTTAAAACTTCTCGGCACATTGGAAAAATATGGTAATAAAAAAGAGTCTGTTGACATACTATAATGATCAACTTTTTGTAATATTTTAAAATTTTTAGAAACTGTATCAACTCTCAAATTATCTTCCATACTAACCTCTTGTTAAAATTTCTAAATTATTATTATCCAATAAAACAGTAAAGACAAATTTTTCCAGCACCAATGTTGCATTAACATTCCCATTCAAGTCTGATAGTGCTTGAAGTATTTTTTCCTGTACCTTACTAATATTAACAACATCACTTACGATTTCATCGCTGTAGCTCTTAGAAACTTCCATATTTAAATATTTGAAAAACTCTACTACTTCATCTTTAAATTTTAATTTTTCCAACAGATAAATATTAGCAAGATGAGGTTTTCTCATATATCTTTTTACATATTCTTTAGTAATATTTATTAACTCTTCATTCTGTTCAATCTCAATATTTTCACTTTGTCCAATTAATTTAATCTGTTGACAACGTGAAATAATCGTCGGTAGTACAGCGCTAATATTTTTACAACTAAGAATAGCTATAATGTCGTCTTCTGGTTCTTCTAAAAATTTAAGTAAGCTGTTTGCTGCTTGCTCTGTCATTTTTTCGATATCTTTTATCCAGTAAATCTTCTTACCATAAAATGATTTTACACTCAAATCAGATTTTAAAGTTTGAATTTCTTCTTTTTTTATTGAAGTTTCACTTGATAATTTATAAAAATCAACATAATTTCCATGATTTATACTATTACAGTTTTTACAATCTTCACAGCTATAAAATTCTTTATCTTTATTTTCTAAACAAAAAATTGCTTTAACAAAACTCAAAATAAACTCATCACAATATAAACTATCCTCACCTACTACTAAATAGGCATGGGATAGTTTATTTGTTTTTAATGTATTTGTTAAAGATTTTATTACAATTGTATCTTTACTAAAGTTCATTGTTTAAAAATCCTTCCAATATAGAAAGTGCTTGTTTTTGCACATTCTCGTATGTATCACTTGCATCAATTACCTTAATGCGCTCGGTATTTTCTTTTGAAAGATCATCATAACCGCGTTTGACATTTTTGTAAAAATCAAGACTTTCTTGATCCATTCGGTTATTGTCATCTCTATTTTTTGTACGTGCTAGCCCAACTTCAACATCTACACAAAAATATAGAGTCAAATCTGGTTCAAGATTATCTGTTGCATATGCATTAATATCTAGAATATCTTGTTTCGAAAGTCCTCGACCATAAGATTGATAAGCAACCGAGCTATCAACAAAACGATCACATATTACAATATATCCATCATTTACATGCGGTAATATTTTTTTTACGATGTGATCACGTCGACTAGCACAAAACAGTAGACTTTCAGTCTTAGCATCGATATCATTTGAACTATCAAAAAGTAGTTCTCTCACCTTCTCGCTAAACTCTGTCCCACCAGGCTCACGTGTTGTTATTACTTTATATCCCTTTTCTTTCAAATACTCTGTAGCAAAGTTGATAAAGCTCGTTTTACCTGAACCGTCTGAACCTTCTACTGTTATGAATTTTCCTTTCATTTGAATAACCTTTCTTCTATTATTGTAATTATTTATTCATGAATTGAGAAATTCTTTCAACGGCTTCTTTTATATTTTCCATGCTTGTAGCATAACTAATTCTAAAGAAGTCATTGTATGCTTTCCCAAATGCTGTCCCAGGGATAACCCCAACACGAGCCTCTTTCGCTAATAATTTACAAAACTCCATCGCACCAAGTTCTCTATATTTCGCTGGAATTTTGGCAAAGATATAAAATGCACCATCAATTTCAGGAATTTCAAAACCTAATTCACGAAGTCTTGGAACCATATAATCTTTTCTTTCTCTATAAGTTTCAATCATATGATTATTATATTTATCTACATTGTCATCTGATAAAGCTACTACAGCAGCATCTTGAATAAATGTTGGAGCTCCAGATACTGTAAACAGATGGAAAACACCGATTTTTCTAATCATCGCTTGAGGAGCTGCAATAAATCCAATACGCCATCCTGTCATAGCATGAGATTTAGATAATCCACTAATTAAAACAGTCTGTTCTGGAATAAACTCAGCTAGTGATGTGTGTTTATAATTATACGTAATATCTCCATAAATCTCATCACTAAGTACAAAAATGTCATATCTTCCTAATACATCAGCAATTTCTTTAACTTCTTCTCTAGTATAAGAAACACCACTTGGGTTGTTTGGATAGTTGATTAAAATTGCTTTTGCATCTTTATTCTCTTCTAGAGCTTTTTCTAAATCACTTGGACGAACTTTGAAGCCATTATCAGCTGTGTCAATAAATTTAATATTACATTTATTTAAAATACCTACTCCCTCATAAGCTGAGAAGTACGGTGTTACTACTAAAATAGTATCCCCTTGATTTGTAACAGCAGAGATAGTATGTTCTATTGCCGCAGAAGCACCAATTGTTACGATAACTTCATCTGAACTGTATTTTAAATTATATCTTTTTTCTAAGTTTTTAGCCCACGCTACTCTTAATGGCTCAATACCATTGTTCACTGAATAGTGTGTTCTATTATTATCTAAAGCAACTTTTGCTGCTTCTTTAACCTCTTCGGCAGTATCAAAGTCAGGCTCTCCTAATGTTAACTTAATAATTCCTTCAATCGTTGAAGCAAATGCATCAAATTCTCTGATTGGAGATCCTGTTAAATTTGCTAAAGATGTGTTAAATTTATTTTCTAATGATTTTTTAATTTCCATATAAGTATCTACCTTTCTTTTTTAATAAATACATTGCTAAAATAACATTTCTAATATTGTAACATATTTTAAATAAAAATTAAATTAGTATCTAGAATATTAGATAAATTTATCAACAATGTCTATATAACATTTTAAATTATTTTCAATCACTTTTCAAGATGAAATATCGGATATTTTGTATAAAATTTCAGAAAATTTAAAGAAAAGTATTGAAAAAATAGTTGATTAGTATTATAATATCTCTAACACATTAAAAATTAATTGTTTTAAAAGATAAGGAGAAATATAACTATGACAAAATTAACAGTAAATGATATCCGAGTAGAACTTACATCTACTCCAAAAGAAAAAACACCTGATGATAAATTAGGATTTGGTACAGTCTTTACAGACCATATGTTCGTTATGGATTGGTCTTCTGATAAAGGGTGGTACGATCCAAGAATCGTTCCTTATGGTCCAATCCCAATGTCACCTGCATTAAACGTGTTACACTACGGGCAAAGTGTTTTCGAAGGTATGAAAGCATATAATGCCAATGGAGAAGCAGTTTTATTCCGTCCAGAACAAAACTTCAAACGTTTAAACAAGTCTTCAGACCGTATCGCTCTGCCTGAATTAGACGAAGAATT
This sequence comes from uncultured Gemella sp., assembly GCF_963525165.1. Classification (GTDB taxonomy): domain Bacteria; phylum Bacillota; class Bacilli; order Staphylococcales; family Gemellaceae; genus Gemella. The sequence goes on from NZ_CAURJN010000019.1 coordinate 27,057, forward strand.
CGCATTAGCTGCTCTTAAAAAATTAATCTCTATCGATAAAGAATGGATTCCAAAATCTGAAGGTACTTCATTATACGTTAGACCTTTCTTATACGGTGCCGAAGAAGCACTTGGAGTACACCCAAATAACGAAGTTAAATTCGTAATTATCTTATCACCATCAGGAAGCTACTTCAAAGCAGGATTACAACCAAACAAAATCTTCGTAGAACATGAATATGTACGTGCTGTACGTGGTGGATTTGGATTCGCTAAAACAGCAGGTAACTATGCTGGATCTCTTAAAGGTCAAAAGAAAGCTCAAGAACTAGGCTACTCTCAATCATTATGGCTAGATGGAGTTGAACAAAAATACATCGAAGAAGGTGGAGCAATGAATATCTTCTTCAAAATCGATGGAACATTTGTTACACCAGAATTAAATGGTTCTATCCTTCCAGGTATTACTCGTGCCTCAGTATTAGAATTACTTAAATCTCTAGGTGAAAAAGTTGAAGAAAGAAAACTTTCACTTGAAGAAGTTTATGAAGCTTACGATAATGGGAAACTTGAAGAAGTATTCCTATGCGGTACTGCAGCAGTAATCGCTCCAGTTGGAGAATTATTCGATGGTACTAAAAAATTAGAACTTATCACTGATAATAAACCTGGAGAATGGACTCAAAAAATCTATAACCTACTTACAGGTATCCAATTAGGTAAAGTTGAAGATAAATTCGGTTGGGTTGTAAAAGTAGAAGACTAATATAAATTAAAGATTCCAAGTTTAGTAATTTGGAATCTTTTTTATATTATCTTTTCATAAGATTTATATACTATTATTTTAAATCTGTTATATAAAACTGAATCTAACAAATATCACCTTGTAAGTTAACAAAAAAATGAAGTATGGAATTATCTCCTACTTCATTTTTTGTTATTTAAAGGATTTTAAATTTTCTCTATTATTATTTTTTATAAGCAAATGTGTATAGAGCAGAAACTAAAGTAACAGCTCCTACAAAGTTACCTAAAAATACTGTTCCCATGTTTTGAACGAATTGTAAAACTGAGATATTTGCACCTTCAAACATTGCAGCTGGGATTGCGAACATGTTCGCAACCAAGTGTTGGAATCCAATAGCAACGAAAGTCATAATTGGGAACCATACACCAAACATTTTACTACCTACATCTTTAGCAGCGAAGTTTAACCATACTGCCATACCTACTAGCCAGTTACAACCTACAGCTGAGAAGAATACTTGCCAGAATGTTAAGTATACTTTTGATTCACCAGCTGAAATAGTTTTAGCAGCAATTGCTCCACCAGTTAAACCAGTCAAATGTCCTAAGAAATAAGCAATAACTAGAGAACCAACAAGGTTAGCAAATGTAATAACTACCATGTTTTTAGCCAACAGTTTAAAACTAATTTTCTTATTAAACCACGCAACAGTTACAGCCATCATATTACCTGTAACTAACTCTCCGCCACCTACTAAAATACAAATAAGTCCGATTGGGAAAACAGATGCTCCAAGTAATGCACCAATTCCTCCAAATTCTTTAGGAATTGATCCTGATACACGAAGTAAAGCTAAAAATCCTACCCCGATAAATGCCCCACCTAAGAAACCTAAACTTAACATATATTTAAGACCTGCAGTTGCTTTAGCAGTACCTTTTTTAATAGTAAGTTCATAAACTTCTTGAGGCTCTAAAAATGCTTTAGATTCTACAGTGTTTGTCATAATAACACTCTCCTTAAAAATTTATAATAATTACATAGATAATAACTGTTCTATATCTACAATAAAAATTATACAATAACAAGGATATTTTTTCAACACTGTTTTAATACAGATTTTATTAAAATACATATAATTTAACAAAGTGCTATATTCGAATTTTTGATAAAATCATCAAATATATTATCATTTGTTTATCAATAAATTAATAAAACTGCTCTATATAAAACGTTTTTTTTATTTCTTATATTTTTTAATATTTAAATTATTCTTATCACCATACACGATACATAAAATTACAACACTGTTCTTTAACCCAAAAACTTTACTAAAAATAATTATATTCGTTCAATTTACAAGCTAATTAAACTCAAAATTATTAGCACTAAACTATGTTTCTATTTATAATATTTCGCTTGGAAAATTGCAATTATTCTACATCTATAAATTTATCATTAATATTACAAACTAATCTATTAATATAATTACAGCCATAATATTAGCAGAAAACACGAACCCTCGACTTTATAATTCGACATAAAAAAGCGATTGGATAATTTCCAATCGCTTAATTTACTATCTTGCAACCTTAACTGCTCTAACCTCACGAATAACATTAACTTTAATGTTCCCTGGGTATTGCATCGTTTCTTCGATTTTATTTTTAACTTCTTTGGCAATTTTGTAAGTTTTTGTATCATCTACCTCTTCTGGATTTACGATTACACGAATCTCACGACCTGCTTGAATAGCAAATGTTTTCTCTACACCTTTGTGTTCATTTGCAATTTCTTCAAGTTTTTGTAGACGTTTAATATAGTTTTCTAATGACTCTCTTCGAGCCCCTGGACGTGATGCAGAAAGTGCATCCGCTGTGGCAACAATAACAGAAATCGGATGTGTTGGTTCAGTATCACCATGGTGTGATGCTATTGCATTTACTACAATCGCATTCTCTTTATATTTAAGAGCTAATGCTACACCAATTTCAACATGCGAACCTTCAATTTCATGATCAAGTGCTTTCCCAATATCATGAAGCAATCCTGCACGACGTGCTGTTGCAACATCTAAGTCTAACTCAGCTGCAATAAGTCCTGCGATATACGCTACTTCCATAGAGTGTTGTAGTCCATTTTGACCATAACTTGTTCTATATTTTAACTTACCAACGATTTTTACTAAGTCAGGATGCATATTATGGATTCCAAGGTCAAATGTGGCTTGTTCTCCTGCATCACGAATAACTTGATCAATATTCTTACGCGCTTTATCAACAGCTTCCTCAATTTTTGAAGGGTGAATACGACCATCATCAATAAGTGACTTAATTGCTGTTTTAGCAATTTCACGACGAATTGGATCATATCCAGAAAGGATAACCGCTTCCGGAGTATCATCAATAATTAAGTCTACACCTGTTAATGTTTCTAAAGTACGAATATTTCTTCCTTCACGTCCGATAATACGACCTTTCATATCATCACTTGGAAGATCTACAACAGACACAGTAGTTTCACTTACTACATCTGTAGCAAAACGTTGCAATGATTGAACGATAAGTTCTTTTGCACGTTTATCAGCGACGCTTTTCGCCTCTAGTTCTTTATTTCTTATATATATTGCCATATCTTTAGCCATATCAGTTTCTACTGCGGCCATAATCTCTTCACGAGCTTGTTCTTCTGTTAAGTTTGCAATTCTTTGCAACTCTGTTTCTTGTTGAATCTTAAGTTGATTAACCTCAGTACTTTTTTCTTCAAGTAATTGAGATTTCTCTTCCAATTTCATCTCTCTTGAACTTAACAATTCGTCTTTTTTATTTAAAAGCTCTGTTTGACGTTCTAATGAAGATTCTTTTTGAACGATTCTATCTTCTTGTCTTTGAATATCTAGTTTTTTAAATTCTGCTTCTTTATTTGCAATGTTAATTATCTCTTCAGCTTCTTTTTTAGCTATAGTTGTTTCTTTTTCAACTATATATCTAGCTTCTTTTCTTGCCTCACCTATAATATAATCGGCGTCTTGCTTAGATAATTCTAATTTCTTTTGAATAGAATTTTTCGAAATAACATATCCAACTAAAAGTCCAACAAGTAAAGCTGCAACACTGATTATTCCATAAATCATCTTGCAACCTCTTTCTATTTTGAAAAAATTTTATTATGATATCACTATTTTGTTAATATTTAAATATCAACAATTTGTTACATACCATAATTACAATTCTACACCACCTACGGTAAAAAGTCAATAGTTCACTCAGGGAAAATCCCGGTTTAGAAAAACTTTTCTTCTATACATATTAGGCATTTATATTTTTCTTTTAATTTTACTACATATCATTATTAAATACTTCACATTATCACTTGAATTTTAAGAGACTTAGTTGTATTATTTTAATATCTACTCAATAAAAGTAGAATTATTTTTACTAAAGATAAGTTTTTTTGAAAAAACTTAATAAAATACTTGCAATTACTTATCCAGTGTGATATTATATTCAAGTATGTAAAAATACAAAACTTGATTGAGTGGGAGAACGAAAAATTCAAAGACGTTCAAATGACCACATCACGAAAAATATATAGGAGGTTTTATCGTGGCTAAAAAAGTTATAAAAGTTGTTAAATTACAAGTACCAGCAGGTAAAGCTAATCCAGCTCCACCAGTTGGTCCAGCGTTAGGTCAAGCTGGTGTAAACATCATGGGATTCTGTAAAGAATTCAATGCTCGTACACAAGACCAAGCAGGATTAATTATTCCAGTAGTAATCTCAGTATATGAAGACCGTTCATTTACTTTCATTACTAAAACACCACCTGCACCAGTATTACTTAAAAAAGCAGCTAAAATTGAAAAAGCATCTTCTGTACCTAACCGTGACAAAGTTGCTACAGTTTCAAAAGCTCAAGTTCAAGAAATCGCTGAACTTAAAATGGCTGACTTAAACGCAGCTTCTGTAGAAGCAGCAATGCGTATGATTGAAGGTACTGCAAGAAGTATGGGTATCTTAATAGGAGAATAGGAGGATAATTATAATGGCAAAAAAAGGTAAAAAATATCTTGAAGCAGCTAAATTAGTAGATTCTTCTAGTCTATACTCTGTAGTAGAAGCAATCGAATTAGCTAAAAAAACAAGCACAGTTAATTTTGACGCAACTGTAGAAGTTGCATTCCGTTTAGGAGTTGACACTCGTAAAAACGACCAACAAGTTCGTGGAGCAGTAGTTCTTCCTAAAGGAACTGGTAAAACTGCTAAAGTTTTAGTTTTTGCTAAAGGTGATAAAGCAGCAGAAGCTGAAGCAGCAGGAGCTGACTACGTAGGACAAGGTGAATACATCACTAAAATCCAACAAGGTTGGTTTGATTTTGACGTAATCGTAGCTACTCCAGACATGATGGGAGAAGTTGGTAAAATCGGTCGTGTATTAGGACCTAAAGGATTAATGCCAAACCCTAAAACTGGTACTGTAACTATGGACGTTACTAAAGCTGTTAATGAAATCAAAGCTGGTAAAGTTGAATACCGTGCTGAAAAAGCTGGTGTTGTTCACACTCCAATCGGTAAAGTTTCATTCTCAACTGAAGACTTAGTTGAAAACTTCAACGCTGTTCAAGACGCTTTAGCTAAAGCTAAACCAGCTGCTGCTAAAGGAACTTACTTCAAATCTGTAGCTGTAACTACAACTATGGGTCCTGGAGTTCGTGTTAACACAGCAGAATTCAAATAAGAATTATTAATACAAAGAAGATTTGGTTAACCAAGTCTTCTTTTTTTGTTCTTTCCCTACCTCACTATAACATAAATAAAAAAGCTATGACTAACACTATTTTCAGTACTAAATCACTAGCTTTCTTATATTCTTTTATTTTCGTTTTATGCTTGCTTAACCTTACTTGGTTTCATTATAAGTATTTACTAATTCTACTCTAGTTGCATCTTTAGTTCCTTCTTTAATTCCTTCAAAGAACATATTAGCTTCAAATGTATAAATTTTTAAGACACTTGTACTTATTAAAAGGAACAGAATTAAAACAAGTTTTCCTTTATACTTTTTATCTACTCGTTTATTTTCTCTATTATGAGCTAATAAAATATTTACGCTAACAAAGTAATATAACAATGTGATTACTATTAATAGTGCTAATTTTATTAAACTAAATTGCGTATTATCATATTTTGGACCTATATATCCACTAAAAGGCACTAAAGAAAATCGAAAGATTCCTACTATAAATTGATAAATAATAATATCATATATAAAGAAGTATATTAGTGTTATTTTTGTCTTAATCATTTGGATTACAGCAAAATTTGATAATGCTATAACTACTATTATTGCATATAGGTATTCAATAGGATTAACTTTACGATAAATATAATCTAATACAAGAGATATTATTCCGCCAAAGAATAAAGTTATATAAGTTGTATAGTAAATATATCTTACTTTATCTTTTAATGAAATAGGTAGATATTCAATAAATTGTTGTTCAGAATCATCGTATTTTCTTCCATTTATCACAATAATTATTGTACTAATAACAGCTAAAATTATATAAGTTTTATGAAACAATAACTCAAGCACTAAAGTTATGGTAATAAAATAATATAGTAAATATAAACTCTTATATAATAAGGGTTTCTTATAATTTCTATTTGAAATTAAATTCCAAATTGCTCCAAAGTTTGTATCGTATTTTTGTTTATACATTTGAGTTCTCTCCTTTCATAATAGAAAGCAAAATATTTTCTATATCTGTAGTGTTAAATCTTTCTTGTAGCTCTACTATATCTTCTTTAGTATTAATTCTTCCATTTTCTAAAACAATTATATAATCTGCTAAACTCTTTATCACTAAAGGATCTTCAGTTACAAGAATAATCATTTTATTTTCATCCATATAATCTCTTAGAAGATTTAATATTTCTTTTTTAGCTATTAATCCTACTCCAGAAAATGGATTATCTAATACTAATATTCTAGATATAGTAAAATATCCTATTGAAAATAATAATATTTTCCTCTCCCCTTGAGACAATTCATATATTTTACTATGAAGAACAATTTTTTGTTTATTTAGAAATTCAAAACATTTATCTATATTAAATCTTTCATCTAATTTAGATATTTTATATAAAACCTCATTTACCTGTAAAGTGTCTGAAAACAATGGTTTATCAGCAACATATGAATATAGTTTCTTAATTTCTACTGCATTTTGTTGAAAGTTCAAATTGTTATAGCTAATTGCATTTTTATCCGATGAGATTGCTCCTAATAGTGTTTGAAGAAATAGTGTTTTACCACTCCCACTATTACCTGTTATTGCATACACATATCCACCTTCTAACTCCAAATCTATAGGACCTAGTTGAAATGACTTTTTATTAATCTGTAAATTATTCACTTTTATCATAAATTTTTTCCTCCAATACTTTATCAACTATATCCTTAATATCTTCTATATTAAGTCCATCATTAATAGCATTATCAATTATTACCTTTAGTTCAACTAAATACTCTTCTTTTTTTATAGATAATACAGTAGCTAAATCTATATCATTTACAAAATATCCCACAGCTCCTTTAGAATATATGAGTTCTTCTTGTAATAATACTTCATATGATTTTTTTACTGTTATTATACCTACTTCTAGCTCTTTAGATAAGCTTCTAATAGAAGGTAATTGATCATTGCATTTTAAACTACCATTAAGAATACTACTCTTTATTTGTGTAGCCACCTGTTGATAAATCGGAACAGATGACATATTAGAAATTTTTATATCCATCATACTCCTCCTTATTAATTCTTTTAAAATTAATTTGTATAATTCAATTAGATATTAAAAACGTTTTCTTGTATCTACTGTGATTATACGATAGATACAGTTACTTTGTCAATAATTATTTTGTAATTTCTTATATTTTTTATTAAAACTACTTTAAATCCTAAGTTTAAAGGTAAATATCATTTCGAAATACTTTGTTACATGTTATAATTATATTAATTATTATTTTAGGAGTGTATTTATGATTACTATTATTGTGCCAATTTATAACGAAGAAAAAACAATACGTGATTTTGTCTATAATCTGTATTGTTTGCATAATATAAAAGAACATGAGGTACTTTTTGTTGATGGAGGTTCGACAGATAAGACAAAAGAAATCCTAGATGAACTTTCTTATTTCGGTTACGCATATCACTTATCGGATAAAAAAGGACGAGCAAATCAGATGAATTATGGTGCGAAAATTGCTAAAGGGGATATTCTGTGGTTTGTTCATTGTGATAGTGTACTTCAAAAAGATGTAATAGAAAAAGTACTTGCCTGCCCTACTGAAGTCGGCTGTCTAAAGATTAGATTCTATCCAAGTAGCTTTCCTATGTGGGTAAATTCTCTTGTTTCTAATATGCGTGCAAGTATTACTAACCTTGCCTTTGGGGATCAAGCGATATTTCTATCAAAGAAAGTATTTGAAGAAGTTGGAGGATATAAAGATATGCCTTTAATGGAAGATTATAAACTCTCTGAAGATTTAAGTGCACTTAGTTATAAAATTACAGTAATTGACTCCCCTATCACGACATCCACGAGAAGATATAAAAATCATACTGTAAAAACAATGTGGCAAATGCAACAATATCAGAAAATGTATCGACGCGGTGTGCCAGTTGAAGAAATAGCAAACATGTATAAAGACGTAAGATAACTGATTTGATGTTTTTTAGAATTATATTTTAGTTGAGGGGCTGATCCAAAAGTCCTAAAATATAACAAAGTTCATATGAGAACTCATAGACGCAGTGGTTTATTGATATCTAAATTCGCTTTATAAAAGCTTTTTAGATATCTAATAAACTGTGCGGTGGTGACTCGACAAAATCAATTTCTCCGAAATCACGATTTTTGAGTCACTCCCATAAATCGGACAATTTCATTGATTATTTATGCAAACTAACTTATAATAAAATTATATACAAATTTTTAAAGGAGAGAATAAATATGGCAGATTATTTTAAAAAGAAACATTTAATAGAATTTGGTGAAGGGAAATTTGGTGAAGACGCACCTGATTACTGGAAAAACTTTATGAATTACTACGGTAATGTAATGGCTGAAGGCGAATTAACAACTCGTGAAAAAGCTCTTATCGCACTTGCTGTAGCTCATGCTGAAGCTTGTCCTTATTGTATTGATGCTTATACTAGTACTTGTTTAGAAGAAGGCTGTGATCAAGATCAAATCGCAGAAGCTATACACGTTGCAGCCGCAATGAAAGCTGGTATTACTCTTGTACATGGTCTTCAAAGTAAAGAATTATCGGATAAATTAACAAATTAGTATTGATATGACTAAGTTAAATATTCCTAAATTTTTCGACCAAGTTGAGGAAAAACAATATTTATTAACTGAAGAATTTCCTGAAGTTATGCAAATTAACGTAGGTAGTTTATGCAATATTACATGTAGTCACTGTCACGTTGATGGTGGACCTACAAGAAAAAATAATATGGTTCGAGAAACTTTTGAACAGATAATTGAAGCATTCAAAGTTGGTAAATATAAAACAATGGATATTACAGGTGGTGCGCCTGAGATGAATCCAAACTTCAGATGGTTTTTAAAAGAAATTTCTAAGTACGCTAAAACTATAATTGTAAGAACAAATCTAATCATCCTTGATGTTCCAGCTTATAGAGACATACCAGAACTATATCGTGACTTAAAAGTTCAAGTAGTAGCATCTCTACCCTATTACAACGAAAAGGTCGTAGCTAAGCAACGTGGAAAAGGTGTTTTTCCTAAGTCAATAGAAGTACTACGAAGACTAAATGAACTAGGTTACGGAAAAGAAGAAGACCTTATCTTAAACCTAGTCTATAACCCTAATGGAGCATTTTTACCTCCTAAACAAGAAGCACTAGAAAAAACGTATAAGAAAAAACTATATGACAATTTTGAAATTGTCTTTAATAACCTATTCGCAATAACAAACAATCCTATAGGAAGATTCTCTGAATTTTTATATAGAGAAGATTTATATGAAGGATATATGAATAAACTTTTTAAAGCATATAATCCTGCAACATTACCAGGACTTATGTGTAGAAACATGATTTCTGTTGGTCCTGACGGATCTTTATATGATTGTGACTTTAACTATATTGAAAAACTTAAAATCTCTGGTGAAGTTAACCATGTGAGTCAACTTGTAGATAATCATACAGGTGTACGTAGAATTGTCACTGGTATGCACTGTTATGGTTGTACAGCAGGAGCTGGTTCATCTTGAGGTGGAGAGACTTGCTAGCATAGGTTATGCTAATAATAATAATAATAATAATATACAAAAAGAAGCCATTAACCACGGCTTCTTTTTCAGGTTGTATAGTAAATCCGGGGCATGGAAAAAATTCCAGCCCCGGATTTACTATACGACCCTTTTTCTTAGTTTATTTAGTATGATTATTTATCTTTACGACGTTTTGTTGCAACTAATAAACCTCCAAGTACAGCTAGACCAAATCCAGCCACACCTGTATTATTTTCTGTTGTTCCTGTATTCGCTAAACGTTTTGTTTGAACTTTAGGTACAACTTTTTCATCTTGTGGATTTGTTGGTGTTGACACCACTGACGTAGATTTTCTGAAGATATGTACTGTATTGCCATCTTTATCTACTGTTGTTCTTACAAATTCATATCCTGGTACTGTTCCATGTCCTTTTGTACCTTTTTCAGATCTAATTGGATTTCCTTTTTCATCTGTCCAGATTGTTATTTTGCTTTGCTCTGGTGTTGACGGTATTTTCTTGAAGATATGTACTGTATTTCCATCTTTATCTACTGTTGTTCTTACAAATTCATATCCTGGTACTGTTCCATGTCCTTTTGTACCTTTTTCAGATCTAATTGGATTTCCTTTTTCATCTGTCCAGATTGTTATTTTACTTTGTTCTGGTGTTAATGGTGTTTTCTTAGTATACACATGAACTGTATTTCCATTTTCATCTTTCTTAGTTTCTTTGAAAGTATACTCTGGAATATCTTTCTTATCAGTTCTTCCTTTTTCAGGTGATTTAATTTCTTTACCATTTTCATCTATATATTTTGTAACTACTTTATGGTAAATATAATTAACATTTGTTGCACCTTCTGTAAGTTTACCTTTTTCAACTGATGTTTCTGATAC
>NZ_CAURJN010000020.1:0-37252 GCF_963525165.1 uncultured Gemella sp.
AATGGGTATTTAAAAAATATGATGCTGAAAATAAAGCAGTAAATAAAGCAGATGTAGAGTTTATAGGAACATGGGAATTCGAGGCTAACGCACCGGCTCCTAAGCCAGAACCAAAACCGGAGCCTAAGCCAGAACCAAAACCGGAACCAAAACCGGAACCTAAGCCAGAGCCTAAGCCAGAACCAAAACCGGAATCAAAACCGGAGCCTAAGCCAGAGCCTAAATCGGAATCTACACCAGAGATACAATCTAAAAAGATCGGAGTATTGCCAAATACTGGTGAAAAACAGTCTAATGTAGAAATTTTTGGTGCGTTAGTAGCAGCTGGTGTAATAATGATGAGACGTAAAAGAAATTCTAAGTAGTAGACTGACAATCTCTATTGAGGTAATTTAAATTCAAAAAAGATATGAATAGTAATTCATAAAACTTCTTTGAAGTGTCTAAGCTAATTCTATTGACAAATAGTGTTAAATTCTTTATACTATTAAGTAAATTAATATGTAAAACATTGAAGAGATAAGTAGATTATAATTGATTCAAAACAGAGAGCTTTCGGTAGGTGTGAGAAAGTAAGAAGAGATGTAATTGAAAATGGTCTCGGAGTAATAATTATCTAATAGGTAATTACGTCAGTGCACGATATAGCACAGCGGTATGAACACGTACCGATTAAGGTGGATATTTATATCCATAAACATGGGTGGTAACACGATAAACTCGTCCCTATTACATAAGTTTGTAATAGTGGCGAGTTTTTTTATTTAAGATTATAAGAATAGTTAAGGAGACAATATAATGCCAATATGTATTCAAAATGAATTACCGGTGAAAAATAAATTATTAGAAGAAGGAGTAGTCGTAATAGAAGAAAATAGAGCTAAAAATCAAGATATACGCCCACTAAAAATTTTAATTTTGAATTTAATGCCGAAAAAAGAAGAAACTGAGCGTCAATTACTGAGACTTCTTGGAAACTCTCCGCTTCAAATCACGGTAGAATTTCTACATATGACTAGTCACATTGCCAAAAATACAGCGCAGTCTTACTTAGAGAAATTCTATAAAACATTTGATGAAGTGAAAGATAAATACTATGATGGACTTATTATTACAGGTGCGCCTGTTGAACAATTAGAATTTGAAGATGTAAATTACTGGGGAGAGTTGAATGATATTTTTGAATGGAGTAAAACGCATGTATTTTCAACATTAAATATTTGTTGGGCAGCTCAGGCTAGTTTATACTATCATTTTGGTGTCAAAAAAGAACAAGTTGCTGATAAGATATTTGGAGTTTTTGAACATGATGTCCTTATAGAAAATCATACATTAACACGAGGATTTACAGATACTTTCTTAGCTCCTCATTCTAGACACACTAAAATAGAAGAAGAGAAACTACCTATTATTTCTGAACTTGATGTATTAGCGAGATCAGAAGAGGTTGGTACATTAATAGCTGCGACTAAAGATATTAGAAAGATTTTTGTAACAGGGCATATTGAATATGATGCTGATACACTTCATAACGAATATGTACGTGATAAGAATAGTAATCTTCCAATAGAAGTTCCGGTGAATTATTACCCAGGAAATGATGATACCAAAGCACCTAAAAATAGATGGCGTGGGGTGGCTTACTTATTCTATCATAACTGGTTAAACCAGGTTTATCAACAAACACCGTATGATTTAGCTGAATTATCAAAATAAGAGAAAGAAAAAGACTTTACAGGGAGTGACTCAAAAATCGTGATTTTGGAGAAACAAGATTTTGTCGAGTCACCCCCGCACAGTTTATTAGATATCTAAAAAGCTTTTATAAAACGAATTTAGATATCAATAAATCACTGCGTATATGAGTTCTCATATGTACTTTGTTGAATTTTAGGACTTCTGGGTCAGCCCCGTAAAGTCTATTTTTATTTATCTTTTTTTTCGTCTTTTTTATCAGAGTTTTCCTCTTCTGTTAATCCTGAAATTGATTTTTTAAATGATGTGAACATTTTTCCAATTGATTCTCCAAGTTCAGGTAGACGTTTAGGACCGAAGATTATTAGAGCAGCTATAATAAGTACTATAACTCCAGGAGCTCCTATATCACGTAAAAATCCCATTACTTTTCACCTCTTTTGTTGTAAATATACTTGCTAATAATAATGCTAATTTCATAAATTAAAATTAATGGTATTGACATAACGATATCACTAATAAAGTCAGCAGGTGTAATGACTACTGCTACTACAATTAGTATAAAATATGCATATCTTCTATTTTTAGTTAAGAAGTTAGGTGTTAGTATACCTAATGATGTTAGGAATGCAACAATAACAGGAAACTCAAAAAGTATTGCTATCGGTATTGTTGTATTAATAACAAATGATAGATAGTTTTGAGCTGTTAATTGAGTGTTGAATAAATCATCCCCGATAGAAAGAAGCACGTTTAAGATAGCAGGAGTCACTAGAAAGAACCCGAAAGCTAAGCCTACTGAAAAACAAATGAATACTGCCGGTATATAGGCTAATAATGCACGAGCTTCTCTTTCTTCTAATGCAGGTTTTATGAATGCCCAAATTTGATAACAAATAAATGGTATCGAAAATGTGAAGGCACAAAGTCCTGCAAGAGTAAGATATATCCATAGTATATCATTAGGTCCAAGAACAATCAATTTATTATTAAAATTACTAGTTAAAAATTTATAAATATCCGCTGACCATAATAAACTTACTATGAAAGAGACAATAAAAAACACAAGGCTTAGTATTAGTCTCTTTCTAAGTTCGTTTAGATGATCCACGGTAGAAACTTTATCTCCATATTTCATCGCAAGTTACCTATTTATTTTTAGATTTTTCATAGAATATACTAATTGCTACAACTATGATATAAATAAGTTGAGCTATTATTACTTCAAAACTAGGATAGATTCCTAATATTTCGATAGTAGGTAAATAATCTATAATGTTATTTGATAGCATATCAGTTATTTGTAAAGCATGTATACTTACTCCAAGCATTTTGAATCCTAGAATGTATATTAACCAAGATAGAACTAGGAATACTTTGCTAATTGGTAATTTTCCGGAAGCTTTTACCATAATTATACCGATAATTATTAAAGCAACAATAGCAAGAGCAATCCCAATTAGTAAGTTACTTGTAGAAATTAATGGCATAATACCAGTGTAGAATAAAATAGTTTCTGCCCCTTCACGGAATACTGCTAGGAAGCTAAGTGTAAACATAGAAATAAAGCTTCCAGTAGAAAGTACTAGATTTAACTTTGTATCCATATATTTCTTCCATGCTTTTACAGAACTTTTACTATGTAGCCAGATTCCTATACCTATCATCATGATTACTGCGAATATACCAACAACACCTTCGATGATTTCACGGTTAGTACCAGATGATAGAGCAGGGAATGAGTATTTTAAAATAACGGCTGCTAGTATACTAGTAAGGATACCTACTAAGGCACCTGCATAAATCCAGATCAACCCTTTTTTCTGCTTGGCAGCTTTTAATGCACTTGCTAGAGATAAGACGATTATTAATGCTTCAACACCTTCACGAAGTAAAATTAGCATAGAATCTAATGCAGTATAGTTAGACTTCGTATCGATTTTTTCTAGCTCTGTAATTAAGTTTTTAAGTTGTTCTTGATACTTTTGTTCGCTACCTTTAACCATAATGATAGGAGTTTCGCTTTCTACTTTAGTATATAGCGAAGCGTTTCGTGTTCGAACTTCTCCTTCGATAACAGGCCAAACTTCTATGAATTTCTTCATTTTCTGTGAACCTTGTGCTTTATTTCCATCCTTAAAGGCTGTAAGACTATCTTCAAGAAGCTTTATTCCTTGTTCAAGTGTTTTAACTTCTGAATTTTGTTCTATCTTTTTCCCAGCAAGGAAATCATCTAGATAAGTTTTTAAATCAGTTAAATATAATTTTGTAGTTTGATAGTCATAAGGTTCGATCTCCATAGAACTACGTAGAAATGACATTGTTGTTTCTACTTTTCCGTAGTAAGCAGGTTCAAGTGTTCTTACGATACCTTCATTACGTACCCATGCAGCATTGTACTTAACATATTCTGCTTTCATAGTTTCAACATCTTTAGTGTCGATTGCTTTTTCTAATTTATCGAAAGCAGGGTAAAGTTTCGTTTTAAATGCTTTTTTTTCGGCTTCAACATCTAAAGGATTTTGTTCATTTTCAAAAGCGAGTAGTGCTGTTGATAATTCCCTAAGTTGTTCTTCATTAATATCATCTGATTTTAATGTTTGTTTAACTTTTTTTCCAGCTTCAGAATCTGAATTTTTCGTTGCTTCAAACTCTGTTTTAAATTCTTCAATTAATTTTTTAGCTTTATCTTGTTCGTTATTTTTTATTGCAGCGTTAGCGTCGGTAATTTTTATAAAAAGATTACTGTATGATTCTTTTGCCACAATAGTTTTTAAAAATGGAGAGCTAAAACTGAAAAGAACGATAAAAGCTAAAAATATTTTAGTCAAATAGTTTTTTGCCAATATATTCTCCCTCCTTAATTCCTCCAAAACATGCAAATAGACCGCTACCGATATGAGTTATATATTCATTCATCTTATCTTCATTTCCTAGACTATTTTGGATAGTTATAAATTGTTTTGGATCTTTTTGGAATGAGATAAATAGTAGACCAGAGTCGAATTGTCCAGTAGTTTCATTTATTCCATCTGAGTATGAGTAGGAACGTCGTAGTAGTTCTACACCAGGTTTATGTGCTAAGTGGACGTGAGAAGTTACAGGAATTAAAGGTTTTCCATCTGGACCTTTTTTATTAAGATCAATTGGGGCGAATTCGTCAGTTTCTCCGAAAGGAGCACCACTATCTTTATATCTTCCGAAGGTATTTTCCTGTTCATTTAAACTTGTTCTATCCCATGTCTCAAGGTGCATTTGTATACGTCTTACAGCCATGTAGCTACCATCTTTCATCCAGTTGTCTTTATCACACCATACAATTTTATCAAATTGGTCTTCTTTAGTTGCATTAGCAGTACCGTCTTTAAATCCGAAAAGGTTACGCGGTGTTTCAAGACGATTACCAATAGCGGCAAAACCAGATTGGCTCCACTTCATAGTTACAGTAGAGCGAGCCTTTCTAACTAGGTTACGTACTGCATGGAAGGCTACCTGTTCATCATCTGCACATGCTTGAATACAAATGTCCCCACCTGTATATTTTTCTTTTAGTTGTTCTCTTGCGAAAGGAGGTAAGTCTTTAAATTCTTCAAGACTTTTATTCTCTAAGTTCATTTTCTTTAAGAAACTTGGACTAACTCCAAATGTCAGAGTTAAACGATAGGGGTTTAATCCTACCGTTTCTCCAGTATCTTTTGGTGGTAAATAATGGTTTTTAAGAGTAGGTTCAACTAGTTCACCGTTCATTAATTTTTCACTATATTTAGTCCATTTCTTAAACATATCGATTACATCATCACGTTTAGTTGAGTGTAAATCTAGTACGACAAAATAAACACATTTTTGCATAAGAGTAGTAATTCCAGCTTGGTGTTTCCCATAGAATGTGATTTTTTCTTCTCCATCAGCTATAGCTCGGTTATTCTCAGCTTTGTTTGCGAAAAATCCACCAAGGGCAGAAGCTCCAACAACTGCACCAGCTCCAGTCATTCCTGCTTTTTTCAGGAAATCACGTCTTGTTATTTTTTTGTCAATCCATTTTTTACCAGATTCTTCCATATTACTTAGCCTCTTCGTCTAAAATTACACCCATTTGAGAAAGTGGTTCTCCTAATTTTGTTACTGCTTCAGAAAGTTCTTTAGTATTTTCTTTTGTTAAATCAGTATATAGTTTGTAGTGTTTTTCATCAGTTTTATATTTGTCTAATAAGCTATTTATTGTAGCAAATTTTTCAGTTAAATCTTTAGCTAATTTACTATCTTTTTTCTCGATTAAAGGTTTGAAAATTTTGAAGATTTCTTCAGCACCTTCGATATTAGCTTTAAAGTCGTATAGGTCAGTGTGAGAGTAAATTTCTTCTTCTCCTGTGATTTTTTGCGTTGCAACTTCGTTAAGTAAGTCAACAGCTCCAGTTACCATTAAATCAGGAGTAACTTCAACAGTAGCGACTTTAGCTTTTAATTCTTTAATATCTTTTACTAGTTGGTCTGCATATTCTTCAGTACCTTTAGTAGTATTTTGTTCCCACATAATTTTTTCAATTCTGTGGAATCCTCTCCAGCTTTCTTCTGTTTTATTTTCTTCAAGGTAGTCAGCAAGACGGAAGTCAATATTCACATCAAGTTCACCGAAACTTTCCGCGATAGGTTCTGAACGTTCATAAGCCATACGAATAACTGGATATTGTTTTTTAGCTTCTTCAAGATTTCCAGCTTTAATAGTTTCAGCGAATTTTTCAGTATCTTTAAGTAGAGTATCTACTTGGTTTTCTACGAATTTTTTATAAAGGTCAGTAGCTTGTTTAAGTTGCTCTTTTGTACCTTTAGAAGTGTCAACTTGGGCAGTTTTGTTTTCTTCTTTCTTCTCTGTTTTAGAAGCACATCCGCTAATTACGATAGTTCCAGCCATTAGTGCCATAAATAATTTGTTTTTCTTCATTAATAAATATACTCACTTTCAATTTAATCTATTATAAATTATAATCATTATCAGTTAGAAAGTAAAGTGATAAGAAACAAAATAAATAAAAAAGAAAAGTTTTACATAGCAAATAAAATTTTTTTTAGGGAGTAACTTAAAAATCGTGATTTCGAAGAAATTGATTTTGTCGATTCCCCCCTGCATAGTTTATTAGATATCTAAAAAGTTTTTATAAAGCGAATTTAGATATCAATAAACCACCGCGTATACACTTTTTTAAAATTTAAGACTCGCAGGCTAACTACTTTTATATAACAGACTAGCTAATTAAATTAAAAGAATTATAGTATTTTATTTTAAAAAAATATTTATATTATATAATAGTCTAGTGAAAATATGAAATTAATCGATTGAAAGTGAAAAATGTTTGGTGTATAATGAAAGTAGATTTTTAGTAAGCGATATAAAAAAGCTACTAAGAACCTAAAAAATTAAGATTGCATTAATTTAATGCGGTACTTTTAAAAAGGAATAAAAGGCTTTATGAAAAAAAAAATTAAAAATATTCGCAACATCAAAATGGTTTGATTTACTAGGGGTTGTTTTAGTAATTAGTATTGCTATTGCATCAGGTTATTTAGCAACGAGATTAGATAAATTTGTTGATTGGGGTCCATGGACTGCACTTGTGCCATTTGGACTTATTTCTGTAATTAATGTCGGTATTTCAATGTTATCTACGAGATTTACAGGGAAATTAAGCAAACTTGGGAACTACTTAGGTATTATCAATGCTGTATTATCAGGGGTTATTGACTATATCTTAGGTAATAAGGCTGCGATTATTACATATCCTGTAACATTTTTAATCTATTTGGGTGCGATTTATGTATGGAATAAATCTACAGATAAACCAAATACAATGTCAAAAGCAAAATTATATACAGTATTAACAGCAATTGCGATTCTTTCATTTGTATTCTCATATGCTACAAACTATATTGGATATCATGGTAAGATGAGTACGCTTGCGTATATTACTACAATTGCATTTGCATTCTCATTAATGGGTAATGGATTAAATACGTTTAAGCTAACTACACAATGGCCATTTTGGTTACTGTATAATATTGTTCAACTAACAAAAGCAGTAGTTCAAGGAAACTTCGCTAACGTTGGTAAATATATCTTCTATATCATTAATAGTGTTGGAGCATTATTTGTGTGGAAAGATTCTGAAAAATAAAATATACTATGATTAGAAATTCTAAGCTGTTGACAACTGTAAGAGTGCAGGAGTCAACAGTTTTCGTTTATATGTAATTGATATGCTCGCTAATAAATAAAGGATAAATCTACTATGTTAAAATTTTTCTAGTAAAATACGATTTTCTATGAGATAATAATTCTATAGTCCGCGAAGAGTGGAGAGATTTTAGATAACAGGAGAATATATATGAAAAAAAGTATTGCTATATTTTCGAGTATTGTAGTAGCACTTATTATTTGTGCTACAGCTTATTATTTTATGTTTGGTGGAAAAGATAAGAAGGTAAAAGAAGAGTATCAAAAATATGTTGATATGATTAATCTCAGTCATGATTTTGAAGCTGGAGCGAAAGGCTTGGAAACTTTAACTACAGATGTTGCGCAAAAGGTTATTCCTACTATCAAAACTGATATTAAAGTAGCAAAAGAGCTTAGAAATACATCTATTAGTTTAAATGATAAAAAAGTTGATGAAGCAAAAAATAGCTTAGATAGAGCTAAAAAGCTTGATACCAGTTCAAATTTTTCGGCTGCTATTAACTGGTTAAATGCTGACATTGAAAATTATAAGAAAGCAGAAGAAGAGATAAAGAATATTAAGACAGATGCTAATTTTAGTAAAGATTTATCTCAAATCTTAGAAAAATACAAGTTTAATAATAATAGTCTAAAACAACTGTTAAGTGATGTAGGTACTAAACTTTATGAAAAAGCTCAGGAAGCTGCACAAAAGGCTAAGGAACTTGCTGACAAAGCAAGAGAGTTTGAACGTAAGAAAAATCAATCAGATGTTGAGCTAGGAGGGCCTAATCCTACATTGTTAAATGATAGTAATTCATTGCCAGCTGATGCACAAGGAATCGGTGGAGCTATGAATGAAGAAGGTGCGAGAAAAATGAGCTCTGATCTTGTTAATCGATATAAAGGATACCTTCTGAAAAAATATGATGGAGCATCAATTGAATGGTCTGTGAATGGTAAGAGTTTCAAAATTATTAAGGAAGATGGAAGTAAACTAACTTTTACTACTCAAGCTCAACTTTATAAAAAAGTGGGTAATAGATTAGTTTCTGGAGTTAATCTTAATAGTGAAGAAGGTTCTGAATTCTTATATAATACTTAGTATTTAATGAGTAAAGAAAGGTATTGACCTAAAAGTTCGTATATATGATAACTCATAGATGCAGCGGTTTATTGATATCTAAATTCGCTTTATAAAAGCTTTTTAGATATCTAATAAACTTTGCGGGAGTGACTCGATAAAATCGTGATTTCTTAAGAAACAAGATTTTGTCGAGTCACTCCCTTTCTTTTATATTTCTACTATATCTATATTAGCTTTTGTTTTATATATAACATCTTTACGTTCGATTAGAATAGTAGCTTTTTCAGATAGTTCTTTATTTTCTTTAATTTTACTTAGTAATTCACGACTTGGGTTCATGGCAACAGGATTTCCAACACGTCTTAACATGTTGTAATCACCATTAGTGTCCCCATAAGCGAAAGATTTGTCAAGGTCAATGTTGTATTCTTCTACTAATTTGTCGATAGTTTTATTTTTACTATCAGCATCCCACATTGGAATTACTTCACCTGTGAATTTTTCATCTTCTATAATGTATTTACTACCAATAGCCAGGAATGCATGGTGTTTTTTACCCATCGCTTCTACAAGGTAGTCAGGACTTCCTGAAATGAAGATGATTAGGTGTCCGTTTTTCTTGTGTTTTTCTATGATATTTCTTGTGAATTTATAGACACGATCTGCTTTAAGTTTCATAACTTGTTCTGTTGCGAAGTCGATATATTTTTTATGAAGACCTGTAATTGCTTGTACATAAGCTTCAGAAACGCCGAAAAGGTAGTTATCATAGTCTTCGAATCTCTTATCCCAGTTAATGTAACTATCTTTTAAACCATTTAACCAATATTTTTCATCTACAACTTCATATTTTATTAATTTTTTAAAATGTTCTGTCATTAGAGAATCTCTATAAAGAGTTCCGTCAATATCAAAAAATGCTGCTATCTTTTTTTCTTTCATATTTTGTCCTCCTAATTTTAAAATAATATTTCTATTATAATTAAGGGAGTGACTCAAAAATCGCAATTTCTTAAGAAACAAGATTTTGTTGAGTCACTCTTTTAAAAGTTTTAGAATTTTGTAGCATCAACAGAGTCAATGTATTTTCTAAGTTCCGGAACAATATTAGAAATAGTACCATCTTCGAATGGATTTTCTAAGTTAGCTTCCTTAACTAACTCTAAGAATGGTTTAGTTCCACCAAGTTTACACAGGTGTAGATATTCTTTCCATGCTTTTTCTCTATTTTCGTTAGCTTTTTTCCAGAATTGGAAAGCACAAACTTGAGCTAGAGTGTAGTCGATGTAGTAGAATGGTGCACCGAATAAGTGACCTTGTCTGTAGAAAAATAGCCCTTCATCAAGTTCAGGAATATCCTCATAGTAACGAGATGGTAAGTATTTTCTTTCGATTTCTAACCATTTCATACGACGTTCTTTTGGAGTTAGCTCTGGATTTTCGTATACTTCATGTTGGAATTCATCAACAGTAACACCATATGGTAAGAATTTGATTGATGTTGCCATGTGGTAGTATTTGAATTTCTCTGTTTCATTTTGGAAGAATAAGTTCATCCAAGGCCAAGTTAAAAATTCCATACTCATTGAGTGAATTTCGCAAGCTTCGTATGTTGGCCAAACATAATCTGGCATATGATGTCTACTTTGGAAAACTTGGAAAGCATGTCCAGCTTCATGAGTTAGAACTGTAACGTCATGAGGTGTTTGGTTAAAGTTAGCGAAGATAAATGGTGCTTTGTAATTTGGAATAAATGTACAGTAACCACCACCAGCTTTTCCTGGTTTTGTATCTAAATCTAATAAATTATTTTCAGTCATAAATGTGAAGAATTCATCAGTTTCAGGTGATAATTCTTTATACATTGTTTTTGCGTAATCAACAAGTGTTGGGCGATCTCCTTTTGGAGTAGGGTTACCTGATTTGAATGTTACACCTTCATCGTGGAATGAAAGTTTTTCAAGTCCTAGACGATTAGCTTGAGCTTTTTTAAGTTCTTCAACAACAGGTACGATTTCCTCAAAAATTTGTTTTCTGTAGTTTGCGACGTCTTTTGCATTGTAGTCTGTTCTACGTAAGCGTAGGTAAGCAACTTCTACGAAGTTTTCGAAACCAAGTTTTTTTGCGATACGAGTACGAACTTTAATCATACGGTCATAGATGCTATCATATTGTTCTAAGTTTTCTTTAAAGAATCTAGCTACAGCTTGGTTTGCTAATAGACGAGTTTCACGGTTAGCATCTTGTGTATATTTAGCCATACCACTTAAATTGTGTTCTCCACCATCAAATGGAATTTTAGCACTTGAAGTTAGTTTTGTATATTCTGAAGAAAGTTTGTTTTCTTCTTTTAAATCTTCAATGATTTCATCGCTAAATACTTTTAGAGAAGTTTCAATTAGATTGAAGTAATGTTCCCCGATTTCTTTTTTTAGTTCTTCTTTAAATTTTGAATTAAATATTGCTTCGTCGAATTTGCTGTAAAGTGAATCTAATTCAGGACCGAATTCATCCCAAAATTCTTGTTCAGCTTCATAAAATTCGTCTGTAGTATCGATTGTTACGCGAATCTCTGATAATTGTGCCATAGTGCTTACATTATCACGAAGTTTATTGTATTCATTAAAAACTTCTAATGTTTCTTCAGCATTATTTGCTGAGTTAAGTCTTTCTACTAATGTTTTTAATTGTTCTTTTAATTGATCTGTATTTGGTCTTGTATATTGGTAATTTTCAAAAGTCATAATACACCCTCCTAAAAATTTTATTTATAAATTATCAATAATACTATGATAACACGAAATAAATAAAAATACAAAAATAACTTTCAGAAAATTCAAAAATAAAGATAGAAAATTAAAGGAATATTTTATGTAAAATAAAACTCTTAAAAAAATGTCGGGTAGGAAACTTTGACAATCTTGAAAATTTATGAAATAATAAAAAAGGATGATATACCGATATAAATAATTAGAAATAAAGGAGAAAAGATTTGATTACAACTAAAGATATAATTATAGACCCACACGCAACGCTTAGAGCTCGTGCTGAAGAAGTTAAAAGTCCGATTTCAGAAGAGGATAAAGCAATTTTACGTGGATTATTAGAATATGTTATTGCCTCACAAGATGATGAAAAAGCAGAAAAATTAGGATTGAAACCTGGAATAGGGTTAGCTGCACCGCAAATCAATGTTTCAAAAAGAATGATTGCTGTGCACATTCCAGATGAGGAATTCCCAGAAGACACAGTTTCTTATGCACTATATAATCCAAAAATCATTTCAAACTCAGCAGCAAAATGTTACTTAGCTGGTGGAGAAGGGTGTTTATCTGTAGATAAAGATATTAAAGGATATGTTCCTCGTTATTCAAAAATTAAAGTAGTTGGTTATAATGAAAATGATGAGAAAGTTACTTTAACTTTAACAGATTTACCAGCAATTTGTTTCCAACACGAGATTGATCACTTAAATGGAGTTATGTTCTACGATCACATTAATAAAGAAAATCCATTTGATGTACCAGCTGAATACGAAAAACTGTAATTAGTGACTTGATAGAAATTTTAATTTATAAGAAATTGGTTTTGTTGAGTTGCTAGCTATTTATAAATAATTTTCTCGAAAAACGAGATATAAGAAATGCACCTGAAATTCGTGAGTTATTTTCAGGTGTATTTCATTTATAGTATTTCTTTTTCTTTTATATTGTAATGTAGATAAGCGTCAATAAAATCGATTATTTCACCATCCATTACTTTATCTACTGTAGATACTTCATAGTTTGTTCTGTGATCTTTTACCATTGTATATGGCGTAAATACATAAGAACGAATTTGAGATCCCCAACCAATGTCTTTCTGTTCACCACGAATAGCTGCTAATTCTTTCTCTTTTTCTTCTATTTCTAATTGATAAAGTTTTGATTTTAAGTTTTTCATCGCAGCATCTTTATTTTGTATTTGGCTACGCTCAGATTGTGATTGAACAACGATACCTGTAGGAAGGTGGGTGATACGCACGGCTGAGTCAGTAGTGTTAATATGCTGACCACCTGCACCTTGCGCTCGGTAAGTATCAATTTTTAAGTCTTCATTGTTAATTTCTATATTGATTTCGTCTTCATTAAATTCTGGGATTACATCGATTGAAGCAAAAGACGTATGTCTTTTACCAGACGGATCGAAAGGTGAGATACGTACAACTCGATGAACACCTTTTTCTCCTTTTAATAATCCATATGCAAAGTCACCTTCAATTTTTATAGTTGCTGATTTAACCCCAGTGATATCACCAGATTGATAGTTTAAGTAGCTGTATTTTAATCCTTGTTTTGTGAAAAATCTCTCATACATACGTAACATTAATTCTGACCAGTCTGTTGCATCAGTTCCACCAGCACCGGCATGTATTTCAAGTATAGCAGTGTTGTTATCATATTCTTCTGAGAATAATAATCTGAAGCTAAAATCTTCAACACTTGATTTTAGATTGACTACTGTTTCTAGTAAATCTTGATAAATTTCTTCATCATCTTCATCTTTTAGAAATTCAACCATCTCTTCAGAGTGCTCTAAATAGTCTATCATTTCACTAAATTCATCAAGTTCTTTTTTTATACTTTTTGATTCGGTAACTAGTAGACTAGCTGCTTCGCTATCATTCCAAAAATCAGATTCTAGCATCATATTTTCAATTTCAGCAATTCGTTCAGTTTTATCTTCTATTTTTAATGAAGTTTTAAATTCCGTTATTCTTTTGTTAATTTCTTCGAGTTCTTTTCTAAGTTCAATAAGTTCCAAAATTTTTACCTCTAATAACTTCTTTCGTTTACTTATTATACAAGAATTTTATTGAAGATACAAGGAAGGTAGGAACAAATTATAATACTTTTTGATTAAATATACATTTAGAAATTAGGTTAAAAATTCTTGATATATGTTGCTTCATCTACAGATTATTATTTTATTTTCAATATTATGTAGCAATACTACGAAAGAATTAGTTGAATTTTTCATCAAAAATTGTTCTTAGAAATGCAATTGCATCAAGGGTAAGTAGAATAGTAAAATAAAAAGTCAAAAAAAGTCAAAAAAATTATAAAAATCTATTGACTTATTTTGACCTTAATGATATTATTATATATGTGATTAGCAGTCAGATACTTAGAGTGCTAAAACATAAAATTGGAGAATAGGTGATGACGATGTTAATAGATAGACAAGTACTCATTCTTCAATCTATAGTCGAAAATTTTATTACGACTAATCAACCTGTAGGTTCTAAGCAAATTGCTCAAAATATTGATTTCAGTTCGGCAACGATAAGAAATGATATGAGTAAATTAGAAAAAGAAGGATTGATTAAAAAGACGCATATTTCATCAGGTCGAGTACCTTCTGAAAAGGGTTATCGCTATTATGTAGATTATATAAAAAAAGATTATGAATTATCAAATAGTGAGAATGAAAAACTTAAACAACTCTCTGGTGGTGATATAGTCTCGGAAAATAATTATCTAGAAAAAAATGCAATAGTACTATCGGACTTAACGGATTGTACGGCGGTGATACTAGCCCCGACAAAAACTGATAGGCGCATTAATAAGATAGAGGTTATTCTTCTAAGTAGTCGTAGCATTCTCGTTATATTAGTAACAAACATAGGAGAAGTATTCCAACAAAACTATAAACTTGATGCGGATTTCACTGCAGAAGATATAGGAGAGATTAATAAACTTCTTCAAAGTTACTTCTATGATGTGGATATGGCAACAGCTCACGTAATGATTCATGGTGAGTTAGAAAAATATCTAAAGAATAAAGTTAACAACTACGATATGATAGTGGTGGCTTTAAATAGATTGTTGCAAAATAAAATTAAGAAGACTGTAGCATTAGGGGGTAAGTACAATTTACTTAAGCAACCCGATATAGACAATGTAGAAAAATTAAAAGAAGTAGTATCGCTCTTAGAAGATGATAAGATAGTCGAGCTTCTAGATAATGATGAAGTAACAGACAAACCATCTATTAAAATAGGAACTGAGCTTAAGCTTGGGAATATAGATGATCTTTCATTAGTGTCTAGTAGTTATAACACATCTAAAGGTCAAGGAGTAATAGCCGTATTTGGACCAAAGAGAATGGACTATTCGAAAATCATGACACTTATAGCTTGTGTTCGTGATAATTTAAATAATAATTTAAAATAATTAGGAGGTAGAGATGGCTACTGAAGAACAAAAAGAAACTCTACAAGAAGAAGTAACAACAGAAGAAACTGTTGAGACTGAAGAAACGACAGATTTAAAAGAAGAAGTAGTTGAAAAAACTGCAGAAGAATTATTACAAGAGCAAATTGAAAAACTGCAAGAAGAAGTAAAAGCATCAGAAGACAAATATTTACGACTTTACGCAGAGTTTGAAAACTTTAAACGACGTAAAAATCAAGAAATTGATACTATAAATGCTTATAAGAGTCAAAAAGTGATTACAGAAATCTTACCAAGTTTGGATAACTTAGAACGTGCTTTACAAGTTGAATCAACTAATGAAGAAGTACAAACAGTTCTAAAAGGTGTACAAATGGTATACGAAGGATTACAAGCAGCGCTTAAATCAGAAGGTGTTGAACTGGTGGAAACTGAAAATGCTCAGTTCGATCCGAACTTCCATCATGCAGTAATGCAAGGAGAAGAGAGTGATAAAGAAAGCGGAGTAATCTTAGATACATTCCAAAAAGGTTATAAACTAAAAGATAGAGTAATCAGACCAGCAATGGTGAAAGTAAACTCGTAGTAGCTATACCAAAAACAAAAAAATTTGGTATTTAGTCACTGCGCAGAATATTTTCAGTGTAAAACTGAAAAGCATTTAAAAAAGTAATATTAGACTTTGTTAGAGTGAAAAATCATTTTAACAAATAAATTTGAAAATATAGTTATTATAAATTTAAGGAGGACAACAATATGTCAAAAATTATAGGTATCGACTTAGGAACAACTAACTCATGTGTATCAGTATTAGAAGGTGGGGAAGCTAAAGTAATCCCTAACCCAGAAGGAAATAGAACTACACCATCTGTAGTAGCATTCAAAGGTGATGAAATTCAAGTAGGGGAAGTAGCAAAACGTCAAGCAATTACTAACCCTAACACAGTAATTTCTATTAAACGTCACATGGGAACAGATTACAAAGAAGATGTAAATGGTAAAAAATACTCACCACAAGAAATCTCAGCAATGATCTTACAAAACTTAAAAGCAACTGCTGAAGCTTACCTAGGTGAAAAAGTAACTAAAGCTGTTATTACAGTACCAGCATACTTCAATGACGCTCAACGTCAAGCAACAAAAGATGCAGGTAAAATTGCTGGATTAGAAGTAGAACGTATTATTAACGAACCTACTGCAGCTGCATTAGCATACGGACTAGAAAAAACAGATGTAGATCAAAAAGTATTAGTATTTGACCTTGGTGGTGGTACATTCGACGTATCTATCTTAGAATTAGGAGATGGAGTATTTGAAGTACTTGCTACATCAGGAGATAACTTACTAGGTGGAGATGACTTTGACCAAGCTATTATCGACTACCTTGTAGAAGAATTCAAAAAAGAACAAGCTATCGATTTATCACAAGATAAAATGGCAATGCAACGTCTTAAAGATGCAGCAGAAAAAGCTAAAAAAGACTTATCTGGTGTAACTTCAACTCAAATTTCATTACCATTCATCTCAGCAGGAGCTAACGGACCAGTTCACTTAGAAAACACATTAACTCGTGCTAAATTCGATGAACTTACTCACAGCTTAGTAGAAAGAACATTAATCCCAACTCGTCAAGCTCTTAAAGATGCTGGATTAAACCCAAGTGAAATCGATCAAGTAATCTTAGTTGGTGGATCTACACGTATTCCAGCAGTACAAGAAGCTGTTAAAAAAGAAATGGGTAAAGAGCCTCATAAAGGAGTAAACCCTGATGAAGTAGTAGCGATGGGTGCTGCTATCCAAGGTGGAGTAATCACAGGAGATGTTAAAGATGTAGTATTACTAGACGTAACTCCATTATCATTAGGTATTGAAACAATGGGATCAGTTATGACAGTATTAATTCCAAGAAATATAACAATCCCAACATCTAAATCACAAGTATTCTCTACAGCTGCAGATAACCAACCAGCAGTAGATATCCACGTATTACAAGGTGAACGCCCAATGGCAACTGATAACAAAACTCTTGGAAGATTCCAACTTTCAGATATACCACCAGCACCACGTGGAGTACCTCAAATCGAAGTTACATTCGATATCGACAAAAACGGTATCGTAAATGTTACTGCTAAAGATCTTGGAACTCAAAAACAACAAAAAATCACTATTGAATCAAGTAGTTCATTAACTGATGCTGATATCGATAGAATGGTTAAAGAAGCAGAAGCTAACGCAGATGCAGATGCTAAACGTAAAGAAGAAGCTGATGTACGTAACGAAGCTGATCAACTTTCATTCCAAGCAGATAAAGCATTAGAAGAAGCTAAAGATAAAGTAGATCAAAGCTTATTAGATAACATTAAAGATAAAAACGATACATTAAAAGAAGCTATTAAAAACAATAACTTTGAAGAAATTAAAGCTGCTAAAGATGAATTAAACAAAGCTGTTCAAGAAATGACTATGAAACTTTACGAACAAGCTAATGCAGCAGCTGGAGCTCAAGGTGCAGACGCAGGAGCAACTTCATCTAATAATGATGATGACACAATCGATGCAGACTTCACTGAGAAAAAATAATTAAATAAATAGTCTAAGGGCTGGTAGCGTTATGCGCTAGCCCTTTGTTAAATAATTAATTATAGGAGAGATTAAGATGGCTAAAAGAGATTATTATGAGGTGCTTGGCGTAAGTAAAAGCGCAAGTGCAGCTGAGATAAAAAAAGCATATCGTAAATTATCAAAACAATATCACCCAGATATCAACAAAGAGCCAGGTGCTGAAGATAAATTTAAAGAAATCACAGAAGCTTACGAAGTGCTAAGTGACGATACTAAAAAAGCTCAATATGATCAATTTGGTCATGCAGCGTTTGAAGGTGGAGCAGGTCATGGTGGCTTTGGTGGTTTCGGTGGAGGTTTCTCTGGATTCTCAGGTGGTTTTGATGACCTTGGAGATATTTTCTCAAGTTTCTTCGGAGGTGGAGGAGCGCGTCGTAATCCAAATGCCCCTCGTCAAGGAGAAGACTTATTACACCGTATTCGTATAAGCTTTGAAGATGCTGTATTCGGTACGAAAAAAACTATTAAAATTCGTAAAGATGTAGAATGTGATCACTGTCACGGAAGTGGTGCAAAAGATTCTTCATCTGTAAACACTTGTCACAGATGTAATGGTAGTGGACAAGAAGCAGTAATTCAAGATACTCCATTCGGTCGTATGCAAAGTCAGCGTACATGTTCTGAATGTCAAGGACGCGGTAAAATTATAAAAGATAAATGTGCGCACTGTTTCGGTAAAGGATACAATAACCGTGAAGTAGAATACGAAGTAGAAATTCCAGAAGGAATCAGCTCAGGACAACGTGTTCGTCTTCGTGGTAAAGGTGGAGCAGGAGAAAATGGAGGTCCAGCAGGTGACTTATTCATAGAGGTAATCGTTGCTGAAGATATATATTTCCACAGAGAAGATGATGATATCTATACAGAATTAAAACTTTCTCCAGCACAGGCGGCTCTTGGTACAAAACTAGATGTACGTACATTAACAGGTGAGATTGAACTTAATGTTCCAGCAGGAACACAGCACGGACGTAAATTCCGTCTTGCAGGTAAGGGAGTTAAGAGCGTAATGGGATATGGTCAAGGAGATCACTACATTGTGGTATCTATTGAGATTCCTAAAAACCTGTCAACTAAAGAACGTGAATTATACCTAGAACTTGCTAAATTAAATAATGAAAAAGTTGAAGAAGATGAAAGCTTTTTAGATAAAGTAAGCAGAAAAGCAAAAGATTTATTCGATTAATAATTAATATACTCAGGATAGAGAGTGGAGATTCAAAAATTAATATAAAGTTTAGTTTTGAATTTCCTATTGAAATCCTGAGTTTTTTTGTTTTATTAACTAAATTACCGAATTTATTTGAATTTTTTTGTGATACAAAGTAAAATATAAGATGGATATAAAATATACTAGAAAGAAGGAGTGAGGAAATGTTCATAAATGAGTTTAAAACTGATCAAGAGATTAGTATGTTTTTATTATTGGATAATGTAGTACGTGGAATTGCTACTAGTGGGAAAGCGTATTTAACACTTTATCTAAAAGATAAAACAGGAAGTATTGATGGTAAAATCTGGGAAGTTAAAGAAGAAGATAGTGAAAATTTAAAAGCTGGTAAGATGATTTATGTAGAAGGAACTTTACTAGATTATCGTGGAAAATTACAACTAAAAATCAGAAACTATAGAATAGCTACTGATGAAGATAATATAGATATTCAAGATTATATTCAAATCGCACCAGTACCGAAAGATGTAATGATAAATGAATTGAATTATTTCTTAAAAGAAATCGGAAATGATAATTTAAGAACAGTTACTATTGAGTTACTAAATAAATATAAAAAACAATTTGTTAGTTATCCTGCAGCTAAGTCTATGCACCACGATTTTTATTCGGGATTAATTTATCATACTACTACAATGTTGAAAATAGCAAAAGCTTTAGTAGCTATTTATCCATCACTGAATAAAGATTTATTATATAGTGGGATTATCTTACATGATTTAGGGAAAACTATTGAGTTAAGTGGACCTGTAGGTACTACTTACACATTAGAGGGAGAGCTTCTAGGGCATATTGTTATTATGAGTGATGAAGTAGCTCGAATGGCTGATAAATTAGGAATTGAAGCTGAAGAGATTACACTTTTAAGACATATGATTCTTGCTCATCATGGTAAATATGAGTTTGGTTCTCCTAAATTACCGATGATTAAAGAGGCAGAAATTATTCATTTTATCGATAATATTGATGCAAGAATGATGATGTTCGAGAAAAATTTAGTGAATGTGGAACCTGGAACATTTAGTGATAAATTATTCGGTTTAGAAGGAAGACACTTCTATGTGCCAACATTTGATAGAGAAAATAATTAAGGAAAAGAGAAAAGATATGAATAAAGGAATGTAATATTTATTAGGTTTTGTTGCGATATTTATTGCAGCGGTAATATGTGTATTTGGGATTATCAAATATGAAGAAATGCGCGAAAATTCAACTTCCAACAATAGTGAGAACTTAGGTAGTGTAGATGGGAAAAAATTAGATAAAGAGACAACGATAATTATTGAGAAAATATCTTCTTTAAATGATATTGATGCACTTAATGATGCACTTAATTCAGAATTACATTTATCTCAATCAGTTGTTGATATACTTAAAAAGTATGCACCATCTGTTTATTATACGGTTGATAATAGTGAAGGTTATGATAAAATTTATTTCCGTTTAGGTGGATATTTAGCAGATCGCAAGGTCAATGGAATTAATGAAATTATCGGTTCTTATAAGGTTGATGGTGGAAAATTAACATCAACAGGTGATGATTTAGGAAAAATTGGTTCTAAAATTAATAATAATGATAAATTAAAATGGAATAATTTAAATTTAGATAATAAAGAGCATGACAAAGGTGCTGCAAAGGCAATTGCTGATAAGTACTTTGCTGTTGGTCTAGGTGGTGGATTAGCCAGTATGTTAGGTATTTTTGCATATTCATCTGATTTTAGTAAGCATGTTAGAGATGCTCAATTAGGACTTACTATTGTACCAATGTCATTGGCAGAAATCACTGATATGTATAATGCTGCATCACCGGATATATTTAATGCAGATCAGGTTTATAAAAAAGTTTCTGTACTAAAACAAGCTAAGTATAGAGAAGTTGATGATAGCTATAAAGGTAATGAATCTAAGTATAATAAGAGTATCGGTAATGGAGAGGTTATTTACTTCAAAAAAGATAAAATGTATCTAGCAGCATTTGGCGGAATTGGTGGTGCTATGGGAATGACCTTAACAACACCAGATAAATGGATTGAAGAAGGGGATAGAATAATAATTCCATTAATAAACAATTTTGAAGGTGGAAAAATTAAAGGACAAATAGTTCTTCGCCTAAATAATAAAAAATATGAAGGCGGTCAAAGCCGTTCTAAATACTATATTGAAAGTCGAACAGATAATTAATATTTTAAAAAAATAATTGAAAGGATGGGATTTATTCCTGTCTTCTCATATATATAAAGAGAAATAAGGAATTTGAAGAGTATGAATAAGAAAATAAAATATATATTAGGTTATGGAGCAATACTAATTTTAGCGATATTGTGTACATATGGTCTTATAAATTATGATATGTTAAAAAATAAAGTTCAAGTAAATAATAGTCAAAATTTAGGAAGTGTAGATGGGAAACAAATTAGTAAAGAAACTACAATTATTATCAAAAAACTATCAACACTTAATGATTTAGATGCTTTAAATTCTGAATTAAAACTTTCAGATGCTGTTCTAACAGAGTTGAAACAATTTTCACCAACTATAAGTTATGCAGTAGAAAAAGAAGGAAATGAAGATAAAATCATTTTTAAACAGGGTGGCTATTATAATAAATTTAAATTTGAAAAAGTAGATAAAATTATTGGGGTGTATAAAGTTAAAGATGGAAAGGTAGAGAATACAGGTGAAAAATCTGAAGAGGCTACTTCAAAGTATAAAAAAACAGATTTAACTTGGAAAAATTTAGATATTAAGAACACAGAACATAATAAAGAAGTTGCTTCAAAATTTGCAGAAATTACAGCAAATATATTAGATGGAAAATCTAAAGATATAGATGCGTCATTAATAATTTCACAATTTTCTGATCCACAAAAACATATTAAAATAGATAAAATGATGTTAAATCATATTCCTATGAAATTAACTGAGATAGTAGATGGATATAATGCTTTACAATCAGAGACAGTTGATACAGATTATGTGATGAATAAGTTAAAAAACTCTCAATATTTAACTTATAGAGAAATAGATGATAATTTAACAGGAAATGAAGAAAAGTACTCAAAAGTTTTAAAAGAAGGGGAGTTAATCTTCTTTAAAAAAGATAAGATGGTGCTTGCTACTTATCGAGGACATGGATCGATATTCTTAAATGGACCTAGTAAGCCTGATATGTGGAAAATCGAAGGGGATAAGATTACAATTCCAATTTCCACTTCTGTAAGTGATCTTTCATATAAAGGCAAGTTAGTCCTTCGACTAAATAACAAAAAATATGAAGGTGGACAGAGTAGATTCAAATATTATGTAGAGAGTATTAGTAAATAATGATGTTGAATAATAATGATAAGATAGCGTTGGTAGTATGCTCAAATGGAAAAAATATTGAAGATAAAGATAAATTAAAAAAATTAGAAAGTATTTTAGTAGAGATGGGTTTAGTGTCTGTCTTTACTAAATATATCTATAAAGATAAGTTTGGACGCGGAGCAAAATCAGAAGTTCGAGCTGAAGAGTTAATGTCCTTTTATAAAAATAAAGAGATAAAAGCAATTTTTGATATTTCTGGTGGGGATATTGCAAATGAAGTATTAGATTATTTAGACTATGATGTAATAAAAAGAAATTATAAACCTTTCTTTGGTTATAGTGATCTAACAACAGTTCTGAATGCTTTGGGAAGCCAAACAAATGAAGTGAATTACTTGTATCAAATACTAAATATTATTGAGAGTACAGGAATCAGAGATAGCTTTGAAGATACTTTTATGAAAAATGAACAGACTTTATTTGATGTGAAATGGAAATTTCTGCAAGGAAGTAGAATAGAAGGTGAAGTAATCGGAGGAAATATTAGATGTTTCTTGAAATTGGCTGGAACAAAGTATTTTCCAGAAGCGGAAAATAAAGTGTTGTTTATAGAAGGATTAGGAACTTCTATAGAGGGATTGGTTACACATCTTTCACAGTTAAAGCAGATTGGAGTTTTTGATAAAATTTCAGGATTATTAATAGGAACTTTTACAAAAATTGAAAAAGAAATTTCTGTAGAGAAACTATTTGAACTTGTTCAAGAGTATATTCCATCTTCTTTAGCGGTAGCTAAAACACAAGAAGTTG
Organism: uncultured Gemella sp.; assembly: GCF_963525165.1. Lineage (GTDB taxonomy): Bacteria > Bacillota > Bacilli > Staphylococcales > Gemellaceae > Gemella. The sequence continues at coordinate 23,178 of NZ_CAURJN010000020.1, forward strand.
GACATGCAAAAAACTCTAAAGCACTAAAAGTTGGAGAGGAAATACATATTAATGATGAAGTTGACCCGAAAGGTCGTAAATTTTAAAAAAGTGTATATGATAATCCATAGACGCAGTGGTTTATTGATATCTAAATCGCTTTATAAAAGCTTTTTAGATATCTAATAAACTGTGCGGGGGTGACTCGATAAAATCAATTTTTGAGTCACTCCCTTTTTTATAGTTTATACCATTTTGAAATTGCTTGAGTTCCGTTTGTGTTACGAACTTCTTCCTCTAATTCGTTGTAAATTTTATATGCTGTCTCAAGACCCGGTAGTTTAATGTTCATTTTTTCACATTCTTCTAAAGCTAATTTCATATCTTTAATAAAGTGATGAGTAAAGAATCCAGGTTTGAAATCTTCATTCAAGATACGTGGTCCGTATGAAGTCATTGAGAAGCTTCCACCTGAACCTGTTGATACGGTCTTGAAGAATGAGTCTAAGTCTAAACCAACTTCTTTGGCGAATTTAAAGCTCTCAGCGATAGAAATCATAGTTGTGGCTATTGCAATCTGATTGGCAAGTTTTGTATATTGCCCTTTACCAGCTTCACCAAAATATGTAATATTTTTACCTAATTTTTCAACTAGTGGAAGAACAACTTCTTCGAATACTTTTTTATCGCCACCAGCCATAATTGATAGAGTAGCATTTTTTGCTCCGACATCTCCACCTGTTACAGGAAGATCGAGTGCATATGCACCAACTTTTAGAAATTCATTACTAATTTTTTCAGCTAGAGTAGGAGAAGAAGTAGTCATATCTACAAATACTTGACCTTTTTTAGCTGTTGTAATAAGTCCATTTTCACCCAAATAAACTTCTTCAACATCTTTAGGGTAACCTACCATTGTAAATACTACATCAGCAAATTTAGGTGCATCTTTTACTTCGTTAAGAAGTGTAGCTCCACGACTTACTAAGTTATCAGTTTTACTCTTTGTTCTGTTGTAAACGAAAAGTTCATGACCAGCATCCATAAGGTGACCAGCCATACTTTCGCCCATAACTCCAGTTCCAATCCATGCAATTTTCATAGGGAATGCCTCCAATAAATAGTTTTATGTTCTTTAATTATATCATAAATCGATGAAAACGTTATGCTAAATGATTATAGAATAGTAGGAAAGAAATTTAATATCATAGCACTTCAAAATATGGTATAATAATCAAGGTAAGAAGATCACTAGGAGGATGTTGTGAATAAAAGTAAATTAAAAGAATTTTTCATGTGTACAAGACCACATAGTTATCCAGCATCAATAGCACCAGTTTTATTTGGAGCTACTTATGCTTTAGGATATGAGATTAAGTTTTCGATTTTAAAATTTATTTTATTTTTACTGGCATGTCTGTTGATTCAAGCAGCAACTAACTTGTTTAATGAATACTATGATTATAAGCATGGTTTGGATAAAATAGATTCTGAGGGAATTTCTGGTTCGATAGTGAAGGGGAATCTAAGTCCTCGAGAAGTTATGGTAGGTGCGTTGGTATTATACGCTCTAGCTTTTATACTAGGATTAATTCTAACTTTTATGACTAGTCTTTATGTACTATTAGTAGGGTTAGTGTGTATGCTTGCCGGCTATTTTTATACAGGTGGAAAGTATCCTATAGCTTATTCTCCTTTTGGGGAAGTTGTTTCTGGATTTTTTATGGGGACAATAATTATTTCTTTATCGTTTTACTTCCAAACTGGAAATGTAAATGCTGATATTATTGTCGTTTCACTACCGTTATTTATCATGATTGGAGCTATTTTATTAGCGAATAATATCCGTGATTTAGACAATGATAAGGAATCAGGAAGAAGAACATATGCGATATTAGTAGGAAGAAATAATGCGATTAAAACAATGGCAATTAGCTTTATCGTAGTATATTTATTAAATGTTTTATTTATAATTACTAAATATGCTTCATGGTGGAATCTACTAGTGTTTGTTACTATTCCTTTAGCGATAAAAATAATTAAAGGTTTTAGTGAGAATAATCACAAAAAAACAATGGCGCCATTCATGGTGTTAACAGCTAAGTTAACGATTTTTGTAGGATTTATAATGTCGTTAGCAAATATACTGAAATATTTAATGAACTAAAAAAAATATAAAAAGAGTCAACTTTTTTTGTTGACATCTTAAAGTAAAAGATATATAATAAATAATGTGTTTATGAGGTGATATTTAATGAAATGGTTAAGATCTTCGTTATTCAAAAATAATAGTGATACTTTTGTTTTTGAAGAAAATATAAATGTTAAAGTAGAACACTATGATAACTCTCTAAAAGATATTAGAGACGTTGTTGTTAGTGGAAAATTAACTCGAGGTGGACAAGATAAAATCTATGCCGATCTATTAATTAAAGGAAACTTCGAAATGATTTCAGGAAAAACACTTAAAGAAGTGGTTGTTCCATTTGAAATCGAAGAAAGAGAAGAATACGTTGATAAATCTGTATTTGCAGGCGAAGAGGTATTCGACGTTAATCTAATGGATATGTATATTGACTTAACACCTTTAGTAAATGAGCTTATAATTTTAAATATTCCAATAACTACTTCTGATGAAGAAGAGTTAGAAATGGTTTCTGGTAATGACTGGGAAGTGGTTTCTGAAGAGTCTTTAACTGATGTTAAAGAAAAGAAAGAATCACCATTTGCGGCTCTTAATGGATTATTTGAAGAACAATAAGAATTATTTAAAATAATTGGAGGAAATTAACTATGGCAGTTCCTTTTAGAAGAACATCAAAAACAGCTAAAAGAAAAAGAAGAACTCACAAAAAACTATCTGCACCATCAATTACTATCGATGCAACAACTGGTAACTACGTAATGGGTCACCGTGTTGATAGAAAAACTGGTATGTACAAAGGTAGACAAGTTCTAGACGTTAAATAATTTAAATATTACCAAACCCTAAGGAGGTGTCCTTAGGGTTTTTTTATGTTTAAAATTAAGTTAAGTAAATGAAATATATGAGACTTGCATTTAAAGATTTAAATTTATATTAAAAATGAACAGAAAATAAATCTTTAAATTTGTATTAGTAAGTTGTATAATAAATATAAGGATATAGAATATTATTTCTTAATTGTTTAGGAATATGAAAAGGGGATTTTAATATGACAAATTATGGAATTGTTGGAACAGGTTATTTTGGTGCAGACTTAGCGCGTTCATTAGAGAAAATAAAAGATGCGAAGGTGACTGCAGTTTTTGATCCGGAAAATGGAGAGAAAGTTTCTAAGGAACTTAGTGCAAAGAATTGCTCATCGTTGGAAGAGTTGGTAGGTCTAGATGATGTGGATTGCGTTGTTGTAGCGACACCTAGTAATTTACACCGTGAACCTGTAGTGTTAGCGGCTAGAAATGGAAAACATGTGTTTTGTGAGAAACCAATTTCTTTATCGTATGAAGATTGTAAGGTTATGGTTGAGACTTGTAGAGAAAATAACGTGATTTTTATGGCGGGTCATATTATGAATTTTTTTAATGGAGTACGTCACGCAAAAGAATTGATTAAGCAAGGGAAAATTGGGGATGTAATATTTTGTCATGCTGCAAGAACAGGATGGGAAGAAAAACAAGAAACTGTTTCTTGGAAAAAAATTCGATCACAGTCTGGAGGCCACTTATATCATCACATTCATGAACTTGATTGTATTCAATTTATTATGGATGGTCTACCGGAGCAAGCAACTATGATAGGCGGAAATGTATGTCATGTCGGTGAAAATTTTGGTGATGAAGATGATTTCTTAATAGTTAATCTGGAATTTTCTAATAAACGATATGCAGTACTTGAATATGGGAATGCATTTAGATGGGGTGAACATTATGTCCTTATAGAAGGTACCAAAGGTGCTATAAAATTAGATTTATATAATACTAAAGGTACTTTAAGAGTAGTGGGAGAAGGAGAGAGTTATTTCTTAATCCATGAATCAAAAGAAGAAGATGATGATAGAACGGCTATTTATACAGGTAGAGGAATGGACGGAGGAATAGCTTATGGAAATCCTAATGTACGTTGTCCACTTTGGTTACAAAGCTGTATAGATAAAGAAATGTTGTATTTGCATAACATTTTGAATGGAGAAAAAGTATCAAAAGAATATGAAAAACTATTAAATGGTGTCGCAGCTCTAGAGTCAATTGCGACTGCTGATGCATGCACATTGTCTTTAAAAGAAAATAGAAAAATAAAGTTGAGAGAAATAGTAAAATAGAAACTAAGAGACCAATAATAACAAATACTCCAAGAGAAGTTCTCCTGGAGTATTATTTTATAATACTAGTCTAAGTATCCTAATTTTTTAATTAGTTCTGCAGTTAAAACAGCTCCACCAGCTGCTCCACGTAATGTATTGTGAGAAAGTCCTACGAATTTGTAATCGAATAGGTTATCTTCGCGAAGGCGTCCTACAGTAATTTGCATACCTTTTTCGTTGTCACGATCAAGTACTGGTTGTGGACGATCGTTTTCTTCATAGTATTTAATAAATGGTGATGGTGCTAATGGTAAGTCGTATTTAGCAATTTCAGGAACATGATTTTTAATTTTTTCAACTAAAGTTTCTAGTCCAGGGTTATTTTCTAAATTGAATGATACACAAGCAAGGTGTCCGTCAAGAACCGGAACACGAATACATTGAGCTGAAAGTTTCATAGAATCATCTGGAACGATTTTCCCATCAACTACTTTACCGAAGATTTTAAGTGGTTCTTTTTCACTTTTTTCTTCTTCCCCACCGATATAAGGAATGATGTTCTCTACCATTTCAGGCCACTCGTTAAAAGTTTTTCCGCTTCCTGAGATAGCTTGATATGTGCAGATAGATGCTTCTTTAACACCGTACTCTTTAATTGCTTCAAAGATAGGTACATAGCTTTGAATTGAACAGTTAGGTTTTGTAACGATGAATCCTTTTTTAGTTCCAAGACGTTCTCTTTGCGCGGGAAGAACATCTAGGTGAGCTGAGTTGATTTCTGGAATGATCATCGGTACATCATCTTTATTTCTGTTTGCAGAGTTGTTTGAAACAACAACTACTTCGCGTTTAGCATAGTCTTCTTCAAGTTTGATTAAAGCTTCTTTATCCAGGTTGATAGCACAGAATACCATATCAATTCCTTTAGAAACTTCGTCAATTTTGTATAAGTCTTCAACAACTAATTCTTTAGTGTATTCAGGTACAGCGTGGTCTAATTTCCAACGGCTTTCCATAAGTTCTCCATATTTTTTACCAGCAGAACGAGGTGATGCTGCTAATTTAACTACGTCAAAGTATGGGTGATTTTCTAATAATACTAATAGTCGTTGACCTACCATTCCTGTTGCCCCAAGTACGGCTACTCTTGATTTTTGCATAATAAATTTCTCCTTTATTTATATAAAATTATTTCAAAATGAACTCCCTCTTTGTAACGAAAGAAGAAGTTCTAATATTTATAACATATTAATTTAGAACTATTGTTCCTTCTTTATCAACTTTTAATAAGATGGCTTGCCAGTTGTATTTTAATTTAGCAAGTTCAGTTTTTATTTTTTCAATATTGTTAGTATTGCTAACTATATTCATAAGTGTAGAACCACTTCCAGAAATGAAAAATGCAGAACTATCAATCTTCTCACAGATTTCTCTTACTTCATGATATTCATGTATTATTTCTTTTCTATAAGGTTCATGGATTTTATCTCCCATAACCTTTTTAAGAAGATCTAAATCATAAGTTTCAAATGCCTTAATAACCGATCCGATACGTGATAATGAGTAGATTGCATCTTGAAGCTTAATTTCTTTTGGCATTACTTTTCTAGCTTCTTCAGTAGAAGTTTCGAAGTTTGGAATTAATGCTAAGAAATTAAATCTTTCATCAACCTCGTATCTTACAGTTACCGCTTCTTTACTATCAGTAGTGCAAGATGAGCTTAGACTTCCAAAAATAGCTGGCGAAACATTATCAGGGTGCCCTTCGATTTCGTTAGCTATTGTAAAGATTTCTTGCTTATCAATAGGTGTGTCAGTTAATAAGTATGCACCATAAATTCCAGCAACTACACATGTAGAGCTACTACCTAAACCACGGCTAATTGGTACATCATTTTTGATAGATATTCTAACACCAGAAATATCCTTGTTTAATTTTTTTAGTGTAGTCAGTAATGTTTGATATACTAGGTTATTTTCATTTGAAAAACGTTCTTCAAATCCTTCAAATTCAAGCCCACTATCTAATTTCTCGAATTTGAATGTAGTGTAAAGTGTCAAAGCTATACCAAGGCTATCAAATCCACATCCAACATTAGCTGAAGTTGCGGGTACACGAACACTTACCATTATAAATCACCTAGTTTCTCTAAGATGTATTTTTTCATGTCTTCTTTATTAATTACATCTTTATGTCTAATTTCTTTTTTATCAAGATCTCTTAAGTTCTCAGGGATAACTACTTTAGTTTGCTCATGAAGTTTGTTCATAAGAGTAAATTCGTCTTCACCTTGAGTTTCGAATAGAGAAGAGTAGACACTTTCTGTGAATTTATATGGAGATGCTGTTGACAGTACAATGCTAGCATGTCCATTATCTAAGTTTTCAAGAAGAACCTTATAGGCTACTGCAGTGTGTGTATCTAATAGGTAGTTATCTTTTTCATAGATAGCTTTGATAGTTTCTTTAGTTTGTTCATCATCAGCAAATCCAGCTTGGAATTTATCTTTAATCTTAGTCAGTACATCACCAGTAACTTCGAAACGCCCAGTTTCTTTTAAATCTTTCATAAGCTTAGCGATATATTCATTATCACAACCGCTAACGTAGTAAAGTAGACGTTCTAAGTTACTAGAAATTAAGATATCCATACTTGGTGATACTGTTTTTAAGAAGTCTCTGTTCTTATCATATACACCAGTTGTTAAGAAATCATAAAGTACATTATTGTTGTTGCTTGCACAGATTAATTTGTTAACAGGTAAACCGATTTGTTCAGCATAGTAACCAGCAAGAATGTTACCGAAATTACCAGTAGGTACAACAAAGTTTACTTTATCATTTAATTTAATTTTATTTGTATTTACTAAATCTAGGTATGAAACAACGTAGTAAACTACCTGAGGAATAAGACGTCCGATGTTGATTGAGTTTGCACTTGATAACTTAATGTTTTTAGAAAGTAGTTCTTTTTTGAATTCTTCATCAACAAATAGTTCTTTAATTCCACTTTGAGCATCGTCAAAGTTTCCGTGAATTGCACAAACTTTTGTATTATTTCCTTCTTGAGTTTGCATTTGTGTTTTTTGTACTGTACTTACACCATCGTTAGGGTAGAAAACCATGATTTTTGTTCTATCTACATCTTTGAAACCTTCTAATGCTGCTTTACCAGTATCTCCACTAGTCGCAGTTAAGATAAGAATATCATTTTTATCTTCTACTTTTGTTAAAGCAGTTTTTGTTAGTTGTGGAAGAAGTGATAGACCAACATCTTTAAATGCACTAGTAGGTCCATTGAATAATTCAAGGATATGTCCATCTTTTAATTCCACTAGAGGAGTGATGTTTTCGTGAGAGAATTTTCCTCTGTAAGCTTGCTCAACACAATTTTTTATTTCTTCATCACTAAAATCGACAAAAAGTCTTAGCACTGCTTCAGCAACTTTGTAATAACTTTTTCCGATTAGTTTTTCTAAGTCTAATTTATTCTTTCCTAAATCTCTTAAAACGAAAAGTCCACCTTCTTCACTTAAACCTTGAAGAATAGCTTCACTTGGATTTAATTTTCTATTAATATCTCTTGTACTTTCGTAAATCATTTAAAATCTCCTTGCTTTATCGTTGTATATATGATACAATGTTCTTTGTAAAAATACAAGTGTTTTTTATAAAAAGAACCTTAAAATTTTTTATAACTATAATTTTACACCAAAATAGGTTATAAAAATAGTCAAAATAGTCAAAAAATGAAATTTTTTGAAAATTCTTGATATTGAATAATTGACATGGGAAAAATACTTGATAAACTTTTAAATATAATTGAAAATAAAAATTGAATTTAGGAGAAAATAATTATGAAGATAGCGATTTTAGGATATGGAACTGTAGGTAGTGGAGTTTATGAGATAATAACAAATGGAAATACAGAGGAATTAAAGAAATTAGAAGTGAAGAGTGTTTTTGCTAGAAGCCGAGATAAAATGCATTTAGCTACTGATGATATTAATGAAATTATTAATGATGAAGAAATATCAGTAGTTGTTGAGTGTCTTGGAGGACTTAATCCTGCGTATGACTTTATTAAAAGATCATTAGAGAATGAAAAACATGTTGTTACAGCTAATAAGGCTGTTGCAGCAAAATATTTAGATGAATTTGTTGAATTAGCTGAGAAAAATAATGTGAAGTTTATTTTTGAAGCTAGTGTAGGTGGAGGAATTCCTTGGCTTGTAAACTTAGAAAGAACTAGACGTGTTGATGAAGTAAAACGTGTATATGGTATCTTCAATGGAACAAGTAATTTTATTCTTGATAACATGTATAGAAACGATCAAGAATTTGATTCTACATTAAAAACAGCACAAGATTTAGGTTATGCAGAAGCTGATCCAAGTGCTGATGTTGATGGTGGAGATGTTGTGAATAAGATTATCTTAAGTAATGCACTTGCTTTTGATATTCATGTTCAACCAGATTTTCCTACATATTCTATGAGAAATATTACTAAAAATGATATTGACTACTTAAAGCAATATGATTTAGCTGTTAAATATATTGGAGAAACAAATGTAGAAGGTGGTAAGTATGAAACTTCTGTAATGCTGTCTATATTTGGGAAAGAATCTCAAGAGGCTGCTGTTCCATTAAATAACAACATTATTTCTTTAGATGGATCATTTATCGGTGAACTTAAGTTTTATGGACAAGGTGCAGGGAAATTCCCAACAGGAAATGCGATTGTTCAAGATATAGTAGACATTAATGAAGGTTCAACAAGGGTTGATGTTGTAATTAAGAACGACTTATCTTATTCAGAAGAATTAACTAGAAGAAATTATTTGGTTCGTTCATCTGTAGAATTATCAGGGGAATTGGTAGAAAGTGTTGAGCAATATAAAGGTAATTTCTATGTGAAAACAAAAGAAATTTCATTAAAACAACTTGCTGATTTAGTAGATGAAGTGAAAGAAAAAGATAGTAGTTTTGTTGTTGCTAAATTCCATAAATAATAAAATGATTATTGCGAATAAAATTTAGATTTTTCAGAAAATTTATTGATTTTTTTACAAATAGTTATATAATATATATTAGAAATAAAAAATATAAATAATACTAATAGAAAAAGGAGAAAAGATGGTAAGAGTATCAAAATTTGGTGGAAGTTCGGTAGCAAGTGCTGAACAGTTCAAAAAAGTTAAGAATATTGTGGAATTAGACGATGCACGTCGTTTTGTTGTAGTAAGTGCTGTAGGGAAAGCAAATAAAGAAGATAATAAGGTAACAGATTTATTATATTTATGTTATGCACATACTAAATATAATATAAATTTCGATAATATCTTTAAAATGATTGAAGATAAATTTGTAGCTATTAAAAATGAATTAAATTTAAGTTTTGATATCGAAGGAGAACTTGCTAAGTTAAAAGTAGAGATAAGTAAAGGAATCGATGAAGAGTACTTAGTGAGTCGTGGTGAATATTTAACAGCTTTATTAATGGCAGAGTATTTAGGCTATCACTTTGTAGATGCTAAAGACTTAATCTTTTACAACTATCAAGGTGAGATTGATTTTGAAAAAACTCAAGCAGCCTTTGATGCAATTGTAAAAGAATATGATCGTCTTCTTATTCCAGGGTTCTATGGAAGCAGACCAAATGGGGAAATTAAAATTATGACTCGTGGTGGAGGAGATGTTAGTGGAGCGATTGTTGCTAATATTGCAAATGCAAGTGTTTATGAAAACTGGACTGACGTATCTGGAATTCTAATGGCGGATCCTCGTATTATAGAAAATCCACATGAAATTAAAGTTATTAGTTATACAGAACTTCGTGAACTTTCATATATGGGTGCAAGTGTTCTTCATGAAGAAGCGATTTTCCCAGTTCGTGATAAAGATATTCCTATCCAAATTCGTAATACAAATGATCCAACAGCAGAAGGAACTATTATCTCAGATAATAAACACCTAGATGCGAAACAAATAGTTACAGGTATTGCAGGGAAAAAAGATTTCTCTATTATTACGATTAAAAAACGTCATATGGCAAATGAAGTTGGTTTAATTGGAAAAGCACTTAAGATTTTTGAAGACTTTAATGTTAGTATTGAACATATTCCTAGTGGAATTGACTCATTCTCAGTAGTTGTTGAAACTGGTAATGTGAGACCATTTATTCATGAGTTAGTAGCTAAAATTAAATCTGTTTTAGAAGCAGACGAGATAAATGTAACTCACGAAATTTCACTTATTGCTACAGTTGGTGAGAAAATGAAAAATACAAAAGGATTATCTGGAAGATTATTCAAAGCATTAGGGGAAGCTGGGGTAAATATTGCATTGATTTCACAAACTAATGATGAAATTAATATTATTGTAGGTGTTCATAATAATGATTATGAAAAAACTATAAATACTATTTATTCAGAATTTAAATAATATCAATAGCTTCTTATCTTACTTTAGATGAGAGGCTATTTCTTACAATAAATTATTTTTTGAGGTGAAATTATGAAAATTTTACAGATTATGTGTCATCCTGATTATAATGGGGAACATAGAGTTTCTAATATTCTTGCTAAAATTGGTGAAGAGAAATTAGTTGAAAAAGGTTTTAGTAGTGTGGAAAAGATTAATTTATATGATCCGAGTGTTCATATACCAGTCATGGATAAGTTTATGTTCAATTATGAAGAAGAAAAATTAACAGAAAAAGAACAACATGATAAAATTCGGCAAAAAGAGATTCTAAATCAATGGAAAAGTACTGATGCAGTGTTTATTTATATGCCGCTTCATAATTTTAATGTAGTGTCAAAATTTAAAGATTACATAGATAATATTGTAATTGTAAATGAGACATTTAAATGTGAAGTAGAATCTTTAATAGGATTGGATGATTCTGATAAACAAATAACATTTGTTATAACTAGTGGAGGGGAATTTGATAAGCATATTCAATATACAAATTTAGACTTTGCGGTTCAGTATGTTAGAGGTATATTTGGTGTGCTAGGAATAGATAAAATTAAAGTTTTACGAGTAGAAGGACTAGATTTAGCATTTAATGATAAAGAACAAATTGTAAAAAAGGCGATAGTTGATTTAAAAGCATGGATAGAAGAATTTTCAAGAAAGAATAAAAAATAAACTAAGAAGGAATAAGAGACCGTTTAATTTGGTTTCTGCTTCCTTCTTATCTTTATTTAATATCAAATTCAAGTTGTTTTTCTTTAGAAGATAGAATTTTAAATTGACCATTTGTTAGATTAGAAATCCAATTTTCAAAGTTATCATAATCTTCTTGCATAACACAAATTGTATAAACGATTTTATCGGTATATTCTAGATTGTTTACAATAAAATTAGTTTTCCCAATTTCATATTCTATTTTTCCGTTTAGACTATAATCAAGTTCTAATCTAACTTCAAAAGCATTTTTTCTTTCTACTAATGTTGCATTTTTTAACGCGTTAATAACTCCACCACCGTATGCGCGGACTAAACCACCAGTTCCTAGCTTAGTTCCACCGAAATAACGTATTACGGTAGCACAGACATTTTTTATTTCGTTTTTTACTAGTACGTCTAACATCGGAGCGCCAGCAGTTCCACTAGGTTCTCCATCATCATTAGCACGAGTTATTTCATTATTATCACCAACTACATAACATGAGCAAACATGAGTTGCATCGTAGTGTTTTTTCTTCATTTTTTGAATAAACTCTCGAGCTTCTTCTTCGCTATTAATTCTTATAAGATGAGTAATGAATGTAGATTTTTTCTCTACAAATTCATCGTATGAATCTTCTTTGATTGTAATAAATTTTTTCGCCATAGTACCTCCTTTGTAATTTATAATTTGCTGAATTTACTATATTAATTATGATGTATTATAAATAAAATGTCAATAATTAGAATATATTTCTCATTATACTACTTGACAAATTATACTATGTAATGTATAGTATTATGTGAAAGGAGATATTTGTATGGAAGCTCAATTAAAAAGAGGTTTATTGGAAATATGTGTTCTTGCTACTTTACGTAATTCTGAATCATATGGGTATAAAATTATAAAAGATGTTTCAAATGTAATTCCTATATCGGAATCAACGTTATATCCAATCTTAAAACGCTTGGAAGCAAACGATTGTGTTACCTCATATTCGGTAGAACATAATAGTAGACTAAGAAAATATTATAAAATTACAGATGTTGGTCTCAATAAAATTCAGGAATTTCTTATCGACTGGAAAGTAATAAGTAATACACATAAATATATATTAGGAGATGAAAAACATGAATAAGACACAGTTTTGCGCTCTTTTAGGAAATAAATTAAAACCATATTTATCGTCAAAAGAGATGTATAAAACACTCAATTTTTTCGAAGAAATGATTGATGATCGTATTGATGAGGGCTTAAGTGAAGAAGAAGCTGTATCGCAATTAGGGGATATTAATATCATCGTTGATCAAATTTTAGATGAACATAATATTGGGAAAAAACAAACAAAACTAGTATGGAGGTTTATACCACGAAAAATCCCTACAGAGCTCGGCTTTATTATTACCGTATTATTATTTCCTGCTTGGATAACTATATTTTCTCTAATCGCTAGTCTTTTTATAGTTATTCTATCTATAATATTTAGTATTGTACTTTCTATTATAGCTATTTTCATTGGTGGAATCTTATTAATATTAAAATCTCCATTTTATCTTATTTACGAAAGAAATATTTCGTATTTCTTAGATACTTTAGGATTTGGATTTGTTATTTCAGGGGCTGGTTTAATTGGTATTGACTGGTTGATAAAAATATATAAAAAATCACGTCAAAATGGTATAAATATCAGAACAATTTTTGTGAAGATTTTCAAAAAAGAGGTGTATATAAATGAATAAATTTATAAAAATTTCTATTAGTTTTATAATTTTTGGACTAGTATTGATAGGATTAGCAACTTACTTAAATAATGGTCATATACCTAGATTTTCCTCTAATTTCGAGAAAAAGAATTATACTATCTCAATTAATGATGTTAAAAATTTAGATTTAGATATTATTGATTCTGATGTAACCATAGAAGAGAATACTGCTTCTAAAAATATGGAAATAGAATACTATACTGCTCTAGAACGTAAAGTTAATATAGAGCACATAGGAAATAAGTTATCTATAAAAGAAAATAAAAATATTGTGGGTATTAATTTTAATTTCTTTACTGAAAAAAGAAAACTTATTATAAAAATACCTAAATCTTCTAATATCGATATCAATTCAGTTAATAAAATAGGAGATTATTTTATCAAGAATCTAGATATTAAATCTCTTATAATTAATAGTGAACTAGGTGATGTATATATAACTAATATTTCAGCCTCAGATGCTGATATTAAATTAGCAACTGGAAATTTAAATATAGATAACTTAAATAGTAAAAATAATTCTCTAAAAATTAATGTTGCTACAGGAGATGTTAAATTAAATAATATTAATGATTTAAAAGATATTAGTGTTGATAATGAAACAGGAGATACAGAGTTGTCATCATCAACAATAAAAGATATTAATATAACTAATGAACTAGGAAATATTAAGGTAAGTAATCTTCCTAGTAAAAGTTCAGATAATATTAACTTAAAAACAACTACTGGTAATATTATTCTAAGTAATCTTACTGCAAATAATTCTATTACTCTTAAGTCAACAGAAGGTGATATTATAGCTGAATTAAGTGATGAAGAATCAAATTTTACAAATAGCTCAAATAAAAAGAAACAATTATTCACATCTTCAAA
>NZ_CAURJN010000021.1:0-36075 GCF_963525165.1 uncultured Gemella sp.
CATAAAAATACCCCTTTCACTGGTTTGTCCAGTAAAAGGGGTACATATCAATTTCGTAGAAATCGATTTTGTCGAGTCACCCCCGCACAGTTTATTAGATATCTAAAAAGCTTTTATAAAGCGAATTTAGATATCAATAAACCACTGCGTCTATGAATTATCACATACATTTTGTTTAAATTTAGGACTTTTGGGTCATCCTCTTTTTTTCATTTAATCTTCTTTTTTAGCAACTTTTTTAGTAGCTTTTTTAGTTTTTTCTTTTTTCTGAGGTTTATTGTTTTCTGGATACATTACTTTATCCACTAAACCATATTCACATGCTTCTTCCGCTGTTAAGTAGTTATCACGCTCTGTATCACGTTCAATAGTCTTAATAGTTTGACCAGTTCTATCTGCTAAGATTTTGTTTAATTTTTCTCTTGTTCTTAGAATGTGTCTAGCTGCAATTTCTATTTCTGTTGCTTGACCTTGTGCTCCACCTAATGGTTGGTGAATCATAACTTCTGCATTTGGAAGAGCGTATCGTTTACCGATAGTCCCAGCTGCAAGTAAGAATGCACCCATACTAGCTGCCATCCCCATACAAATAGTAACAACATCACATTTAATATGTTGCATTGTATCATAAATTGCAAAACCAGCTGTCACACTTCCACCTGGTGAATTAATATAGAAATAAATATCTTTTTCACTATCTTGAGCTTCTAAAAATAAAAGCTGACTTGTTATTGAATTTGCTACTTGATCATTTACATCTGAACCTAAAATAATAATTCTATCTTTTAATAATCTTGAATATATATCATACGCTCTTTCTCCTTGAGAAGTTTGCTCAATTACTGTAGGAATTAAATTCATTTTCTTACCTCCTAATTTTCGTTTTCACTAGATATTATATATCAAAAATGGTCAATTAGCAACTTATTTCCCTTTCTAAGTATTCTACATATAAATATAATAACGCTTAAATTCAAATTAAAAAATGGGAGTGACTCAAAAATCGTGATTTCGGAGAAATCGATTTTTTAGAGTCACCCCCACATAGTTTATTAGATATCTAAAAAGCTTTTTATAAAGCGAATTTAGATGTTAATAAACCACTGCGGCTATGAGTTATCATATACACTTTGTTAAAATTTAGGACTTTTGGGGCAGCTCCATTCTATATACATCCTATAATCTATAAGAATGTTCTTTAAAGTTCCCTACTATGGTATTTACTGCACTTACCGTTATAAATGCCTCCGGACAATTTTTCGCTACTAATTTACGCAATTGATACATCTCATTTTGCTGAATAACTACAATTATCATTCGTTTCTTCTCATGAGAATATCCGCCCTCTACATCCATTATTGTCGATCCTCTATGTAATGTGTTATTTATAAGCTCTACCATAACTTCAGGATTTCTACAAATAATTGTACATTGAATATAAGCAGAGAAGAATTTTTGAACACCTCTCATCGTTTGATTACGAACAAAGCTCATTACAAGTGCATACATTACATATTTTATGTCAAAAAATATCCATACTATTATATAAACTGTAATATCTTGTATAAGAAATACCGTCGGTAAATTGAAATCCATTTTTTTTGAAATAAATTTACCTGTAATATCTGTCCCTCCAGTAGAAGCACCCGCAACTAATAAACAGCACATTGCTAATCCCGAAATGATTCCACAAAAAATTGCTGCAACTAAAGAATCACCTAAATTTACCGGAGTAATAATTTTTGGCAAATTATTTATTAAGAAAGATGAAATACTTATGACAACTCCTGTAAGTATTACAAACTTTCTACCAATATATCTATAACCTATATAAAATAGTGGAACGTTTAATAAAAATTGTACTGTTCCTATTTTTATTCCTGTTAACTTATTCACCACTAAACTTAACCCCAAAGCCCCACCTGCTCCAATATTATTTACAGGGATTAATATACCAGCATAAATAGAGAATAAAACCGTTCCTATTATTATTAAAATAACATCTTTGGCATTCTTATGTTTCTCTGTAGCATAAATAGTATCTGATAATTTCATGATATCCTTATCCTTTATTTTTTTCCTCTATATATTTTAATACAAATATAAATTTAAAACAATTAAAAATTGATTATATTAGATAAAACATCAATAAATAATTCATTTTATAGGCATTTTGTGTTAAAATTTAAGTAATAGACTTTTTTAGTTATTATGATATTGAAGAATTTTGGGAGCTATTAACCTAAGAAATAAAACACTTTAGTTTCTTAATTTATTCTCCCTTTTAAAAGGAGCTATTTATGATTAAACTCTATAATACATTGACAAAACAAAAAGAAATACTGAAAACAATTGAAGAAAATAAAGTAAGAATGTACGTTTGTGGACCTACTGTATATAACTATATACATATTGGTAATGCACGTCCTATCATCGTTTTTGACGTAGTTCGCAAATATTTAGAACACAGTGGATATGAAGTAGATTTCATCTCTAACTTTACAGACGTTGATGATAAAATTATTAAGGCTAGTAATGAAGAAGGAATTTCTACAAGTGAACTAACTGACAAGTACATCACAGCTTTCTTTAAAGACTATGATGCACTTGGATGTAAGAGAGCAACAAAAAACCCTAGAGTTACTGAATACATGCAAGAAATAATTAACTTCATCTCAAAACTTGTTGAAGAAGGATTTGCATACGAAGCTAATGGTGATGTTTATTTCAGAACACGTAAAAAAGAAGATTACGGAAAATTAAGTAAACAATCTATCGACGACTTAATTAGCGGTGCTCGTATTGAAGTTGATGAACATAAAGAAGATCCTCTAGATTTCGCATTATGGAAAAAAGCTAAACCTGGCGAAGTTAAATGGGATAGCCCATTTGGTGAAGGTCGTCCAGGTTGGCATATTGAATGCTCTGTAATGGCTAAAGAAACTCTAGGTGATACAATCGACATCCACGCTGGTGGACAAGACTTAACATTCCCTCACCACGAGAATGAAATTGCACAGTCTGAATGTCACAACCATGCACCATTCAGTAACTATTGGATGCATAATGCCTTTATTAATATTGATAATGTCAAAATGAGTAAAAGCTTAGGTAACTTCCGCCTTGTAAAAGATATTATTGCAGAAATAGACCCAATGGTACTTCGCTTATTCATGTTGACAGTTCACTACAGAACTCCAATTAACTATACATTAGAAAATATTGAACTTGCGAAAACAAACTTTGAAAAAATTAAAACTTCTTATCAAAACCTACAATTCAGATTAAATAATGATATGACTGATGAAAAACTAGATACAGAAGTTGTAGCATTAGTTACAGAAGAGTTAAACAAATTTGAAGAATATATGCAAGATGATTTCAATACAGCAAACGCACTTTCTTCATGGTATGAAATAGTGAGACTATCTAATTCATACACAGCAAAAGAAGCTGTTAACAAAGAAACTCTAGAGCTAATAAACGCTGCATTTGAAACTTATAGTTCTATTCTTGGAATAAACGTAAAAGAAGACAATACACTTGATAGTGAACACATCGAAAGTTTAATAGCTGAACGTGAAGAAGCTCGTAAAAACCGTGACTTCGCCTTAGCTGATAAAATCAGAGATGACTTAAAAGAACAAGGAATTATCTTAGAAGATACTAAACAAGGTGTACGATGGAAAAAAATATAACTTTTAAATTTACTGAAAAAAACTTCGCTAACCCGAATCAAATGCAAGCTTTAACCCTTGCCTACATAGGAGACAGTATCTATGATATTATGAGTAGAGAATACGTTATGAAAAATCACTTAGGAAAAATAAATGATCTTCATAAAACAGTTTCTACAATCGTATCTGCTAGAGCCCAAGCAAGTTTTATGGAAGAAATATTAAATAATAATATATTAACAGAACAAGAAGAAAAAATTTATAACCGTGCGAAAAATCAAAAAAACAACTCTAAAGCAAAGAATGCAAGCATTATGGAGTATAAACTTGCTACAGGTTTAGAGGCAGTATTCGGCTATTTATATTTAGAAAAAAACTTTGAAAGATTGGAGGAAATGTTTAACTACATAATTAAATTATATGAAGAAAAACAATAAACACTATAAAGAACTAAGACTAAAAAACAAAGAACAAAAACCTCAAGTTGAAACTTCTGAGATTGATTTAGACAAAGAAGTAATTGCTGGACGTAACGCTATACTTGAAGCTATTAAATCAGGGCGCGAAATTAATAAGATTTTATTCCAAGAAGGTATTGAAAAAGGAAGATTAAAATCTATTTTTGCTATTGCTAATGAGAAAAAAATTATTTGTCAAGAAGTTCCAAAACGTAAACTAGATAATTCTACTACTGAACGTCACCAAGGGGTTATCGCCTATGTTGCCCCATACTCTTACTTTGAGCTTGATGAAGTAGTAAATAACCTAGAAATTAATAAGGATACTACCCTACTAATTTTAGACCATATTGAAGATCCACATAACCTTGGAGCGATAATTAGAACTGCTGAGGCTAGTGGTGTTAAAGCTATAATAATCCCTAAACGTCGTGCTGCTGTGGTTAGCCAAACAGCAGTTAAAGCATCCGCAGGCGCGATTGAACACATGCCCGTTATTCGCGTATCAAACCTAACTGATGCTATTAAAAAACTAAAAGAAAAAGGGTTCTGGATTGCTGGAACTACATTAGCAGAGCGTTCTGAAGATTATACAAAAATTGCAAAAGATGTACCACTGGCTATTGTAATCGGTAATGAAGGTGAAGGAATGAGTAAAGTTGTTACTAATGAATGTGACTTCTTATATCACCTTCCAATGTTAGGAAAAATACAAAGCTTAAATGCTTCTGTAGCTGCTGGAATAATTATGTATGAAAGAATAAAATCTAATGATTAAAATTTTAAATAATAAAGAAGAATTAGACCTTGGTTTTGCTCTCCGTATTGAAGTATTTGTTAAAGAACAAAAAGTCCCTATTGAACTAGAATTAGATGACAAAGATCATAGCGATAATACAGTTCATATTGGATATTTCGATGATGATAAACTTATCGGAGTCGCACGTCTTATCGATATGGATAAAGATGTTATTCACATCGGACGTGTTGTTATTGATAAAGAATATCGTGGAAAAGGTATCGGTCGTAAGCTTATTATTGGCTGCGAAAACATAGCCAAACAAATTCTAAAAAAAGAAGTAATTATAGAATTAAGTGCTCAAATTCAAGCTGAAAAATTCTATGAATCATTAGGTTACAACCGAATTAATGATAAAATATATTTAGATGCTGGAATTGAACATGTTGATATGAGAAAAATAATTAATTAAATTATTAAAGGAGGCTTTTTTATGAAAAAACAATATTTATTTATTGATGGTTATAATTTACTTTTTCGTAT
Organism: uncultured Gemella sp.; assembly: GCF_963525165.1. Taxonomy (GTDB): domain Bacteria; phylum Bacillota; class Bacilli; order Staphylococcales; family Gemellaceae; genus Gemella. The sequence continues at coordinate 5,418 of NZ_CAURJN010000021.1, forward strand.
GAAAGAATATAACTTAATAAAAAGCTCTACCTTCCCTACTGAACGTGATGTTCTAATTGATATTTTACGTGAATATGCAGGCGGAAATAATTACATTGTCTACTGCGTATTCGATGCATATCTTACTCGTGCAAAAGAATATATTAAAGAAGAACCACCTATCAGTATTGTTTATACAAAAACTGGAGAACGTGCTGATCAATGGATAGAAAGAAAAACTCGAGAATTAAGAATCGATCACTTTGTGGATATTATAGTTGTAAGTGATGATAACGATGAGCGCAATACTACTCTTGGCTATGGCGCTATTCTAAGAGACTGCCATATGTTCATTAAAGAGTTGAAAGATAGAAAACAAAATGTTTCTAAAATAACAAGAAAACATAATTCAAGAGAATTGAAAAATAGACATATTCGAATGAGCGATAAAGACAGAAAAAAACTAGAAAATTTCATAAAAAATGGGAAATTTTAAAACTAAAGAGATGGACATATTAAAATCCATCTCTTTTTTAATATTTTGAAAAATCTATACTCAAATCTAAATAAAGCTAATTCCAACTTTTCCTTTATTTGAAATTGCTGTTATTTGTTTTTCCTTAGCATCTGTTGTATTCTTGCTGTAATTAATTTGATAATCTTCTTTATTACCTATTATCTTAGCAAATATATCACCAGCATCTGTTACCAAATCCATAGAATCTACTTTTGTTTGATCTACTATTATTTTCGTATTATTTTTTGTTTCAATTACTGCATTTTTTATAGTATCCTTAGTAATCTGTACCTTTTTATTATCAGTAGATAATTTAAGGTTTCCTACTTCTGCTCCATCAACTACAACCTCATCATTACTATTAATTATTAAATTTTCTACATTTACAAATATTTTAGAAGTTGCATCTCTGTTTTCCAAACTTATATTTTTATATACTTTATTAGGAAGATATACGTTAAGGCTATTATCACCTAACTCCTCTGCGAAAGCAGTAATATTTAATAAATTATTATCTATAAAATACTTATAATTTCCTTTGTACCTTCCTTGTATTAAAATCGTCTCATTATCGTGATAATAGATTTTAACATTATTTTTCATTGTGTTAATTTTAATACTATCTATCCCTTTCTCTCCAATCCATTCACTAAAGACTTTATAAGAAGATTCTTTTGGGGCATTAGTTTCTTTATCCTCTTTACTGAATCTCACACAACCTGTTGCAATCGACACAGTTAATATTCCAATAATTATTATTTTTAAAAATTTTTTCATAGTAATCCCCTCCTACCCTCAGAATACTCCTATAAAAATAGAATGTCAAGAAAAAAATGATTGACCTAGGAAAAGGTCCATCATTTTTTTATAAAATTATCTCATTGTTACAAATTCTTCAGAACCTGTTGGGTGAATCGCTACTGTGTTATCGAAATCACGTTTTGTTGCGCCCATTTTAATAGCTACAGCAAAACCTTGTATCATTTCATCTACACCATAACCAATTCCATGTAATCCAATAACTTTCTCGTCTTCCCCAAGAGTTACTAGTTTCATAAAGCATGGTTGTCTGTGACTAGTTATTGCAGAATACATTGGAGTGAATGATGATTTATAAACTTTAATATCTTCTTCACCAAACTCTTTAATAGCCTGTTCTTCTGTATATCCAATAGAACCAATAGCTGGGTGTGAGAATACTACTGTAGCTACATTAGTATAGTCTAAATATTCTTCTGGTTTATTATTAAATAGCCTTTCTGATAATCTACGTCCTGCTGCAACAGCAACTGGAGTTAAGGCAAGACGACCTGTTACATCACCAACTGCATAAATCCCTTCTACATTAGTATTTTGGTATTTGTCTGTTGGAATAAATCCACGCTCATCCACTTCCACACCTGCTGCTTCTAAGTTAAGATTTTCAGATAATGGTTTTCTACCGATTGCCCAGATTAATAAGTCAACTGTAGTTTCGCGTCCATCTTCAAGCACTAAAGTAACACTGTCATCAGCATTTTTCACAACTTTTTTAGGAATAGCGTTTGTGTGAAGAGTTGGACCTTCTTCATTAATAACTTTTACTAAAGTATCTACTATATCTTTATCAAAAGTTCTTAGCGGGCGATCACGACGTACAAATAAGTGAGTATCAACACCTAATCCATTGAATACCCCTGCAAGTTCAACTGCGATATATCCTGCACCAACTACAGCGATACGTTTTGGTAATTGTTTAAGTGCAAATACTTCATTAGAAGTAACACCAAACTCAGCTCCTTCAACATTAGGAATAGTTGGTTGTCCACCAGTCGCTATTAAAATGTGATCAGCTGTATATTGTTCGCCATTAACTTCAACTGTATTTTTATTTACAAATTTAGCATATCCTCTTACTAGATCTACTTTATTATTGTTTAATCCACGTTCATAAGAACCATGAATTCTATCAATATATGCAGAACGATTACCTACTAATTTTGAAAAATCAAATTCTAAATTTTCAAAACTAAATCCGTAGTCGTTAGCATATGATTTTAAACTTTCAGATATTTGTGACGCATGCCACATAACTTTTTTAGGAACACATCCAACGTTTACACATGTTCCTCCTAATTCATTACCTTCGATTAACAATCCTTTTACACCGTACATTGCAGCTCGGTTAATTGAAGCTATTCCACCGCTTCCTCCACCAATTGCAATATAATCATAATGTTTTGCCATGTTTTCACCTCTATAATATAGTATAGCTTTTATCAACTAAAGATTAGTATTTCCTTAACTTTTCATAAGTAAAACTTAATCTCTATATTTCATATTATGCAACATTTAATAATTAAATTCAACATATATGCTTACATTTGTAATCGAAAATTGAAAATAAATATGAATAGTTTTCACTCAAGCATTGTTAATGCCAAGAATTTTTATTTATGATATAATTTTAACAATAAATGAGGTGATAATATGTTTAACTATATAGAAAAATTAAACTCTATAGAACAATTTAAAGTATTAAAAGAAGAAAATGAAAAGATTGTTTTCGTATTTTCAGCAAGTTGGTGTCCTGATTGCATCATGCTTGATCGTTACTTAGAAGAAACGATGAATAAGTTTCCAGAAATAAGATTCATCTACGTCAATCGTGATGACTACCCAGAAATATCTCAAGCTCTTGATATTTTTGGTATCCCTTCTTTTGTAGGTTACAAAAACAATGTTGAAGTTAGTCGTTTTGTTTCAAGACTTGCTAAAACACAAAAAGAAGTAGAACAATTTTTAGAGAAAATCTAATATAATTATAAAAAAGGGAGTGACTCAAAAATCGTGATTTCTAAAGAAACAAGATTTTGTTGAGTCACCCCTGCAAAGTTTATTAGATATCTAAAAAGCTTTTAGATATCAATAAACCACTACATCTATGAATTGCAATATACAATTTTTTTAATTTAGGACTTTTCGGGCATTCCCTTTTTTCACTACCTTAAATAATAAAGTGGTCCTAATATTTTTTTAATATTTTCAGTTGATTTAAATTTTAGATCTAATGCATCATCAACAGTTTTTATCTTATTATTCTCTAGCATCTCTTCTAAAGTTGATGGAAATACGCTTAATTTAAATACTGGAGTAATCTTTAAATCTGATGTCGGAACTATATTATACAAGTCATTTTCTTCTATTCTTTTACCTACAAATATTTCTTTTGTTCCTTTATCCATATTTACTTTTACTGTTTTATTAGCAATAAAATGAGATAATGAATAACCCGATTTCGGCACCACTATTATTTTATTTTCTTTCGTAGCATCACCAATACTATTAAACTCATCTACTCTCAATATATTAGATGAGCCTTTTGATAAATTAATATTTCCTTCAAAAGTTTTTTCAAATTCTACATTAAACAACTTTCTATATACTGCAGTAAATTCAATATTTTTTCCTTTTTCTGTAACTACAGCACCTAATTCATTAGTTTGCAATAGCTTGTTTTTAGAAACTCTGATATTTTCTGAGTCTTCACCAGCCATTAAATAATCGCTATTTGCCTGCCAACCTAAGAACTCTTGCTCTGTAACTCCAGTAGCCGTCGGTAAATTAATCATACTATCTATTCTAGATCCTACTAGTATCTCTTGACCATCAGATAAGAATTTATCAATACCTCGTCCTACAAACTTAACAGTAACCCACTCACTATCCACTTTTTTAAAGTAAATCTCTAAAACTGTCTCTGTTGTAATATAATCATCATCGCTGATTACTTTCTTATTGGATCTAAATAGTACTTCATATCCTGAATTTGGTTTAATTTTTTTGCGAAGTTCTGCTAATAACTCCCCTATTTTTTTAGTTTCAGGCCACTCTATATCCTTATCTTTTATACTATCATCAACCTTACCAAATCGTTTATTATAATCATCTTGACGAATTTTAATAGTATTAGTATTTTCTTTATAATTTGCTTTTACTATAATACTATTGTCGATACTAACTTCAGATAAATCCTTAATTTCATTAATTTTAGAATTATCTTTTGCATCTATAATAGTATAGCTATCAACATGATATTTTTCTCTATCAAAGAACTTAGTATCTATTTCACTTAGTTTCTGACCAGTTAGCAACGTCACTTCTTTCTTAGTAATGCCGTTATCTAATAATATTTTTGTATTATATTTTGCTTCAATTTTTATATTATTTCCTAATACTTGAGAATTTGAAACTTCCTTGTCATCTAAATAATAACCAGAAAAATCATAACTTGAATCATTACCAGTTATATCTTTAATTTCATTTTCTTTAATGAAGTTGCCAAACGATACTCCCTGTTTGATTAAAAACTCTTTATTATTCTTCTTAAATTCCGAAGGATATTCTATTTTTACATTATTCCAGTAATCTTTATCCTGAGTTAATTGCACTTCTATTTTTTTAGCTAAATATGGCACTTCTAAATTTTCCGAACTAATTTCCTTACCATCTACTAATATTTTCGCTTTAGTGTAACTATAGTACTTATCAGGACGATAATATTGCTCTACTTCATATGGTAAAACTGAAACCTTATCATCCTTTGGTGCATTTCTTAGTTCAATCGTTCTATTTACTACCTCTTTTTTACCTTCTGTTACAACTAGATTGATATTCTTTTTAGTAAAATATACCTTACTTGTTTTAGAATATTCAAGATTTTCAATATTTCCTTTACTATCAATGTCATAACTCATAACATTCATTATTATTCTGCTATTTGGAACAAAAAGTCTTAGTAAAGTTTTATCAACTATTTTACCAGCACCACTATTTTTTAATTGTATTCTAAACATTTCATTTGGAATATTATTATTATTATTATTATTATCAAGTGAATAGAAAATTAGATAGTTATGTGAATTCTTTTTATAATTCAGTAATTCAGCACTATACTCCAATTCTTCCATATTACTCTGAATTAGATTATTTTTTATAACAGGAAGAGAGTAACTTCTACTTCTAGAGAATAAATCAAAATTAAATATATTATCCCTTAGTACTGTATCCATTACAGTTGTATTATAATCTGTAAAATAATCTGCTTTTATCTCTGAACCTGTAACCGTTGCTAAGTTTAAACACAACAATCCAGAGCTTATAAATTTATAATATTTCAATATTTCTCCTCCTTTCTTACTAATTTATATTATACCATATTCCTCAATAACAATTATATATATTATTATTAAAATAAAACTGGGAGTGACTCAAAAATCGTGATTTCGAAGAAACAAGATTTTGTTGAGTCACCCCCGCACAGTTTATTAGATATCTAAAAAGCTATTATAAAGCGAATTTAGATATCAATAAACCACTGCGTCTATGAGTTCTCATATAAACTTTGTTGAATTTTAGGACTTTTAAGTCAGCCCCAATTATATGATTCGATATCAACGAAATTATAGAAATATTAAAAATTAGACCTATAAGTGTATCACTTATAGGTCAATTTTTTATTAATGTTATTTTAAGCTTCACTTATATTTTCTAACATTATTTGATCATTAGATATACTAACTTCATCATATTCGTAATCATCTGCAAAATCATACAAATACTCCTTATACAGGAACATTTCATTAGAGTAATCTAAAAACTCCTCGTCTGGAGTAGAAAACTCTACCTCATTATAACTTTCATCAGCATAATCTGATAAAATTTCATCTTCATAGTCTATTTCAGTATTGAAGTCCTGGGAATATTCATCATCTTGCCCGTACCTGGGATCCGGCGACTCCAAACTAGATAAGTTCATTGTATACATAAAAATCTCCTTAAATATCTTTTTTTATTATTATACATTATACATAATAGTTTAACTTTTTACAAGCAAAAACTATAGTTTTTTCAAAATATTTTTTCTTATCTCATCAAGTGCCTCGGCGCTTGCTCTATAGCGAATTAACTCCCTATCTCCAACAAATAAACACTCTTTTACAGAAACATCTCCTTGAGCATATACAGCTATATAAACTAGTCCGACAGGCTTTCCACTTTCATCACTATTTGGTCCAGCTATTCCAGTTGTAGCAATAGCAAAATCACTATTTAGTCTCTTCGCTACTCCTAGGACCATCTCGCAAGCAACCTCTTTACTAACAGCTCCAAATCTCTCTAAAGTTTCTTCTTTTACTCCTAATGTAGTTATCTTAGATTTATTTGAATAACACACTATTCCCTCTAATAATGCATCTGAAATTCCACTCTTTTCTACTAACATAGATGCTATTTTACCTCCAGTTAGAGATTCAGCAATAGAAATTGTATAATTATTTTCAATAAGAAGATTGGCTACTACGCTGTGCAATTCAGTTTGTGAGCTAGAGATAGCTTCATTACCTACTAAGTAGATATATTCACCTACTCCTTCTCTACTTTCTATCTCTTCTAGTTGTTCATTTATCATGTTTTCACATTCAATTTCATTTTCTGCACTAGCAGTTATTCGTAACAACACTTCTCCACTTTTTGCATATAATGCTAACGTTGGATTAGTTTGTCTATCCATTATATCTTTAATTTTTGTTTCCAAAAGCGATTCCCCAATACTATAAAATCTAACGTATTTAGAAATAAATTTTTTCTTACTATATTTTTCTAAATATGGTTTAACACTTTTTTCAAACATATCCCGCATTTCCCTCGGTGGACCCGGCATTAAAATTATGCGTTTATTATTTTCTTCGATAATTATACCCGGTGCCGTTCCACAGAAGTTTTCTAAAACTATTGCTCCTTCTGGAATCATAGCTTGTTTTTTATTATTTTCTGTAATTATATTTCTTCCAGTTCTAGTTAATCTCTCCAGTATTTTAACCCATGAATATTCATGAAAATAAAATTCACGCCTAAAATATTCAGCTACACATTCTTTTGTTATATCATCATCAGTTGGTCCTAAGCCACCTGTAACTATAACAGTATCATTCTCCAAAAACGCACTATCTAAAGTTCTAAGAAGTCTTTCTCGATTATCTCCCACTGTCGTCTGTCTAAATACCGCTAGCCCAAGTGCTGCCAGTTCTTTTGATAAATATGCTGTATTCGTATTTACTATATCACCTAATAATAACTCTGTTCCTACAGAAACTATTTCAACTCTCATAAATAAAATCCTCACAAAATCTACTAAATTTCATCTTTCATTTATATTCTACATCAAAATAAATAAAAAATAAATAATCTAGTTTTTTAAGCTATCAACTTTCCTTTTAAAATACCACTAATTAATCCTTTAGACAAAAAAGTAAAACTCAATGACTTTCTCATCATCGAGTTTTATAGGTTATATACTATTATTCTATTCTCTATTTGTATATTTTTGATGTAACTCTAATTGATCTCCCATTAATTCATCAATCGTCACTAATTCAAAACCTTGTTTTGTTAAGTATTGCAGCACTGTAGGTAAAGCATTAATTGATGTTTGGTGAACATCATGCATTAAAATTATTGAACCTGGACGTGCTTTTCTTACTTCTTTCATTATAGAAGCAGTATTACGATTTTTCCAATCTAGAGTGTCAACATCCCACAAAATAAACGACTGATCCACTGCAGCTTGGATAGTTGCGTTAATTCCTCCGTATGGTGGTCTCATTATATGTACATCTTGACCACTTGCTTTTTTCAAAGCTTCAGTAGTATCATTAATCTGACTTTTAGCTTGTTCTAAACTAATTTTCGTTAATAATGGGTGACTCCAAGAATGATTCCCAATTTGATGCCCTTCAGCTACAACCTGCTTAATTATCTCTTCATTTCCAGCAACTGCTTTTCCTACCATGAAGAATGTACCCTTAGCATTATATTTCTTCAATAACTCTAAAGCAATAGGTGTTGTATTAGGATTTGGACCATCATCAAATGTTAACGCAACAGCTTTTCTACTTCTTTTCTTAATATAAACTTTATACTTCTCTAAATCTTCTCCTTTTAAATAAGTTTCATCAATATATTTATACAAATCATTTATAGAAATATCTACTGAATTAATCTCCGATGTATTAGATTCCACAGCTATGCTAAATTTAGAATTATTATATGTAAATTTCCATGTAGCCATATCTTTATCACGTAATTTTGTGATAATTTTATTAATATCTTCTTCAGATGCTCCTTGAACAGCTAATTGTTGTCTTATTCTAACTAAAAATTTCTGTTTAGCATCATCTGGTGAAGTAAATAAACTAGATAAAGTAAATTCGTTATTATCTTTATCTAAATAAATACTTGAAACTATTGATTCTTCAGCAGATGAGATTTTCTTAGATTCAATCTTATACAAAACTTTTTTAAGACTTACTTCTTTTACAGCAGTAAAATCTGACTCTTTATTAACTACTCCATAAAATTCTATCGCTTTAATATCTTTATCAAAATTTAAATTTCCCTCTTGCAATCCTTTAGTAACTACATCTAAGCGAGTTTTTATCTCAGCAGCCTGTTCAGTGCTCGAATTTGGATAATAAACTTTAATATATTTATCCTTTAGCCAGCCAGATTTTACACTACTGTCTTTTGCTAACTCTAATTTATCACCATCTTGAACTATTTTTTTTACCTGAGATTGAAAATTATAATCTTGCCACTTTTGATATGCTGTATCTCCATAAAACAATAAAAATGAACATATTGAAATACATAATACAGCTAATAAAATACCTAATTTTTTCATTTCTTATTCCCCTTAAATTTTTATTTTCCTTCATCATCTACATACTTTCACAATATATTATACATTAAACAATTAAATTACTCTAGTGAAATTCAAACAAAAGTATACAACTATTTTTTTATAGATAAAAAGATATTAACAATAATGCTAATACCTTTTCTATGTTTATTTATTCTGCATTCTACGGCCTTTTTTATCGAAGAATTTTTTATCTGTACCACGACGTTCATTACGATTTTTCTTATCTCTATTATCTGAACGTCGACGTCTATCATTTCCTCTATTCGAACGTCTTCCCTTATCTTGTCTTCTCGGAAGAGGTTTTTCAAATGATAATTCTACATCAACTTCCTTTTTATCATTTATTAATTTACTTAATAATATAGTAATAATTTTCTCTGCATTAGTTTCAGCTAGTAGTTTATTTGCTAAACTATTAAACTCTACATGATTATTATCCATTTCCGAAACGACTTCATCAAATAATCTATTATGACGTGATTTTTTCACTTCATCTTGGGAATATGGGCGTAGCATTTTCATTCTCTCTCCACGAGAATTTTCAATGTCTTTTAAGTATGGCATTTCTACTGGATTTAAGAATGTTATTGCTACTCCAGATTTTCCGGCACGACCTGTTCTTCCAATTCTGTGAGTATAGCTTTCTACATCTTGTGGAATATCGAAGTTATATACATGTGTAACGTCACTAATGTCAATTCCACGTGCTGCAACATCTGTTGCAACAAGAATTTGTAATGAGTTATTTTTAAATTTACGTAAAATTTCCAAACGTTTAGACTGAGTAATATCTCCATGCAATCCTTCTGCTAAATATCCTTTGGCAATTAAAGCACTCGCTAATTCGTCAACACGACGTTTAGTTCTTCCAAACACAATAGCTAAGTTTGGATTTTGAACATCTAAAAATCCAACTAAAGTTTCTAGTTTTTCATTTTCTCTAGCAATTGTAGCATACTCTGTAATATCTGGTTTAAGATCTTCATCACTCATCGTTTTAATAAGTTTATAGTCTTTCATAAATTCTTTAGAGAGCTCCATTATTGTTTTCGGCATAGTTGCTGAGAATAATAGTGTTTGATGTCTTGACGTTATCTTCGATAAAATAAATCTAACATCTTCGATGAATCCCATATTTAGCATTTCGTCTGCTTCATCTAATACTAAATGTGTTAATGTTTCTAATTTTATCGTTCTTCTATTAATATGGTCGATTACACGTCCTGGCGTTCCTACTATAATTTGTGGACGCTTTTTCAAATCTTGAATTTGTCTTTCAATACTTGTTCCACCAAATACGATGCTAACTTTTAATCCTTTTGCTCTTGACATAAGTCGTAGTTGTTCTCCTACTTGTTGAGCTAGTTCTCTTGTTGGGGCAAGAATTAATGATTGTAATTGATCATTTCGCCTTACTGTATCTACTAACGGTATTCCAAAAGCACCTGTTTTTCCTGATCCTGTTTGTGCTTGTGCTAATATGTCAACTCCAGATAATACATATGGAATTGTTTCTGTTTGAATACCAGTTGGAGATATGAAATTCATATTGGTTAGTGATTGAACAGTTTCCTGACTAACCCCTAATTCTTCAAATGTTGTCATTTGTTTCTCCTTAATTTATTCAATTTTATATACTGTTTTATTTATATAACCTGTTAATTATAGCATGAAAATTGAAAATAATAAAGGAATATGGATAAACATAAAAAAACTTGCCCCCCTTCTATACTAAGATCTTAAAAATGTATAATAAAAATAACGGAAGCGTCTCAAAAATCATCATTTCTGAGAAATAATATTTTATTGAGTCACCCCCGTAAAGTTTATTAGATATCTGCAAAACTTTTATAAAGTAAATTTTCAATAAACCTCTGTATTTTATAAACTCTTTTTAAAAATATAGGCTTTTGAGTCAGCCCACTATAACCTTAGCTTCATTGAGAAAATAAAATTTCATGTTCATATTTTCTTACTACATATTTTTATTTGTAATCTCATCAATTTTTTTCGCAATATTTTTTATACTTTGTCCTGAATTATTCAAATTATTTGTATAAATTAACAACATATAATCCTTATCACCAAAAACTAAAGCTGTATCGTGATAATTCGTCTCTATAGCTCCATACTTACTAGCTACTTTCTTATTCGGAATACCCTCTTTTATCCATTCACCATCATCTGAATCCTCAAGATATTTTAGTAATTCTGGATATTTATCTTGTTCTTTATACAACTTCGTCCATACTACTTCCATCATCGCTGGAGTAATTCTATTATTTAGAGCTTCTTCTTGCGGTAATGTCACACCTAATTCTGCTAAATACTTAACTACAAAAGTCGATGCAGTAGCGCTACTTCCCATCAGCATATTAGTAGCCGTATTATCAGAATATTGAATCATATTTTGAATAACATATTCTAATTTGTAACTATCTTTCTTTTGGTTATTAGTGATCTGACCATTACCTTCTTCTAAAAATTTCTCATTATAAAAAATATCAGCATTTTTTGATACTTCACCATTTCTTATACGATCATATATCTTCATTGCATACACAACCTTAATTGTACTAGCTGCAGTAAAGTAATGCTTATCCTCTTGTGCATATCTATACCCTGTAGAGAAATTTTTATAAACAATACCTATTTCATTATTCCCTTTATATTGTTCGATAACCCGGTCTAAAGCCTCATTTAATTCTGTATCACTAAGCCTCTTGTTCTCTACTATCGGCTCTTCTTTTTTATTTTCTTCATTCTGTGCCTCTTGTTTCGCCATCTCCTGTTGCTTAATAGCATCTTTTCTAGCCTTTATGTGCCCCCCTGCAGAAAACACTCCGTAAACAATTAATATCACTGCTATTGATTCAATTATAAACTTTAAAACTCTTTTTCCAGTTCTCTTCACTACTCTACTCACATCCTTTATCCATATATTCTTATACTAGTGTACTATATATTAACTGTTTTAACAATAATAATACGAAAATAATCTTAAAAATAAAATTCGGTATTTCTAACTTTTTTTAAATTAAAACTCACTTTAAAAATTAACAAAAATCATTTTTACAACCCATTATACAAAATTTTCTTTAAATACACTAAAAATTTATGACAAAATCTTTAATTTAGTACAATTATTAAAAAGAGTAACTCATTATATATAATTTGAATTACCCTTTTATAAATTTAAAGATTAGTTTTTAAGTAAAAATCTTGCTCCGATATCTTAGAAAACCCTATGTTCTCATACATATATTTTGGAGTATCATTAGCATCTACTACTAGAATTACATTTTCTTTTCGTTCATTATTTATTGCAAAACTAATTATGTGTTTAGCTATACCACGATTTCTATATTCAGGTGTTATATATAGATTATCAATTTCAAAAAAATTATTTTTAACGATAACATTAGCTGAACCGATTATTTTTTCTCCGTCCTTAGCGACAAGTTGTTTAATATTCTCAGATCTAATATCTTCATAAAGTATCGTCTGATTGTGCTCAGCCCATTCTTCATTGCTTGATTCCATATCTATTTTGTATTGGAATTTTAAATATCTATTTAAATCTGGTTTCTGTAGATATTCAACAGTAAACTCACTTATCTCCTGTTCTACAAAATCTCTAATATTCAAATAATATAGATATAGATTAATCTCACTAAAACTTTCCTTTTTTAAATATTTCTTTAATTTTCTTGATAACGTCACATTCTCCATTGCTGCTAAATGAATAAAGTTGACCCCTTTATCTCTAAAAAAGTTTCTGCATGAAGAGACATAATATTCAAGCTCTTCTATCGTAGTAGGCTCTTTTTTCATTAATAAATAATTTCCACTAAAGTATAACTTAGACTTTATAGTTTGATAGATTACATAACTATCAGTTTCTACAGCCGACTTTGCTCTGGAATAAATATCTTTAAAGCTATAATCCATAATTCACACCTCCTATTCTTAATGTAATTTATCTTATACTAATGATGTCCATGTGGTCCATGATGATGTTCAAAATGATTAATTATTTCTAAAACTCTTGAACTTCCAGTCAAATCATAAACATTTCTTAAAGTCTCCACATATGTTGGATCATCATGTAAAACATCAAAATATGCAACGACTTCTTCTTCTACAAAATCGATATAATCTTCCTCTTCTGACAGAGCATTTAATGCTGCACCTAGAAGAATCGGATCATCTTTTAGCAACGCATTACCATTATATAAATCATAGATTTTTTCATACTCATATAATGATTTAAGCGCGTGTATAGTTATAAATAATGTTTCTTCCGAAAGACCTTGTGCTGTTAATACCTCTTGCATTAACGTACGAATAGTATCGTATTGCTGATCTTCTTTATACAGAGAAATTAGATGTAAATAACCGCTAATAGCCATTCCCTGTAGCTCTACATATTTTTCTAAGTATCTCTTAGCCTCATCACCTTTTGACATGTGCCCTAAATGTAAGTACGCTTCTGTAAAATCAGGATCAAGAGCAATAGTTTTTAATAAGTGCATTTTAGATTTTTCTAAGTTTTGGATTTGATTATATGCGAATGCTAAAGAGAATAAAATTCCTGGATCCTCATATCCTCTTCCGTTTTGATTATAGAAATCAATAGCCTCTTCAAACAATCCTAAAGCAAATAAATTATCAAATACAGTTTGGAAATTCTCTAAAGATGGTTCTTCATAGAAAATTCTCTCACTTAAGCTTCTAGCTTTATCTTCTCTTCCTGTTGTTAAATAAATCCCTACTAACTCTTTATCAATTGCACGAATAGCCTCATCAAAATCTGTTCCGGCTCTTGCAGCTAAGAACTTTTCTTCAGCAATTTCATATAATTCATCTTCTAAATATATTAGACCTTCTTGATATAAAATCGCGGGTGTTTTTGGAGAATTATACAATACTACTAACGCATCATCTTTCTTATCTAGATAAAGAAGATTGTGAACATATCCTTCAATAGCTGTGTCTTCTTCTCTGTTTTGTTCATAAATTACTCTTGATAATTCTAAACATTCATCAAATAACCCATTATCTAAAAGTACTGTACGAAATTCCTCCTGCTGCTCTCTATCTAATGCAGAAAAATCTATATCTTTTAATTCCTCTAAAAATTTTTGTAAATCCATCTAATTATCTCTCCTTGCTAACTTATTCATTATAAAAGTTAATTCATTTTTTACAGTAGATTCTATATTATCTATGCTCTTATGAGCTTTTTCTAAATATTTTCCACTTATAGTCAATGTCTCTGATAAAATCTTATCATTATTTTTTATATAATTTATAATCTCTTCTTTTTCTTTTCTACTAGTTTTTTTTGTGAAATTATTAAATAATTCTGGATTTTCTTTCTTTGCTATTAAAGCTGGTAATGTAATATTACCATTCATTAAATCTTGCCCTACCTCTTTTCCAAGATTCTGTACTCCACCTGCAAAATCTAAGTAATCATCTATTATTTGATAGCTCATTCCTAAATAGTAACCAAATGAAAAAGTACTACGTATATCTTCATCAGAAGCTCTAGCTACTATACTTCCTGCAACACAAGAGAAGGCAATTAATATCGCTGTTTTTCTCTTAATCTTCTTAAGATAGTCTAGTCTTCTAGTCTTAACATTATACAAACCATCTTCTTGAATAAGCTCACCTATACAAAGTTCCTTTAGAGTCTCTGTCAAATAGATATGTATTCTCTTATCTTCAAACTTAGCAACTTCTCTTAAAACTACTGCAAAAAGATAATCTCCTAAATAAAGGGCAAATTCATTTCCATACTGTTTATTCATTGTAACACTTCCACGTCTTGTATCTGCATTATCAATAATATCATCATGAATCAAACTAGCAGTATGAATTATTTCAACTATACTAGCCATTCGAATTATATCTTTTCTATTCAATTCAAAATTTCCTAATTTGGCACACATAAGTAAAAGAAGAACTCTAACCCTCTTCCCACCATTTAGAAAATACTTCTTGATAATTTCATTTAATCTATCATCTTCACTTCTAGTAATATCAAAAATATCTTCTAGGACTTCATGTACCAAAATTTCATACTGTTTTAACATTCTATTCTCCATTAATCTTATACAAAGACCACCGCTTTACTATCAAATTCTTGAAACTCGATATTGTAAAAATTAAACCATGTCTTTATTATACTTAAATAAAACTCTTCCTCACTCATTCTCTTAGTAAGAATTTGAAAGTACCCAACTCGCATAGTTTCAGTCAAAATACTTAACTTATTCAAATCATCTTTTAGTAAACTATAATACTCAAAACTAAAATAATCTCCAAGTAATATTGACTTCGACTCGATAGGTTCGAATCTAGCACTGTGGCTGTGCAAAGAACTTAAAGCACAAAAAATAGCCGTATTATATCTCTCGTTATTAAAACTATATTTTTCTATAAAAGGTATAATATTTAATTTTTCTATTAATCTTTCATTATAATTATATTTTTTCATAATAAATCCTTCATTATTTATCTGTATAAATTATACCACAATATTGTAATTTATTAAAATTTGATTATCTAAATTTCAAACAAAAAAATTTTATACATTGAATATCCCCGATAATAATAAAAATTAAGAGCAACCTTAAAATCATGATTTAGAAATCACTACCATAAAGTTACTCTATAAATTTATTCATTTTTGAAAATCAATATATTATAAATGGCTATATCTTTTCTACAACTAATTCTATATCGTTGTTTCTTAATATCTTTATCGTATTTAATTCACTTATTAAAATTAAAAACATTACTAATGTAAGAATTGCTTTAGTAGATATATTATCCGTATTATTGCTAATCATACCTAGAAATACATAACAAATTATACTATTATGCCAATTAGATTGTTTCATATACTCCGAATTTTTAAAGCTTATATAAAGACTATATAAAACTATAAACAATTGACAAAAAACTAAAATATTACCAACCATAGAAATTCTCCTTAATTTTATCCTTACAGATAATTAACTGTTTCTTGATATTCCGCAGGTCTTTCTTTTCTAACAAATAGCATAATAGCCACGATGAAGTAGAATAGATATACTGGAATTAACACCCCTACAGTTCCAACAGCTACTACTATTGCCAACAATAAGAAAAGCACTCCAGATAAAATACGTTTTTTCATTAAAAGCGTCGCTAATAACGCCACAACAACTAATACGATTAACAGAACTGAATACATTTTTAAACCTTGAATTGTGTAATCAAGTATTTGTTCAGCTGATAAGTTAACCCCGTTAGGATTTTTAGCAATTTCTTGTTTAAAAAGATTTAAAAATTCTTGATTATCTTTTAAAACTGAAATTTTAAAGAATGATCCATACGCTAAAAATCCCGTTAAAACTATTAAAATAACATTAGCAATCCATGCTAAAACTTTCTCTACTCTTCTATTGAATGGTTTCATAATAAACCCCTCCTTTTATAAACTCAAGGATTTTCTCCTTAATTAATTATAACATAAAACGTTCTCATAATATATAGTAATTTACCTAAATTAACAAATTTTATACCTGAAATGAGATTCTTTAAAATCCACTAATTAGAGATTTTTATTATCCATTCTTGTATCTTTATGTGAATTTTTATTTCTATCAAGATATTTTTTATAAAATAATATATGACACAGAGATACAAAAATGAATAAACCAAATAAATATAATATCTCCCTTGTAATTTGATAATCATCAATCGTTAGCAATGCTATAAATAAAAGGATTATCACCTCAATACAATAAAAAATAACTGCTATAATTCTCTGAATTCTATTAAATTTTTTTAGTGATTTTTTCGCATTATCAACAACCCCAATTAGAAAATCAAAAAATACATCAAACATCATTTCTTCTCCTTTACAAATAATTTATTACAAATATTTACTACCAAGATGCCATCTCCTATTCTTTATAGAATTATAACTAATATCACAGATAGTCATATATAAAGGGGCTAATCCAAAAGTCCTAAATTTAAAGATAACTCATAGACGCAGTGGTTTATTGATATCTAAATTCGCTTTATAAAGACTTCTTTGATATCTAATAAACTTTATGGGAATGGCTTGATAAAATCAATTTTATCAAGCCATTCCCACTACTTTTAATTAATATCTTTCACCAAGTGTAAAACGCATTTCTATTCTAAAGATTCCATCTTCAGGTGCATACGCTTTAATAAGTTCTTTGTGTTTTTCAACGATAAGCTGCGCCATAGATAATCCTATACCATATCCTTTAATGGCACTATTTCTTGACTCATCTAAACGATAAAAACGATCAAAAACTTTGCTCAAATCACCTTTCTTAACCTCAGCTTTATTAGAAATCTTCATTATTGCATTTCTTCTATTCTTCTTAAGTGTTATTAGTATATCGCCACCTTCAGGCGCGTACTTAATAGCATTTTCTAATAGTATATCCATAAGTTGAACTATTGAGGCTTGCTCTCCATAATAACTTAAATTCGCATCAATGTCAGTGATTAGATATCTTTTTTGGAAATCTGCTAGCTCACTGAAATCCTCGATTCTTGACTTCAACGCATCTGACAAGTCAAAACTCGTTCGTTCAACAGTATCTTTTTCTTCCATTCTACTAAATACTACCAAGCTATTTACTAGACTTGTTAGACGATCTACCTGGTTATGAATATTATTTGTCCACTTAGAGTCCCCATGTTCCATTTCTAATACATCAGCATTAGAACTAATTATAGCTAATGGCGTCTTTAACTCATGACTAGCTCCAGTTATAAATTGTTTTTGTTTTATATAGCTTTGCTGTATTGGAGCAATAACTCTTTTAGATATTAAAATTATTAGTAATAATACTGACACTACTACAACAATACACATCAAAACACTGTTTTGGGCGAATGATTCATATGAATCTAATTCACGCTGACAGTTTAGAAATAAAATTAAGTTTCCTACTTCAGTATTAACTTTTAAATATCTGTAACTACCGATAAATCCACTAGTTCCACCTTTTTCTAAAGCTTGAAGCACCTTGTTTTGTAAAGCGTCATGGTCTGGTACTAGTGTATCGTCACGATATGCTTTTATTATTTTACCAAAATTATCAACCTTAGCAATCGAAAAACCATTATAGTCTGTCGGACTTGATGAATTTTTCGTGATTACTAAATCATCACCATCTTCAGTAAAGATTTTTGTTAGAGCCTGCGACTTAGAAGCATCTAATAGTGTATTATCAATTCTCTCTTCAAGTTTATTAAAGTTAATAATATTTAATGCAACTGCTAGAACAGTTATTACTACAGCTACACTACCTACTGCCGTTATTATGAATTTCTTCCTGAGACTCTTAAACATCTAGCATCTCCAGAGTATATCCTACATTTCTAGTAGCTTTGATGTGGACATTAGCATCTAATGCTTTTAATTTCTTTCTTAAATACGAAATATTAACCCACACTACGTTAATTTCAGAATCACTGTCATAACCCCAGATTCTTTCTAAAAATTGTTCAGTTTGAATTACATTTCCTGGATTTCTCATCAACAATTCCATCATTTGATATTCTTTATTAGATAATCTTACTTTATCCTTTTCTGTAGCTAACTCAAATGTGTGTTTACTTAAACTTACATTTCCTAATTCTAATACATTACTAGTAAATGTAGCTTGTCTTCTTGTCATTGAACGCACTCTCGCCAATAACTCTTTAGTAACAAAAGGTTTTGTTAGATAATCATCTGCCCCACTGTCTAAACCATATACTTTATCTTCAATTTCTGATTTAGCCGTAAGTAATAATACAGGCGTACTTTTTTTATTTTCTCTTAATTTTTTTACAACTGTTACTCCGTCCATTTGTGGCATCATGACATCAAGAATAGCACCATCATATTCGTCTAACATTAGATAATCTAATGCATCTTGTCCATTATTAACCACATCAACTGAGTAATGATTATGTTTTAACATTGCTTCAAGAGCATCTGCTAAGTCTTTTTCGTCCTCGGCTAATAATAACCTCATTGACTTTCACTCCTAACTATATTTTTATGTAATTTCCTAATATAAGTCTATTATATATACACAAACTAAAATTAAGTTTAAACAATTTTTCTAATTTTAAAAATATATTACTCTTAACTAAAAATTTTTTTATAATAAACTTAATCCATTAAATTTCTACACATGAAAGCTCTAATATTTAAATCCATAACTACACGCTTTCCTGTACACCTATATTTTACTTTATTTTACTTCGCCATGTCAAAAAAATGAGATCATTTTAATTTTTTTATCATTTAACACAGCTAAAATACCTATTATGATAAATCATCTACTTAAAATCAGAAAACTTTTACTAATTATGTATAAATTAATATCGAAGTACTTCTAGTTATTTTCAAATTTATATATTTTTAAGTAATAAGTTATAAAAAAATATTTACTTTCTACCTATTAATAAACCACTTTTGATATAATCTTTCATCCCTTTTCCATAGCCCCATTTTTCTGCATACTCATCTGTCACATCGGAATTTATTATCTGAAACTTAGTAAATCCTGCTTTTTTGATAATATCAGTCATCTCTTCTTCCAAAAGAGCACCCGCAACTCAAGTGCAATGCATTCTACTAGAATTTTTCCATTCTAATGGCAAGTCTTTTTTCAAAATAATATCAGATATTACAAACATACCATCGTCTTTAAGAATACGATAAATTTCATCATAAACTTTTTGCTTATCAGGTTCTAGGTTAATAACACAGTTACTAATAACTCTATCAACTGATTTATCTTCTAAAGGAATATTAATTAATTCACCTTTAATAAATTCAATATTATCGAACTTCTTATTATCACGAACTTTTCTTGCTTTTTCAAGCATCGAATCTAATCTATCTAGTCCATATAACGTTCCTACTTTAGGATTTTTCATCTTTGTAATGAAAATATCCATCCCTGCTCCACATCCTAGGTCGATTAAAGATTGTCCTTCCTTAATTTTCAAGTGGTTAATTGGATTTCCACAAGAAAGCCCCATATTAATTTCATCAGGAAATTCATTAATAATTTTTTCATCGTATCCTAATGACTTACTAAGTTCTTTAGGATCTATTTTCGTCTTCTGTTTGTTTTTTGAGATATTATCATAAAAATTATCTACTGATAATCTTATTTTAATATTGTTTTGCATACTTTCACCTATCTTTGCTTCATTTCTTACTTTAAATTAATTATATTTATTTCTCATCTTTATATTAACTAAGGATTACATCTACTAGTTTTATTAATTTCTTTTTATTTTTCAATTATTTAACACTAATTCTATCATAATAACCCACATTTTTCTATCTATAAAAAAGAGAGTAACTCCAAACTCATGATTTCAGAGAAATCAGTTTTGTTGAGTCACTCCCACAAAATTTATTAGATATCCAAAAGCTTTTATAAAGAGAATTTAGATATCAATAAATCACTGCATATTTGAGTTTTTATATAAACTTTGTTGAATTTTAGGGCTTTTAAGTTAGCCCGTTTATAATTATATTAAACTATTATACTCTTCTTCTGTTAAGTAACTTGAAATTGCACCTGTTTTTGTAGTTGTTAAACTAGCATAGTTTGTCGCAAATGTTGCCATATCTGACAGTTCTTCTTCTGAAATATTATTAAGTTCATAATTTAATAGTTTAGATAAGAATGAACCAGCAAATGCATCACCTGCACCAGTAGTGTCAACCGCTTTTATATTAGGGATTTCAGTTACTACCTTATGATTTTGATAGTAAACTTCTGCGCCGTGTTCTCCTTTAGTATAAAGAACAACTTTCATGTGGCTGAAGTCTTTTTTCAGCGCTTCTTCGATATTAGTAGTTCCTGTTAAAAATTCTAATTCATTATCAGCAACTTTAATTACATCAACATAAGGTAAAAATTCTTTAATAGTTTCAAGATATACTTTGTGATCATCCCAAAGATTGAATCGTAAGTTAACATCAAAAGAAATTAACACACCAGCTTCTTTAGCTTTTTTTAGTAATAAGTGATGGCTATCTTTTGATTCTTCTTGAATAGCAATACTTGCGAAGTGAATTGCTTCAATTTCTGATAAATCTACTTTTTCAACATCTTCTTTACTAATTCTTAATGTTGAAGAACCTTTAAAGTAAAAACTAAATGAACGGTCCCCTGTTTCATCTAAAGAAACAAATGCTAACGGTGTGAAACTATCAGCTTTACGGCTCACATATTTACAGTCTACATTTTCATTTTTTAAAGTATTCTCTAAAAAATCACCAAAACCATCTTGTCCTAATGATGTTAATAAATAACTCTTATGTCCTAGTTTTTGTGCAACACACGCCACGTTTGCTACACAGCCTCCAGCCTCTTTTTTAAACGATTTTACTTTATCAATTGTTCCTACACCTTCTCCTATAAAGTCAATTAGCATTTCTCCTATACATAAAACTGCCATTTTAGTTCTCCTCTCTAATTTCGATTGCTCCTAGTTCTTTTGCTACATAGTTAGTAGCTAATATTTTTACATCGTGATTTTCTGGATAGAATCTTGTCGAAATCGTAAATGATCCACCATTAGCGAATAATTCAATTGATGAACTATCAAATACTATTTCTACATCTTCTAAATCAAATTTATATTTTCTATCATTTCTCCCGTAACCACTAGTGCCAAAAGAAACTTTTAATTCTTTATTTTCATAGCTAACTTTAAAGTCAGCTACACTGATTTCAAAACTTTCTCCATGTTCTTGTTTATAATACCATATATTTTTATTAAAATCATTAGTTTTAATATCATTACCTAATAAATCTTTTACCGATTTATGTAACGTTTGTCTAACTTTACCATCCTTGAAATTTACTACACGAGGTACAGTTAAACAGTTTTGATACCCAAATTTTGTAGTTGGATTTGTATAGCTACTATCCGGAACATACATCCAACCGATTAAAATACGATTATTATCTTCATCTAAAAATGTTTGTGAGGCATAAAAATCATGCCCATAATCTAATAGTGTGAAGTTATCTAGTTTATCTACATTCTCAATTCCATCTTCAACTACAGAATATCCAATTTGATACATATTTTCATAATATGGGTACATTCTTGTAATACCTTGAGGTGAGAACATAAATATTTCTTTCCCATCTACTTCAAAATAATCAGGACATTCCCACATAAAGCCTAGATTTTTTTGTGAATAAATAGTTTTATATGGTTTAAGAGTATCTTTATCGTATACTAATAAACATCCATAATCATTGCTATCTCTAGCTCCTAGAACTAGATATTTTTTTCCATTTTTTTCAAATATTTTTGGATCTCTAACATGATTTGACATGTTAGGGTAATCATCTGTTTTTAACAGACATTTTTTCTCAGTAAAATTAATTCCATCTTCCGTTTCAAAAGATATGGTATTATGACCACGTCCAGCATGAACATAATCATAATCTCCTTTATATTTCACATTTCCTGTATAATAGAAGACTAATTTCCCATCTTCTATATTGGCACTTCCTGAATATACACCATGTGTTTCTTCTTCAATAGTTGGTGTTAAGAAAACGCCACGATCTTCATAATTTTTTAAATCACTACTAGTATAGTAATACCATAATTTTAGTCCACCATTTACTTCATATGAATATTGGTGAAAAATATGGTATTTCCCGTTAAAGTAAGCTAATCCATTCGGATCATTAAGCCAACCTTTAGTAGGTTCTAAATGAAGATTTTGTTTCCAATTATTAGCTAGCATTTACAAGCTCCTTCTTAGTTTTGAAGAAGTATGCTGTTACTGAGAATGAAACGATGAATGATAATGCTAAACCAATACCAAATGTTGACCAGTGGTTTGCAGGAATTGATAAGAATCCTGGAAGACCAGCTGCTCCTAATGCTGATGCAAATACTTTGTTTAATCCAATCCATGCACTTCCTACAGCACTTCCTGCTATAGCTCCATAGAATGGATATCTAAGTCTTAAGTTAACCCCGAACATAGCTGGCTCTGTAATACCTAATAATGCAGAAATACCAGATGCTGATGAGATTGATTTCATTTTTGTGTTTTTAGAGAATACTAATACTGCAAGAACCGCAGCACCTTGCGCTACATTAGACATAGATGCAATTGGGAAGATAAATGTTAATCCTGTTGCAGCCAGTAATTGAGTTTCTATAGCTGAGAAGCTTTGATGTAATCCAGTGATTACGATTGGTGCGTAGAATAAACCGAAAATACCTGCTCCTATGAATCCGCCTTGCATATATAACCATTGTAATCCTTCACCTAATAAAGTACCAGCTTCACGAAGTACAGGCCCCATCCATGCGAATGTTACAAATCCAGTTACGAATAATGAAACTAACGGTGTAGTTAAGTTATCTAACCATGATGGAGTTACACGACGTAGGAATTTCTCAACTGTTGCTAATAACCATGCAGCTACAAGAATTGGTAATACTGTACCTTGATATCCTACTTTAGCAATCTTAAATCCAAACACATCCCAATATTGCAAAGCTGTAACTCTTTGTAATCCATCTACTGCTTGACCGTTTTGATTAACGATATCTAATGCTGGTGCAAGAAGTTGGTTTGTAGCTGGATCTAATTTTCCAAATACATAAAAGTTCATCACATCTGGGTGAACCATTAACATTGCAAGAGCAGCTCCTAGATATGGATTCCCACCAAATCGTTTAGTTGCAGAAAAACCAATTAATACTGGTAAGAAAACAAATGGTGCGTTCGCAAATACGTTAACCATATCTGCAAGACCTGCAATACCAGGGTTAGCTTCAATAACAGATTTCCCAGTGTAGAATAAATCTTTCGCTGTTAATACGTTGTTAATCCCCATTAAAAGACCACCAGCAACAATTGCTGGAATGATCGGAACGAAAATATCACTTAACATTTTTACAAATCGTTGTAGTGGATTTCCTTTACGTTTCTTGCTTGTAGTTTTTTCTCCTTCACCTTCACTTGGAGCTCCACCTTTGTATACTTCGTTATACTTAGCGAAAACTTGTTGAACAAGACCACTTCCAAAGATTAATTGAAGTTGTCCATTATTAAAGAATACACCTTTAACTCCTTCAATATCTTCAAGTTTTTCCTTATTATATTTGTTCTCATCGTTTAATTCTATACGAAGACGAGTTGCACAGTGAACAACAGAACTAATGTTTTCTTCACCACCACTATGCTCAACAACTTCAGTTATAACTTTTTTTAAATCCATAGTCATTTCTCCTTTTTATTTTTTAATTTATATAATGACATTTAAAAATTATCAAATATAAATGGTAACGTTACTTTTTTATTTTAACCTACTTATACTTGTTTGTCAAGAAAAAAAGGTAACGTTACTTTTTATTTTTAAAAGTTTTCTTTATTCCTCCAATTTCTTGCTACATAATTTTATTTTTGGTATAATCTAGTAGCATAAAAATACTATAGAAAGTGAGGTTATCATGAATTTTACAATTAGAAATTTATTCTTTAGTGTATTAAAAAATATTAATCGTTATAAATTCACTTATATTTCAATCGCAGCTGTTATTCAATTTATTTTAATCTGTGGTTTATGGATAATCGCTAGAATTTTCCAACTAGCCCTTACCCTTGCTGGTGAAGAATATTTAGACAAGAACAATATTTTAAGCATATTAATCAATCCATATAGTTTTGTAATATTAAATATATTAATACTTATAGTAGCATTCTTCATGTTTATTGAGTTTTCCATACTTACCTTTACTATTTATGGGCAATTAACTGATAGACAATATTCATTCAAAAATATATTAAACAATGCTTGGAAAAAAACTAAAAACCTAGCAGGTTTTCAAACTTTATTTTTTATAGTCTACTTCCTGATAACTATACCAACTATCAATCTTGGTGTTAAATCTGTTATCGCAAAGAATTTATTTATTCCAAAATTTATTAGTAATGAAATAATGAAAACTACTAGTGGTTTTATTATCTGGGGTTTTATAATGTTAATACTAGCATATATAAATCTTAGACTAATTTTCACCCTTCCACTAACTGCTGTAGGTGATGAAAAAATACTAGATAGCATTAGAAAAAGTTGGGAACTTACAAAAACTGGAAAAAGAAAATTATTATTTACTATTGGTTTATTTGAAATTATATATATAATAATAACTGGAATCTTAACAGCTCTAATTACAATTATTTGTATATACTTCGATGACGACGGGAATAATCCTCTAGTTCAAACTCTATTTTTCTCGTCAATTAGTGCACTTATTTTCTTTCTTGGAGTTATCTCAAAAGTAACAGTTATCACCTCACTAATTACAATTCTTATCGATCATAATGAAATATCAGAAGAGCTAGTTAATAATCTTAATGAAAACAAGAAAAAATCAAGCTTCGCAATAACCTTTACAACTATCATTATAGTAATTGCAACGATTATCAATGGTTTTAATATATATGGGAATGGAGTTAATAAAAATATTGAAACAATAGCACACCGTGGATATGTTGCTTTAGGTGTTGAAAATTCGATTGAAGCTCTTGAAGGTGCTGCAAAAGCAGGTGCTGATTACGTAGAATTCGATATTATACTAACAAAGGATAATAAATTTGTCGTTATACATGACTTTAATCTGAAAAGACTTGCTGGCATAAAAAAGAAAGTTCAAGATATGAATTTTGATGAAGTAGTAGGTTTAACAATTAAACAAGGAGATTATACTAGTAAAATTCCGTCACTAGAAGAATTTGTAGCTAAAGCAAAAGAATTAAATATGAAGCTTGTAATTGAACTAAAACCTCATGGGCGCGAACCAGCAAATTATATCAACATATTTATTAATGAAGTTAAAAGATTAAAACTTGAAAATTATAAATTCATGTCTATTGACTCTAAAGTAATAGAAGAACTAGAAACAAAAGCACCAGACTTGGAAACTGGTTATGTAATTCCACTTCAGTTCGGAAACTTTCACCAAAGTAACGTCGACTTTTTTGTAATAGAAGATTTTTCTTATAGAGATCATCTTGTAGAACAAGCTAAAAAACAAAATAAAAAAGTTTTTGTTTGGACCATAAATGATTCAGCATTAATTACTAAATATTTACAAAGCCCTGCAGACGGAATAATTACTGATGAACCTGAGCTTGTTAAAGAAGAGAAAGACGTTTTAGAAAATCATTATTCATATTTCGATAAAATATTAAGGCTAGTTAATTTTAGATAAAAATAATCAGGAGCAACTTAAAAATCGTGATTTCTTAAGAAATCACGATTTTTGAATCGCCATCTGCCAAATCATAAATTAGTTTTATATTATGGCGTTCTTCTATATTTTTTACTCCCTTTGTTTTTCTTCTATCTTTCTATAAATATTTATTTAATTCCTCAATATTTAGTTTTAATTGAGCGGCAGCTACTTCCGGAGAGATATGTCCGTTTTTCATTAGAGTAATAATTGCTTCTTCAATTCCTTCTGCTCGTCCTTCTTCTCGTCCCTCAGCACGTCCTTCTGCTCGTCCTTCTGCTCGTCCTTCTGCTCGTCCTTCTTCTTGAGCATAAGCTAATGAAGCCCAATAATGATCTTGTTGTCTTGTTATCTCATCATACATACGTTGTTCCTCCTTAGTCCAGTTTCTAACATTAAGTAAATCATCAGCCCGATCTATCACTTCTCCAGGTTCGCTTGTATATTTCTTATTCCCGAAAAACTCTAGCCAACGTACTTTATTGTAACTTTCTTTTAGTTCTGGTTTATATTTTTTTAATTCTAAAAATACAATTTTTAATAATGGCATTTCTTTAGTGGCGTTATCTACATACATTTTTAATTCTGTATTTCTTGTTTCCTCTTTGATTAAAAAAGTACTTATAGGATCTTCTCCATCAAAATAGTTTTGGTCAACAATGGCTGCAACATAAACTGGCGGTAATTTTCTATAAATAGCCAGTTTTTCTTTTTCTGTTTGTTTTAATCTTTCGATATTATCATTAACCTGTTTACACAGATATGACCAAATGCGATTAATGAAAAACACTTGTTTAGCCAGTTGAACTTCAATAATTACCTGTGCATGATTGTCTAGTTCAACTAATATATCAACAGCTATATTGAAATCTGTTTCTACATTACTGTTGGCTGAAAATATTTGATTCCCCTCAATTAATTTCGCACTTTTTGCTGATAAATCAAAAATATCTTTTACAAACTGTAACGCTACTTCTTCATTACGAAACACCTTTTTTACAACTAAGTCGTAAATAGGTTTTATATTTTTATGGCGTTCTTCCATATTTTTTCACTCCCTTTGTTTTAATCCTATTATTTATAAATTTTATTCTACCCTATTACTAACTTTATTATACTAGAAAAAAAATATTTTTTCTAATGATATCACTATACTATTTATGATTCTTCCCCGAAATAAAAACACAAAAAATCCAAGAAATGAACCTTTCGATTCACTCTTGGATTGCTGTCTCTTTTCGATTATCTAACAGATAATTTTAAAGAATTATTTTTGATGATTTAGTAATTTTTACTCTTCATCTTTTTTACGTCTTTTAGCTACCGCTAGTAAGCTTCCTAGTACCGCTAATCCTAGACCTGCAAGACCAGTATTAGTTTCAGTTGCACCTGTATTTGGTAACGTGTTTTTAGAAGATTTTGAATCTTCTTTAGAAATACTACTACGTTTTTCTTCTCTAATAGTATTTTCAGTAGTTTTATCTACACGAACTTTATCTTCAGGACGTCTACTATCTTCTGAACCTTTAGAATTATCAATAGATTTCTTAACTACTTCTACCGGAACCTCAACAGTTGCGTAACTTTCATCAGAAAGCTTAATAGTAACCTTCGCTAATGTAGCACCTAAGATTGTTGTCGTTGGTTTTTCAATTTCAACAACTTCTAGTCCCTCTGGTAAATCAAGTTTTGATAATACATCTTGATCAGAAATATCACTTCCAAGCTCGATAGATACAGTTCCTTGTACTAATGATTTAAGAGCTTCTTCAAAATCAAATGTTGGAAGAGCGAATACTAATGCCTCTTGATCAATTTGGTATAAGAATGGTCTTAAAGCTTTTTCTATTGCCTCGATACTTGTTGCTTTATCAATTGCATCCTTCGCTGCTTTAGCTTCTTCACGTGCCAATGCTTTCGCCTTAACTTTTTCTTCAGGAGTTAAATCTGTACTTTCATCGATTTCTTTTTCTTTATTAGCTAATGCCTCTTCCACAGCTTTCTTAGCTTCTTCTTTAGCACCTACTGGATTAATCTTAGCAATATTTTCTTTACCATCTTCTAACACTTTATTGATATCTTCTAAAGTTGTTGCCTTATCGATTGCGTTTTTCGCTGCTTCTGCTTCTTCTCTTGCAGCTTTTTTAGCTGCTTCTTTTTCTTCTTGAGTTAAGTCAGTTCTTGCATCGATTGCTTTTTCTTTTTCTGCTAAGGCTTCGTCTATTGCTTTTTTAGCTTTATCTTTAAGATTTTCTGGATTAATCTTCGCAATGTTTTCTTTACCGTCTTCTAGCACTTTATTGATATCTTCTAAAGTTGTTGCTTTATCAATTGCATTTTTCGCTGCTTCTGCTTCTTCTCTTGCCGCATTTTTCGCTGCTTCTTTTTCTTCTTGAGTTAAATCAGTTCTTGCATCGATTGCTTTTTCTTTTTCTGCTAAGGCTTCATCTATTGCTTTCTTAGCTTTATCTTTAAGATTCTCTGGATTAATCTTCGCAATATTTTCTTTTCCATCTTCTAATACTTTATTGATATCTTCTAAAGTTGTTGCCTTATCAATTGCATTTTTTGCTGCTTCTGCTTCTTCTCTTGCTGCTTCTTTAGCTGCTTCTTTTTCTTCTTGAGTTAAATCAGTTCTTGCATCAATTGCTTTTTCTTTTTCTGCTAAGGCTTCGTCTATTGCTTTTTTAGCTTTTTCTTTAGCACTTGTTACTGTTACTTTCTTGATATCATCTTTTCCAGTTTCAGTTACTTTATCAATATCAGATAATTCTGTTGCTTTATCAATTGCATTTTTCGCTGCTTCTGCTTCTTCTTCAACTCTTTCTTTAGCCGTTGCTTTTTCAGCATCTGTTAAATCTGGATTTGCATCAATTACTTTTTCTTTTGCTGCTTTTGCTGCTTCGATTTCTGCTTTTGCTGCTTCTTTTTCTATTGCTAGTTTTCCTGATTCTTTAGCTGAGGCAACATCTTCTGTTGTTGTTGCTTTGTCAATTGCATCAATTGCTTTCTTAGCTTCTTCCGCAATTTTCGCTTTAGCTTCGGCT
The DNA here is from genome assembly GCF_963525165.1 of uncultured Gemella sp. Classification (GTDB taxonomy): domain Bacteria; phylum Bacillota; class Bacilli; order Staphylococcales; family Gemellaceae; genus Gemella. Next base: position 35,047 of record NZ_CAURJN010000021.1, read on the forward strand.
TTTTGTTCATCTGTTAAATCTGAATTTGCATCAATTGCATTTGTTTTTTCTGATAATGATTTTTCGATTTCTGCTTTCGCTTTATCTTTTCCTACTGGATTTACTTCTGATACAGCTTTTGTTCCTTCAGTTTGTTTCGCATCTACTGAGGCTTGATCTGTTGCTTCATTAATTGCATTCACTGCTTCTATAGCTGCTTTAGCAACTTCTGCTTTCGCTTTATCTTTTTCTTTTTCTGATAATTTATCATCACGATCAATTTCAGCAAGTTTATCTTCAGTTGCTTTTTGAATCGCATCTAATGCTTTTTCTTTTCCTACTGGATTTACAGCTTCTACTGCTGAAGTTCCTGTTGTTTTTGCTACATCAACTCCAGCATTATCTGTTGCTACATCAATTGCTTTCTTAGCTTCATCCGCTGCTTTCGCTGCTTCTTCTTTCGCTGCTTGTTTTTCTGAATCTGAAAGTTTATCGTTTGCTTCAATCGCTTTTTCTTTCGATGATTTTGCGGCTTCGATCTCTGCTTTCGCTGCTTCTTTTTCTATTCCTAGTTTTCCTGCATCTGTTGCACTTGTTACACCGTCTTTTGTTGTTGCTTTATCGATTGCGTCTGTTGCTTTTGTTGCTTCTTCTGCTACTTTTGCTTTTGCCGCTGCTTTTTGTTCTGGTGTTAGCTCTGCATTTGCTTCAATCGCTTTTTCTTTCACCGCTTTCGCTGCTTCGATCTCTGCTTTCGCTGCTTCTCTTTCTATTCCTAGTTTTCCTGCATCTGTTGCACTTGTTACACCGTCTTTTGTTGTTGCTTTATCGATTGCGTCTGTTGCTTTTGTTGCTTCTTCTGCTACTTTTGCTTTTGCCGCTGCTTTTTGTTCTGGTGTTAACTCTGCATTCGTTTCGATTGCTTTTTCTTTCGCTGCTTTCGCTGCTTCGATTTCTGCTTTCGCTGCTTCTTTTTCTATTCCTAGTTTTCCTGTATCTGTTGCTGTTGTTACACCGTCTTTTGTTGTTGCTTGATCAATTGCTGCTGTT
>NZ_CAURJN010000022.1:0-35102 GCF_963525165.1 uncultured Gemella sp.
ATAAGTGGATTTCAGCGTTAGGTTCGTTTTTTAAAATAGTTTGAACAGCTTCGTAACCGAAGTGAGATGTTCCAACAACTACATATTTCATATATTTTCCTCCTGATTAATATTTTTTAATATTTAAATTTTTTCCGTATAATTAAAATTATAATATTATACAAATAGCATTATAACATATAATGCTATAATATAAAAATAATAAGCATTAAAAAAATGATTAAAATAGTGTTGTTATCGTTTTATTCTATTTTAAAATATGTTTCTGATTATAAAAAATTTTGTTAAATATTTATTTTAAATGATAGAGAATAATGAGTATATTTAAATTATAAATTTTATGATTTGACTTTTCTTGACTTTTGTTTTATTATAGATTTCAGTAGAAATGAAAAATAAAAATAAAATTTTTATAAGAGGTTATTAATATGATTAAACCATTATTTGATAATGTATTATTAAAAAAAGTAGAAGAGGAGAAAGCAACAACTAGTGGAATAGTTTTAGCTTCTAAAGAAGAAACTTCAAATATTGCAATTGTAGTTGCTTTAGGAGAAAGCTGTTTATTATCAAAAGATAATGATGGGGAACTTACTGCAGGAAGTAAAGTAGTATTTTCAGATAATTATAAAAAAGTTAATTTTAAAAATGAAGAGTACTATTTAGTAAATGAAGAAGAAGTTCTAGCCGTTATTGAAGATTAACACCGTTACTTTTTCAAAAAGTGATGTTAATGAAAATTAGGAGGAAACATGGTTAAAGAATTAAAATTTTCAGAAGATGCTCGCCAATCGATGAAAGTTGGTGTGGATAAATTGGCAAATGCTGTCAAAATTACATTAGGACCAAAAGGAAGAAATGTTGTATTGGATAGAAAATTTGGATCACCATTAATAACAAATGATGGGGTATCTATTGCCAAGGAAATAGAATTAGAAGATCCTTATGAAAATATGGGTGCAAAATTAGTGGCTGAAGTTGCTAATAAAACAAATGAAATAGCAGGGGATGGTACAACTACTGCAACTATTCTAGCTCAAGCTATGATAACGGAAGGATTAAAAAATGTCACAAGCGGAGCTAATCCTATCGGTATAAGAAAAGGTATGGAAAGAGCGGTAAAAGTAGCAGTAGAACGTCTTCGTGAGATTAGTGTAACAGTAGATTCTAAAGATAAAATAGCACAAGTAGGAGCTATTTCAGCTGCTGATGAAGAAATCGGAAAATTCATTTCAGAAGCTATGGATAAAGTAGGTAATGATGGTGTTATTACCATTGAGGAATCTCAAGCATTAGATACTACTTTAGAAGTCGTAGAAGGGATGCAGTTTGATAGAGGATATCTATCACCGTATATGGTAAGTGATACAGAAAAAATGGTTGCTGACTTAGACAATCCATATGTTCTTGTTACTGATAAAAAAATTAATGCAGTTCAAGAGATTTTACCGGTATTAGAAGAAGTAGTTGCAGCAGCTAAACCTTTATTAATTATTGCAGACGATGTTGAACAAGAGGCAGTAGCTACACTTGTTGTCAATAAACTTCGTGGTACATTTAATGTTGTTGCAGTAAAAGCTCCAGGATTTGGAGAAAGAAGAAAAGCTATTTTAGAAGATATTGCTATATTAACTGGCGGAACATTAATTACCGATGATTTAGGTTTGGAATTAAAAGATGCTAACATAACAATGCTTGGAAAAGCTGCTAAAGTTAATGTTACTAAAGACAACACTGTTATTGTTGGTGGTAAAGGTGATAAAGAAAAGATTGAAAGCAGAACACAACAGATTAAAGCACTTTATGCAGAGTCAAGTTCTGAATTTGATCGTGAAAAGTTACAAGAAAGATTAGCGAAATTATCAGGAGGAGTAGCTGTAATTAAAGTAGGTGCAGCAACAGAAACTGAATTAAAAGAAAGAAAACTTCGAATTGAAGATGCTCTAAATTCTACGAGAGCTGCAGTAGAAGAAGGTATTGTTCCTGGAGGGGGAACTGCTCTTGTTCAGGTAATTTCTGAGGTTGAAAAATTAGAAGCAACAGGTGATGAACAAACTGGAATTAATATTATCAAAAAAGCTTTAGAAGCCCCAGTTCGTCAAATTGCAGAAAATGCTGGATTAGAAAGTAGTGTTATTGTAGCTAAGCTTAAAGAAGTAGAAGTAGGGTATGGATTCAATGCTGCTACTGAAGAATGGGTTGATATGATTAAAGCTGGTATAGTAGATCCAACGAAAGTAACTCGTTCTGCATTACAAAATGCGGCGAGTGTATCAAGTTTATTCTTATCAACAGAAGCTGTGGTAGCAGATGTTTCAAAGGATGAACCAATGCAACCACAAATGCCAATGATGTAAAACTAATAGTTAAAACAAATAATTTGAATAATTGGCAATGATATTATAAAATAAATTTATAAGTTTTAAAGGAGATTGAAACAATGAGAGAAATTACAGATAAAGAATTTTTTGAATTATCAAAAACTGATAGTGTAAAAGTATTTGACTTTTGGGCACCATGGTGTGGTCCATGTAAAATGTTAGCGCCAGTATTAGAGGAAGTTTCTAATGAATTAACTAACATAGAATTCTACAAAATTAATGTAGATGAAAATCAAGAAGCTGCTGGTGAATTTGGAATTATGTCAATTCCTACACTATTAATTATGAAAAATGGTGAAGTATTAGAAGAGAAAACTGGATACCAACCAAAAGAAGCATTATTAGAATTACTATCTAAATTCTAATAGAAAAAAGCTACGGAATTAATATCCTGTAGCTTTTTTTTAGCAAAAATAAAAGAAGGAATAGCTTGTGATTAAGCCATTCCTTCTTTTTATTAAATTAGTAATGTTTTAAATATTGATCAATTTCCCAGTCGGTAACTTGAGTTCTAAATGAATCCCATTCGATAGACTTAGCTTCTATAAAGTTATAGAAAATATGATCTCCTAAAGCGTCTTTCATAATTGGAGAAGTTGATAATTCTTTAAGCGCTGTATATAGTGTAGATGGTAATTCATCTATACCATTAGCAACTCTCTCTTCTCGAGTCATTACATAAATATTACTTCTAACTTCAGCTGCAGGAGTAAGTTTATTTTCGATTCCATCTAAACCAGCTGCTAAGATTGTAGACATTGCTAAATATGGGTTTGCAGCTGGGTCAACAGATCTAACTTCAACACGAGTAGATTTACCACGTGCTGCAGGGATACGTACTAAAGGAGAACGATTAGACGTAGACCATGCTACATAACATGGTGCTTCATATCCAGGGACTAAGCGTTTGTATGAGTTTACAGTAGGATTACAAATAGCTGTAAAACTACGAGCGTGTTTTAAAATACCTGCTATGAATTGTGATGCAACTTCGCTTAGACCATTATCGCTATTCTCATCGTAGAAACTGTTTTCACCTTTACTGAATAGAGATACATTACAGTGCATTCCAGAACCGTTGATACCAAATATTGGTTTTGGCATAAATGTTGCATGAAGACCGTGTTTACGAGCGATAGTTTTAACAATTAGTTTAAATGTTTGAATATTATCACATGCTGTAACAACATCATCATATTTGAAATCAATTTCGTGTTGTCCAGGTGCTACTTCGTGGTGACTTGCTTCAATATCAAAGCCAAGGCGTTCTAATTCAAGAACTATATCACGGCGTACATTTTCCCCAAGGTCTACTGGAGCAAGGTCAAAATATCCACCATTGTCATTTAGTTCTAAACTTGGTTCACCATTTTCTTTAAGTCTGAATAAGAAAAATTCTGGTTCTGGTCCTAGATTTAATGTATCGAATCCTAGTTTATTCATTCTTTCAAGTGTACGTTTTAAATTACCACGAGGATCTCCAGCGAATGGTTTTCTATCAGCAGTATATACGTCACAGATGAAACGAGCTACTTTACCGTATTCACTATCCCATGAGAACACTAAGAAAGTGTTTAAATCTGGATAAAGGTACATGTCGCTTTCTTCAATTCTTACGAAACCTTCAATTGATGATCCGTCAAACATCATGTTGTTATCTAATACCTTATCGATTTGACTTACTGGCACTTCTACATTTTTAATAGTTCCTGTAATATCAGTAAATTGTAATCGAATATATTTAACGTTTTCTTCTTTGATTGTTTTGATAATCTCTTCTCTAGTAATAGTTTTAGCCATGGCGTCTCCTTATTTATGTAAAAAAATCTAACATTAAAATTTATTTTTTTTATTGTTATAAAATCTAGATAAATCACCGCGTCCTATAGAGCGTTCTCTTGGTAATCCGTTTGGTCCTGCAAAAATATCATTATGGATAATCTGTCTAATTTGTGTTGTTTCAGCAGATACTTCTTTTTGGTTAATAATTTCATCGATAGCTTTTAAACTGAAACCTTTTGTAAGTAGATCTTTTATTGTTAACAGTTTATCGATATCATTAAAAGAAAAAAGCCTGGTATTACCTTCAGTACGTTTTGGAGTAAAGAGTTTTTTTTCTTCATAATATCTTATCTGTCTTGCAGTGAGTTGTGTAATTTTTGTTACTACACTTATAGAAAAAACTGGAAGATTTTTTTGTAGTTCTTTGAATCCCATACTAGTACCTCTCTAATTAGATTATGTGAAATAAAAATATTTTATATCTATATAGTATGATAACAAAAAAAAGTAAGAAAATAAAGTGTATGTTATAAAATCTAACAAATTCGATATTATGTAAATCTAATATCCAGACATATTAATTTTTTTGTAATTATCTGAGAAAGTATGTTTAAAATTTTTTGAAATCATGATAAAATAAAGTTATATTAAAAAGAAAGGATGATAGTATGGCGATATTTTTATCTGTTATAGTTTTTATTTTAACATTTGTATTGTTATTAGGTTCGTACATAGTTTTAGTTGCGAATAATAAAATAAAAAGAAGACGCATGGATAAAGTATTGAAATTGGTAGCTGCGTATAGTTTAGTTACTGCGTTAGTATATTGCTATCAGTATTTATACTTATAATAAATATTACAATTAAATATTAAGTTTGGATGTGAAAATTTTGAAAAAAGATTCCTTGTTTAAAGGGACCGCGATACTTAGTTTAAGTTTAATTTTAACAAAAATTTTAGGGGCAATATATCTTATTCCTTTTTATCAAATAATAGGTGGAGAGGAACAAATGGCTTTGTTTAACTATGGATATAGTTATTATGCTACTATACTAGAAATATCTAGTGCGGGGACACCTCTTGCTATAGCAAAATTGGTTGCCAAATATAATGCAGTCGGAGCTTATAGTGTCAGCCGCAGAATTTATAGGCTAGGGTCTTGGCTACTAGTGGTTATGGGAATAGTTGGATTTTGTATCTTATTTTTTGGTTCAGGATTTATATCGGATCAAATTCTTATAAGTAATCAACAAAAATTTACTCCACAAGAAGGAGCGTTAGTTCTTAAAAGTTTAAGTTTTGGTGTACCGTTGGTTTTAGTATCAGCAGGTATTAGAGGCTTATTCCAAGGACATGAAATAATGTTACCTTCAGCGTTGAGCCAATTTATTGAGCAAGTAGCTCGTATTGCATTTATGCTAGGTGCTACTTATTTTATTATGAAAGTTTTAGGTTATGGAGTAGTTGAAGGAAATGTTAGTGCCACATTTGCAGCGGCAGTTGGTGCTGTTTTTTCTTTAATTACACTCTTCTTTTTTTATTCTAGATATAGAAAGAATCTAGATTTTAACAAAGAAGAAGATGAAGTTCAATTGGATATTTCAACAAGTAGTTTGATAAAAGAATTCTTTTCTGTCTCTATTCCATTTATTTTTATAGTAGGATTGTTTCCGATATTGAATATAATAGATCAGCATAATTTTATTCACGGAATGACACGAATAGGTAAGGCTGATATAGTAGATGGAAAATTTTCAGCGTTACAACTTGTTAATAAAGTAGTAATGATTGCTGTAGCTATTGCTCCGGCATTTTCTAGTACATTTCTACCTTCGATAACTAGATTATTTGCGCAAGGAGAGCGTGTAAGTGTTAGTGGTCAAATTAATAAAGTGATTTTATCTTTAATGCTGATTGTATTACCGGCGCTTGTAGGAATGTTTGTTCTTGCTGATCCTATTTACTCGGCTTTTTATAGTAGAAGTTTGGAAAATGCTACTTTATTAAGGGTTTATCTACCGCTAGCGGTATTATATTCAATATATAGTTTAACTAGTATAATTATGCAGGCTGTAAATAGACAACTTTTAAATTTCGTAGCTATTATAGTCGGTCTAGTAGTTAAATATTTAACTATTACTCCGTTTGTAATTAAATTTGAGACAAATGGTGTGATTTTATCTTCAATAGTAACTTTTTTAGTAATGATAATAATTAATTTAGTAATTATTAATATTGAAGTGAGACTTAGAATTTTTGAGTTCATTTCGAGATTATTTATGATTTTATGTAGTTGTTTTACTATGTTTATTACAGTTGCTGCTATTTATGAATCGATACTGACTAATTTTGTTATTGAATCAAAAATTTCAAGTATGATTTTAATTATGATATGTGCGATTTTTGGTGGTATTACTTATTTCATCAGTATAACTATGATGAAGTTTGATGAATACTTATTTGGTAGAAAGATTAAAATTTCATCTTTAAGAAAGTTAAGGAGATAAGCATAGTGAGGCTAGACAAATTTATTAGCTCAAATACAACACTAAGTAGAGCAGAAGCGAAAAAAATTATTAAAAAGGGAATATTAATTAATAATATTTTAATAAAGAGTCCTGATTATAAGGTTGATGAAATAAATGATCAGGTGATGGTGAATGGAAATAGGTTAGTTTATCAAAAATATGTTTATATTATGATGAACAAACCTAAGGATACTGTATCTGCAACAGAAGATGCGATTGAGAAAACAGTTGTGGATATTTTAAAAGAAGCAGATCGCATTTATAAGGTATTTCCAGTAGGTAGACTTGATAAGGATACTGAAGGGCTTATGTTACTGACAAATGATGGAGAGTTAGCTCATAGATTGATTTCTCCTAAGAAAGATGTAGTAAAAAAATATTATGTCGAGGTAAGTGGAGAACTTAAAGAAGAGCATCTATCAATTGTTGAAGCTGGTGTTATGCTAGAAGATGGATATAAATGTAAACCCGCACGTTTAGAAATATTAGAAAGTAGCGAGGATAAAAGTAGAGCAAATATATACATAACAGAGGGAAAATTTCATCAAGTAAAAAGGATGATGAAATCACTAGAGACGACAGTAACATATTTAAAAAGAATATCTATAGGGGAATTAATACTAGATGAAAATTTAGAATTAGGTGAATATAGACACTTAACAAATGAAGAACTAGATAAATTAAATAAATAACGGAGGGATATAAAATGAATATCGATTTTAAACAAGAGGTTCTAAATCATAAGGAGGACCTGCTTAAAGATTTATTTGAGTTATTAAGTGTACGTTCTATTTTAGGAACTGATATAACAGAGGAAACACCGTTTGGTAGTGGACCAAGAGAAGCATTAGATTTAATATTATCTTTTGGTGAACGTGATGGATACAAAACTAAATTAGTAGAAAATAAAGCTGGTCACATAGAAGTCGGAGAAGGAGAAGAGATATTTGGTATCCTTGGACACGTTGATGTAGTACCAGTAGTTGAAGCAGACTGGATTAGCCATCCATTCAAACCAGAAGTGAGAGATGGTAAGATATTTGCACGTGGATCATTAGATGATAAGGGGCCTACAATGGCAGCTTATTATGCTGTTAAACTTTTAGATAAACTTGGTGTGAAATGGAATAAGCGTATTAGGCTTATTATAGGAAGTGATGAAGAGACTGGTTTTAGATGTGTTGAATCATATTTTAAACATGAAGAACAACCAGCATCAGGTTTCACTCCAGACGCAATGTTCCCGTTAGTATATGCCGAAAAAGCTAGAGCAACTTTTGATCACAAATTAAAATTTGTGGAAGAAGATGGAGCGTATAATTATAAACTTGTTAAGTTTAATGGTGGACAAGTTCTTAATATGGTTATTGCAAGTGCAGAGGCTGAATTAGTTGGTGAAGTAACAGATATTAAAGAAAAATTTGAAAAGTTCCTAGCTCAAGAGAAACTTGAAGGAAAAGTTAGTGTAGAAAATACAATTAAACTTACACTTAAAGGGAAAGCTGCACATGGTTCAACACCGCAATATGGAATAAATGGTGCAACAAAATTAGCAGAATTTTTAAGTACATTAGGATTAGATAATAATGGTAAAAACTTCGTAGATTATATAGTAGCAAAACTTGCTAATGATCCGTTTGGTGAAAAATTAGGGATTGATTATAAAGACAATGAAATGGGAGAAGCTACATATAATTACGGTGTTCTAGATTATGATTTAGAGAAAAAAATAGGTATTGTATCAACAGATTGTCGCCATCCTAAAAAATTCGATTTAGTGGCTAGATTGTATGAAGTTAAGGTAGACAATATTGATATTGAAGTTACAAGTACTAAAGAAGCACACTATGTACCAAAAGATGATGAATTAGTAACTACATTAATGGATGTTTATAGAAAACATACAGGGGATACTAAAAATGATGCGTTTGTATTAGGTGGAGGAACATATGCACGTTGTCTTAAAAAAGGTGTTGCATTTGGATTACTTTTCCCCGGTAAAGAAGATACAATGCATCAAGCTAATGAATATTTGGAAATAGAAGATTTATTATTAGCTACAGCTATTTACGCAGAGGGAATTTACAAACTTTGTTGTGAACAATAAATTTTATAAAAATATTTATTTGATATAATGTTTATTTTGTAAAAAATAAGATAATAAGCAATCTCAAAGATATTAATTCTAATTTTTGTATATATAAATTATAATATCTTTGAGATTTTTAATTTTAGTTAAAAAATAGCATCTTGAAAAAAATGGTTAAAGAATGTAAAATATATAGTGCATTATAATTTTTAAAAAGAGATTGGAGAAAGGAGCAGTATAGAATATGTCTAAAGAATATTATCAGATGGGCTGGACTTTAGATGAAGCATATCAAGAAGATTATTTTTGTTCAAGAGATAATCAACGTTACTTCATTAAAAAAAATACTACTCCGATGATAGCAACTCTTTCAGCCGAAGGTATAGTACCTAGATTAAGATGGACTAAGCGTATTAGTAATGGAGATGTATTAATCGCGCAAGACTTTGAACATGGTAGGACGTTAAATACGGAAGATATGACAGATAAACGTATACCTGAGATTTTAAAAAAAGTACATGGTTCATCTAAATTAAAAAAAATTATGAAAGCTCAAGGATATAGTGAAGAAACAGCAGCTAGTTCTCTTTATAATTTAAAATCGATTATAGCTGATGAACTTCGAAAAAACAGTAATATAGTCGATGCACTTAATTACTTAGAAAAATGTTTACCTGATGATGATGTAGAATATACACCATGTCATACAGATTTACATAAAGATAACTGGTTACTTTCAGATCAAGGCAAGTTGTTTTTAGTAGATTGGGAGCACTCTATACTTTGTGACCCTGCTATTGATATTTCATTTGTATTATATCGATATATTCCACAAAATGAATGGAACGAATGGTTAAAAATTTATGGACAAGAACCGACAATAAAATATAGAAATAGACTAAAATGGTATATAACTCTACAGTCTGTCATAATGATAGTTTGGTATCATGAGAAGAAACAATTATCAGAAATGAACTCGTGGCTAGTCTTTTTAAATAGTATTTTTAACGATTTTATATAAGCATTAAGTAGGAAAATCCTAATTAATGCTTTTATTTTTTTTATAATCGGTGTAAAATAGAAATAGTTGCGTAATTTATTCTTTATAGAAGAAACTAATATTTGAATATATTATGAGAAATGAAATTAATGGAGAGATAGAATGAGTATAAAACAATATAAATTATATCTAATAGACCTAGATGGCACTATTTATAATGGTGATAAAAAGATAGAATATGCAAAGGAGTTTGTTGATTATCTAAATGCAAATAATATAGATTATTTATTTTTAACAAATAATTCAACTAGACAACCTAAAGAGGTTGCTGAACACTTAGAGAATTTTGATATAGATACATCAGAAGAGCACGTATTTACATCAAGTGATGCTACTAAAATTTATCTTAAAGGTAAAGGATATAAAAATTTATATGTAATAGGTGAAAGTGGACTGAAAAACACTTTAAGTTCATTTAATCAAAAAGAAAATGAAGAAGGTGTTGACGCAGTTGTAGTAGGTCTTGATAGAAAACTTACTTACGATAAACTTGCTACTGCAGCAAGATCAGTATTAAATGGAGCAGAACTTATTGGAACTAATCCAGATATGTTATTACCAACAGCTAATGGCTTTGTGCCAAGTAATGGTGGACAAGTTAAGTATTTAGAATATGCAACTTCTACACCAGCTACATTTATAGGTAAACCTAGTAAAATTATTATGGAATCTGCAATGAATCTATTTAACTACAGTAAAGATGAAATTGTAATGGTTGGAGATAACTACGATACAGATATTATGTCTGGTATTAACGGTGGAATAGATACAATTCATGTTCAAACAGGTGTCACAAGTGTAGAAGATCTAGAAACTAAAGAGCATAAACCGACTTATTCTATTAAAAATTTATTCGAACTAGTTAAATAAAAGGAGAAAGCATGATTATTAAAACAGAAGAACAATTACAAAAAATGAAAGAAATAGGTTTCATCTGTGCTACTATTCGCGATGAAATGGTTAAAAAAGCAGTGCCAGGTGTTTCAACAAAAGAATTAGACAATATCGCTAAAGAATTATTTGAAAAACATGGAGCGAAATCTGCGCCAATTACTGAGTACGATTTTCCAGGATACACATGTATTTCATTAAACTATCAAGCAGCCCATGGGATTCCATCTAGTACAAAAATATTAAAAGATGGTGATCTTCTTAATATAGATGTATCAGGATGTAAAGATGGCTATTATGCTGATACAGGTATTTCTTTCGTTGTTGGTAAGGTAGATGATCCAATGAAAGAAAAAGTATGTGAAGTCGCTAAAGAAGCATTCTATGAAGGAATCAAGCATGCTGTAGCTGGAAGAAAAATTAACCAAATAGGTAAACATATACATAAGAAAATAAAAGAACATAAACTAGAAGTAATTGAAAACTTAACAGGTCATGGGATTGGGACTTCATTACACCAAGAACCACAACATGTGTTCAATTATTTTGATCCATGGGATAATCTAATCTTAAAAGATGGTATGTGTTTAGCTGTTGAACCATTCGTTTCAACAAAAGCTAAAACTGTAGGAAATTCAGATAGAGACGAATGGGAATTAGTAGCGAATGATGGTTCATATATTGCTCAATATGAACATACGATTGTTGTTAGAGAGAATGCTGAACCATTAATATTGACTAAAATTGATTAATTTTTAATGGAAAAAGTTGACAAGTTAATAAAAATGTTTTAAGATACTACTTATTATAAAATTATGGAGAGAAGAAAATGGCAGAAAATTTAGTAATAGTCGAATCTCCTTCTAAGGCAAAAACTATTGAAAAATATCTAGGGAAAAAATATAGAGTAATATCTTCAAAAGGTCATGTAAGAGATCTTCCAAAAAGTAGAATGGGAGTGGAAGTACTAGATAATGGAAATGTAGATGTTGATTACATTTCTATAAGAGGGAAGGGCGATGTAATTAAGTCTTTAAAAAAAGAAGCCAAAGGAAAGAAAGTATTCCTAGCATCCGACCCCGATAGAGAAGGAGAGGCAATAGCTTGGCATATTGCACATATTTTAGGATTAGATAATAATTCTGATAACAGAATTGTTTTTAATGAAATAACAAAAGACGCGGTAAAAGATGCGATAAAGCATCCACGTAAGATAAATACTGATTTAGTTCAGTCACAGCAAGCTAGAAGAATATTAGATCGTTTAGTTGGATATAGCATTTCTCCTGTACTTTGGAAAAAAGTAAAACCAAAGCTATCTGCAGGGAGAGTGCAAAATGCAGCTCTAAAGTTAATTGTTGATAGAGAAGAAGAAATTCAAAAATTCGTTCCACAAGAATATTGGTCTATGCCAATTGATTTTATAAAAAATAGAAAAGTCTTAACAGCTAACTTCTATTCTTATAAAGGTGAGAAACTTAAACTTGAAAGTAAAAAAGATGTAGATAAAATAAGAAAAGCGATAAAAGGTGAGACATTTAAAGTTATCGATGTAACAAAAACTAATAAAAATCGTAATGCACCGAATGTGTATATTACTTCTACAATGCAACAAGATGCTTCAAGAAAGATTAACTTTAAAACACGTAAGACTATGAGTGTTGCTCAAGAATTGTATGAAGGTATTAACCTTAAAAAGTTAGGTGGAGTTACCGGTTTAATTACATATATGAGAACGGACTCTACGAGGGTTTCTGATGAAGCTGTTAAAATGACTAGTGATTATATACTAAACAATTTTGGTAAAGAATATCTAGCATCAGCAGTTAAAGCTAGAAAATCAAGCAAGAATGTTCAAGACGCCCATGAAGGAATTAGACCTACAAATGTTAATTTCACGCCAGATAGTATTAAAGAATACTTATCAAATGACCAATATAAGTTATATAAACTTATATGGGAACGCTTCTTAGCTAGTTGTATGAGTGCTGCAGTTTATGAAACAAGTACAACAACGTTTGAAAATAATAAAGTTGTTTATAGAGGTTCACATTCTAAGTTACTGTTTAATGGTTTTTTAGCGGTATTGAAGGAAAAAGAGAAAGTAAAACTTGCCCCAGAATTTGAGGTTGGGGAAGATGCTAAAGTCAAAGAAATAAAAGAAGAACAACATTTTACTCAACCACCAGCAAGATATTCAGAAGCAAAATTAATAGCTAAACTTGAAGAACTGGGAGTAGGACGTCCTTCAACTTATGCTACAATTGTTGATACTTTGCAAAAGAGATATTATGCTAAGTTGCAAAATAAAGTATTTACACCAACAGAATTAGGAACGTTAGTTAGTAAAATAACAGAACAATATTTCCCTGATATTATAAATACTAAGTTTACAGCTAATCTTGAGAGTCAATTAGATGATATAGCAGAAGGTAAAGTAGGTTGGGAAAAAACTATATGTAATTTCTATAGAAATTTTAGAAAAGATGTTAAAAAAGCAGAAACTGAAATGGAAAAAGTAGAAATTAAACAAGAATTTACTGGAGAAAGTTGTCCAGAGTGTTCTTCACCGCTTGTATTTAAATTAGGTAAATTTGGTAAGTTTATTGCTTGTTCTAACTTCCCTGACTGTAGATATACAAATACTATTCAAAAGAAGGTAGGGGTAGTCTGTCCAAAATGTAAGAAACACGAAATTTTAGAGAAAAAATCTAAAAAAGGAAAATTATTCTATGGTTGTGAAGGATTTCCAGAATGTGATTTTGTTTCTTGGGATAAACCTATAAATAGAAATTGTCCGAAATGTGAGAATATTTTGTATGAAGGAAAAAAAGGTGTTCAATGTGCACGCTGTGACTATAAAGAAGAGTTAAAAAAATAGAATAATTATAAAAAAGATTTGATAGTTGATTTCAATTATTAAATCTTTTTTGTTTTTACAAAAAATCTTATTTTAATTATTATAATAATTTCGTGTAAATGATCATATTATTGATAAATTTCAATTGTAAACGCAACACTTTCTATTTATATCTTAAATTGTCAGAAAAATTAAAACTTTTATCCAACAAAAAAGAAATATTTTTTAAAAATCTATTGACAAAACATAGTAAATATATTATTGTATATAACATACTTAAAAAAATAAAATAATTTGGAGGAGATGACATGTTAAAATTTTTGAAGAAAAATCCATATGTTTCAATTGGACTTATGTTATTTGCATTATTTTTTGGGGCAGGTAATTTAATTTTCCCAGCATTCTTAGGACAAAACGCTGGAACAAACTTACCTACAGCGATGATTGGCTTTATTATTATGGGAGTGGGGTTACCACTATTAGGAGTTATTGTAATGGGGTATTCAGGAGCTGAAGACCTATTAGATTTATCAAGTAGAGCAGGGAAAGTATTCGGTGTAACTTTTACAACTTTATTATACTTAACTATTGGACCTTTCTTTGCAATACCTAGAACAGGGACAACAACGTATGAATTAGGATTATCAAGCTTTGTAGCTCCAGAAAATACTACGATTGCTCAAGCAATTTTCTTAGCATTCTTTATGGGGTTAACATTATGGTTAGCGATAAGCCCAAATAAGTTAGTAGATAGAATTGGGACTGTAATTACTCCAGTTTTATTATTATCAATGGTTGTTTTAATCATAGCGTCGTTAGTTAGACCTATGGGTACTGCACAAGAGCCTACAAAAGCATATCAAACTACTGCTTTGGCATTTACGAATGGTCTTATGGAAGGTTATAATACAATGGATGCTTTAGCATCATTAGTGTTTGGAATTATTGTTATTAACTCTGTTAAACTTTATGGAGCAAAAACAAAACAAGAAGTATTTAATAATACGGCTAAATCTGCAATTATCGCAGCTTTATTATTAGCTTTAGTATATGTATTTATCTCTAATATCGGAGCTACATCGGTTTCTGTTTTAGGATTACAAAAAACTGGTGCTGGAGTATTAACTGGAGCTACAACATATTACTTTGGTAATATTGGTAAATTATTACTATTCGTTATAGTATTCTTAGCTTGTTTAACTACAAGTGTAGGATTAGTAACAGCTTGTGCTTCATTCTTCGTAAGACTTTACGATAAAGTTAGTTATAAGACTTATGCTATTGCATTAACATTATTCTCTTTTGCAGTAGGTAACTACGGATTAGCAGCAATCATCCAAGGAGCTGTTCCAGTACTTGTTTTATTATATCCACTAACAATGGTATTAATTTTACTAGGATTTTTAAACAACTTCTTTGGTGGTAAAAAAGTAGTTTATGTTTGTACAGTTTTATTCACTGGATTATTTAGTTTATATTCTACTGTAGCTTCAACATTCAAACTTGCAGTACCCGCAGTAGATAATACATTAGCTAAAGTAAACTTCCTTCCAGTACCAGCTGATTTTGCATGGTTAAACTATGCATTAGTAGGATTTGTACTTGGAATTGTATTAACATTCTTTGTAAAAGAAAATAAATAACTACACGTAAGATGGTAGGAGAAAAATCTTCTATCATCTTTTATTTTTTTTGAATATTGTTTTTGACAATAAGTTAAAGCAATGGTATTATTATAAGATGTAGTTTAATATTTAAAGAGATAAAATGAATATAATAACAGATTACTATACGAGTGTTATTTTTATAGGAGCAATAATGGTTATAGAATTTAAAGAATATAGAAAAAAAATAAAAAAAGATACAATATTAGAACTTGATTTTAAAGTTGAAACAGGAGAAATATTAACTATTGTTAATAATAGTTCTGCTAGTTTAGAATTATTAAAAGATTCATTTAGACAAAGAACTAAATTTAAAGGTGAAATTCTTTTTGATGACGAGAGTATAAATAAACAGAGACTTTTATTTACTAAAGATTTTGGTTTTTATAATGACTTATCATTATTAAAAAATTTGAAAAAGGCATTGTCTCTATTTAATATAAAAGCTTCTGAAGAAGAGTTAGTGGGGGATTTAGAATTTTTAAACTTAAATTCTAGTAGAAAATATAAAGATTTAGAATCAAATGAAGTAACAAAATTTCATATTCTGTTTTCAATTTTAGTAGATCAAAATGTTTTAATTGTTGATAATACTGAAGAACATTTAACATTAGAGGATAAAGAGGCGATAAGTGAGTTAATTCTTGATAAATCAAATAATGCTAATGTTATTATTTTAGATACAATGCTTAATAGACATAATAGTATTGCTGATAAAGTGTTGGTTATTACAGATGGAATTAGATCATACTTTGGAGGTTTGGAAGAGCTATTGATACTGAAACAACTTACGGCTATCAATGTTTCTAGTCATGCTAATTTAGATAAAATTTTAGAGGGATATCAATTTACTATTTATCATAGTAATGAGATAGTAGTAAGAGAAGATGTCCTTGAAGAAGTAGTCTATGCATTGCTAAAAAATGATATAGAAGTATTTCAAATTCGAAATCTTGGCGAAAAAATTAAATTATATGAGGGCGAGGCTGATCTATAATGCTATTTGCGGTAGAATTTGGTAAGTTATTTAGACGAAAATTCAATTATTTATTTTTAATTATTTTAGCATTAATTAACTTTGCATTTGTATATAAAGTTGATACACTAGCTACATATTATGATATGTCAATATTAAATATTATATTTTCAATAATATTGAAGGTGAATTTAGTTTTAGTGATTTTTATTATGGGATTAAATTACATATATTCATATAGAGAAGATTATATTTCAAAAGTCAGTGTATTTTTAATTATGAGAAGAAAGAAAAGTATTCGTGATATTTCTGCTATTTTAGCAAATTTAATTTATTTTTTAGTTTACTATGTTATAGTAATTGCATGTTTTGTAGGAATAATTTTCTTACGTAAGAGAAGTATATTTGAAGAACTAAAAGCAGTAATGATGAATGTTAGTACCTCAGGAGCATATGCTACAATGTTAGTTTTATTATTCGTGTTTGCTAATCTTATTTTCTTATTAGCTTTAACATTATTTAATAATACAAATCTAGCGATTTCATTTTCACTTTTATATTTTATAGGAGGCGAAGTGATAGCGAATATGATTAAAGCACGCTTATCTGTTCCGGCGGTTAGAGTAGATAATAGTGTATTAATTATCTTTACGAAATCATTTAATCTATTAAATCAAAATATTACATTTAATCTAGGTAGTTTTTTACCGCTAGTGTTAAACATGATAGGATTGGTGATTGTTATAGTTATTGTTAGATTGATGAAAAAAATAATAGGATAGAAGGAGATAATAATGGATTCACAGATATTAATTCAATATGTAATAGTATTGTTAAGTTTAGTGTTATTAGAAGGCTTATTATCAGCTGATAATGCTATTGTTCTAGCTGTTATGGTTAGACATTTGCCGCCTAAAGAACAAAAGCATGCATTGATGTACGGTCTTGTAGGAGCGCTGATATTTAGAATAATAGCGATTTTCTTAATTACAATTTTAGCACAGTATTGGGAAATTCAAGTTTTAGGTGGTTTATACTTGATATATATGGCAGGTGCGCATATTAAAGAATTTTTTGATAAACGAAAACAAGGTGATGAAACTGAAGAAATCGCTGAACCTAAAAAACAAAGTGGTTTTTGGGCAACTGTAATAAAAGTCGAGCTTACTGATATAGCTTTTGCGATTGATTCAATTTTAGCTGCTGTAGCTATCGCGATAACATTGCCTCATATTTCTGAAACATCTATTGGAGGAATTAACCTTGGTCAATTTACTGTAATGGTAATTGGAGGTTTTGTTGGTGTAGTTATCATGCGTTATGCAGCAAATATATTTATAAGAGTATTAGAAACTAAACCGGGTTTAGAAATCGCTGCATTTCTTATTGTTGGTTGGGTAGGTATTAAACTGTTTGTAATTGCAGCTGCTCATGAGAAATTAGCACTTATCCCTCATGATTTTCCACATTCCACACTTTGGACTGTTATTTTCTGGGTAGTATTACTTGGATTATTAGTGTGGGGAGTATTAGTTTCAAAAAGATTTGAAACTAAATAATATTTTATGGGGGGCTGATTCAAAAGTCCTAAATTTTAAAAAAGTGTATATTATAACCCATAGACGCAGTGGTCTATTGATATCTAAATTTGCTTAGATATCTAATAAACTTTGCGGGGATGACTCGACAAAATCTTGTTTCTTAAGAAATCACGATTTTGTCGAGTCACTCCTTTTTTAGTATTTGTATGTTTCTTATTTTCGTATACACAAATTGATATCTATGATATAATTTAAAATTATATATTAAAACACGAGGAGGATAAAAATGGCATTTGATGGTTTTTTCATAAGAAAAATGGTGAAAGAATTAGAAGAAAATATATTAAATGGTCGTATAAATAAAATAAATAATTTATCGGCAGATGAATTTGTATTTTCTGTTAGAAAAGGAAAGAATTTAAAATTGTTTTTATCTGCAAATTCAAGTGCATCTAGAATACAGTTAACAAATAATAGTTTTGAAAATCCTTCAACACCTTCGAATTTTTGTTCAGTACTTAGAAAGTATTTAACAGGTGGAATAATACTAGAGATTAATCAAGTTAATAATGATCGAATAGTAATTTTTAAAATTAAAAACTTTGATGATTTAGGTTATGAAAAGTATTATTATCTAATCTCAGAATTAATGGGTAAACACTCAAATATAATATTAACTAATGAAGATAATATTATCTTAGAGTCTTTAAAAAATAGTTACAGCCTTGAATATAAGAGATCGACTATATCTAATATGAAATATACGCTTCCTCCGACAGCTGAAAAAATTAATCCCTTTGACTTTAGTCGCTATAGTGATATTGAGTTTTCTATAGATGATAAGAAATTCTTAATGAAAAGTTTCTATGGTGTTTCTGCATTACTGAATAATTATTTTGAAAAAAATTCGGAAGAAGATTTAAAAAATTCATTTATTAGCTTTTGTAAAAAATTCAATAATTACTTTAAACCCGTTTTACTTGAAGAGAATAATAAGAAGGATTTTTATTTCTTTGAAGTTAAAGAGTATAGTAGAGATTTTGAATCATTGTCACAATTATTAGATTACTACTATATGGATATAGCAAGAGAGTCAATAAATAAAAATACTGACAAAAAACTTTTCAATTTTGTTAATTCTAAAATAAATAGATTAAATAAGAAAATTGATATATTAAAAAATGAACTTGAACAAGCTAATAATAGAGATGATTATAAATTAAAAGGGCAACTTCTAATTTCAAATATTTATTTATTTAAAAAAGAAATACCAGAGATTGTAACATTGCAAAATTTTTATAGTGAAGATTTATCGGATATTGAGATTGAGTTAGATCCAAATCTAACTATTGAGAAAAATTCAGAGAAGTATTTTGACTTATATAAAAAGAATAAGAGGACGATTGAGAATCTAATCGAACAAATTAAGATTGCAAAACAGGATTTAGGATATTTTGAGACAATTAAATTTCAACTTGAAAATGCTGATAAAACGGACATAGCGGAAATCAAAGAAGAATTAATTGCTAATGGTACATTAAAAGAAAAAATTAAGGTCAATAAGAAAAAGAATAAGAGTAATTATTTTGTAATTAATCATAATGATACTGCCATTTATGTTGGAAAAAATAATCTTCAAAATGATGCTATTACTAATAAATTAGCAAGACGTGATTATCTATGGTTTCATGCTAAAGATATTCCTGGTAGTCACGTGGTAATCTTTGATAGTAATCCTAGTGAAGAAACGATAGAAGTTGCATCAATGTTAGCTGCTTATTATTCGAAGTTTAAAAATGAAGAGTATGTTAATGTTGATAGAACGTTAATTAAAAATGTAAAAAAAATCTCTGGTGCTAAACCGGGCTTAGTAACTTATACCGGGCAAAAAACAGTTAAACAAAAAATTGATAAAGATCTTATAGGAGAGCTTTTGATAAAATAAAACAATTAAATAGTCAAGGAAGGTAAACATATGAATGATAAATTAGATGTAAAGGCTGGTGTAAAAGACACATTACCGACAGTTTTTGGATATATAGGTATAGGATTAGTCTTTGGAATTATTGCGAGTTCGGTTGGACTTAATCCTTTCTTTGTTGGTACAATGTCATTATTTGTATACGCAGGTGGTGCTCAATTTATAATTATAAGTATGCTTTCTAGTGGCTTTCCTATACTCTCTATTGTCTTGGCAACATTTCTAGTTAACTCAAGAATGATATTAATGAGCATGGCAACAGCTCCATTTTTCAAGAGATATAGTGTATTTAAGAATATTATAATTGGTACTTTTTTGACTGATGAGAGTTTTGCTTTAGGAATGAACAAACAAAATTATACTAATGGAAGGCTGACTTGTGAATGGTTTAATACTGCAAACCTAGTATCTTATATTACATGGGTTTTGTCATCGATACTAGGTGCATTACTAGGTGGAATAGTTAAGGATCCTAAGGTACTAGGTTTAGATTTTGCTCTAGTAGCGATGTTTATAGGATTGTTATATTTACAAGTTATTTCAGATATTACTATTAAGAAAAAAGTACAATTTCTAGTAATTGTTGTTGTATTCTTCTTAGTATATTTTGGAATGATTTTTATTCCAAGTAATTTATTAATTATAGTGATTACTTTAATAGGATGTGCGATAGGAGTGGTATTGAAAAATGTTATCTACTAACTATATAATATTAACAATATTAGGATGTTCAATTGTTACTCGGTTATCTCGGGTACTTCCATTCGTATTATTGAAGAAATTCGATTTACCTAAACCGGTTATAGAGTATCTAAGTTTTGTACCGATTGTTATAATGTCGGCTTTATGGTTCGATAGTCTATTTATTCAAAAGATAGGGGAATTTCCTCAAATAAATTATGAAAACCTACTCGCTTCACTACCTACTGTATTAAGTGCAATCATTTCTAAGAGTCTTTTGGTGATAGTTGTAGTAGGAATAGTTTCACTAGCAATTATTAGATTTGTATTTTAAAAATAAAAATCGAGAATTTTAAGAAAATATTATCAAATTAATTTACAACTTAAATATACATGTTTATAGTTTAAATTTTTTCCGATTTATGGTATCATAAAAAGATAATAAAACATAACAGAAGGATACGAAAAATGGAGAAAGGATTATTAATAGTTCTTTCAGGACCTTCAGGAGTAGGTAAAGGTACTGTTAGAAAAAGAATTTTTGAGAGTAATGATGTTGACTTCGAATATTCAATTTCAATGACGTCAAGAGGTATGAGACCTGGTGAAGTAGACGGGGTTGATTATTTCTTTAAGACAAAAGAAGAATTTGAATCTTTAATTCAACAAGGTGAGTTATTAGAATATGCTCAGTATGTCGATAATTATTACGGAACTCCCGTTAAATATGTAAGGGAGACGATGGATAAAGGGAAAGATATATTTTTAGAAATTGAAGTACAAGGTGCAGGACAAGTAAAAAGTAAAATTCCGGATGCTTTATTTATATTTTTAGCACCACCTAGTATTGGTGACCTTAAAGAAAGATTAAAAGGTCGTGGAACTGAGAGTGATGAAGTAATAGAATCACGTATAGCAAAAGCTAAAAAAGAAATTAATATGATGCACTTATATGATTATGTTGTTGAAAATGACGAAGTGGATAAAGCTGTAGAAAGAATTAGGGCTATTATACTGAGTGAACACTTGAAACGTGAACGTATAGAGATGAAATATAGAAGAGCATTATTAGAATTAGAAGAAATGTAGGAGAAAAAAATGTTATATCCAAAATTAGATGTATTAAAATCAAAAGTAAATTCAAAATATATGCTAGTATCATTAGCTAGTAAAAGAGCAAGAGAATTATTTGCAAATCCAGAAACAAGTAAACTAGACAAATACACTTCTCATAAAGAAGTTGGTAAAGCATTAGAGGAGATTGCTGAAGGTAAAATTTCCGTATTAGAAAAATAGTTTAAATTATTGTTTACAAAATAGTATTTTTAGTGTAAAGTAATATAAGTGTTTTTCTTTGAGTGATCGCGGCAGAGATGCTGAGGAAAGTCCATACTCACACAGGCTGAGATGCTTGTAGTGTTCAACGCTAAACGAAAAAATAAGTTTAGGCACCTTATGGTGACGGCAGAAAATATGACCTAAGTAGTTTTCTATATGGTTATATATCTTGAAAGTGCCACAGTGACGGAGTTCTTATAGAAATATAAGAAGTGGAACGCGGTAAACCCCTTGAGTGAGCAATTCAAATTTTGGTAGAAGCACTTATTCCGCAGAAATGAATGTAGGAATAGGAAATATGTATATATTTAGACAGATGATCACAGCTATTTTTACGAGAGTAGACTAGTCTCGTTTGAGTAAGATAGATACAGAATATGGCTTATGATAAGAAAACAACTAGTTCTAGGGGCTCTTAGGAGCCCCTTTTTTTAAGGAGGAAGAAATGAATTTTAATTTAGTAGCAACAACCCCTATGGGAATTGAAGCGATAGTGGCTAAAGAAGTACAAGAGTTAGGTTATGAAACAAAAGTAGAAAATGGGAGAGTATATTATTCAGGAGATAAGAGAGCAATAGTACGTTCGAATCTATGGTTAAGATGTGCAGATAGGGTTAAAATCGTAGTTGCACAATTTCCTGCGTATACTTTTGAAGAACTTTTTGAAAAAACTAAAGAAATAGAATGGGATAAATATCTTCCAGTAGATGCCAAATTCCCTGTAGATGGACGAAGTCATAAATCTACATTATTCAGTGTTTCTGACTGTCAGTCAATTGTTAAAAAAGCAATTGTTGAGAAAATGAAGAAAAGTTATGGGATAACAGGTTGGTTAACAGAGACAGGAGCTAGATATAGATTAGAAATTATTATGTTAAATGATATTGCAACTATTCTATTAGATACTTCTGGAGATGGACTGCATAAGCGTGGATACCGTGCTAAACAAGGGACAGCACCATTAAAAGAAACATTAGCAGCAGCAATGGTTAAACTTACAAACTGGAAAGGTGAAACACCATTATACGATTTATTCTGTGGATCGGGAACATTATTAATTGAAGCAGCTATGGCGGCACAGAATATGGCACCTGGAATTAATAGAAACTTTGACTTTGAAAAATGGCCGTGGATGCCGAAAAGTCTTGTAGATGAAGAAAGAAATAAGGCTGAAGATCTTATTGATTATGATAAAGAATTAGAATTATATGGTTCTGATATTGATCCTAAGATGATAGCAACTGCTGAAAATAATGCTGAAGAAATCGGATTAGCAGGAGTTATTAAGTTTAAACAGATGTCAGTTTTTGATTTCGTAGCGAAAAAGGAAACTGGTTGCGTAATTGCGAATCCACCGTACGGAGAACGTTTAGGTGAGAAAAAAGAAGTAGAAGCTATGTATAAATTTTTAGGAACTGAGCTTAAAAGTAAAAAACATTGGTCACTTTACTTATTAACTTCTCATAAAATGTTTGAACATTTATACGGGAAAAAGGCGACAAAACGAAGAAAGCTATTTAACGGTTCCATTGAATGTACCTATTATCAATACTGGGGAGAAAAAATAAGATAACATTTGACAATTATAAAAATATATCATAAAATAAGGATGTAAGTAGAGTTATATATAAAAAGAAAAGAGGTTGAGTTTATGCATTTAACAAAAAGTACGGAACAGGCAATCTGTATAATGGTTATGTTATACCTTCAAGATAGGCATGTTTTCTTGAATTCTAAGGAAATTAGCCAGCGTTTAAATATTTCTCCAACATATCTGAAAAAAATTATGAGAAAATTGGTTGTCAATGATTTAGTAAAAGCTAATACAGGTATTGGTGGGGGATATAAGTATAAATCTAATAAGAAAGTTACTTTATACGATATATATGTGGCGCTTAATGATGAAGTAGAAATTTTTGCACTAAAAACAGATTATGTTTCAAAAATTTTCGAGGGAGCTCTAGCAGTAGACAAACGTTATGGCAAATATCTAAAAAAAGTAAATACAGTCAATAAAGCTATAAAGTCTTCTTTAGAGGATATTACAATAGAAAACTTAGTTGAGGATATTTTAGAAGAAAATGCTAAAATAAGACTAGATTGGAATAATTGGGAAGATGAATTTGAAAGGGTAAATGTCTTCTTTAAAGGATAAAAAATGGGGCTGATCCAAAAGACCTAAAATTTAACAAAGTTCTTATGAGAACTCATAGGCGAAGTGGTTTATTGATATCTAAATTTGCTTTATAAAAGCTTTTTAGATATCTAATGAACTTTGCGGGAGTGACTCGACAAAATCGATTTCTACGAAATCATGATTTTGTCGAGTCACTCCCATTTTTTATTATAAAGCCGATGAGAATGCTTCGATAAATTTATCTATATTTTCAAAGTCTTCGTCTGTATCTGCTTCAATTTCAATTTTAAGGTTTTCTGTAGGGTTAGTTGCACCAGTTTTAGCAATTTGCTCGTCGAATTGATCTACACAAGCGCAATATTCATCATAAATTGTGTCACCAGTACCGATAACTCCATAGATTTTTCCTTCATAGTTCTTGTCAGCAATCGCTTCGAAAAATTCTTCCATTTCCTCCGGTAGCTCTCCTTCACCATATGTGTATGTAGCTACGATAAATGCATCCGCATCATCAAGAAAATCAAAATCTTCCATATCTTCGATAAATAATTTTTCTATTTCTAATCCTTTTTCTTCTTCGAATTTTTCAATCATTAAATCAGATAACATTTCAGTATTACCTGTTAAACTCGCATAAACTAATTTAATATTCAAAAAAATCCCTCCGTTCTATGTATATATAAATGATAACTATTCCTTATTATAACGTATAAGAAAAGTTAAGTAAACAAAAACATTTTATAATATTTATTTTGAGCAAAACTATTGAAAATTTATGAAAATTGTAGTTTAATTTTATTATAATTTTCATTTTGGAGGTACAGTATGGAAAAAGGTTCAATTCTTTTCCATTCTATCTGTAGTATGAGTGAAATTTAATATTAAAATTTTACAAAATATAAATAGAAGATGAGTAGTATACTCATTTGGAGGATAGAAAATGGAAAACAAATTTACATTTTTTGAGAAATTTATTATGATTTCTACAAAAGAGACTTTATTATTTTTATTAGTGCTTTTTGGATTATTTTACTTTATGTATTACCTAGCACAAAAAAGAGTTAGTTCTTCAAAACGTACTTTATTATCAACAGCAATTGGTTTACTTTTAGGAATTGCTATTCAAGCATATTCAGGATTCAGTGATGAACCAATGAAAATTAAATATGTTGCTGAGATTACTACTTGGTATTCACTATTCGGTAATGGTTTCATCGATTTAATTAAGATGTTGATAATTCCATTAGTACTTGTGTCAATAATTAATGTTATTGTTAATATTAATGCAAATACTGATGTTAAAAAACTAACACGTTTAACACTGATTATTACATTAGGGATGGTAGCGATTAGTTCAATCGTTGGATTTGTAGTATCTTCAGTATTTAAGCTTGGAAGTAGTTCTATTGTATTAGGAAACGGAGAAAGTAAAATTAAAGAAGTGAAGAATGTTGTAACAATTATTCGCGAATTAATTCCTTCGAATCCAATCAAAGCAATGGTTGATTTTAATGTTATTGGAATAGTTATCTTTGCAATGTTTATAGGTTTAGCAGCAAGATATATTCAAAATAAAGATGAAAACAAAGTTAAGACTTTTATTGATTATATCGCCAACCTACATGCTATAGTTTCTCGTATGACAGTCCTAGTAATTAGATTACTACCTTATGCAGTAATTCCATTATTAGCTAATACAATCGCGCAAAGAGGATTAAAATCAATTAAAGATGTATTACTATTTATCGCTTTACTATATGTAGCCGTAGTAATTCAATTCATTATTCAAGGATTATTCTTAGTTTTACATGGTGTTTCACCAGTTACATATTTCAAAAAAGCAAGTAAACCTTTAGTTTTAGCATTTACATCACGTTCAAGTGCGGGTACTTTACCTCTAACTATTAGTACATTAACTAAAGAAATGGGTGTTAACCAATCAACAGCTAACTTTGTTGCTTCATTCTCATCTACAGCAGGAATGCAAGGATGTGCCGGGATTTATCCGACAATGTTAGTTGTGTTCTTAGCTAATGCAAATGGAATTGCAATAGATGCAACATTATTTATTATGACTGTAATTGTTGTAACATTAGGTTCTGTGGGTATTGCAGGTGTTCCGGGAACAGCAATTACTGCCGCTTCAGTTTCAGTAAATGGAGTAGGTTTCGGTGCATTATTTAATCAAATTAACCCAATCTTAGCAGTAGATCCAATCTTAGATATGGGACGTACTTGCTTAAATGTTAGCGGTGGTATGACAAACTCAATCATGGTGGATAAGCATTTAGGATTATTTAGTAAAGAAAAATTTAATAAGTTTGATAAAGTAAAAGAATAGATGAATTAATCGCAGTATGAAAAGTACTGCGGTTTTTTACTTTATTATATATTTAGTTTGTTATATATGTATATCATTAGTTTTTTTGTTCGCAATATGATAATATAATAAAGGTAAAAATTTAGTAATATATCAAAATTTTGGTCAAAGCATTATTTTGCAATTACGTTAAAATATATGGAGGTACTATGACTGAATTTTTAAAAGAATATGATGTTATTGTAATTGGAGGAGGACATGCCGGAATTGAGGCAGCACACGCCGCTAGTAGAAAAGGTGTTAAAACTTTAATGATTACAATTAACCTAGATACTATTGGTTTTATGCCATGTAACCCAAGTGTAGGAGGACCGGCAAAAGGTATTGTTGTTCGTGAAGTAGATGCACTTGGTGGACTTATGGGACGTGTAGCAGATAAAACTAATATTCAAAGTAAAATGTTAAATACTGCAAAAGGTCCAGCAGTTCGTGCATTAAGAATGCAATCTGATAAGGTAGAATACCAACTAGAGATGAAGAGAATCTTAGAAGATACTCCAAACTTAGATATTGAGCAAGCGATGGTACGTGAACTTATAATTGAAGATAATAAAGTGGTTGGTCTAAGAACTATGCTAGGTACAGCATATAAAGCTAAGACAATAATTATCACAACGGGTACTTACTTGCGTGGTGAAATTGTAATTGGAGATATTAAATATTCTTCAGGACCTAACCATCAGATGCCATCTATAGATCTTGCAAAGCAATTAGAAGAATTAGGTTTTGATTTAGTTAGATTTAAAACTGGAACACCACCAAGGGTTAATGCTGATAGTGTAGATTTTTCAAAAACAGCAATTCAGCCAGGTGATGATGAAGAGCATGCATTCAGTTATGAAACTACAGAATTTGTGAAAGATCAGGTTCCTTGTTGGTTAACTTATACTAATACAAGTACACATGAAATTATTGATAAAAACTTAGGGCGTTCAGCAATGTACTCTGGAGTTATTAAAGGAACAGGACCAAGATATTGTCCAAGTATTGAAGATAAATATGTTCGTTTTAATGATAAGGAAAGACATCAACTTTTCTTAGAACCAGAGGGAAGAAATACGAAAGAAATCTATGTGCAAGGATTATCAACGTCATTACCTGATGATGTACAACGTGACATGGTACGTAGTATTGCGGGACTTGAGAATGCAGTGATTATGCGTAATGGTTATGCAATTGAGTATGATGCTGTAAATCCAACAACACTTTGGCCAACATTAGAAACAAAATTAATCGACGGATTATTTACAGCTGGTCAGATTAATGGTACAAGTGGTTATGAAGAAGCTGCAGGTCAAGGAATTATGGCGGGAATAAATGCGGCATGTAAAGTCCTAGGTGAAGAGCCGATGATACTTGGTCGAGATGAAGCATATATTGGAGTGCTTATTGACGACTTAGTAACAAAAGGAACAAACGAACCATATAGACTTCTAACATCAAGAGCAGAACATAGATTACTTCTACGTCATGATAATGCAGATATGCGTTTAACGGAAAAAGCTTATAACTATGGCTTAGTAACTGAAGATAGATACAATAAATTCTGCGAAAAACGTAGTATGGTAGCTGATGAAATAGAAAGACTTAAGACTTTTAGAATAACTCCAACAGCTGCAACTTTAGAAAAATTAGGAGAGTTAAATAGTGCAGAAATTCGTGATGGAATTTTAGCTATTGATATGCTAAGACGTCCCGAATTATCTCATGCAAATGTACTTTATTTAGCAAATGACGAAACAGTATTACCTAAAGACGTAGTAGAACAAGTTGAAATCGAGGTTAAATATGAGGGGTATATTAAAAAATCTATTCAACAAGTTGAAAAACTAAAAAAAATGAATGAGATGAAAATACCTACAGATCTGAATTATGATGATGTACCAAGTTTAGCTTTAGAAGCAAGGGAAAAACTAAAAAAAGTTTTACCATTAACGATTGGACAAGCATCTCGTATATCAGGAGTTAATCCAGCGGATATTTCTATTCTATTAGTATACTTAGAACAAAGAAGAGGTATGAATAATGAATAAAGAGCAGTTCTATAATGCTGTGAAAGAAAAGGTAGGTATAGAATTATCAGAACTTCAGAAAGAGCAGTATAGTAAATACTATGATTTAGTTGTAGAATGGAACCAAAAAATAAATCTTACAGCTATTACTGAAGAAGATGAGTTCTATACAAAACATTTCTTTGATTCAATTTCATTAGCATTTTATAAAGATTATTCAAGTATTGAAAGTATTTGTGATGTGGGAAGTGGAGCAGGATTTCCGTCTATTCCATTGAAAATATTATACCCAAATTTAAAAGTTACTATTGTTGATTCTTTAAATAAACGTATTAAGTTTTTAAATCTAGTTAAAGATGAACTTGGGCTTACTGATTGTAATTTTGTTCATGCAAGAGCGGAAGAATTTGGACAAAATAAAGAATACAGGGAAAGTTTTGAAATAGTAACTGCTAGAGCTGTAGCAAGATTAAATGTATTAGCTGAGCTTTGTTTACCATTAGTTAAGAAAGATGGTTACTTCTTAAGTTTAAAAGCTCAAAAAGCTGAAGAAGAGACTAAAGAAGCAATAAATGCTATAAAACTTTTAGGTGGAAAATTAGAGCAAGATCTTGAATTTGATATTGAAGGTGAAGAAAGACATATACTAGAAATTCGTAAAGCCAAAGAAACACCTAATAAATATCCAAGGAAAGCTGGTACACCGAATAAAAAACCATTACTATAGAATATATAAAAGTATAGAATATATAAAAGTATAGAATATATAAAAGGAGAATTTTGTAGTTATATCTGCAAATTCTCCTTTTGTATATACTTTAATAGAATAAAAAAAGAAAAAAGAAAGAAATTTTCAAAAAATTCTTTACTTTTGTTTGATTTTATATTATTATATTTATTATATTAAAAACAAACAAGAAAAAGGAGGATATATATGTCAAAAAGAGTAAAGGATTTTCTTAATATTATTTTAAACGGAACTGCCTTAGGAGTCGTTGCAGGATTAATCCCAAATGCTGTTTTAAGTACATTGTTTAAGTACTTAGGAACTCTATTTGCACCGAATGTATTCACTACACTTTCACAAGCGATGTATTTATTACAATTTTCTGTACCAGTTTTAGTTGGTGTAATTGTAGGGCAAAGTTTAAAATTTAAACCTTTAGAGTCATCAGTATTAGGTGCTACGGTCTTAGCAGCAAGTGGATCATTAACTTTTAATGCTCAAGCAAAAGCGTGGACTGGAGTTCCGATGGGAGATTTATTTAACGTAATTTTAATAGCGGCAATTGGAGCATTAGCGATAAGTTATGTTAAAGATAAATTTGGAGCTGTTACAATCATTTTCTTACCGATAACTGGAGGATTAGTAGCAGCATTAGGATTAGTAACATTACCTTATACAAAGAGTTTAACAAAACTATTAGCGTCATTAATTTTTGAATTCACAACATTACAACCAGTATTAATGTGTATCTTAATAACAATGGCATTCTCATTCTTAATCGTAACACCTGTATCTACAGTAGCGATGGGATTAATTTTATTCACGAATGAGAACTATGTTGGTGCGGGAGCAGCAACATTAGGATTAGTTTCTGCAGCTGCAGTACTGGCAATTGGTACTTACAGAGCTAACAGTAAAGGGGCAAGTGTTGCTATCCTATTAGGAGCAATTAAACTTATGATGCCAAACTGTGCACGTAAGCCACAATTATTCCTTACTATCTTAACAACAGCAGCAGTTACAGGTTTATCTGGATACTTCCTAAAAATTCTTGGAACACATGAAAGTGCAGGATTTGGAATTATCGGATTAATCGGACCTACAAAATCATATGCAATGAATGGTGGAAACTTACTTCCGATTTTATTAGCATTCTTTGTAATTCCGTTTGTAGTTGCATTCTTAGCTGATAGACTTTTTTCAGATGTATTAAAATTATATAAACCTGAAGCATATAAACCAGAAAACTTATAATTACATTAAAAGATATTCGAATTTATTTCGAGTATCTTTTTTATTTTAAAAATATAGAGATAACGTTGACAAAGTAATTTTGTAATTATAAAATTGATAGTAGAAAATATATTAAGGAGAATGATTATGAAAATTTTATTTGCAGGAGCAGGAGCGCTAGGTTCAAGATTTGGCTATATGTTGTTTAAAAATAAAGAGGATGTGACCTTCGTTGATACTTGGGAAGAACATGTTGAAAATATAAAAAATAAAGGATTGAAGGTTATTATTGATGATGTTGATTTAGGAAACTACTATATTCCTATTTATAGACCAGAGCAGATTTCAGGGAAGTTTGATATTATATTTGTAGCTACTAAATCAATGCAGTTAAGGCCGATGTTAGAAAGTGTGAAACATCTTTTACACGAAGATACTAAAATAATTTGTATATTAAATGGTCTTGGGCATGTTGAAACACTAAAGGATTATGTGAAAGAAGAAAATATTTTAATTGGTGTTACGGTTTGGACTAGTGGTCTTGGTGGACCAGGAATATTGGAAGCTCATGGAACAGGGAAAATAGAATTAAAACAGGTTAAAGAAGTTAATCTAGAAAGAACACTAGCTTTAGTGGAAAGATTTAACGATGCTGGATTAAATATTAAGTATTCAGCCGATACCTATCAATCAATCTGGCATAAAGCAGGATTAAACTGTGTATTAAATACTTATTGTACATTGATTGATTGTAATATTAATCAGTATGGAAGTTATGATAAGAATTTAGAATTGACGAGAGCAGTTTTGAATGAGGTAACAGCAGTTGGTAGAGCAGAAGGGATAGATGTAAAGCAGGAAATTATAGAAAATAATATAAAAAACTGTTTTCCACTTGAAACTGCTGGAGCTCATTATCCATCATTATATCAGGATATGAAAAATGGACGTTTAACAGAAATTGATTATTTAAATGGAGAAGTATCAAGATTAGGGAAAATACATAATATTCCAACACCTGTTTGTGATGTTATTACATTAATGATTCACTCTAAGGAGTTCATCAATAATAATAAATAATAGTATTATAAAAGGGATGCTAAAAGGCTCTAAGTAGAGAAATATCAATGTTTTACTTGTATTTTTCTGTCAAAAAAGGTATAATAGTTCGTATGTTCAATTTGTCTATTTTGAATAGGAGGAAAAGATATGTCATTAGAAATTAATAATGAATTTGGTCATGTTTCTATAAGTGATGATGTTATTGCATCAGTAGCTGGTGGAGCAGCTGTAAGTTGCTACGGAATTATAGGAATGGCTAGTAAAAATCAAGTTAAAGATGGAATTACAGAAATTTTACGTAAAGAAAATTACGCAAAAGGAATTAAAGTAAAAAAAGATGAAGATAAACTTGTTATTGATTTATATATAATTGTTATGTATGGAACAAAAATTTCAGAAATAGCTAACAATGTTCAATCTTCAGTTAAATATCAAATAGAAAAAACACTAGGTGTTAAAGTAGATGAAATTAACATTTACATTCAAGGCATCAAGGTAAATAAATAGGAGGAAAGATAGTGGAGAAAATTAACGGACTTGTTTTAGCTGAAATGATCGACTTAGGATCGAAAAATTTAGCTAAAAATGCAGAAAAAATAAACGCATTGAACGTTTTCCCTGTACCAGATGGTGATACAGGAACAAATATGAATCTTTCGATGTCATCAGGTGCAAAAGAAACAGCTGCAAATGTTGTTGAAAACATCGGTGAATTAGGTAAATCTTTTTCTAAAGGTTTATTAATGGGTGCACGTGGAAACTCTGGTGTTATCCTTTCTCAACTATTTAGAGGGATGTCTCAACACATAGCTGATAAAAAGGAAGTTAATGCAAAAGAATTTGCTGAAGCTATTCAAAATGGTGTAAGTATTGCATATAAAGCGATAATTAAACCTGTAGAAGGAACAATCCTAACAGTTGCACGAGAAGCTGCAGAAGCAGGGATGAAAGCAGCTGAAAATACTACTTCTGTAGTGGAAGTAATGGAAGCTATATATGCTGAGGCGCAAGCATCACTAAAAAGAACACCTGAATTATTACCAATCTTAAAAGAAGTTGGTGTAGTAGATTCAGGAGGTCAAGGTCTTGTTTGTGTATATCAAGGATTTGTTGCTGCACTAAAAGGTGAAAAAATCGAAGGTTTAGAAGCGGTAGAAACTAATGTTGTTGACATGCAATTCGAAGATGATCATGATATGGACTTCATGAATCCTGAAGATATAGTATACGGATTCTGTACAGAATTCACTGTACGTCTTGATAAAGAGAAAAAAGAATTTAATGAAGATAAATTCCGTGAAGATATGAGTAAATTTGGAGATTCATTATTAGTTATTTCTGATAGTGAGTTTGTAAAAATTCATGTTCACACAGAAACTCCAGGGGATGTGTTCAACTATGGGCAACAATACGGAGAACTTATCAAAATTAAATCTGATAATATGAGAGAACAACACCGTGAAGTTCTTAGAAAACAAGAGGCAAAACAAGCAACTGCTCCAAAAGAACTTAAAGAACAAGCGATGATTTCTATTTCTATGGGAGCTGGATTAAGTAAAGTTTTAACTTCAATGGGAGTAGATTATATCGTAGAAGGTGGACAAACGATGAATCCATCTACTGAAGATATTATGAAAGCTATAAAAGAAGTTAACGCTAAAAATATCTTTATTTTCCCTAATAACAAGAATATCCAACTTGCAGCAAAACAAGCTGCAGAGTTAGCAGAAGAAAATGTTTTTGTTGTTGAAAGTAAAACAGCACCTCAAGGGCTTGCTGCGGTAATGGTATATAATCCACAAGCATCTGCTGAAGAAAACTTTGCAAATATGCAAGAAGTTTTATCTACAGTAAGTACTTTAGAAGTTACCCATGCTGTTCGTGATACTAATATTGAAGGTGTTGAAATTAAGAAAGATGAATTCATGGGAATTAGAAATGGTAAAATTGTAGTTTCTAATCTATCACTTAATACAGTATTAGAAGAATTATTAGAAAAATCACTTGATGAAGATTCTGAAATTGTTACACTTTACCTTGGTGAAGAAAGTACCGAAGAATATACTGATTTCTTAGAGCAATTAATCGAAGAGAAATATCCTGATGTAGAAGTAGAACTTATTGAATCAGGACAACCAGTATATCCATATATTATTGGGGTTGAATAATAATTAAATGTTAAATTAAAAAAGTAGCATTAGTCTAAAATAGATTAATGCTACTTTAAAGTTGATAGAGTAAAATATCAATATACTAATCATAAGGCATTAAAGTAAAATAGATTATGATTGGAAAGGAGAAAACATGGTTGATATAATTATTGCATTATTATTAGCTGCAGGTGCGTACTTAGGATACAAACGTGGGTTAATAATGCAAATTTTTTATCTAGGAACAATTGTAATAGGTTATGTAGTATCAATGTTATTCAGTTCAAGATTAGCATATTTATTTACAAGTATGATACCAATTCCAACTGATGTTACAGATGGTTTAGAAGGAATATATAAAGGATTAAATATTCCAACTGCATATTACCGAATAGTGTCATTTATTGTATTGTTTATTGTAATTCGATTAATAATACAAATACTAGCACAAACATTAGGAGTTGTTAGAAAATTACCATTAATAAAAATAACGGATAGATATTTAGGGGCTATTTTAGGATTTGTAGAAATCTATTTAATAGTTTTCGTAGTATTATATCTAGTAACAGTATTGCCTACACCAGACTGGAAGATAGCGATATTCAAAGATTCAGTGTTACCAGACTATATAATACAAAACACACCGGTGTTATCTAAACAGTTTATTAGTTTATTCTTTAATAAATAATTGAAAGAATCGGAGTACGTAAAGTACTTCGATTTTTTGTAAACTTAAACCAGATTATGATTTTAATCGAAAGAAATTGTTTAATGCTTGTATTTAGTGTATAATAGTTTGTGTTATAAAAAGATAAAGCATGAAAATATAGATAGAAGGAGTGAGATTAGATTGAATAAAATTACTCAAAAGAAACTTAATTTAGACCTAGTTTTAAAAGATATAGAGAAATATTGTTTTTCAGAGTTATCTTATGAAAAAATAAAAAATTTAGAATATATAACAAATTATGAGAAGTTAGTAGAAGTTCATAAAGAAAACGAAGAAGGATATGACTTACTAAGAAAATATCCAAATGAATTCAAATTAAAAATATTTGATTATAATGCTAGTGTTAAGAAAGCTAAAATTGATAGTGTCCTTTCAGAAAAGGAACTCTTCCATATATTAAGAAATATTATAACTTATGATAGATTTTCTAGAAGATTTGAGAATATTAAATTACAAGAACACTCTTCATATCCAAGTATAACAAAATATGTAGTTAAACTAGATGATTTTAGTGATCTTGAAAGATATCTAGATAGGATAATAGATGAGGATGGTTATATAAGACCAGACGCTTCGTTAGAACTGAAAAATATTAAAGTAAATATTTCTAAGTTAAAAAATAAAAGTGATCAAATTTTAAAAAATATCTTACGTTCAAATGTTAAAAAATTAACGGAAGCAATTGTTACGAAGAGAAATGACCGTGACGTTATTTTAGTAAAACCAGAATATAAAAATGATTTTGGTGGAATTATCCATGACGAGAGTGCTTCGGGTAATACTTTTTATGTTGAACCAAAAGAAAACGTAGAGATTAATAATGAAATTGGTATACTGAAACGCAAAGAAAGAGAAGAAATACTTAGAATTTTAAAAGAGGCTTCTGAAGTCATTAAGG
>NZ_CAURJN010000023.1:0-33218 GCF_963525165.1 uncultured Gemella sp.
AATCAAATTTTACAAATAGCTCAAATAAAAAGAAACAATTATTCACATCTTCAAATACTGGAACTGTAAATGTAAAATTTTCAAATAAATAATTAATATCCCATCAAAACTAGTTTTTGATGGGATATTAATTATTATTGATTATTATTAACTCCGGTATTTTGATTAGCGTTTGTAGTACCGACACCAGTTGTAGTATTTTGCTGTTAATTGCTATTGTTAGCATTGTTTTTAGTATTACTATTTTCATCAGGTCTATTTTCATTACTTACCGTAATATCATTTTTTAAATCATCTATTGTAAGTCTTTCAGGAAGATTAGCTAATAAATCTTCAGGAGACATAGCTGTAAGGTTTGATACTGGATAATTTTGTGCTAGACGTAAATTATCGATTTTATATTGTTTAAGCCCGATAGATATATGACCTTGATAGTAAATATTTAGTAGATCCGTAGCTTTTGGTAATGGTAAATCAAGGTTGTTTCGTAAAGCTGAAGATGCATAAAGCAGAGATAATGGTCTTGGATAGTAGTAGTAGACACCATTATAGTAAACATCATAACCATTAATTCTATGAGATACTATTTCCATATTCTCGTTAATAAACATTTTAATAGCTGAAGAAATTTGAGTAGTAGACAGGTTATGTTCAACATTATCTCCAGCGATATTGATAACCTCATTTATTTTAGTTAAGGCGTTTAGACTTTTAGCTTTATCGATTAAAGCATGGATAGCTTGAAGTTGACGCTGACCACGTTCAATATCACTATCGTAATATCTACTACGAGAAAAAGCAAGTGCTTGTTCACCGTTTAGAGTATGCCAACCTTTTTTTAATTTTACAGTATTTTCTTCACCGTTAGCATTTTGTTCATCCATATCGAAAGGAACGTATAAATCTATTCCACCGAAAGCATCTACTGTTTGTTCAAATGCTTTAAAGTTGATTAGTACATAAAAGTTTATAGGAGTATGCAATAAATTTTCTACTGCATTAGTAGTTCCTTTAACATCGTTGTAGGCATGTGCGTGAGTGATTTTATCATAGAAATAAGCACTATTGTTATTTTCATCATCTTTTTCTCTCATAAGACTTAGAGAGTCACGTGGGATACTAACCATATCCATACGTTTTTTATCTTTATTAACAGTAGCTAGTATCATTGAATCTGTTCTGCTGTCCTCACGAGTTTGTCCTTGAGCTTTACGATCATCATTCATATCGATACCTAGGATTAATACTGAGAATTTTTTGAAGTTAGGATCAACTTCTTTCAAATAATCTACATTCTTATATCCTTTTTGAGCGGAACTAGAAAAGTTGAAGAATGTATAAGCGGAAAATCCCCCTATACCAACTATAACTAGCGCTAAAATTGCCATTAATATTTTTTTAAATCCTCTTTTTTTAGGAGGTTTTCCTCCATTTCCGTATGAGGGAGAACTGATTCTTTTTCGTCTAGACATTTTTTCTTCCATTTAATAATAGACCCCTTTTAATTTACATTTAACTTTATTATTATACTACATATTTTTCTTTGATGCTAGAATAATGAGATAAAAATTTGTAATTCTTGATTATTATAAATTATATAAATAAATGGAAATCTTTGAAATTTTCAAATATTTGTATTAAAATAAAATAGTAAGTATATGAAATAGGAGAGCATTATGCCAGAATTACCAGAGGTTGAGAATATAAAATTTGGTCTAGAAGATAGAGTTATAGATAAAGAAATTGTTGATATAACTTACTCTAATATTGTAAAAAGTAGCCATAAAGAAAATAAAATGGCTATAGTGAAGCAAGAACTTAGTTTTTTTTCAGAAAATGTGAAAGGTAAAAAAATAGAAAAATTATCGCGTCGAGGTAAGTATCTATATTTCATATTAAATGAGGGATATATAATTACACATTTTGGAATGACAGGAGCATTCTTTTTAGTTAAGGATATAGCTGAGATTACAAATAAAAATTATTATAATCATCGACATGTTATATTTGAACTTTCTACTGGAGAAAAATTAGTATATAGTGATATCAGAAGATTTGGAGAACTAAGATATATTGATGATGTAACTAAATTCAAACCTTTTGTAAATCTTGCACCAGAACCATTCGATAAGTCTGCAAAAAAATATTTTTTAAATAAACTGGATGAAAAAAAATATAAAGATCAATCTATAAAAGCACTACTTCTTGAAGGAAATGTTTTTTGTGGCTGCGGTAATATTTATGATTGCGAGGTATTATATCACCAAAAAATTCACCCTCTAACTAAAGCAAGTGAACTCTCTAAAAAGAAGAAGGAGAGTTTATTTAAAGAGTTGGTTGATATTTTGGAGCTTGCAATAAAAGAAGGTGGTTCTACTATTTCAGATTATGTTCACGCTGATGGAGGAGAAGGAAATATGCAAAATTTCCATCAAATATATGGGAAAAAAGTTTGTCCTCTAGGTCATGATGTAGAAAATGTTACAATAAAAGGGCGTTCAAGTCACTTTTGTCCTATTTGTCAAAAAATGAAATAAAAAGGAGAATCAATGGAAAGCAGAATAGAATTTTTAAAGAAATATATAAGTATAATTATTGGATCATTAATTTTTGCGGCGGGATTAGAATTTTTCTTAATTCCAAATAATATTCTAGATGGTGGAGTGATTGGTGTATCTATTATTGCACGTCACTATTTGGGATTACCACTTGGAATTTTCATACTAATATTTAACATTCCATTTTTATATTTGGGATATAAACAGATAGGTAAAGGATTCGCGATAGCTTCTATTTTTGGTATCGTGGTTTTATCTTTTGCAACGTCATATTTTCACAGTATTCCACCACTAGTTACAGATCCATTCTTAGCATGTATTTTCGGTGGGATAATTCTTGGAATAGGAGTAGGATTAGTTATTAGAAATGGTGGTACGTTAGATGGAAGTGAGATGTTTTCTATCTATGCTACTAAAAAATTACCGATTTCTGTAGGTGAAATGGTCCTTGGAATAAATGTTGTTATATTTATTGCTTCTGGATTTGTATTCACATGGGAAGCGGCATTATATTCAATGATAAGTTACTTCGTTGCGTCTAAAGTTATGGATATCGTTATTGAGGGACTTAATGACTCTAAATCGGTTATGGTTATTACTAGTAACTATCAAGTGATAAGTCAAGAAATTCAAGATAGATTAGGTCGTGGTGTGACTTTATTACATGGAGAAGGTGGTTATTCAGGGCATGAAACAAAAATCATCTTTTGTGTAATTACTCGTATTGAAGAATCAAAACTTAAAAAAATAGTCTTTAGAAATGATAAGAATGCCTTTCTATCGATTGGAACAGTTAGTGAAGTAAGTGGAGCTAACTTTAAGAAAAAAGATATACATTAATAAAAATCCTTTGCAGTTTTTCTGTAGAGGATTTTTTATGATATAATTAATATAAAGAGGTGGGAGTTATGGAAGAATTATATAATTATCTTATTAAGAGTGAGAAGATTTATTTGTTAGAAAGAAGAAAAACGGTCAAATGGTGGCATATAATACTAGATCTTGTAGGTCTTCTATATTTTGCTGGAGCATATGGGGAAGATAGGACTTACGATTGTTATTTAGTTAAGTTTGAGAAACATTGGGAAATACTAGTGTGTAAAAAAGGAAAAGCACTAGAGAAAATTAGGCTTAAAGATAAATTTGAATTAAAAAAATTTTTTCTTTGTGCTGGATATAAGTATAAAGTTCACCATGAAATTACACATGAACTGTACAACTATTTGAAATATTCATGCTAGTATGAGCAAAATTTGTCTAAATATGTTATAATAGACTGATGAATTATTTAAAGG
Source organism: uncultured Gemella sp. (assembly GCF_963525165.1). GTDB lineage: Bacteria > Bacillota > Bacilli > Staphylococcales > Gemellaceae > Gemella. The sequence continues at coordinate 3,854 of NZ_CAURJN010000023.1, forward strand.
ATAATAGAATGAAAATCAAAGAAATAATAGTAGTAGAAGGAAGAGATGATACCAATAGGGTTAAAGAAGCAATTGATTGTGATACATTTGAAACTAATGGCTCAGCTCTTACTAAGAAAAAAATAGAACGCTTAATTTCTCTAGAGAAAACAAGAGGATTGATTGTTCTAACTGATCCTGATTATGCGGGAAAAAGAATTAGAAGTATTATAGAAAAAAATATCCCGACGGCAAAACATGCATATATTTCAAATAAAAAAGCCGTAGATAGTAAAGGGAAAATAGGAATAGAAGCTGCAAGTAAAGAAGATATTATAGCGGCTATAAAAAATCATTATACACCGATGGATGAAGTAAAAAATGATATAAGTAATGAAATATTGATAGAGTTAGGTTTAGTTGGGGGAGCTACTTCCAAAGTTCTAAGAGAAGAACTTTGCGAAAGATTAAATATAGGTTACACTAATGGTAAACAACTACTAAATAAACTAAACATGTATAATATTTCTAAAGAACGATTATTAGAAGAGATGAAAAAAATAAGTAAAGGAATAAAATAATGATAGGAACACCCAAGAAAACTTTTGAAATACTAAAAAAATACGGTTTTACATTTAAGAAGAGCCTAGGACAGAACTTTTTAATAGATGCTAATATCTTAAATAGAATTGTTGATGGAGCTGGGGTAAATGGAAATGTAGGAGTAATAGAAATTGGACCTGGGATTGGTTCTCTTACAGAAGCGCTAGCTAAAAAAGCTAAAAAAGTAATTTCATTTGAAATTGATGGTAGACTTCTACCAATTTTATCAGAGACACTTGCTGATTACCCTAATGTTGAGATTATTAATAATGACATCTTAAAAGTTGATGTTGATAAAATAATCGCTGAGAAGATGTCAGATTGCGAAAAAATTATGGTAGTAGCCAACTTACCTTACTATATTACAACTCCAATTTTAACTCATTTAATCGAGAATACTGAAAAAATTGATGGTTATGTAGTTATGATGCAAAAAGAAGTTGCTAATAGACTAAATGCGAAGGTGGGAACAAAAGATTATAACTCATTAACAATTTTATTAAATTACTATACTGATGTTGAGTATCTATTTACTGTACCGAAAAAAGTATTTGTACCAGCACCAAATGTTGAAAGTGCAGTTGTAAAAATCATGACCAAAGAAACTCGAGAATTTGAAACTGATGGAAAATTCTTTAAGTTTGTTCGTTCATGCTTTGTACAACGTAGAAAGACTTTACTAAATAACTTAATTTCAAGTTATGGTAAGGATAAAAAACAAGATCTACAAAATGCTTGTTTAGATAGTGATATTGAGCCAGGCAGAAGAAGTGAAACTCTGAGTTTAGCAGAATTTTATAATCTATATAATAATTTAACAAATAATAGTTTAATCTAGAGGGTAAAACATGCAAGAATTAAAAACTATAATAACCGAATTTAGGGAAAAAAGAGGATGGGAAAAGTATGATACTTTAGAAAGGTTCTCTAAAAGTATTTCAATAGAAGCAGCAGAGCTACTTGAACATTTTCAATGGAATGAAGAAGGAGATAATATTCAAGAGATAAAAGATGAATTGGCAGATGTTCTTATCTATGCTCTTGCAATGTGTTATCACCTAAATGAGGATCCTAAGAAAATAATTAAAGAAAAACTAGTAGATGTCGCAAGACGATATCCAGAAAAATAAAACAAAAAGAGGTGTGAGTAATGTTCACACCTCTCTCTACATATAAGTGTGATATAGAAAAAAGGGAGTGTCTCGACAGAATCGATTTCTCTGAAATCACGATTTTTGAGTCACTCCTTTTTAATGATTTTATTTATATTACTATCGACTAGTTTTAGTTTTTAAGACACGTACTTCTTTACCTTTGTAGAACATTGCGTAAAGAACTGTTACTCCTATTGTGATAACGGCGCATAGAATGTAAATTCCTTGATATGATAAAATTCCGTGAACAGTACCTAAGGCGTATGGTCCAAATCCAAGACCAAGATCTAATCCGATAAAGTATGTAGAAAGTGCAATTCCTACTTTAGTAGAATCAACAAGTTTTAAACAAACAGCTTGACCGTTTGACATGAATGTTCCGTAGCCTAATCCAATTAGTGCACCAGAGAATAATAACATAAAGCTACCATTTGTAAAACTTAACATTAATAATCCTAAAGTTAAGAATACAAAACTTGGATACATAACTGCATTCTCACCACGAGCATCGAAAATACGACCTGCAAATGGACGAGTGGCTGTAATAATTAGTGCATATACTACAAAGAAGAAAGCTCCTGCAGTAGATAAGTTTAAGCTATCAGCGTAAATTGATAAGAATCCTAGTACACTTGAATATGCTAAACCGATTAAGAATGCAACTATTGAGATGAATAATACTTTATACTCGATAAATGTATTTAGAGACCAACTGTTTAATAATTCTTTTTGTTTTTCATTTAATTCGATATTTTTTACTGGGAATAGGAAGCAAGCTACAGTTACAGCAATAGATAGAACAATTGCTAGAATTATAACCGCATTAAATCCTGTGATAGGTAATAATAACATACCGATGAATGGTCCAATAGCAGCTGCTAAACTTGTACTTAAACCGTAGTAATTAATTCCTTCACCATTACGAGTTTTAGGAATATACGCAGTAACTATTGCATTAGCCGCAGTAGAAATTGTTCCATAAGCAAATCCGTTTAAGAAACGAACTGTATCTAAAATAATGATATTTGATGAAATTAAATATGCAGCTGTTGTAATTAAATAAATTAAAGCACCAAATCGTAAAATTTCTTTACGACCAATGATTTCTAATTTCTTACCGATATAAAGACGAGCGACAAGTGTTCCAATAATATAAATACCTGCGGCAAAACCTGCTTGTGCTGCAGTAGCACCTAATTCAGCAGTTGCATACTTAGCTGTAATAACTACAAAACAATAATAAATTAAAAATACAATAAAATTAATTGTAGTTATTGTAATAAATCCTTTGTTAAATAATTTTTCTTTTTCTATAGCTGTATTGCTATCCATAAAAATTCTCCTAACTTTTTTTAAATAACATATATCTATCATACTCCTATGAAAATAGATTTTCAAGTGAAAATTTCCATAAAAATGATATATTTCCAATTTTATTTTCATGAAAAATACAAATAATTAATAATACTGAATTATCTATATATAACAGTAATATCAATGTTTTTTGAAGATGTGTTAATTTCAAAAAGTTAATCTTATAGTTATGAAAACGACTTATTTTCATTGTTTTCAAAAGTAAATTGGTAGATTAAAAAAATATTATTAGTACAGCATTTTTTAATAAAGTTGGGTTAATATATTTATAATATTTTTTTGAAAATAGTTTATCATGAGGGGATTAAGTAGTATAGTTTTACATAATGAAATATAGTGTTTTTTGAATTATCAGAATTTTTATATTTTTTTTGAAAAAACATATTGACAATAAAAAAAAGTGTTGCTATAATGTAAACAAGAATTAAACGTAAAGGAGAAAAAAGATTTATGAAACTGTATCAAGTAGACACGCTACAATTAAATATTCGTTGGCAAAGCCACTAGATACTGAGTCGATCTTGTTTCTTTTTGACATAGATACGGCTCTCAGACGAGAAGTAAGTATCTATGTGGATTATTTGTGATGAAAAAATCAAGACCACATAGAAATATCTAGGTGGTTTTTTGTATTATTAAAATTATACGTAAGGACCACTGGATAAAATTCTAGTGGTCTTTTTATATAGATACGCTTCTAAAATTTGATTACAAAAAATATTATTATAGATAAAAGTAAAAGGAGATTATTAAAATGAAAGTAAATAAAATTTTTGTAGCATTCGCGGTATTATTAGTTTGTGTATTAGGTTATGGGTTCTTCTCTAGTAAAAAAGGTGAAGAAACTAAAAAGGTTGATAATAAAGAAGTAAAAGTAGGGGTACTTCAATTACTTAGTCACCCAGCTCTTGACCAAATTTATAAAGGTTTAGAAGACGGACTTAAAAAAGAAGGATATGAAGTTGGTAAGAACTTAAAAATTGATCTTCAAAATGCTCAAGGTGATCAAAGTAACTTAGCAAGTATGGGTCAAAAATTAGTTACAGATAACAACGATATTTTAGTAGGTATTACAACACCAGCTACTTTATCACTATCAAATGCAACTAAAGATAAACCAATCATCATGGGGGGTATTACTTATCCGGTTGAAGCGGGATTAATTAAAGCTGAAAATAAACCAGGAAACAACATTACAGGTGTTAGCGATAGAACTCCAATTAAACAACAACTTGAAATCATGAAAAAAGTTTTACCTAATATGAAAAAAGTTGGAATTCTTTACACAGCTAGTGAAGATAACTCTGTAAAACAAGCTCAAGAAGCAGAAAAATTAGCTAAAGAATTAGGATTAGAAGTTAAAGTATCAACAGTGGCTAATACAAATGATATTCAACAAGTAACAGAGAGTCTTGCTTCACAAACAGATGCAATCTTCGTACCAATCGATAACACAATCGCTAGTGCAATGGCAACAGTAGTAAAAGTAACAGATGCTAAGAAAATTCCTGTATTCCCATCTGCAGATACAATGGTAGCTGATGGAGGGCTTTTAGGATTAGGTGTTGACCAATATCAAATCGGTGTTGAGACTGCAAAAGTTGTTGCAAAAGTATTAAAAGGTGCTGATACTAAAGATATGCCAATCGTTCTTGCTAATGAAGGTGTAATTTATCTAAATGAAGCAAAAGCAAAACAATTAGGAATTGAAATTCCAAAAGAAATTAAAGATAAAGCAAAAGTAGTGGATAAAAAATAATAATATTGATATTATATTATTAGGAAGCTATTAAGGTAATAAATAATTAAAAAGGAGCGACTCGTCAAATCAATAGAAAAAAATTATTGTTTAGGAGTCGCTCTAAGTTATATAAAACCTAATTAGATCAAGTATAAAATAAAAGAGGTGCGGAATGGATTTATTTATTTCAGCGATTTCACAGGGAATGCTGTGGGGGATATTATCGCTTGGATTGTTTATAAGTTTTAGAGTATTAAATATTGCGGATATGACTACAGAAGGTGCATATCCTTTAGGAGCTGCTGTCTGTGTTATTTGTATACATAATGGGATTAATCCTATTATAGCTACCCTGATTTCAATAGTAGCAGGTATGTTAGCAGGTCTTGTTACGGGATTTTTAATTACCGTTTGCAAAATCCCGAGTTTACTTGCAGGAATCTTAACAATGACGGCATTATTATCAGTGAACCTTAGAATTATGGGGAGACCAAATTTAAGTTTAATCAATAAAGATACAATTCTTAGTAAAATTCAAGGATTAAACTTACCAACTCATTATGATACTGTATTTGTTGGAATTATTCTTTCTGGATTAATTATTATTGCTATGTCTTTATTCTTTTCAACGGAATTAGGTCAGAGTTTAATTGCAACAGGAGATAATGAGAAAATGGCGACAGCATTAGGTATTTCTACAAAAACAATGACGATTTTAGGATTAATGCTTGCTAATGGAATTATTTCTTTAGCTGGTGCGATTTTAGCCCAAAACAATGGTTATTCAGATGTAAATAGTGGTATTGGAGTTATAGTAGTAGCTTTAGCAGCAATTATTATTGGGGAAGTAATCTTCAAAGATGTGGCTTTTACGTCAAGATTAGTTTGTGTAATTTGTGGTGCGATAATTTATAGATTACTGCTAGTTGGAGTGTTAAAATTAAATATTATTGGAGCTAATGACTTTAAATTAGTTTCAGCTTTAGTAATTGCAATTTTCTTAACTCTACCTCAATTAAAATTAAAAGCTAAGAGAAAGGATGCGTAGAAAATGTCATTTATAAAAATTAATAAAATAGATAAAACATTCTTTCCTGGAACTATTAGAGAGCAACATGCTTTAAAAAATGTTAGTCTTGAAATAAAAGATGGTGATTTTATTACTATTCTTGGTGGAAATGGAGCAGGGAAGTCAACTTTTCTTAATGCCTTAGCGGGTTCATTCTCACTAGATGGTGGAGAAATTTTAATCGAAGGAAAAGATGTAAGTAATATAGTAGAACACAAGAGAGCAGGATTCATTAGTAGAGTTTTCCAAAATCCACTTGATGGAACAGCTCCTCGTATGACTGTAGCACAGAATATGTCTTTAGCACTACGATGTGGTAAAGTTAGAGGTTTTAAACCAGGAACTACTAAAGAAGATAGAAAACTTTTTAAAGAATTGCTAGAAACTTTAGACTTAGGGCTTGAAGATAGATTAGATAGTGAGATGGGGTTATTGTCTGGGGGGCAGCGTCAAGCTATTGCACTTTTAATGGCGACTATGACAACACCTAAACTTTTGCTTCTTGATGAACACACGGCAGCGTTAGATCCTAAAACACAGAAAAAAATAATGGAGCTTACTCGAGAAAAAATTGAAGAGAAAAACTTAACGGCTTTAATGATTACTCATAATATCCAAGATGCGGTGAAATACGGAAACAGAATAATTGTGTTGCACCGTGGAGAGTTAGTTCGAGATATTAGTAAAGAAGAAAAAGAAAAACTAGATGCAAAAGCATTATACGAGTTACTTTATAATTTAGAAGAAAGTGAATAAAAGTAACGAAAGCGACTTAGATATGTGATTTTATAAATTGCTATTTTAGGTCGTTTTTTCATTTTAAATTCATTTATATAGTATATACTGACTTTATTAATAAGTATAAATCTAAAATTCTATAGATTTGATAACTATTGTTTTACATTTGTAAATGAATTAAGTAAAATATAGTAGAAATTTAGTATGAGGAGACTATTATGAAAATACTTGTTGTAGAAGATGAACGCGATTTGAATAGAATAATTACTAAACATTTAAAAAAGAATAATTATAGTGTTGATAGCTGTTTTGATGGTGGAGAAGCATTGGATTTTGTTAGTTATAGTGATTATGATTTGATTATTACTGATATTATGATGCCGAATGTTGATGGTTATGAGTTTATCAAAAGACTTCGTGAGAGTAAAAATAATACACCAGTAATTATGTTGACAGCAAAAGATACTTTAGAGGACAAAATTATCGGTCTAGATAGTGGTGCTGATGATTATATAGTTAAGCCGTTTGAATTTGATGAACTACTTGCCAGAATAAGAGTTTTAATGAGAAGAAATTATGGTTTAGCAACTAATATTATTCAAGTTGATGATATTGTGCTGGATATTTCTAAAAAACAAGTTACTAGAGATGGTGAGAATATAGGATTAACAGGTAAGGAATATGAGGTATTAGAGTATCTTATGAAGAATAAAGAGAGTATCCTAAGTCGTGATCAAATTCTTAATCATGTTTGGGATTATGATTATGATGGTGCTTCGAATATAGTAGATGTAATTATAAAAAATATTAGGAAAAAACTAGATAATGGAACGGATAAAACTATTATTTATACTAAAAGGGGGCTAGGATACTTTGTTAAATAAAATTAATAAATTATTATTCTTTCCATTTAAAAAAGTATCTTTAACTTTTAAAATAACATTATGGTATACAACATTTATTGTTTTATTGATAGGATCTTTAATAGCGGGGACATTTTTAGTAAGTGATAGTGTTGTTGAAAAGAACAGTGAGAAAAAATTGATAGAAGAGGTAGCTGAAATCGCTAGCGGTTCGGATAAATTTACTCCTTTCGAAGATGGTGTTACATTGTCTGTATATGATAAAGATGGAAATCTTATTGCGGGGTCTGTTCCCAGAAATTTTAAAGTTAATGATTTTAGTTTAGGAGCTATTTCTGAATATAAAGATGTAAATAATAATAAGTATTTATACTATGATTCAGAAACTAGTTCTGCTAGATTAGGTAATGGAAAATATGTAAGGGGTATTGTTCAAGTTACAAATAACATTAATGGCTGGATATTACCGATAATTATTAGTATTGGTAGCCCATTTGTTATTATGATAATAATGTATGGTGGGTACTTGATAATAAGAAGTTCATTGAAACCTGTAAGAGATATGACAGAAACAGCTGATGCCATTGCAAAAAGTAACGACCTTACTAAGCGAATATATATAGAAGATGGTACAGATGAAGTACATAAATTAGGAAAAGTGTTTAATGAAATGTTAGAAACACTTGAAAATTCATCAAAAAGAGAACGTCAATTTAGTTCGGATGTATCGCATGAACTCCGTACGCCAATTTCTGTAATAAAGGCAGAAAGTGAATATGGAGCAAAATATACAGATTCTTTAGAAGATGCTAAAGAATCGTTTGATGTAATTGAAAGGCAGAGTAAAAGAATGACTTCTATGATAAATCAGATTTTGGAATTAGCTAGGTTAGATAGTCGTTTGGAAGTGCCGAAACAAGAAGTTAAACTATCTGAGAAGATTAAACATACATTAGAGGATTATAGAATTCTATTTGATAATAAAAATATAAAGCTATCTGCAACTATAGAAGAAGATATATCAATCTTTGCTAATGAAGCTTTAATTATGAGAATGATAGATAACTTATTATCTAATGCTTTAAAGTATGCGGAAACAGAAGTAAAAGTATGCTTAGCTAAAAGAAATAGAATAATACTTGAAGTCGCTGATGATGGAATAGGGATAAATGATACTGAGAAGAGATATATTTGGGATAGATTTTATAAAGTAGATAAATCTAGAACTACAACAGAGGATAATTCTTCGGGGTTAGGGCTATCTATTACGAAAAAAATAGTAGAATTACATGATGGTAAAATAGCAGTATTAGATAATAAGCCAAAAGGAACAAGGTTTGTAGTGAATCTTTAAGAATTATGAAGGCACATCTTTAAAATATGAAGGTGTGCTTTTTATATTGTAGAAAATTTTAAAATAATAAAAATCTTCATTTAGCATTCATAAAACGAGGATATAATAAAAATATCAAAAGAGATGAACAAAAGTGAAATCTTCATTTAGCGTTCATAAAACGAAGATATAATAAAAATATCAAAAGAGATGAACAAAAGTGAAATCTTCATTTAGCATTCATAAAACGAGGATATAATAAAAATATCAAAAGAGATGAACAAAAGTGAAATCTTCATTTAGCGTTCATAAAACGAAGATATAATAAAAATATCAAAAGAGATGAACAAAAGTGAAATCTTCATTTAGCATTCATAAAACGAAGATATAATAAAAATATCAAAAGTTAAGAACAAAAATGAAATTTTCATTTAACGTTCATAAAAGAAATATAAAATAAGAATATAAAGAAAAAGAGGTAAATTAAAAATGACAAAAAATATTAATAACAACGAAATTGAAACAATTGAAGGAACTTATGTTGAAACTATAGAAAACGACAACCAATATGACAACCAATATGATACCCAATATAATGAACAACCTAAAAAAACTAAGAGGAATTTTCTAAAACCATTAATTATTGGAGCGTTAGCTGTAGTAGTAACGGGCGGAGTTGGAGCTTATGCTTATGATAAATATGAAACTGCGCAAAGAACTAAAATTCAAGATGCTTACTCTAATATTAAGTTGAATACAGGAAATCAAACTAATTCAAATGACAATAACAATAGTGAAAATAATAGCTCAAATAATAATACTCAGAACAATAATGCACAACAAAATACTCAAAATGTTAAATCACAACAAGAAATCCGCTCAATTGTAGCAGATGCAATATCAGTACCAGAACAAAATATTAACTTTGTAAAAATTAAACCTAAATACGAGGATGATTATGCACCTCAAAATAATGGAGTATCTTTATATGTTTATAAAGTTGAAGCAAAAGCTAACGGATTAGAGTATGATGTAGTAGTAGATGCCATTTCAGGAAAAGTATTAAAAGTGAAAATTGATGATTAGAAAAAATAATATCTTAATCTTCATCTAAGATTTATAAAGGAAATGTATAATAAAAATATAAAGAAAAAAGAGGGAAATGAAAAATGACAGAAACTAAAAGAAAAAGAAACTTTTTAAAACCATTAATTATCGGAGCGTTAGCTGTGATAGTGACAGGCAGCGTTGGAGCCTATGCTTATGATAAGTATGAAGAAGGACAAAGAGCTAAAATTCAAGAAGCATACTCGAATGTAAAAATGAATGTCGGAAATCAGTCAGCTCAAAATAATAATGGAAACAATAACGACAATAGCAACAATGGAGATAATGGTTTGAATAGTAATTCACAAAATAATAACCAGCCTTCAAATGTTCAAAATAATAATAACAATAATACTCAACAAAACACACAAAACGCTAAATCACAACAAGAAATTCGCTCAATAGTAGCACAAGCAATTTCAACTCCTGAGCAAGACATTAATTTTGTAAAAATTAAACCTGAGTATGAGGATGATTATGCAATGCAAAATAATGGAGTGCCTTTATACATATATGAAGTAGAAGCTCGCGCGAATGGATTAGAATATGATGTGGTAGTAGATGCCGTATCAGGAAAAGTACTAAAAGTAGAAATTGATAACTAATAAAAAACTGATAATCTAGAAATAAAATCTAGGTTATCAGTTTTTTATATTTATAGAAGCGGATTTAACATATAAATTAAGATATATGATATCTTCTATATGTTCGGCTATTTTTTGTTATTGTTATAAATATAATATCCAATAAAAATAGAGACAATTAAGTACAAATTAAAATTAGGATTAGCGATATAGAATAACATTGCTCTATAAGATAATCTCATGAGTAATCCTTGGATAATCGATGGTGCAAAAAGTAAAATTATGATTATAGAATTATTCATCTTTCTTGATATTAATATTATAAAAATTAATATTAGCAAAAGAATTAGTATTGCTAAGTATCTATTTATAATAATATTAAATAAAGTAGGAAATTTAAAAGGATTAAAAAATATTAACAATGCGATTAACAATACTAATAGTGTAATTATAGTACTCTTAGTACGTTCATCAAGTTTGCTTTTACTAGTGTACATAAATATATAACTTAGATAGAATCCTCCAAAAATTAAAATGCCAACGACAGCAGCTTCTAAAAGATTTAAAGCCATGAAAGGATTAGCTAAAATCGGTGTTAAGTAAAAAAGTAAATATATACCAGTTGCAATTAGAAAATTACGTTTGAAAATTGTCATATGATCTCCTTATTTATTTTATTAATGCAGTTAAAGCATAGGCAACAAAAGAAAATACTATTATGAGAAGTATTAAAACCAAAGCACTTGAATTAAAAATAAAAAATAGCGGAAGTGCTAGAATAATACTAAGTAGTGGTGTATAAATTGTTCTTTGCAATAAGTAGGTTATTAATAATGTAATTGCAAATGAAGAAAATCCATAAACTAAGATTAAAACGAACCCAGCTTTATCGCTAGTGCCACTATAAAATTTCAAAAAAAGTAGGGGAATAACATAGTATAAAATACTAGTAAGTAAAAATATTCCTAATAATGTTTTTCTTTGCATGATAAAGTCTCCATAAATATTGTTTTTATTATTGTAATATTTTATATTGTATAAGTCTAGTAATATAACAAAACTAATAAAAAAATATTTATTGAACTGAGTAAAATATTTTCGGATATCTCTTGTTAAAATGAAATAATTAGAGTAAAATAAATATAATAACAATACAAAGGAGAACTATAAATTATGTCAAAAGTTCATGTTTTTGATCATCCATTGATCCAACATAAATTATCTTTCATTAGAGATAAAAGAACGGGATCTAAAGACTTTAGACAACTTACTAATGAAGTAGGTTCTTTAATGGCTTATGAAATCACTCGTGACCTTCCGCTGGAGGATGTTGAAGTAGAAACTCCAATCCAAACTACTACTTGTAAACGTCTTGCAGGTAAAAAAGTTGTATTCGTTCCAATTCTACGTGCAGGATTAGGAATGGTAGATGGTTTAATGAATTTAATTCCATCTGCAAGAGTAGGTCACGTTGGATTATATCGTGATCCAGAAACTCTACAACCACATGAGTATTTTGTTAAAATACCTAGCAATCCAGAAGAACGTCATTTCATCGTTGTTGATCCAATGTTAGCAACTGGTGGTTCTGCAATTGCTGCAATTAACTCATTAAAACAACGTGGGGTTACTGATATTAAATTTATGTGTCTAATTGCAGCACCTGAAGGTGTAAAAGCATTACACGAAGCGCATCCAGATGTAGATATTTTTATCGCTGGGCTTGACGAGAAACTAAATGATCACGGGTACATTGTACCAGGATTAGGAGATGCTGGAGACAGAATCTTTGGAACAAAATAAAAGATTATTTTTTAATCAATTCATATAAAATTTAAGAAATCGCTAGCAAATATTTCAAAATCATATTATAATATGATTATGTATTTCTAATTTTATATTACAACAGATTTAGAAATCTAAAAGTTACTTAAGAAAAGAGGTGAGGGGAATATATGGAAAAACACACATATCTTATTACCAAATTATTTGGCTATGATATAACGGTTAATATTCCTAGTGTAATCACAACTTTAATAACAGTATTACTTACCTTTGTTATTGTGATGTTTCTAACTAGTAGAATAAAATTAAGACCAGATAGTAAACGTCAAAATGCGGTTGAATTACTTGCGTATTTCGTTAGTGATAATGTCATCAAAGGTAATGTTAACTGGAAAAAATATGGTAAAGGATTATGGGCAACAGCTCTAACAATTATTTCACTTGTTGCAGTAGCAAATACTATAGGTGTATTAATAGAAGTTAGTTACAATGAAGTAGTCTATGTCAACTCTGTAACTGCGGATCCAACATTTACTTTCTCTCTTGCATTATTGATTATTGCATTTACTCATTTTGCAGGGATTAAGTATAAAGGTGTTAAACACTATTTTGGTACATATACTTCTTCAGGTATAGGTATTACGCCATTTAAAGTTATTGAAGAGTTCACAAACTTAATGACTTTTTCAATGCGTTTATTCGGTAATATCTATGCAGGTGAAATATTATTAGCACTATTAGCTACACTTACAACAGTAGGATTCTTTGGTGCAATAGCTGGTATGGCAGGATTAGTAGTATGGAAAGGATTCTCTCTATTTATAGGATTTATCCAAGCGTATATCTTTACTGTCTTAACATTCATTTATTTATCACATAAAATTAGTGATGAACATTAATCTTTTTAAACGCACTATATGTGCAAAAATCTAATAATTAATAAAATTCATTTATTATCCAAGGAGGAAAATATAATTATGGTAGAATTAATTGGAGCAGGTTTAGCAGCAGGTTTAGCAGCAGTTGGTGCTGGTATCGGTAACGGATTTTTATTCGGTAAATTTATCGAAGGTGTATCTCGCCAACCAGAATTAGAGTCAAGATTAAAATCAAATGCTTTCGTATTATTCGCACTTGTTGAAGCAGTACCTATCTTAGCTATCGTTATTTCATTCGTTATCTTAGCTAAATAATTTAGTATAATACTGTAAACAAAAGAACTATGAAGAATAGGAGCATTTAGTAAATGGAAAATTTAGTATTTTTAGCTACTGAACACTCTTCTCATCAAGGTTTTAATCTAGGAAATATGGCTATTAATATTGTAGCTGTATTAATCTTATTAGTATTACTGAAAAAATTTGCTTGGGACAAACTTATTGATATGTTAGATGAGCGTCAAAAATTAGTTGAAGGTCAACTTGATGATGCCGCTAAAAATCAAAAAGAAGCACTAATTTTACTTGAAGAAAATCAGGAAAAATTAAGAAATGCGCAACAAGAAATCAAAGTTATGATGGAAGATGCTCGTGAACAATCTAAGGTTGAAAAACAAGCTATTCTTGAAGAAGCGCGTAAACAAGCAGAACAATTAAAAGTAAATGCTCAAAGAGACATTGAGGACGAGAAGAAAAGAGCGCTTGAAGAAATCAACAAACAAATCGCTGATTTATCAGTGCTTGTAGCTTCGAAAATTTTAGAAAAAGAATTAGATGGCTCAACACAAAGTGAATATGTTGATAAAGTCATTAAAGAGGTAGGGGTGAAATAATGAGTAAGTCAGTATTAGCTAATAAAATTGGATATTCATTATTTGAAGTTGCAAAAGAAAATAACACTTTAGAAGAAGTTTCTTATGAGTTAAAAGAAGTTGCAAAAGTTGTTAATGGAAACTCTGATTTTGTTACATTGATGAACAACCCTAATTTAGAAAAAATAAAAAAAATTAACTTGATTGATGCATCATTTGCAGGAGTAAATAAATATGTTGTGAATGTTGTAAAAATTTTAGCAGGTAACCTGCAAATCTCATTAATTAATTTCGTTTTAGAACAATATACTGAATTGTTTAATAAACATTCAAGAAATGTTGTTGTTAAAGCTGAATCAGCTTTACCTTTAACTGAAGTGCAGTTAGAAAATCTAAAAGAAAAAATTAAAAATGAGTTACAACTAGAAAATGTAGAAATTGATAATTTTGTAGATGAAAGTCTTCTAGGTGGTTTAAAACTTACTTACAACAATAAAGTAGTTGATGCTACTATTAAGGCTAAATTGAATGCTATAAAATCAAAAATTTCTTCAATCTAGAAGAAGTTGAAACAAGGAGGGACATAAATGGCTATTAAAGCTGAAGAAATTAGTTCATTACTAAAATCACAAATAGAAAATTATCAGTTTGAAGTTAAGTCAACAGATGTCGGTACAGTTATAGAAGTAGGGGACGGTATTGCTCGTGTATACGGTCTTAATGAAATAATGAGTGGTGAGCTAGTTGAGTTCACTAAAACTGGGGTTATGGGGCTTGCTCAAAACCTTGAAGACACAAACGTTGGTATCGTAATTTTAGGTCCAACTACTGATATTAAAGAAGGAGACGAAGTTCGTCGTACTGGACGTGTTATGGACGTTCCTGTAGGTGAAGAATTAATTGGACGTGTAGTTGATCCATTAGGACAACCAGTTGATGGTCGTGGACCAGTTAACACTACAAAACGTCGTCCAATCGAATCTCCAGCAGTAGGGGTTATGGGACGTAAATCAGTATCAGTTCCGTTCCAAACTGGTATTAAAGCGATTGACGCATTAGTACCTATCGGTCGTGGACAACGTGAGCTTATTATCGGAGACAGACAAACAGGTAAAACTGCAGTTGCTATCGACTCAATCTTAGCTCAAAAAGGACAAGATGTAATTTGTATCTATGTAGCAATAGGACAAAAAGAATCTACAGTACGTAGTGTTGTAGAAACTCTTAAAGAACACGGTGCTTTAGACTACACTATCGTAGTAACAGCATCAGCATCTCAACCAGCACCACTTCTTTACATCGCACCTTATGCAGGGGTTGCAATGGCAGAAGAATTCATGTTTAATGGTAAAGATGTAGTAATCGTATATGATGACTTATCTAAACAAGCAGCAGCTTACCGTGAGTTATCATTACTATTAAAACGACCACCAGGTCGTGAAGCATACCCAGGGGACGTATTCTACTTACACTCTCGTCTTCTAGAGCGTGCTGCTCGTGTAAATGAAGATTTCGGTGGAGGAAGTATCACGGCACTACCATTCGTAGAAACTCAAGCAGGTGATATCTCTGCATATATTCCAACAAACGTAATTTCAATTACAGATGGACAAATCTTCTTACAATCAGATTTATTCTTCTCAGGTATTAGACCAGCGATTAACGCCGGACTTTCAGTATCTAGGGTAGGGGGATCTGCACAAATTAAAGCGATGAAAAAAGTATCAGGTACTTTACGTCTTGACTTAGCATCTTACCGTGAGTTAGAAAGCTTTGCTCAATTTGGTTCTGACCTAGATCCAGCGACTCGTGAAAAACTAGAACGTGGTAAACGTACAGTTGAAGTTTTAAAACAAGACTTACACAAACCAATTCCAGTAGAAAAACAAGTTATGATTCTTTATGCTTTAACTCACGGATTCTTAGATGATGTAGAAGTTAAAGATATTCACAGATTTGAACAAGAATTATATTCATACTTAGATGCTCATGAAAATGAAGCAGTTAAGCACATTATTGAAACAAAAGACTTACCAGCAACAGAAGTTATGGATGAAGTAATCGCTGCATTCAAAAAAACTTTTGCTTAAGATGATAAGTAGTAGAGTAAAGGTGGTGAACTAATTGGCGTCACTAAGAGATATAAAAAACAAAATCAATTCTACTAAGAAAACTAGTCATATTACAAAAGCGATGGAGATGGTTTCAACTTCTAAGCTTTTAAAAGCACAATCAAATACACAAAAATTTAATCCATATATGCAAAAAATGCAAGAAGTAATGGGAACAATTTTTGGTAAAAGTTCTAGTATTAAACACCCGATGTTAGAAAAAAGAGAAACTAAGAAAACTCTTTATGTGGTAATTACTAGTGATAGTGGTTTATGTGGAGGATTCAACTCAAACGTTATTAGAAACTTTGTTAATACTGTTAATGAAAGACATGCTAATAGCGAGTATGGTATTGTTGCTATAGGTAACTATGGGGCAGAATTCTTTAGAAAAAATGGCTATAATGTAGTTGATAGTTATAGAGATATACCAGATGAGCCAAGTTTCACTCAGGTTAAACAAATTACTAATAAAGTAGTAGGATACTTTATTGATAAAGAATATGATGAAATTTATTTACATTATAATCACTTTGTTAGTATGATTCAACAGGTTGTAACTGAAAGTAAAGTTCTTCCTATTGACAATACAGATAAATTCGCAAATTCTGAAGAACAACAACCTACAGGAGCTTACGAATTTGAGCCTGGTGAGACAGCTGTGCTAGATGTAATACTACCTCAATATGCAGAAAGTATGATTTATGGAAGTATATTAGATAGTAAAGCTAGTGAGCATTCTGCAAGAAAAACAGCAATGAAAAATTCAACTGATAATGCAGGAAATATTATTGATACACTTACGATTAAATATAATCGTGCAAGACAAGCTGCAATTACACAAGAAATTACAGAGATTGTAAGTGGAGCAGCAGCAACAAAATAGTAATGAGAAAGGAGAAGCTATTAAGTTAGCATACAACATATGAATAAAGGTTATATTCTCCAAGTTATGGGACCTGTAGTAGATGTTAAATTCGAATCAGGGCATATGCCAAATCTATTAAACGCTTTAGAAGTTTATATAGAAAAAGGCGATGGGAAAAAAGAAAAATTAGTTCTTGAAGTTTCTCTAGAAATTGGTGATAACGTAGTAAGAACAATCGCTATGTCATCTACTGATGGATTAAATAGGGGAGCGGAAGTAGTAGATACAGGAGCACCAATTGCGGTTCCTGTAGGTAACTATACATTAGGTCGTGTATTCAACGTACTAGGTGAAGCAGTTGACCACGGTGAAGAAGCAGGAGCAGAAGTTCGTAAAGATTCAATTCACAAAGAAGCTCCAACATTCGAAGAATTATCAACTCACGTTGAGGTTCTTGAAACAGGTATTAAAGTTATCGACTTACTTGCACCATATATTAAAGGTGGTAAAATCGGTCTTTTCGGTGGTGCGGGAGTTGGTAAAACGGTTCTTATCCAAGAACTTATCAACAACGTTGCGCAACAACACGGTGGATTATCAGTATTCACAGGTGTAGGTGAACGTACTCGTGAAGGAAATGACTTATACTATGAAATGAAAGATTCTGGTGTTATTAACAAAACAGCCATGGTATTCGGACAAATGAACGAACCACCAGGTGCTCGTATGCGTGTAGCATTAACAGGATTAACAATGGCGGAATACTTCCGTGATGAAGAAGGACAAGACGTGCTTCTATTCATCGATAACATCTTCCGTTTCACACAAGCAGGTTCTGAGGTTTCTGCGTTATTAGGACGTATGCCATCAGCCGTTGGTTACCAACCAACACTTGCTACAGAGATGGGACGTTTACAAGAACGTATCACATCTACTAAAAAAGGTTCTGTTACATCTATCCAAGCGATTTACGTACCAGCCGATGACTATACTGACCCGGCTCCAGCGACTACATTCGCTCACTTAGATGCAACAACAAACCTTGAGCGTGCGTTAACAGAGATGGGTATCTACCCAGCAGTTGACCCACTTGCTTCTACATCAAGAGCACTAGCTCCTGAAATTGTAGGAGAAGAACACTATCAAGTTGCGACAAGAATTCAAAGAACTCTTCAAAAATATCGTGAATTACAAGATATTATCGCCATCTTAGGTATGGATGAATTAAGTGATGAAGATAAGAAAACAGTTGATAGAGCACGTCGTGTTCAATTCTTCTTATCTCAAAACTTCCACGTAGCTGAACAATTCACAGGTCAACCTGGTTCATACGTACCAGTATCTGAATCAGTACAAGCATTCAAAGGAATTTTAGATGGTAAATACGACCACATTCCTGAAGATGCATTCCGTCTAGTTGGTGGAATTGAAGACGTATTAGAAAAAGCTCGTAAACTAGGAGTAGAAGTATAATACAAATAGGAGGTAAATAAATGAATACTTTAAGTGTAAGCATTGTTACTCCTAATGGAGAAGCTTATAGCGCAAAAGAAGCTTCTATGGTTGTATTGGGAACTACAAGTGGACAACTTGGTGTAATGGCTAACCATGTTCCTATGGTAGCGTCATTAAAGATTGGTCCTCTTAAAGTGAATTTTCCTGATGGACGAGAAGAGTATCTAGCTGTAAGTGAAGGATTTGTGGAAACACATAAAGGCGAAGTAACTATTATAGTTCAAACAGCAGAATTAGGTAAAGATATCGATGTTGAACGTGCTAAAAGAGCGTTACAACGTGCAGAAGATCGTCTTGCTAAAAAAGAAGAAGGTCTTGATGTAAGACGTGCTGAACTAGCTTTAGCTAAAGCTTGTGCTCGTCTGAAGGTAGCTGAACAATTATAAGAAAAAATGTAGTTCATATTTATTATGGACTACATTTTTTTATTATATACTGAGATTGTTTCATATTATGTTTTGAAATTTATAAAGCAACAAAAAACCTCGGAATTTAGGTTTCATAATAGAAATTTATTTCCGAGGTTATATATTTCAATTAATTATTTTTTCTGCGTTTTAATAATCCGATTAAAGCAAGAAGTGATAGTCCAATTGCAGTTAGAGCTTTACCTGTAGTTTCACCAGTTTTTGGAAGAGTTTTTGGTGCGTTAGTAGGAGTAGAGTTAGTTCCTCTAGTATCTATTACTGTGAATTTTTTCTCTTCTTGAACAGCTGACGAGTTTATATCTTTTTCGCTTGAAGCAAATGCTGTTTTAATTTTAGCAACAATAGCAAATTTACTAAAGTGGTTAACTGTAAATTGTAAACTTCCGTTGGTTACATTTGATGGTACAACCTCAATTGAACTATCTTCTTTTATATGATAAACAAGAATATCTTTGTTCTGTTCGTTTTGAAGTAATGCAACTTTTACTGTTCTTGGAACATCAAGTTTTACAGTCTCATTATTTTTTTGTAATTCTAAATCTACAACTCTTATTGAAGTAATGTCTTTTTTGTCTTTAATAGTGTTGTTGGCGTCAGCAATAATTTTATCTTTTAAATCTTCAAGATTTACATCTTTTGTAATATCTTTTGCTTCAAAAGTTAAATCTTTGGCATCTGCTTGATTTAAATCTACACTAATGTTGTTATCTTTTGATTTAATAGTTACAGTAACTGTATTATTATTGATATTTAATTCTGGTAGTTCTGTAACGTCAGGAGCAACAGCTGGTTTGTTTACTTCAGAAATATTCCCGTCTTTATCGACAACTACTTTATTACCACTTTCAGAAAGACCGTCGATTTTACCAGTGAAAGGTTTAAGTTCTTCAGAAATAGGTGCTTCAGAAGGAACTGAATATTCATATTTTGTACCATATTCATTTTCTCTAACTTTATTTCCATTTTCTGAAACAACTGTGTTTCTCACACTTGGATGCATCACAAATTGATTATTATCTTGGAATAATTGTCCTATTTCAAGAAGTATTTTCTCAGAGTTGTTTTGAGCTGCGAACATAACACCAAGAGGAAGGTTGTTTGCACTCTTATAAACTGGTAATGATATTGCAGGGTTTCCTGTTAAGTTGAATAACCAAGTGAATGGTGTTCTTCTCATCATAGGTTCCCATTGTTTAACAAGTAGATTGAATCTTTCTTTTGGATCTTTGATTTTATTAATATTATAAAGTTGTTCTTCAACTTTTGTATCAACATAAGGATCTACTTTTTTATCATTTGATGGTGCTGTTACCGCATTAGTAGCCATTAAGAATAAATCGTATTTTTTATAAAATTCATTCATTTGATTAGCATATATTGTTGGTGCTTTAGCAGAAGACACATCAGTGTTTGCAGTTTTTCCTTTATAAGATGATGTTCCTAATGCATAGGTAGCAGGATCTAAATCACGTTTGTTTTCTTCTGTTGCAGCTTTTGCAGGGGCAGTATATCCACCACCAATAGCTCCGATAGTGTAAGTTCTAATTCCCTCATAGCCATCAATAGGGAATTCATTTACTTCTTCAACTGTGAAACCTTGTTTTTTAAGGAAATCTACAGCTTTTAGAACAGCTTTTTTACCATCTTCACTTAATTCAACATCTTTTAAAGGTGTCTTAAGTGAATAAGCAATTTTTAATTTTTTCAAATCAGTTGGAACTTCTTCTAATGTTTTAGGTTTATTAATTAGTGTCTTATCAAAATAAGTTTTAGCATCTTCAATAGTTTTTACTAGAGGGAATTTTACTACATGACCAGTTGGTTTTAAACCTATTAATCCAGTCCATGATGCAGGAATACGAATTGAGCCACCAGCATCACTACCACTTGCAATTGATACCATACCACTAGCTACAGCTCCAGCACTTCCTCCTGAAGATCCTCCAGTATTACGACTAGGGTCCCAAGGGTTACCAGCAGGTCCAAGTAATTTAGAATCTGTAATATTTCTAGTTCCTAGTTCTGGATAATTAGTTTGACCAAGTATCACAAAACCTAGTTTTGCAAATTCTTTTGCTACAGCTCCGCTAATAGAAGATATTTTTCCTTTATTAAAATAAACTCCGTTAGAAGAATCTCCATTTTTTAAAGGGTCTAATCCTTTAATTAAAGTTGGAACTCCTAAAAATGGTTGTTCTTCCCAATTTACTGGATTAGCTGCAAGATTACCTGCTTTTATTCTATCATCTATGTCTTTAGCAGTTTTATATGCTTCCTCAATAATAGCTTGAGGAATTTTACCATTTTCTGTAGTAAGTACAGCATTTAACTTAGGATTTTCTTCTGCAATAACTTTGTAAGCTAAGTCAACAAGCTCTGTACTTGTAACTTTTTTCTCACGAATAAGTTTTGCAAGTTCTAACGCACTTTTTTGTTTATATTCAGCAATCGTAAATGGAATTGTTGGTTTTGCAACTTCCTTACTTTCAACACTAGCGCTGTTAGGGGATTCATTGTTGCTTGAAGTCGATGCTACATTGTGAACTGGAGTAGCAGGGCTAGATGGTGTTGAAACAACAGTATTATTTGTAGAATTATTTACAGCAGTAGTTTTTTCGTTAGTACCAACTGTATTACTCACATTTGAAGCTGTGGTAGTTTTATCTTCACCAGCTTTAGCTTGATTGTCATTCGCTAATACTGGAAATAATGTTGCAGCAGCAAAGGCTGGTATAAGTACATATTTAATCTTATGTTTTTTCATTTTTATCTCCTAATTTTAAATAATGATTAAAGTCTTGGAAAAGCTTTCTACATACAATTATACTCTGATACTAGTTATCAATCAAGAAAATAGTTATATGAAATGAAAAATATCTTTATCTTCTATTGTCAAAAATTAAATTAAGGAATAGATGAGAAAATTTATCAAAGAAAAATAACTACGGTCAATTATTTAAATTAACCGTAGTCACATATAAACTTATTTTTAATTATTATTTTTGCGTTTTAATAATCCTATTAAAGCAAGGAATGAAAGTCCAATTGCAGATAGGAAGTTGTTTGTACTTTCACCAGTGTTTGGAAGAGTTTTAGGAGTTTCAGTTGATAATTTTGATTTTTCTTGAAGTGTCGCAGTATTTCTATCATTTTCACTTGGTGATAAAGCTGTTTTGATTTTTGCAACAATAGCGAATTTGCTGAAGTGATTAACAGTAAATTGTAGGCTATCTTTAGTTACTTTAGAAGGAACAAATTCAATAGAATTATCCTGTTTAATGTGGTAAACAAAGATATCTTTGTTTTGTTCATTTTGAAGTAAAGCAATTTTTACTGTTCTAGGTGATTTAAGTTCAACCTTTTCATTATTTTTTTGTAATTCTAAGTCAAGAACTCTAATAGATGTAATTTGGTCTTTGTTGTTAATATTGTTATTGTTATCAGCAACAACTTTATCTTTTAATTTTTCTAAGTTTGTATCTTTAGTAACATCTTTTGCTGATAATGTTAGATTTTCAGCATCTTTAGAATTTAAATCAACACTCACATTATTGTCTTTTGATTTTAAAGTAACAGTTACTGTATTGTTATTAAGATTTAGTATAGGTTTATTTTCTGAAATATTTGTACTTCTAATAGCAGGATTCATTTTGAATTGATGTCTGTCTTGGAAGTATTGACCTATTTCTAAAAGAATTTTTTCAGAGTTATTTTTAGCTGCAAACATAACTCCAAATGGTAAGTTTTTATCACTTAGATATGTAGGTAGAGAGATTGCTGGATTTCCAGATAAATTAAATACCCAAGTATATGGAGAACGTCTTGTCATCGGTAACCATTGTTTAATTAATAAATCAAATCTTTCTTTTGGATCTTTAATTTTATTAATATTATATAGTTGCTCTTCAACAGCTGGATCTACATATGGATCAACTTTTTTATCATTAGAAGGAGCAGTAACATTGTTAGTCGGTACTAAGAATAAATCATATTTTTTATAAAACTCATTCATTTGATCAATGAATGTAGATAATGGTTTTACAGAAGAAATATCAGTGTTAGCATTTGGTCCCATATAAGAAGATGTTCCTAATGCATAAGTTGCAGGATCTAATTGACGTTTATTTTCTTCTGTTACACCCTTAACAGCGGCAACATAACCTTCTTCACCAATGGCCCCTACAGTATAAGTTTTAATTCCTTCATAACCATCAATAGGGAAGTCTTTAACTTCTTCAACAGTAAATCCTTCTTTTCTTAGAAAATCTACTGTTTCTAAAATAGCTTTTTTACCAACTTCACTAAGCTCAAGATCTTTAAGTGGAGTTTTAAGAGTGTAGGCTATTTTTAATTTTTTCAAATCTTTTGGTGGCTCTATTAATGTTTTTGGCTTATTATTTAATTCAGTTTTATCAAAGAATGCTTTAGCATCCTCGATAGTTTTAACTAGTGGGAATTTAACCACATGTCCAGTTGGTTTTAAACCGATTAGACCAGTCCATGAAGAAGGAATACGAATAGATCCCCCAGCATCACTACCACTAGCTATAGGAACCATACCACTAGCTACAGCTCCGGCGCTTCCTCCTGAAGATCCCCCAGTATTACGACTAGGATCCCATGGATTACTTGCAGGACCAAATAATTTTGAATCTGTAATATTTCTAGTACCAAGCTCAGGAGTGTTAGTTTGTCCAAGGATAACAAAACCTAATTTAGCAAATTCTGTAGCTACAGGACCATTCTTGTCTGCAATTTTCCCTTTATTTAGATATACCCCTTTAGTATAATCACCATTTTTTAATTCATCAAGACCTTTAATTAAAGTTGGAACTCCTAAGAATGGTTGTTCTTTCCAGTCTATAGGTTTAGCTGCAAGGTTTCCAGCTTTAATTCTATCGTCAATTTCTTTGGCAGTTTTATATGCTTCTTCAACAATAGCGTGAGGTATTTTACCATTTTCAGTAGTCAATACAGCATTTAATTTAGGGTTTTCTTCTGCAATAACTTTATAAGCTAAGTCAACAAGTTCTGTACTAGTAACTTTTTTTTCACGAATTAATTGAGCAAGTTCTAAAGCGCTCTTTTGTTTATATTCAGCTATAGTCAATGGAACTGTTGGTTTAACAGTTTCGCTGTCTACAATGCTTTCGCTGTTAGTTAATCCATTGTTATGTACAGGTGTAGTATTTACATTGCTTACTGGAGTAGCAGATTTTACACTACTTGCTGGACTAACTGGAGTAGTAGTTGTTGTTTCTGCAACATTGTTAGTAGTAGGAACACTAGCTGGTTTTTCGCTAGTGCCAACAGTATTATTAACAGTTGAAGGTGCTACAGTCTTATCGTCATTAGCTTTAGCTTGATTACCATCAGCTAATACTGGAAATAATGCAGCAGCTGCAAAAGCAGGAATAAGTACAAATTTCATATTATTTTTTTTCATTTTGAACTCCTATTTTAAATAATGATTGAAGCCTTGAAAAAGCTTTCTATTCACTATTATACTCCGATAGTAATTATCAATCAAGAAAATAATTCCTAAATATATAAAAAATATAAGTGCCTTAAAAATTATTTTTTTATAATTACATTAAGACACTTATATTTTTAATTATATCATTCTAGTTTTATTTTTAGATTAGTATCCTTTTAAGGCGTTCATACGAGCGTCTGATTGCCCTTTAGCATCTTTTTTCTCACCTTGGTATACTGCAGATTCCCATGATCCGTACATAGGGTTAGGGAAGATGATGAATTTATCACCGAATTCAGCTTTTAATTGTTCGAACATTTTATCTCTATCAGATTCTGATTTAGTAGAGAATTCAGCGAAGTCAACTAAGTTATCCCCAAATAACATAACAAGATTAGTATGTTTTAAAACTTCTTGACGACGTCCTTCTTTAGACTTATCACCTTCTTTTTTGAACATTAGGTGATCTCTTCCTTGAACAGGTAATCCTTGTGCTTCAAGGTTTTTAATAGTAGCATCTACTTGAGCATCTGTTCTATCTGAGATGTAGTAAATTTGAACTTTGTTTTTATCAGCAAATTGTAAGAATTCTTTTGCCCCAGCTACTGGTGTAGCTTCAGCTTTTTGAACCCATTCGTCCCATAATTTTGGATTAAACGCAGTTCCATCTTTAACCATTTTTACTTGGAATGGAATGTTACTTAATACTGTTTCATCAATATCAAGGACGATAGAGTATGGTTTGCTAGTAGGTTGTTTTAATAATTCTTTTAATTTATTAGTAGCAACGTTATAACCTTGTTGGTATAATGCATCTACTTCAGCAGCATTTTGATACCATAGAGATCCCATTGTATTTTCTCTTGATCTAAGTTGATCATAAGTAAGAGTTATTTTGTTATCTCCACTTTTATTTTCTTCTTTTTTTTCTTCAGTTTTTTGTGCACACCCAGTTGCAAGAACAACAGTAGCAAGAACTGATGAAATAGTCATAACAAGTTTTTTGTTTTTCATAATATATATAGCTCCTTTTGTTATCTACAGTATTTAGTATAAAATATATCTAACTAAAATTCAATATAAAATTATTATTTAAAAATTTAGAATGTGAATATTTTAATAAAGTATTTTAATATTTCTTAAGAAAGCGGTTTATAAAATGATAAGAAAATAAAATTAATAATATTATTTGTTTGATAATAATAAATTTAAAACTACTTATATTTAAATATGGGTATATAGTATGTATTGTGTAAGATTTTATATGTCAATCTACAGAATAGGAATAATTTTAAATAACAACTAATATATAATAAGAAGTTCTATGAGTAAAAGTCTAATATATTGATTGTTTAAGGGAATTAAAGATTAAAATTGGATTTTGTATGTAGTTAAAGAAAAATATAATAAAAAATTAAAACAATTTTAATTATATTTTAATTTAGTAATATATACTACTTATTTGTGAGGATTTCAAGAGATATTTAAAATCTCTTGTTAAAAATATTTCATACTATATTTTATTAAAATAATTAGACTATAAACTGATAGTTTGGTATAATAATATAATGTATAATGCTATATGATTATAATGATATATTATAATTCCATTATATTTTTAAAACTAATAAATAATGGAAATGATAATATATTATTATTATTATTATCGGCGCGGTCGATAGTAATAAATATGGTGATTTAATAGTTTAATATAAAAGGTACTTATTTTTAACTTCAAACTAGATTAATATTTTTAAAAAAGGAGAATAAAAGTGATAGGAAAAAATAATTATTATTTGAAAAATACAAAAGAGGGTACAAAAGTAGAGTCATACTCAATAAAGAAATTTAAAGTAGGTGCTGCGTCTGTAGTAATAGGTGCAAGTATCTTTTTTGGTGCTGGAGCAGTTGCTCAAGCTAGTGAATCTGTTTCAAACAACACAACAACAGATGAATCATTAGGAACAGATAATAAACTAGAAGTTGCGCCAAAAGCACAAGCCAAAGCAGTAGTAGAAAACACTAAAGAAAGTGTAGCAGCTGCAGTAGCTTCAAAACTAGAGAATTCAGAAAAAGAAACTCTAAATAAAACAGCCTTAACAAAATTAATTGAAGAAATTGATGGAAAATTTACTAACGGGAAATATGCTTCTAAAACAGAAGATAGTGTGAACAAATTAAAAGTAGCTTTAGAAGAAGCAAGAATAGTTTTAAATAATGCAAAAACACAAGCTGAATTAACACAAGCACAAGCTAAATTAGTTACAGCAACAACAAAATTACAAACAAAACCAGAAGATAAAAAAGAAGCACCAGCAGTAGATACGACAAACGGAAAACCTACTGTAGGTAAAAAAGCAACGAATACTGAAAAAGCATCAGACTCTAACTCGATTGCAAACTCAGGTTCTAGAGATGAACGTAACGGAAAAGCATTGGATACAAACAATCCGTTCCGTACAGATGCGGCTACAACGGATACAGATACTGCTGCGAATCAAACGTATACATTGCCAGGAGATAGTGCAAATCTTAAAGAGGTTGCAGATAGTCTAATAAACTTACCAACTAAAATTACTAATGAAACGAAAATAGCTTCTATTAATGAAGTTGGTGCACTACAAAATATGGCTCATGGAGAACTTAAAGATATTAATGAGTTCGGTGGATGGAAAGCCTCTAATGGTGGAGTTTTTGCTATTGCAAGAAAAACAGACAAAGGAGTATTTCCTATTGAAACTGTAAACACAGTATTAGTTGATTATGGACCGTATCAAACATGGTTAAACGAGAGTACTTTTGATCGTTCTCAAGACTATGCCTTATTTTTAGCAGAGGTTAGAACAAAAGCTACTAAAGATGAAGCTGTAGATGATGGTAGTGTATATAGACCTGAAAACCACTATGCTAATAAAGGAATAGGACTTGCTAAATTTAAAGGGATTGAAAAAACATTTAAAGCTTATTCTAAGTCTACTGGATCTGATGTTATTGTTTCTTTTAAAACCGGATTTACAGGAGATATTGATGGTCGTAAGGCTAAATATAGAGTAGAAGTATTCGCAAAAGATGAGTCAGGTACAACTAGTAAAATATACGATCAAACATTTAAGTCTGATGAGAATAAAGAAGATGCAACAAAAAAAGTAGTTGCACCTAGAATTGGAGGGAATCAATATTTCAATACGAATAGGGAACCACTACCTACTAGAGAAGCGTTAAATGAAAAATTGGCACAAGATTCTAATAAAAGAAGATTAAGTACTAGTACAGGAACATTTACAAGTAAAGGAATAGTATTGGCACCTAATGTTACGGAGTATACAGTTCGTATAAGCCCGGGGGATAATGCAAATTTAGGAATGGGATATCAAGTTCCATGGAAGCAATATGCATTACCTATTTCAGGATTAGGATTTACTATTGATCAAGATACAAGTAGGGTTGCTAAAACACTTTTACAAAGAGTTTACGATAAGTTAAAAGAAACAGAAGAGAGAGACACTAAAGGAAAAACTGAAGCAACTATCAATGCCTATAAAACACAATTGGAAAATGTTAAGAATTTATTGGCTGGGGATTTAAAGAAAACTCAAGATTATAAAAATATTGTAACAGCTGTGTTAACGGATCAACAAGCATTACGAACAGATAAGTCAAAATTAGTTACTTCAAATAATAAGTTATTAAACTTAATAAATGAAACTCCAGATCCAAGAATCGGTAAGACACCAAACTCTATAACGCCTTATGATTCTGCAAAAGAAGAAGCAATAAAAGCTCAAGAAGCGGCGCAAACTATATTAAATCAAGAAAATCCAGATCCAGATTTAGTAGCTTCTGCTGCAAGTAAATTAAATGAAAAATTAGCTGAGTTGAAAGCAGCAAGAGCTGAATTAGTAGTTGCAGCAACTACAGAACAAAAAACAAAGCTACAAAATGATTCAGATGCGCTAAAAGAAGCAGATAAGACAAACAAGACCCCGAATAGTATTATACAGTACAATGCTAAATATAGAGAATTGGAAGCAGCATTAACAGCTGCAAAAGCTCAGGCTAAAGCCGTATTAGATAAAGCAGAAAATGCTGGTAAAGTGGAAGCTACTGATGCTCAAATTGAAGTTGATAAAATCAAAGCTGAATTAGAAAAAGCAGCTGCATTATTGAAAGAAAAAGGAAATACAACTGAATTAGAAAAAGCTAAGAATGATTTAAAAACATTAACTCAAGAAACAAATGTTACTGCAGGGAAAACACAAGCAACAGCAGATAAGTATGATGCAGCTAAAACAGCAGCGGAAGCAGCAGTAACAGCAGCCGAAGCAGTAATTAACGACGAAAACGTAACAGCCAAAGCAGTAGCAGAAGCATTAGCGAACGTAAACGCTAAGAAAGCAGCATTAGAAGCAGCGAAAACAGCGTTAGTAGACAAAGTAACAGAAGCTCAAAAAACAACGTTAGGAAATGCGGGAACAGACTTAGCAGTATTAGGTGACACAGAATTAGCAGGTAAAACAAAAGCAACAGCAGATGCTTATAAAGCAGAAACTGGAAGCCTTACTGCAGACATTGAAGAAGCTAAGAAAGAAGCAGCCGCAATCTTAGCGGATCCAGAAAACAAAACGCAAGCAGAAGCAGCCCTAGTACAAGCTAAAATTGAAGCATTAAAAGCTAAACTAGAAGCAGCCAAAGCAAAATTAGTCGCTAAAGCAGATACAGCAGAGTTGTCAGCAGCAAAAGCGGAGTTAGATACAAAAGCAAAAGAAGTAGTTCCAACAGAAGGAAAAACAAAAGCTACAGTAGATGCGTATAACGAAGCGAAAGCAGCAGCAGAAGCAGCAGTAACAGCAGCCGAAGCAGTAATTAACGACGAAAACGTAACAGCCA